>NZ_VIRJ01000001.1:0-623525 GCF_006874435.1 Microbispora sp. KK1-11 | reverse complement strand
CGGCCCCGAAGCACTCACCCCCAGCGAGACACGCGTCGCCGGGCTCGCCGCGACCGGCCTGACCAACCGCCAGATCGCCCAACGCCTCTATGTCACGGTGAAGACCGTGGAAGTCCATCTCTCCAACACCTACCAAAAACTAGGGGTGCGGCGTCGGAACGAGCTCGGCGCCCTACTCGCCAACCTCCCCAGCAGGTGAACCGCGGACACTACACGCTGCACCTCCGGACAAGTCGCGAAAACGGCCTCCTCGCCCTAAGGGATGAAGCGATACGCGAAAAAGGAGGTGTGCAGGGAACCACTGAACCTGTCAGCGCCCTCAGAACGCGCTTGAGTACACCTGAACGGCGCCCGTAACGAATTTCTCGCCGGCCGCACGCGGAGATCACCCTACGCGGACCAGCCGTTACCTCGCGTCGCCTACCGACGACCGGCTCACCTTCGCGGCCCCCTCCCAGGGTGACGTCCCGCGGAGTGGTCCAATTCGCAGCTGATCGTGTGGGGTCGGCGAGTTGTGGGTTGGTGTGACTATGCACGCGGCCAGGGCGGTGTGCGCCAGGCTAGGGCAACGTACCGTATGTCGTGACGGAGATCTCGACATCGCACAGAGCGTCGCCCCGGTGAGACCAGTCATGCTCTGTATGCCACTCGTTCAGATTCTGAAGCTCGGCGTCTTTGTACGGCCCGTACGTCTTGTTTATCGTGCAGACAGGGTCGTTGGGGCTGGTTTCGTCGTAGTCCTTGAGGTTGGTGTCAACATTGATCCTCTCGCCGGGGAAGACCTTGAGGATCATGTAGTTCATGCCCTTTGCGTAGCACCACCATGGATATGGCTTGTCATAACCGCCGGTGCACAATGGAGTGTCGGCCCAGTTGTACGTGACACCGTCGTCCACGCCCTTCATGCACCTGGTGGTGTTCAGAGTCTTGTCCGGTATCTTTCCCGACAGCTCCGTCATCTGCCCCCAGGCGACCCCGTTGATGTTCAAGTCCATCTCGCACTCGTCCCACGGCGTTTTTTCGTCGAACAAGGCGGCCAGGTACCGGGTATTCCAGGAGTCGGAAGTGCCCTGTGCGTTGATTTTCCGCGCCCGGATATGTCCATAGATCTCCAGGTGATTGCATGACACCGAATCCAACGGCGTGGGGCAGTCGTGGATATCGTACGGCTTGTACGTCTCATAGGTGATTTTGATGAGGTATCCCTTCGCCGAGGCCGAGGCCGAGGGCGAGGCCGAGACCGAGGGCGAGGGCGGGAGGGCGAGAACACCGGCGCCCATGACGGCGGCGGTCAGCTTCAGCCACCATTTACCTTTCATCATCAACTCCACTTCGCTGATCTACGACGGAATCGGTCGCTGGAAATTCTTGTAATTTTGGCCGGTCAAGTCCGGTCGGGGGAATCGTCATTCCCACCTGTTCCTGAGATGAGGGTGCATGCGCTACGGGACCGGGTTCACCCCCGAACTAGCGCGATCCCGGCGAGGCCCCACAAACCCTTTAAGGTCCGTTGAGACACCCGGCCGGAGCCTGTCGGCACGGCGAGGCGGGAAGACTGCGGCCACGCTCATCGTGCCGATACGGCCAGTTTCGTTACCCGGCAACAACTAAGACATGGGCAAAACCCCTAGAAGATACCCGAAACTCCACGCCACCGCGTTCAGCCTGCCCTCAGCTTCTGGTCTCTAGAAGGATCGGTAGAGACCCTGGCCGCAGGACGGGAGGCGCTTCCGTTTCACAGCCCAGCCCGCAGGGCCGATCCATCGTTGGGGCGGTTTGAAACTGGGGAGCCGTCTTAGGGTTCTCCCTGATATCGCACGGGCTCTTCCATGTAATGGTCACATCATCGATGTGTAGCGCCGTCTCGAAAAGGCAACGACCCGGTCCGCTCGGGCCCGGCCGCCACCCTCGCCAGGCCGATACTCCGGCCCGGACGCTGAGAATCCGCCCCTTCACCATGGCCGGGCAACGGCCGGGCTACTGGTCAGAGCCTGGCGCCGCCCGAGCTCTGACCGATCCGACCATCAGCCGGCGGTCCGGCACAACGAGCTGCCGTCGAAAGCGGTCGCCCCTGTCGCCGCCGTCACCGCCACCAGGGGCACTCGCAACCCTCGTCCACCCACATAGGAGACGCCGAGTGAAGATCCTGCGCACGATAACCGAGCTTCGCGCCGAGCTCAAGCAGCACACCGACGCAGGTTCCACCGTGGGATTCGTGCCAACGATGGGGGCCTTCCACGAAGGGCACACGTCGCTGATGCGCGCGGCACGTCAGCAACACGACATCGTGGTGGTGTCGCTATTCGTCAACCCCTCGCAGTTTCCCGACCGGGCGGTGTTCGACCGCTACCCCCGAGACGAGCGGCGCGACGCCGCCATGGCAGAGGCCGAGGGCGTGGACATGTTGTTCGCCCCCTTGGTGGAAGAGATCTATCCGAAGGGCTTCGCCACCGTGGTCTCCGTCGAGGGCGAGCTGGCCGACACACTGCTGAAGACGAAGCTGAGCATGGACGGGCAGCTCACGGGCATGTGCACAATCATCGTCAAGCTGCTCAACATCGTGCAGCCGACGACGGTGTTCTTCGGCGAGAAGGATTTGCCGCACTGGATCGCAGTGGAGCGGATGGCGGCTGATCTCAACCTCCCCGCTGAGATCGTCGTGCTTCCCACCGTGCGTGAATGCGACGGCCTTGCGATGTCCAGCCGCAACGTCCATCTCGGCGAGCACAGGGAGCGGGCCGGCTGCGTACCCAGCGCGCTGCGGGCCGCGCTGGACACCGCCAGCTCGGGTATGCGCGATCCCCAACTGGCCCGTGACCGTGCGCTGGCCGAACTCGCCGTTGCCCATGTCGAGGTCGACTACGTCGAGATCCTCAACGCCCGCACCCTTCGCGTCATCACTGATCTCAGTGAACCCGCCGTCATCGCGATCGGCGCCCGCGTCGGCGGAGTCCCCCTACTCGACATCGCCCGCACCCACCCTCCGGCGACCCCCACGGTCGCCTGACCCGGCCCCACCCTCCAGTGGTGCGGTCCTTCGCCCCACAGTCGTGGTCGATGCGCCCGGCCTGATGAACGCCGCCACCCGTCACCTGGCCGCTTTCTGCTCGATCGCCAGGATCCCGAGGCGGGCGAGCTTCTTCACGACCTCGACGGACTCCTCGGGGCGGACGCGGGACAGAAAGTCCCTAGCAATTAGTGAGTCGCCGCTCGCCATGGCGTCAAGCGCCTTCGACACCGACTCGGGAAGCGATACCGTCGCTCCGCCGAGGCCGAACTCGACCCGGCCGTCCGCCGACTTCCTGAACGTGAGCTCGGCATCCGTGCGGCTGACTCGGCTGGTCTCACGGCACTCGTCGATACGCGCGATGCTGTGGAAAGCTCGCTCGTCCAGGGCGCTCGGGCGGCTCGTGTGCAGCGCCGTGAGCCGTCGTATCTCCCGCTCGGCGTCCACCTGACGGAGGCGGTCGGCGAGCCCGTCCAACGCCCCTCTCAACTGCTGGGCGTGCGCCAGAACGTTTCCGTCGCTCAGATGCGGACAGGTCCGCAACCGGACGCCGTCTTCGATGATCTTATCCACCGTCAGCCGGACAAGCGCCGACCAGGTTGCGGGTTGCGCTGTGAGCGAGACATGCAGCGAGACGGCGTCCTCGGCCATCGCGACATGCGGGGCGTTCTGGGGAATGAACAGGACATCACCGGGCTGCAACGCTGTCTCCAGCTCCGGCGTCCCGAGCGATTCGGTGTTGTAGCTGGCCGCACCATCGCTCCGGATCTCCGGAGCCGGCCAGACACGCCATATCTTCGTTCCGTTGAGCTGCAGGACAAACACGTCTCCCCGGTCATCGTGCGGCACCGAGCCGCGGCCTCCGGCCGGTGTCAGGAACGCGAAGACGTCGGTCGGGGCCGCGAGCTTCTCCGCCACCGTCTCGGCGAGCGCCCGCAGGTTGCGCCGGAAATGCTGTACAGAGTTCCACACGATCGTGGCTCCCGACCGGAACTGCGTGTAGACGTTCTCGGTGACGATCGCGCCATCGGAGCGACCGTGACTCGTTCGCACGTAGGTCTCGTCGCTGACGAGCGATCCCGCCTTGACGATTCTCAGATGATGCGGCCGGAGAGTCTCCTGCCGCAGGATCTCGTCGAGGTCGGCCACCGACAGGACTTCTTTCGGGTCCGCCGCGAGCGCGTTACGGCGGACGTACGGAGCCTTGCTGAAGTGATATGCGAAGAAATCGTCTTCATCGCCGACGAGCTCGGCGAACGAGGGAACGTACATGGGTCCCCTTTCGAACAGGTCTGAGACTTTCCATCGAATCCGTGAGCAGGAACAGGCGGGAGCGGACGGGCGTGCCGTCCGCTCCCGCACAGGGATCGGGCTGGGATGGTGTCTCTGCCAAGGAGGCAGGTCGCGCTGGTCTGCCCCGACCGTCGCATCGCCTGCCCATCGGGCGAACATGCCACAACCCAGGGAGAGCCCCGCCCCAGGTGAGCTACGGAATCTTGAACTCTTCGATCGCGTCGACCTCGACCTCGATCTCGATGAACGCGTCTTCCATGCCGGCACCTCCCCTCGTCCGCTTCAGCGGGCTGGTGCACCGCCGAGGAGCAGCGACCCCAACGGAGTCGCCCTTCAGGATCGTCCGCTCGCACGAGCGTCTCCGATATAGGGGTCGACCCTTATCTTCACCCCTGAGTCTTCTCCGACGACCCCGTCGCAGGCAGCAGGTCAGGCCACCGGTGGGAGGCGCGGGCGCTGGGAAGAGGAGGATGGCGCTCAGGCGATGACACCGGATTCAGGTTGTTCTTGGTCGATCAGCGAAATACCGGAGACCTCTTGGTTGTCGATACACGACCTCTCCGACTCCCCGCCCTCAAACCGCCCCACGCACCGGAGCAGACTTCGATACAGGTCCTAGCCGACGGTCAGCGGCAGCGCCTCGATACTGCGGACGAAGAAGCTCGGCCGATAGTTGATCTCGCTTCTGGGGACGGCGAGGCTTATCGTCGGGAAACGTGTCACCAGCGCGGGAATGGCCAGTTCGGCGACCAACCGCGCCATCGCCGCACCGATGCAGTTGTGGATGCCGTGGCCGAGACCGAGGTGCCGCACGTCCTTCCGCGTGAGATCGAGCCTGTCCGGGTCCGGGAAGCGCGAGGCGTCCCGGTTGGCCGACATGACACCCGCCAGGACCGGTGCCCCGGCGGGCAGCCCGGTGCCTGCCAGCTCAAGCTCATGCTTGGCGAACCGCCAGTTCAGAGTGGTCAGGGATCCCTCGTAGCGGAGGAACTCCTCGACTGCGGACGAGGCGATTCCGGGGTCGTCGCGCAAGACCTCTTGCTGGTGCGGGTGGTCGAGCAGGGCCAGAATCGCGTTGGCCAGGAACGTCTGCGTCGTGTCGTACCCGCCGAGGACCAAATTTGCGATCATGGCCACCAGCTCGTCCTCACTGAGGCGGTCCTCACCCTCGCGCGCGGCGATCAGGTGGGTGATGAGATCGTCTCCGGGCGCCTGCCGCCTGATCTCGATCAGTTCTTCGGCGAGATTCAGCAGCGCCTTGGCGGCATCGGGAATCCGCTCGGGATCACCGGAGTTGATCGCCTGCGCGTTCGCCGCGACGTACTCATGCCGGTGAACTTCGAAGCCCAGGATCCGGCCGAGTGCTCGCGCCGGAATCTCTGGGGCGAAGTCGCTCACGACGTCGAATTCACTCCTGCCCTCGAGGGAGTCCAGGAGCACGCCGATCTCTTCGCTGAGCACCTCACGCCAGATCCTGACATTGCGAGGAGTGAACGACTTCGCGGCCAGCTTGCGCAGCCTCGTGTGGTTAGGTGGGTCGGCGACCGCCATGATCTTCCCTACGGGCGACCAGCCCAGGCCTGCCCCGTGGAACTCGGCGCTGGCGAAGTCGGCGTCTGTGCTGAAACGGGAGTCGGCGAGGAGATCGCGCACGTCGTCATAGCGGGTGACCATCCACATGGGAACGTCGCCGATCGGAAACCTGAATTCGTGAACTGGGGCGTGCTCCCGCATCCACGCCCAGGTCGGGTGAGGGTTTTGGAAGTACTCAGCGCTATACGGGGCGGCTGGCGACTGAGCTGTTGTCATGCGATGTCCTCCGCTGCGATGCCCGGCCACCGGACCCCCATCCGCGAGCGGTCCGCACTAGCGGGACTGAACAGTGTTAAGCATCCACGATCACAGTCGCGCCCTGTCGAATGCATCAGGGATCACCCCAGCATTCACCCCCTAGAGAGCCTGTAGCAATGCCGGTCAGAGTCATTCGTTGATCGCGGCGATGAGGATTGTGCCTTCGTAGCGGACGGCGAGTTCGTCGTACCTGGTCGCGACAGCGCGGTGGCGTTTGAGCCGGTTGATACCGCACTCGACAGCGGGGCGCTGTATGTAAACCGCAGGGTCGCAGGGCCATACCTGCCGGCGGGGCTCAACCTGCAGATCCCCGTTTTCCCCGCCCCGGCGGCATGCTGATACGCCTGGGCAACCGCGGAGTCCACGCTGACGTCCCAGATGATGCACCCGGCCTCGTCCGCCAGCGCCTGCAACGCAGTCAGAATCTCCTGCCAGGTACCGTCCCGCTGATAGCGCCGAAACGGCGGATACACCGCTGACCAGGACCCGTAGCAGGCGGGCACACTCGGGGTGAGTGCATGGGGGCCGGTGAGGTGTGCACTGCCCCGGGCCCGTGCCGCACTCACCCACCCCCAGATGCTGACCGCCGCCACCAGCGGAGCCTCCCCGAGCATCGCGGGTCATCTCGCCTTGGTGGTCGGCGACCTCCACGAGGGCGTCGCCACCTATGGCGAGCTGATCGCTGCGGCGCGCAAGCAAGGCTCCAGAGTGGCCCTGGGCGAAACACGCGTCGCCCACCTCGCCGCCACCGGCCTGACCAACCGCCAGATCGCCCAACGCCTCTACATCACCATCAGAACCGTCGAAATCCACCTGTTATGGGGCCGACGTCCCGGAGCCCCTGCGTCATCGGACCGTGGTCCAGAGCAGGTCGACGAGGTTGCCATCTGAACGAATTGGACGTCCAGACCGTCGAGGATTCCGTCGTCGTCGGTGTCCGGGTCGAGCGGGTCGCTGTCGTGAGCGACTTCGAAACCGTCGCCGAGCAGGTCGCCGTCGGTGTCGGCCTCCACCGGATCGGTGTGGTGGATATAGATCTCGGCAACGTTGGACAGCTCGTCGCCGTCGAGGTCCTCATCGGCGTCCTGGACGCCATCGCCATCGCTGTCGCGCTTGAACGGGTCAGTGCCGAGGACGTCGACCTCGGCACCGTCATCGAGACCGTCGACGTCGGTGTCACGCTCCCGGGCCGCGGTACCGGTGCCGTAGATCTCGACGCCGTTGGTCAGCCCGTCCTGGTCCTGGTCCGCATCTGCAATGCACGAATAGTCGACCCTGTAGTGCTTGAAGAAGATCTGATCCGTACTGACCAGATCGTTGTCAAGCAGGATCACGTGCAGCTGACCCTCGATGTGCGGTGAGCCAGGCACAGCGTCCCGGTTCCACCAATCGGCCCCTTCCGGCTCTTCGCTGGTAAGGCTTTCGGATGGGTCGTACTGGAAGTTGAACGGGTCCGAGCCGCCGTTGGCGGACTCGTCGACCAGGTGCCCGTCCGGATCGAACAGATGAATGCCACCACGATCAGCTGAGGCAGGCGAGTACCCACCGTTGACGAGGTACAGGTCTCCCATCGGTGTGAAAGTCGCGCCCTGGACGTTGTCGAAGAGGAGATCGAGCGGGCCGCCGTCCTCATCGGTCAGGAAACGGTCGCCGGCCGGATGGAAGGCGGTAGCCACAAGACCGCTCGCCAGCATCGAGGTGTCCACCGCGAACCGGGCCAGCGGCACCGATCGCGATACCTTCGACCTCGACACGTACAGGAGATGCTCGTTCATGTTGTAAAAGGCGGCCGAGGCGTGCGTCCATCCCTCGAGCGTGAAGACACCCTTGTACGACAGGTTGGCAGCCTGGAAGACCGCGATGCCCGCCTTGGCGGCTCCGGTCGCGGGATCCTGGCCCGCGACCGGCACGAAGAGGAAGCCGTCGAACTGATCGAGGTCCTTGAGATCCTCGTACCCGGCCGCCTTCAACGAGGCCGGCATCATGATCGCGCTCACTCCTGGCGGCCAGGTGCCGGGATCCTTCGGGTCGATGTCGCTGTCGAGGTCGACCGAGACCGGCACCTTCATGAGGAACGCGTACCCCTGCCCGGTGAAGTACCAGTTCTTGGAGTCATGAGCCACACCCTGCAGGTTGTCGACATACCCGAGCTCAGCGTCACTCGGATGCTCGCCCAGGTACAACGTCTCCGGGACCTGGGCGCAGTCGCCCGCATGAGCGGGTGCGACCTGCCCCAAGGCGATTCCCAGTGCCATCGCCGCGGTCATGACGACCGCAGTCAGCCTGCGCCTGACCACCGCTGCAGCCCTCCGCAGCATAAGTCCGGGCGAGGGGCGGGCAGGGCGGCCCGTAGGATCGGTTGATCCGAAGTCAATCATCTGAACATCCCGGTTTCAGGTTGAGTTTCAACGGCCTAAATTTCCCTCCCGGGGGCGGGCCCCTTCCGGTGAGGAACAGGCGCCAACCGACGAGAAGCCCCCGGAGGAAAGGCGAAGGTCGCCGCCATTGCGAATGCGAGTAGCTCCAACCGTCCGCCCTCGCGACGCATACGCGCCCTCATCAAAGTGATCGCCGCGCGGCGGGAGTACGGCTGACGTGGCGATCCGCTCCAGTCCCCGCGGCACTTGATCCGATCACGGAGAGGAAGAATCTGCTCGGTACGCCATGTGCGGCCTCCCCGGCCGTCGATCACAGGCAGCGTAAGGCCGCTTAATCGGCTGGCACCTTCCCGCCGTTTCACATGTCCTTAATCTTCATGAGAAGGAAGGCAGCCGAGATCCGGGACATCCCTATCGGACACCCGAAACTTAGTTCTCGGCGCCTGGCGGAGGTGCGGGCGCCCAGTTCCGTTGGTTCGTCGCGATACGTCACGATCACAGTGCCCGCCCTGGGACGGTTGCCAACTCGCGTCCTCGCAGTAGAGCGCGGCTACCTCTGATAACTCTCGGGAGGGGATTGGGTGGGGGGATTGGGGTGAATCCCAATCCGTTCGGACGTAATCGCGCTCCTCACGGGCACTGCCGCGGTCGCTGACGACCAACAGGCCGCCGGCGTATCGACCCCGGCGCCGAATGAGGGATGCGCGCCGATCTGGCCCTTACTTAGGCGCTGAGCAGGGACTGCCTGACCGACATCGCAATGTTCCGCGCCCAGCCGCAGCTGTTCGGCTCGATCGCCTCCGACCCGCGGTGCTCCGGCTGATCGACCGGCTGGCCGCCGATCCCATCCGCGCGCTGAAGGCGATCCGCGCCCCCGGCACCGACGGTCAGCTGATCCCGATCGACATCGACGCGACCATCGTCATCGCCCACTCCGACAAGGACCAGGCCGCGCCTACCTGGAAGAAGACCTTCGGGTTCCATCCGGTGACGGTCTTCGCCGACCACGGCCCCGGCGGAAGCGGGGAACCGCTGGCGATCGTGCTACGGCCCGGCAACGCCGGGTCCAACACCGCCGCCGACCACATCACCGCGACCCGCCTGGCCGCGGCTCAGCTTCCCAAGCAGCGCCGCCGTCAGGTGCTGATCCGCACCGACTCCGGCGGCGGCACCCACGAGTTCCTGTCCTGGCTGACCCGCCCCGGGCGGCGGCTGTCGTATTCCATCGGGTTCGTCCTCACCGAGGAAGTCCAGGCCGCGATCCTGGCCCTGCCCCAGCAGGCGTGGACACCCGCCTACGACGCCGAGGGCCAGGTACGGCCCGGTGCGTGGATCGCCAAACTGACCGGCCTGGTGAAGCTGGACGGCTGGCCGAGGGGAATGCGCCTGATCGTCCGCCGGGAGCGCCCGCACCCGGGCGCCCAGTTGCGCTTCACCGACATCGACGGGCACCGCTTCACCTGCTTCGTCACCAACACCAAGCGGGGCCAGCTCGCCGACCTGGAGCTACGCCACCGCCGCCGCGCCCGCTGCGAAGACCGCATCCGCGCCGCCAAGGACACCGGCCTGCGCAACCTGCCCCTGCACGACTTCGCCCAGAACCAGATCTGGGTGGAGATCGTCGCCCTGGCCTGCGAACTCCTGACCCGGATGCAGATGCTCGCCCTGGGCGGGCCGGCCCGCCGCTACGAACCGAAACGGCTGCGGCCGCATCTGTTCGCCGTCGCCGCACGCCTCGTCCGTGGGGGACGCCGCCTGCGCCTGCGCATCGCCGCATACTGGCCCTGGGCCGGCCAGCTGGTCACCGCCGTCACCCGGCTCCAGGCCCTGCCAGCACCGACCTGACCAGCGCCAAATCATCCCGACTACCAGGAAGGACACCCCGCGGGCCCGTGGAACCCCGCATCCCCGGCGCGACAGCCGGGCCATCGGCCTGACCACAACTCCAAAATCACACTCCAGCCGAATAGCTCAGCCAGCCACCGGACGGGCGCGAAAGATCGAGGCTAACGTCAGCATTACGACCCGCTTACGCAGATTGCGTATATACCTCCCGAGGCATCCTCCACCGAAAGTCGCCAGCCAACCGGCTTGCCGTTTTCCCGGATTGGAAGACTCGCGGTCACCCTAGCCGGCGGTTTGCTGCTTGCGATAGTGAAGCCGCCGCCCATCGCGAACAATCCCGCAGGGCAGGGCATATCCACGACACCACCAGGGAAGTCGAATGCCTTTGAAACAACCTGAATCTCGCGTAGGCCGGAGTCGCCCTTTTCACCCTTTGGTCCGGCCGGTCCAGGGTCGCCCTCCGGCCCCTTCGGCCCTTGAGACCCCCGAGGCCCCTGAGGCCCCTGAGGCCCATTGGCCCCAGGGGGGCCCGCTGGGCCCTGCTTATTCCAGGAGACCTTGGTCTCCGAAGAGCGGCACTTCGCAGTCATGGTGACCATACGCATGTACCGCGTTTTCTTGTTGACACAGGCGTAATAGACGGTGTCGCTTGCCGACGAGGCCGTGGCGGATCCACCGACGGCGAGAATCGCTCCGGCCACTGCAACAACCGTCATGAGGCCAACCGTACGCCCGCCCCATAGCTTCATAGCCACGAACTCTCCTTTGAATATCTGATGTCTCTGGACATGTCTGCGGCCAACGGCACCTACGTCTACAGGGAAAACGTAACGTTTGCATCTCACACAATGACCCGTCAGTCCCGACTCAACACAATCCGACCAGGTCACCGGGGATATCACGGACGAACTCAAGGGGTGGGTCACCGCAATACTTAGGGAACAAGATTGGGGTTCCACCCGAATCTTTCACCTCGGCGAATTGGGCCCCGGCCTCGGTTCTCGTTGCCCTGGCGGCAGCAAACGAGGGCGGCGTCGGCGATAGACGCTCCCCTTCCTCGGCCCGCCGACTCCTCGCACATCGGTGTGCCGCATCAGGACATCTTGATGTCAACGACACTCGGATTCTGGCTCTGGCACTGATTCTGTGATCTTCCAACGCGCGACTGCAGGGCGTTGCTGATCTTGCTGCGTGACGGTCTCGGAGTTGCTCGCGGTCCTCTTGCCTCACCTGGCCGACCTGTAGATCGACGGTGTGTGCCGGTCGAGTAGGTCGGTGCGGATCCGGGCCAGGACCAGCTCCTCGCAGGCGACGTGCCCGCGGTGCGGCATGATTTCCCAGCGCCTGCACAGCAGCTACGAGCGGCGGGTGTACGACACCGCGGCCGGCTGCCCGCTACGGCCGCTAGGAAGGTGGAGACCCCGAGCACGGCCTCCCCGAGCAGCGGGTGGGCGAGACTCACCTCCCTGCGCAGCTCGCGCCTCCGCACCTCGACGAGGCGGCGGTCCTCCAGGTCCCGCAGGGCTTCCTCCCCAGCCAACTCGCACAGCAGCCGATATCCGAGCGGCTCGCCCAGGGCCACCAGGCGCAGCGCCAGGTTCGCCTCCGGAGACAGCGCCTTGACCCGTTCACCAACGACCATGTCCATCAGGTACGGCGTGGGTGAGGGTGCGTTCGACGGCCTCGCCGAGGTTCCTCCACAGGTGCCAGCGATCTGCCACCTGGATCGCGTGTGGCGCGCCGCGCGCGGTGCCCTCGGCATAGGCGCTGGCCCGGTCCCGGCACACGATCTCGATGCCGGGGTGAGCCTCTAGCCAGTCCGCGAGGGTGTCGGCCGTCCGGTCGGGCAGCGCGTCGACCACCCTGCTGGTGGAGATGTCGATCAGGATGGTGCCGTAGAAGTGGCCCCGCCGGTCGGCGAAGTCGTCCACGCGGAGCACCTGTGGGCCCGCCGGGAGGGGCGGCTCGGGCAGGCCGCGGATCAATCTGATTAGGGTCGTCCGGCTGACTGAGCTGGCCAGGTGCTGGGTGAGGCGGGCCCCGGCGCGACCGCCCAGCGCAAGCGCACTCGCCCGCAACGCCTTGGCCGCTGGAATGCTGCGGCACCCGTATCGCACGGTCAGGCCCGGAGTCTGCTCGGCGAACGTCGTCCTTACGCAGGTGGCGTTGCGGCAGAAGAATCGGTGTACCTGCAGGTGGATGAGTAGTTCCTGGCCGCCGGCTGCGGTGTCGGACAGCCGCCGTTCGTAGTGACTGTGCCTGCGCCGCGACCGAATTCCGCAGTCCGGGCACGCGGCCTCCATGGTGCCGGTTCTGGCCCGGATCCGCACCGTCGTTCCCGCGCGGAACACCTGGTCAATGCACACGCGGGCCAGGTGGGGGAACAAGACCGCGACCATCTCACTGATCAACACGCCGCAGATCGTCGTCACTACAAGGCGAGCTACTGGCTAGAACACCAGAACCGTGAACAGCTCAGCCCGGGTCCGATCACGGAAAGTGCGCCTGATCCGTTTTCACGCGTCGTCCACAGGGTCAGCAGCAGCGCCAGCCAGCAGATCAGCGCATACGTGTGGTTGATGACTACGGCGAGGCCGTTGGAAAAACTCCATCACCGGGCAGACCTATTCAATCTTGGGGTTCCGTCTAAGGGCTCGCCCTGACGTCCAGGCCCTTCCTCCATGGTGTATTGGGGGGACCTTCGTCAGAAGGGAACAACCCTCCGGGGCGACACCGTGGAGCTGCCCGATGGCCCAGTACGACAAGCTCGCCGACCTCTACGCCGCCATGAGCGAGAGGCTCCGCCCATATCGAACGCACGTGGAGAGGCACAACTTCTGGAAGATCACCGGGACGGTCGAGGGTCTCACGGCGCTCGATATGGCCTGCGGTGACGGCGTCTACTCTCGGGCTCTGGCCGAGCGCGGTGCCAAAGTGATCGGCATTGACCAGTCGGCCGAGATGATCCGGATCGCGAAGGGCATCGAGGACGAGCAGAACCTCGGCATCCGCTATCAGGTCCAGGACGCGGCCGAGCTCGAATCGATCGGCCAGTTCGACCTGGTGACGGCCATCTACCTTCTCCAGTACGCGCCGACGAGGGAAGCCCTCGAGAGCATGTGTCGTGCTCTTCGGGCGAACCTCAAGGAGGGCGGGCGCCTGGTCACCCTCGTCTTCAATCCGCACATGGATCCCGCTCGCGCGGACATGGCGAAGTACGGAATGACCGTGAAGCTCCCGGAGAACAAACGCGACGGCGCGCCGATCTGGGTCGAGGTCTTGCTGGACCCTCCGGCCGGCTTCACGGTCTACCACTGGTCGCAAGAGGCCTACGAGCAGGCATTGGAGGACGCGGGCTTCACAAACCTGACCTGGCACGAGTACGAGGTCTCTCCCGAGGGCCTCGCCGAACGTCCTCCCGGCTACTGGGACGACTACATCACCAACCCCCACGTGGTGTACGTCACCTGCGACACCTGAAGACAGTGGGGGCGGCAGGGTATGCGCCAGCCCGCCATGGACGTGCTCGACGAGCCGGCGGCGCCGCAGCCCTGATGAGCCCGGCTCGTACACACTTTGGAAGTCGTCAGATTCGACATCGGATGGACCGGTCGTCATCTTCCGGCCAGTGCGCCCCCTAGATTTCCGACCCTACTGAAAGACCATCTCGTGCGGCGGCGCGATATGACATCCCATGAGCTACGCTCCTTCAACCCGTACGGCCCACGTATGCCCGTGGCCTACGAGTTCTTCAAGCAAGCGCGAGAGAAAGAACCGGCATTCTTTCCGAGGCGTTGAACGCCTGGTGTGTCACCACCTACGACGGCATCAAAGCCGCCAGCGGTTCACCGTCGATATTTTCCTCTCGTGACGCGTTTTCCAAGCCGACAGGTATGCCTGCCGAAACCCAGCGCGCCATGGACTAATTCTTTGACAAACCGGTCATCACCCGGCTCGATCCGCCCGAGCACCGACCCGTTCGCCGACTGGTACACGAAGCCATTAAGCCCAAAAACGTGGCTTCCTACGAGCCGATGATCCGAGAGATGGTCGACCGCTTCATCAAGCGTTTGCCCGGAGATAAGAATTTCGATCTCGTGGCGGACTTCTCCAACCTGGCCCCCCTGCTCGCGATCATGCACGTCATCGGATTTCCGGAAGAGCACTACGCCGCCGCCTGGGAAATGGCCGACGATCTGCTGGCCATCGTCCTCGGCCATCACGCCCTCGACTCGGAGGAATTGAACACGCGGAGCAAAAGGTTGAATGCCAAGTTCGCCTACCTACAGCGCTTGGTGGAGGACCGCATGGCCTCACCGCGCGACGACCTCATCAGCGTCATGCTCCACAACGAAGTCCAGGGCAAGAAGCTGTCGCCGTCAGAGGTCGTCTGTAACGCTTTCACGCTGCTGTCCGCCGCATGGGAGACCACGTCTAGCACTCTCGCCAGCACCGTGGCAGCTCTGTTGGAGCACCGTGAGCAATGGGCAGCCCTGGCCAGGGGCGAGGCCGATGTGCAAAGCATCGTGCCCGAGGGTTTGCGATACGACACCCCCGCCATCGGTTTGTTCCGTACGGCCAGCGTGGACACCGCGGTCGGCGGGGTGCGGATCAACAAGGGTGACCGGCTGATACTCCTCTTCGCTTCGGCCAACCACGACCCCGCCAACTTCGAGGACCCTGAGCGATTTCGGATCGATCGGGAGTCCACCAGTCCTCATCTCGCCTTCGGGCACGACATCCACCACTGCGTCGGCGCTGCGCTCGCGAAGGCAGAACTGGTCATCATGCTGGAGTCACTCACACAGCGCTTCCCCCTCCTGCGGCGAGTCGACCACAATCCCCTCGTCTACAAACCGATGAGCCAATTGAAGGCGCCCGCGGAACTATGGGTGGCACCTTCCTGACGTAAGGCCGCCAGAGCGGACGCGACCGGAAGCCGAGCCGGTACAGCGACCAGCGACTGTCCTTGGTACTCGTCTCCGCCGGCCTCTCCGAAGAGTGCGCCGGTCGCCAGCCGGGAGTGCTCGCCCCGAAACATGTCGACCCCTGCGGTCACACTTCCAGCAGGACCAGGAGAAGCCCTTCGTCAGGCCGCGGCGGAAGAACTCAATGCGTCCGTTTTGGGGCAGGAACTGCGTGGCGGGGAGCTTGAACCTGCTGCCGTGTGGATTCAATCAAGAAGCACCAGTGAATAACTAGCCTCGAACGCCCTTGCCCGACTGTTCGAGCAATCCCCTCGTTATCAACTTGAACCACAGTTACGGGCAGGACTAAAAACACGATAAGAATTCGACGCCTTCCGTACCCGACCCATGACCTCAGTGGAAGCACCTCCGACTATCGTCTGGCGTTGAGTCGGCCCGGAGAACTCGCAGTCGACCATCCGGCCTATGCGCCGCCATCCGCCACCGGCGCACCTGATCTGGCCCACACGGGCACCGAGGCGGCAGAGCCGGCTTCAACGGAAGAACGCGACGCCGAGAACGGGACGCTCGGCGTGCTCGGGTGTGACCATGACGCCGGTGATTCGGCTGGCGAGCGCGAGGACGGCCGGGATGGCGTTGTCGATCCGTTCGTCGAAGGCCGGGTCGATGCCGAGCTCGCGAAGATGCCGGTTGAGCCGGTCAGGGGCAGTACCCCACCGGGTTCCGGGCCGGCTCGGATCGAAACCGGTGACGAACTCACCCTCGAGGGCGAAGGCGAAGTCGTGGCCGGCGGCGTAATCGTGTCGCATCACCGCGACAGCCTCACCGCCATCGCGGGACAGCTCGCCGATGACCTCGCGTCGCACGCCGCGTCGCCCGCACTCCTCGATGAGGATCGTCCAGTCTCCCGCCCGCCGTACCGTGACGATCTCGGTGCGGCTGAAGTCGGGGTACTCGCCCAGGCCGATCATGCGGATGTGTTCGGGGGCGGCGCCCAGGCGCAGGAGAACTTCATGCTCCTCGACTCCCCTGATGAGGGTGATCGTGTAGATCGGTCCCAGGGGACCCTCGTCCTGCCACGCGTAGTCCTCCGGCGAGGCGCCGGGCGTGCGGGCCATGGCGTGCACCGACTCGGTCTTCTCGGCCTGCTCGTACGCTTCGGGGTTGGCGGCGAAGAAGGCCTCGACGAGCTCGTAAGCGACCCGGCCGCGATCGCTGACCGGATACCCGCTGGCCCCGCGCCCACTCCCGGATCGCAATGCTGATGTCACGCCCGAACACGAGTTGGGTGACACGGAGCGGAGTGAAGTCGGCGTCGGACATGATCGGAACCTACCGATGCCCACTACAGGTGACAACGCACTGCTCCCAGCCGCGGCTCGCAGCTCTCCACGTCACTCCGCGTCGGTGTGGCGAACGACGGTCACCAAGTCGTAGCCAGGAAGGTCGCCACGGCAGCCACGGGCGTCTGCGAATGGTCCCCCGCAGACAATACGTTGTCGATCAAGTTCGAACCGCTCAGAAGCGGGGTCCTTTACGGTGTAGATCTCTCAGTCCGTTTGAACACGATGCGCTCCCCCGGCCAGAGGACCGGCGAATGCGGTGACACGCTGGACATACATCTGTCACCGGGCGGCACGGTCCGGGAGGGCGACTCTTGATGACACCTGGGTGACACAACAGAAAAGCCACAATCCCCGATCTTGGGAACTGTGGCTCCGACCTGCTACAACAGTGTCGGGACGGCGGGATTTGAACCCACGACCCCTTGACCCCCAGTCAAGTGCGCTGCCAAACTGCGCTACGTCCCGTTGCCCTGGTCTCCCCGGGCACACCCAAACCTTAGCGCAGTTTCCGCCGTCGTGCGTACACGAACCGCGCCAGTGGGCCTAGGCTGGCGATCATGGGGAGGAAGGCGCGCATCGACCAGGAAGAACTCGTCCGGCTGGCCGCCGAAGGGTGGACCAACGCCCGTCTCGCCGAGCACTTCGGTGTAACGGAGTCGGGCATCCTCCAGGCGAAGCGAGCCGCCGGCCTGTCCAAGCCGATGACGGACCACAGCCGCGCCCTGCCGTGGAAGCTCCGGCGCGAGCACAGCCAGAGCGGCCCCGCCACCAACCTGCGGAACCTCTCCGCCGCGGCCCAGGGCCGCCGGATCCCCAAGGACAGGCTCAACACCGCCCTGCGGTGGGCGAACCGGCTGGTCGACAACGGGCTCGACATCGCCTACGACCCCGAGCGAGGCTTCCACGAGGTGCCCGCCGGGGACGACTCACACGTCGCCCGGGTCCTCGCCGAGGCCCGCGAAGCCACGGACGCGGCGGGCACCACTCCCTGACCGTACGGCTCACACGCCGTCCCGCGGCAGGGGCGTGGTCTCCTCGCGTACGTGCACGTGGCGCTCGCCCGGGTGGACGGCGGTGTGCGACTCGGTCTCCTGGACGTGGACGTGCGGCTCGGCCGCCGGGTCCACGGTGTACATCGTGTCCGGCTCGATGGTCTCCACCGTCTCCTCGGTTCGCGGGCGCCGGGTGTAGCGACCGGTCAACACCATGCCGACGACCCCGACGGCCATGAGAATCCAGCCGATCATTTGCAGGTCGATTCCAGGAACGTCCCATTTGACGGCGAACGCGAGAACCGCGCCGACCGCGATGAAGGCGAGACTGGCCCCGAAGCCCATGGCTACCTCCTCTGCTGGTCAACCGCCCTTTACCCGCAGAATCCGCGATTACGCAAGGCGTGAAGGCCGCATTCCCGGGCAGTGCGGATGAACAACGCACTCACCCCTGGAGGCAGATATGACCGCCGTAGCATGGGTGGCCGTCGTGATCGTCGCCGTGCTGGTGATCCTGGCAGTCGGTTACCTTGTGTCGGCACGCAACCGCCGGCGCCACCTGCAGGACCGTTTCGGGCCCGAGTACGAACGTGCGGTGCGGGAGAGCGACAGCCGTAAAGAGGCCGAGCAGGAACTGCTCGCCCGCGAGGAGCGCCACGCCAAGCTGGACATCCGCCCGCTCGACCCGCAGACCCGGGAACGGTACGCGAGGAAGTGGGCCGAGGTGCAGGAGCGGTTCGTGGACGCTCCCGGCTTCGCCGTGACCGAGGCGGACGCGCTGGTCACCGCGGTGATGGCCGAGCGCGGCTATCCCACGGACGAGTTCGAGCAGCGTCTGAGCGACCTGTCGGTGGCCCACGCCGCCACGCTCGACCACTACCGCAATGCCCACGACATCAGCAGCCGCGCCGCCCGGCAGGAGGCCACCACGGAAGAACTCCGCCAGGCGATGGTCCACTACCGCGCGCTGTTCCAGGAGCTTCTCGGCGACGGCGCCGGCGTCGCTCTGAACGACCACGTCAACGGTGCCGCGTACACCACCGACGGCTACGACGGCGCCTCGATGAACGGCCACCACGCGGACGTACGGAAGGCGGGGCGATGACCATGCGGACGAACAGGTACGACGAGCGCGACAACCTCGCCGAGCAGCCGACTCCCGAGACCCCCGAGCCCCTCGAGGAGGAGGCTCGCAGAGAGAGGGCTGTCGCGGACGCCGGGCGGGACGAGCACGAGGGTCCCGGCCCGGTCTACTCCCCCAGCGACGCGTACACCGCCGGCTACACGGACGGCACGGCACGCGACGCCGACGAGCGCGTGTACCCGCGGGACACGACGCCGGAAACCGGCGGTGACGCGCAGACGGACGAAACGACGGACGCGGACGGCGACGGCTCCCGCTTCCGCCAGCCGTACGGCCAGGCGGGCGACGACGTCCTCACGTCGCCCCAGAGCGGCGGCAGGCACACGGCCGAGGGCGACCTCCTCGTCGCAGGCGGCCGTACGGACGACTACACCGAGCCCGGCACCCAGGCGGGTCGGTCCGACGACGCGACCGGCGCGTACGGCACCTACGGCGACGACGCGCACCGTGACGCCGAGACGGACGGCACCGGCTACGCCCGGGACGGTGTGACCGGCGGCGACGCCACCACCGGCGCCACCGTCGACGGGCCGGTGGCCTACCCCGTCACGACCACCACCGCCGCCTCCGGCGCGGCGTCCGTCCTGGACGAGGCGCTGGACAGCCGGTGGCGCGAGATCAAGACGGGCTTCGTCGACGATCCCCGTCAGTCGGTCGAGCAGGCGGACGCGCTCGTGGAGGAGGCCCTGTCGGCCCTCACCAGCCGCCGCCAGGCGCTGCTCGACAAGTGGAAGGACAACGAGCGGGGCGACACCGAGGCGCTGCGCCTGGCCCTGCACGAGTACCACGCGTTACTGGCCCACCTGACCCGGAAGTGAGGTAACAATGCTCGCCATCGCCGCGGCGGTCGTCTTCGGGATCGCCTTCCTCCTCGATCTACTCAACGCGAGCATCGGCATCGGCCTGACCGCGCTGCTCGCCCTCGGCCTGTGCCTGCTGTCTCTGCACCAGGCCGGCGTCGGCACCGCCGGGGTGAACTCCTGGCGCGGCGGCTGGCGCGGCGGACGCGTCCGTCGCTGACATCCGCGATCCGAACGTCTCCACCCGAAAACACATCCCTGAACACCCGAAGCGGTCTCGCGGGAGCACTCCTCCCACGAGACCGCTGGAGCGTACAACCGCAGAAATCCGCCCCACCGGCCCCCTCAGGAGACCGAGATGCCCCACACGGTGGAAGAGGTCATGACGCGCGATCCGGTCACGCTGCCGGAGGAGGCTCCGGTGGTCAAGGCCGCGAAGCTGATGCGCGACCGCGGGATCGGCGACGTGCTGGTGGTCGGGGACGGCCGGCTGCGCGGGCTGGTGACCGACCGGGACATCGTCGTACGCGCGGTCGCGGAGGGCAGGGATCTCACGACCACTCCCCTGGCGACGCTGTGCACCTCCGACGTGGTGACCGTCGGCCCCGACCAGGACGTGGCCGAGGCGGCGCGGCTGATGCGGGACAAGGACGTGCACCAGCTTCCGGTCGTCGTGGACGGCCGCCCGGTCGGCGTCGTCGCCCTGGCCGACCTCGCCCCCGACCTCGCCCCCGACCTCGCCCCCGGCGTCACTCCCGACTACGCCCCCGCCTGAACGGTCCCCGTACGGCGCCGCCCTGGCGCAGGAGGACGGACGCCGGCGCCCTGTTCGCTCCTGCCGAAAATCATGCGTGAGTGAGCTAGCTGCTCATATAGCGTGTTCGGCATGATTTTGCCCTCCCCGCGACGCTCCCCTGGGCCACGGCCGTGCTGAGCCGCCTGCTCCGCACGTACCTGCGGCCCTACTCGCCCGCGCTCACGGCGGTGGTGCTGTTCCAGCTGGTCGGCACCATCGCCTCCCTGTACCTGCCCAGCCTGAACGCCGACATCATCGACCAGGGGGTGGCCACCGGCGACACCGGCTACATCCTGGCCACCGGCGGCTGGATGCTGACCGTGTCCCTCGTGCAGATCGCCTGCTCGATCGCGGCGGTCTATCACGGTGCCAGGGTGGCGGCGGGGTTCGGCCGGGACGTCCGGTCGGCGGTCTTCCACCGCGTGAGCGGGTTCTCCCAGCGGGAGGTCGCCGAGTTCGGGGCTCCGTCGCTGATCACCCGCAACACCAACGACGTGCAGCAGATCCAGATGCTCGTGGTGATGACCTGCACGATGCTGGTCGCCGCGCCCATCATGGGAGTCGGCGGCATCATCATGGCCCTGCGTCAGGACGTCGGGCTGTCGTGGCTCATGCTGGTCTGCGTCCCGGTGCTGCTGATCTCGATCGGGCTGATCGTCTTCCGCATGGTCCCGCAGTTCCGCGCCATGCAGACCCGCATCGACGTGGTGAACCAGGTGCTCCGCGAGCAGCTTTCCGGCATCCGCGTGGTGCGGGCCTTCGTCCGGGAGCGCGAGGAGACCGACCGGTTCGCCGGGGCGAACGACGAGCTGACCGGGACGGCGCTGCGCGTCGGGAGGCTGACCGCGCTCATCTTCCCCACCGTGATGCTGATCCTCAACGCCTCCAGCGTCGCCGTGCTGTGGTTCGGCGCCGCCCGGGTGGACAGCGGCGAGATGCAGGTGGGCGCCCTCACCGCGTTCCTCATGTACCTGATGCAGATCCTCATGTCGATGATGATGGCCACCTTCATCTCGATCATGATCCCGCGCGCCGCGGTCTGCGCGGAGCGCATCGCCGAGGTGCTGGACACCGAGTCGTCGGTGCGCCCGTCCGAGCATCCCGTACGGCAGGTGGACCGCCGGGCCGAGCTGGAGCTGCGTGACGTCGAGTTCCGCTATCCGGGCGCGGAGGCGCCGGTGCTGTCCGGTGTCTCCTTCCGCGTGGCCGCGGGACAGACCACCGCGATCATCGGCAGCACCGGGTCGGGGAAGACGACCCTGGTCTCCCTGGTGCCCCGGCTGTTCGACGCGACCTCCGGCGCCGTGC
Organism: Microbispora sp. KK1-11; assembly: GCF_006874435.1. Classification (NCBI taxonomy): domain Bacteria; kingdom Bacillati; phylum Actinomycetota; class Actinomycetes; order Streptosporangiales; family Streptosporangiaceae; genus Microbispora; species Microbispora sp. KK1-11. The sequence goes on along the minus strand of NZ_VIRJ01000001.1, from coordinate 601,837 downwards.
TGATCGACGGTGCCGACGTACGCGACCTCGACCCCCAGATGCTCTGGACGCGCATCGGCCTGGTGCCGCAGAAGCCGTATCTGTTCACCGGCACCGTGGCGAGCAACCTGCGGTACGGCAACCCGGACGCCACCGACGAGGAGCTGTGGGAGGCGCTGGAGATCGCCCAGGCCCGCGACTTCGTCGAGGCGATGCCCGAGGGCCTGCAGGCGCCGATCTCCCAGGGCGGCACGAACGTGTCCGGCGGGCAGCGCCAGCGCCTGTCCATCGCCCGCGCGCTGGTCGCCAAACCCGAGATCTATCTGTTCGACGACTCGTTCTCGGCGCTCGACCTGACCACCGACGCCAGGCTGCGCGCCGCGCTGCGCCCGTACACGGCCGGCGCCGCCGTGGTGATCGTCGCCCAGCGGGTCTCCACCATCGCCGACGCCGACCAGATCGTCGTCCTGGACGACGGCGTCGTCGCCGGCATCGGCACCCATGACGAGCTGCTCGGTTCCTGCCCGACGTACGTCGAGATCATCGAGTCCCAACTGACCGCGGGGAGTGCGGTATGAGCGACCGGCCCACGGCACGGCCCACAGCACCGGCGCGACCGCGGCCCGCCGGAGGCGGCGGTTTCGGGCCCTTCGGCGGCGGGCAGATGCCGGCGGAGAAGTCGATGAACTTCGGCCCCTCCCTCCGGCGGCTGCTGCGCCGGTTGAGCCCCGAACGGCCGAAGATCCTGGCCGTGATCGGCCTCGCCGTGATCAGCGTGGTGTTCTCCGTCATCGGGCCGAAGCTGCTCGGCCGCGCGACCGACGTCATCTTCAGCGGTGTGATCGGCGGACGGCTGCCCGCGGGAACGACCAAGGAGCAGGCCGTGCAGGGGCTGCGTGCCTCGGGCCACGGCGACTTCGCCGACATGCTCTCGGGGATGGACGTCGTCCCCGGCCACGGCATCGACTTCGGCGCGCTGGCCACGGTCCTGGCCTGGGTGCTGGGGCTGTACGTCGCGGCGTCGCTGTTCATGTGGCTGCAGGGCCGGCTGCTCAACGACGTGACGCAGGGCACGGTGTTCCGCCTCCGGGCCGACGTCGAGGAAAAGCTGCACCGGCTCCCGCTGAAGTTCTTCGACGGCCAGCCGCGCGGCGAGCTGCTCAGCCGGGTCACCAACGACATCGACAACGTGTCGCAGACCCTGCAGCAGACGCTGAGCCAGCTGCTGAGCTCGCTGCTCACCGTGATCGGCGTGCTGGTCATGATGTTCGTGATCTCGCCGCTGCTCGCGGTAATCGCACTGGTGACGATCCCGGTCACGATGATCGTCACCGGGCAGATCGCCAAGCGCTCGCAGAAGCAGTTCGTCGCCCAGTGGGCCCACACCGGCACGCTGAACGCCCACATCGAGGAGGCGTTCACCGGCCACGAGCTCGTGAAGGTCTTCGGGCGGGGCCCAGAGGTCGAGCAGGTGTTCCGGGAGCGGAACGAGGCCCTGTACAAGGCGAGCTTCGGCGCCCAGTTCATCTCCGGGATCATCATGCCGGCGATGATGTTCATCGGGAACCTCAACTACGTCGCCATCGCGGTCGTCGGCGCCGTTCGGGTGGCGAGCGGGTCGATGAGCCTGGGCGACGTCCAGGCGTTCATCCAGTACTCCCGGCAGTTCACCCAGCCGCTGACCCAGGTCGCCTCGATGGCCAACCTGCTGCAGTCGGGGGTGGCCTCCGCCGAACGGGTCTTCGAGCTGCTGGACGCCGAGGAGCAGGAGCCCGACCCCGCCGACCCGGTGCTGCCCGCCACCCGGCGGGGGCGCGTCGAGTTCGAGCACGTGTCCTTCAGGTACGACCCCGAGCAGCCCCTCATCGAGGACCTGTCGCTGGTGGCCGAACCCGGGCACACGATCGCGATCGTCGGCCCGACCGGCGCGGGGAAGACCACGCTGGTCAACCTGATCATGCGCTTCTACGAGCTGGACGCGGGCCGCATCACCCTCGACGGCGTCGACATCACGGCGATGCGCCGCGAGGACCTGCGCTCGCAGATCGGCATGGTGCTCCAGGACACCTGGCTGTTCGGCGGGACGATCCGCGACAACATCGCCTACGGCAACCCCAGGGCCACCGAGGAGGAGATCCAGGCGGCGGCGCGGGCGACGTACGTCGACCGGTTCGTCCGCACCCTTCCCGACGGGTACGACACCGTGATCGACGAGGAGGGCGGCAACATCAGCGCCGGCGAGAAGCAGCTGCTGACCATCGCCCGCGCCTTCCTCGCCAACCCGTCCCTGCTCATCCTGGACGAGGCGACCAGCTCGGTCGACACCCGCACCGAGGTCCTGGTGCAGCACGCGATGGCCGCGCTGCGCAGCGACAGGACCAGCTTCGTCATCGCCCACCGGCTGTCCACCATCCGCGACGCGGACCTCATCCTGGTGATGGAGGCCGGCAGCATCGTCGAGCACGGCACCCACGACGAACTACTCGCCGCCCGGGGCGCCTACCACCGGCTCTACTCGGCGCAGTTCGCCGGGGCCCTGGCCGGCGACGACACCCGCACGGAAGTGGGCTGAGGAGCGCCGCGTGGCCTCGGGTCACGCGGCACTCCCCACAGCGGGTCACGAGCGGGCGGACAGGGTGAACTCCTTACGCGGCTCCTCGATGGCCCCCAGCGAGACGATCTCCCGCGGGAAGAACAGCCCGAGCGTCCAGTCCATGAGGATCCGGGTCTTCTTGTTGAAGGTCGGCATCCGCGTCAGGTGATAGGTGCGGTGCATCAACCAGGCGGGGAAGCCGCGAAGCTCCCGGCCGTAGATCTGCGCGACCCCCTTGTAGAGCCCCAGGCTCGCCACCGACCCCGCGTACTTGTGCCGGTACGGCCGCTGGACCTCCCCCCGCAGCGCCGCGAGCAGGTTGTCGGCCAGCTTCCTGGCCTGCCGTACGGCGTGCTGGGCGTTGGGCGGGCAGAACTCGCCCGGCCGGGTGAGGTCGGGAACGGCGGCGGAGTCGCCCGCGGCGAAGGCGAAGTCGGTGCCGTGCACGCGCAGGCAGGGATCGACCCTGACCCTGCCCTTCTTGTCCAGGGGCAGGTCGCCCGCGGCGACCAGCGGGTTGGGCTTGACGCCCGCGGTCCAGACGAGGGTGTCGGCGTCGAACTCCTCGCCGTCGCTCAGCACGATGTGGCAGTCCTCCGCGGACTTCAGCAGCGTGCCCATGCGGATCTCGATGCCCCGCTCGCGCAGCTGCAGGGCCGTCCACTTGCCCATGTCGGGGCCCACCTCGGGCAGGATGCGGTCGGTGGCCTCGACCAGGATCCAGCGCATGTCCTCGCGGCGCAGCCCGGCGAAGTACTTGAGCGCGCCCGCCGCCATGTCCTCCAGCTCGGCCAGGGCCTCCACCCCGGCGTAGCCGCCGCCGACGAAGACGAAGGTGAGGGCCCTGCGGCGGACCTGCGGGTCCGGCGTGGACGCGGCGATGTCGAGGCAGCCGAGCACGTGGTTGCGCAGGGCGATGGCCTCTTCGATGGTCTTGAAGCCGATGCCGTGCTCGGCCAGGCCGGGCACCGGCAGCAGCCGTGAGATCGAGCCCGGCGCGACGACCAGGTAGTCGTAGTCGATGGTGAGGCCGGGCCCCTCGTGCGGGGTGAACTCCGCCTTCCGGTCGCCCAGCCGCACCTGGGTGACCCGCCCGCTGAGGATCTGGCACCGGTTCAGCACCCGCCTGAGCGGGACGACGACGTGCCGCGCCTCGATGTTGCCGGCCGCCGCCTCCGGCAGGAAGGGCTGGTAGGTCATGTAGGAGTCGAGGTCCGCGACGGTCACGAGCGCCTCGCCGCGGCGGAGCCTGCGCTGCAGGCGGAGTGCTGTGTACATGCCGACGTATCCGCCGCCGACGATCAGAATCCGTGGGACAGCCATGGCTGTCCCCTACCCCTACTCGAGGAGGAAACGCATCGTCACCGTGCTCCCCCTGGGACCGGTGGTGACGTGGAGGTCGTTGCTCAACATGCGCGCGACCCACAGCCCCATGCCGCTGGTCGCGTCCTCGGGAGGCGGGTCGTGGCCCGGCTCGCCCTCGAGACGCCACTCCCGGCCGTCGTCGTGCACCGCGACCACCAGGGCCGGCCCCTCACGCCAGATGCCCAGCCGTGCCTTGGTCGACCCGTGGGTGACCGCGTTGGTGGCGACCTCGTTGAGCGCGACCAGGAAGTCGCCGATCGCGTCCTCCCGCATACCGCGACGGAGCGCCTCGGCGGCGGCGAACTCCCGCAGATCGGGCAGATCGGCTAAGGAGAAGGCACGCTCCCTTGCCGCTCTGGTGACGTGCGCGGGAACGCCGTCATCTTTCACCCGGTACACGCCTCCCGCCGGAAATCTGGACGTCTCAGGATCTATGGGCTGTGGGCAGGACGAAGATACCCCGAGACACCGCCTTGGCACAGACGGTGTCCCGGGCATCATCGCATCCTCTCATCCGGCGACGAGCTCCGCCCGGAGCTGGTCGAGGGTCTTGCGGAGGATCCGTGAGACGTGCATCTGCGATATCCCGAACTCCGCCGCGATCTCGGCCTGCGTCATGTTGCCGTAGAAACGCAGCAGAAGGATGTTCTTCTCCCGCTCGGGGAGAAGGTCGATGAGAGGCTTCAGCGCCTCGGTGTCCACCAGGGTGTCGAGCGCGTCGTCCTCTTCGGGGATCACGTCGCCGAGAGCGGCGGCGTCGTCGTCGGCCCCGATCGGCGCGTCCAGGGAGAGGGTGCTGTACGCCGCGGAGGCGTCCATGGTGAGGAGCATGTCCTCCTCGGACAGACCCATCTTCTTGGCGAGCTCGGCGACCGTGGGGAACCGGCCCAGCTCCTGGGTCATGTCGGCGACGTGCCGGTTGAGCTCGGCCCGGCGCTCCTGGTAGAGGCGGGGCACCCGGACGGCCCAGGTGCGGTCCCGGAAGTGCCGCTTGACCTCGCCGGTCATGGTGACCATGGCGTACCCGCGGAAGCTGTGGCCGAGGGTGGGGTCGAAGCCGTTGATGGCCTTCATGAGGCCGACGTACGCGGCCTGGAGGAGGTCTTCCATCGGCTCGCCGCGGTTGAGGTACCGCCGGGCGATGTCCCTCGCCATCGGACGGTGCATTTCCACGATCTTTTCACGGAGGCGTTCCCGCCGCTCCTCGGACAGTCCGTCCTCGGCCAGCTCGGCCAGGAGCTCTTCGGCGGTCGGATTGCTGACGGTCTCTGCACGGACCTCGGCAGCCATCTGCGCAGTCCCCTCGTATTTTTCTCGCGAGGGCGCCTACGCGCTGGGGTGACCACGCAGAAGGCACGCCTCGCTACAGTATCGAGACGAGGCCCTCTGCTGGACCTCTGCTTCAGTATATTGCCCCAAAATCAGGAGTATCACCACCCCTTCGGCACCAGTAATGTTGCCGCAGAGGAGGCGCGAGGTGTCTAACAACGGACTGCTGTCCCTGACGTCCAGCATGGCGGGGGACATCGTGGTGATCCATGTGAACGGTGTTCTCGACGCCACGACACGTGAGCAGTTCTCGGACTATCTGGACGCCGCGGCGGACGACCACGGCCCCGACATGGTCCTCGACCTGGGCGGCGTGACGTTCATGGACTCCCGGGCGCTGGGCCTGATCGTGCATCACTGGCAGCGCTCGACCACGGCCGGCGGCAACTTCGCGCTGATCTCCGTCCAATACCCGAACTCCAAGGTGATGTGGGTCACCGGGCTGTCCGAGCGGCTGCCCCTGTTCGACACCCTCGACGAGGCCCTGACGGCGTTCGCCGCCTGAGCCGGCCGCGCCCCGCCGCCACCCGCGTCGCCGTCCCCGCCGCCACCCCGCGCCGGCCGCCTCCCGCGCGTACGGCCCCGCTCAGGCCGGGGCGGCTCCCCCGTGCTTCTGCTGGTGCTCGGTCACCAGAAGCTTGGCCAGGTCGGCCACCTTGACCTGGTGGTGCTGCGACACCCGCCTGAGCTCCTCGAACGCCTCCTCGGCGGAGCAGCCGCTCTTCGACATGATGATGCCCTTGGCCTGGTCGATCACCGACCGGCCCGCCAGGGCCTCCTGCATCTGCGCCGCACCGGTCAGGACGTCGTCGAACTCCCAGATGTTGGCCAGCGCCACGGTGACCTGCTCGCGCAGCAGGGCCATGAGCGCGCCGCCGGAGCTGAACACGCCGGGGCGCACGCCGTACAGGCCGATGATCACGACGGCGCCTTCCACGGCGATCGGCACGACGAGGACCGAGCGCACCCCGTGCCGCACGGCGGTGGCCGCGTAGCGGGACCAGCGGGACTCGCGCATCACGTCGGGGATCGTCACCGGGCGCCCGGTGGACAGCGCCTCCCTCGACGGGCCCTCGCGCAGGTCGCGCTCGCGGTCGATCAGCACGGTGAGCTCGCTGTGGGAGGCGGCCAGCAGCACGCGCTCCTCCATCCACAGCTCGGCGGTGCCGCCGGCGCAGCCGGGGACGCCGTGGGCGACCGCCTCGGTGATGCCGCGCAGCACGCTCTCGGCCGACGTGCCCTCTGTCACACGGCCCAGCGCCGCGAGGTCACGCGCGAGAATGGATGTCGTCTCCATGGTAGAAAGTCCATTCCCATAGTTTTCGGGTTAATCCAGGCTGGATCGATTAGACCCGGGGTTTGGCGTAGCGTCTACGTCGAGAGAGGGGGGCAGCTTGCCCGACACCGCCGAGCTCGAGCGCGCGTTGAGCGGGCTCGCCGACCGCATCGCCACCCTACGGGAAGACCCCGATCCGGGTGCGATGCTACGGGAGCTGGACGCCGCCGAGGAACTGGTCCGCAAGGCCCTGAGCGAGCTGGCGCGCAGCCGCAGGCGCAGGGACGGCGGCAGCCAGCGCGAGCAGAAGCTGCTGCGCCAGGTGTTCCGCGCGCTGCCGATCCCAGTGATCATCATGGACACGGGCGGCACGGTGCGCCGTATCAACAACGAGACCACACGCCTGCTCGGCAGCCCCGCCGGCTACCTCATCGGCCGCGCCTTCCCCCTGCTCGTCGACGTGACCGCCCGGGCCGCGTTCCGGCAGCGCTTCGCCGCCGTCCTCCACGGCGACGACAGCGCCTCGTTCCAGACCCGGCTGGCCCACCAGGGCCGCGCCCACACCGTACGGCTGGTGCTGAGCCGCCTGCGCATGCCGGGCGAGCCGCAGGAGATGATCGCCGGGGTCGTGCTGCCCACCGAGGTCCAACTGCCCGAGCCGGCCGTACAGACGGGCGTGCCCGACGACGCGGCGGTCCTGGCGGCGGCCAGGCGACACGAGCTGCTGTCGCGGCTGACCGGGCTGCTGCTGGACGAGGAGAGCCTGCGCGAGCCCGTCGCCCTGCTGCGGGCGGCCCGCCTGCTGGCGGCGGAGACGGCCGACTGGGTGATCGCGGACGTCGCGAGGGACGGCGGCCTGGTCCGGTCGGTCGTCATCGGGCCGAGCGACCAGCCGGTCGGGCGGCTGCAGCGGACGGTCGAGGAGGCCCCTCCCGCGCTGACTCCGGTCGTGGAGCAGGTGATGACCACGCAGAGCGGCGTCGTCCACGAGATGCTGACCGACGACTCCCTGCTCGGCGGCGACGTGCTCCAGGCGATGCGCGCGGGCTCGCTGCTCAGCGTGCCGATCCGCACCGACGACGACGCACGCGGCGTGCTCACACTGGTGCGGCTGCGCGACCGGCCGCCGTTCGGCCTGGCCGACCTGGGCCTCATGGAGGAGATCGGCCTGCACCTCGGCCTGGCGATGCGCGCCCAGCAGGGGTTCCAGCGCCGGGCGCAGGCCGCCGACACCCTGCAGACCGGCGTGCTCCCCCGTACGCTCCCCGAAATCCCCGGCTTCGAGATCGCCGCCGCCTACCACCCCGGCTCCGGCATGCGCGCCATCGGCGGCGAGTTCTACGACGTGTTCCCCGTCAAGAACGGATGGGGTTTCGTGATCGGCAGCGCGGCGGGACGCGGCGAGGAGGCGGCCGCCGTCACCGCCATGGTCCGCAACGGCCTGCGCGTGCTGAGCGTGTGGGAGGACGACCCGGGGCAGGCCCTGCGCAAGGTCAACGACGCCCTCGTCGCGCAGAACACGGGCCTGTTCGTGATGGCCGCCGCGGGCTTCGTCCGGGGTCGCAAGGTGCGGCTCGCCTCCGCGGGGCACCATCCCACGGCGTTGATCCAGCCGGGCGGCGGCGTCCGGTTCTCCGAGGGCGGCGGCGTCCCGCTGGGCTTCGAGGAGGGCTCGATCCCCGCGACGGAGGAGCTCACGCTGTCGGCCGGGGAGACGCTCGTCCTCTACAGCGACGGCCTGGTGGGCTCGCAGAGCCCCGCCGGGGACAACTACGGCGAGCAGCGGCTCACCGAGGCCCTCGCCCGCTGCGCCGGGCAGCCCCCTGGCGCGGTCGTCAAGGCCATCGAGGAGGACCACCGGGCCTTCTGCGGCAGCCACGCGGTCGACGAGATCACCGTCCTCACGTTGCGCCGATCCCGCTGACGGGATTTGCCGCCGCCCCGGCGAGGTGGTGGACTGAGGTGAATGCGATGCGTGGGGGGCGGTCGCATGACTGAGTTCATCCACGAGGCCGGGCTGTACGGCTCCGACGACGAGTTCCTCGGGATGGCCGTGCCGTTCGTCCGGGACGGGCTGGACCGGGGCGAGCCGGTGATGGTCACCACGACGGCGGGGAACCTCGCTCTCCTCGGTGCCGCGCTGGGCGACGACGCCCGGCGCGTGGACTACGCCGAGAGCGCGTATTTCGGCCGCCGCACCGCGCAGCGGGCGGCCGCGTTCCTGCGCTACTGGGAGCGCAACGCGGCGCGCGGCCGGGTCCGCGTTCTGGCCGAGCCGGTGTGGGCGGGCCGCTCGGCCCGCGACGTCGTGACCTGGAAGCGGATGGAGTCGGGGCTCAACGTCATCCTCGCCGGCACGGGCGTGTGGATGATCTGCCCGTACGACACCAGGACGGCAGGCCCCGGCCTCGTCGAGGACGCGCTGCGCACCCACCCCTCGATCAGCGTCGGCGGCCGGGAGCGGCGGCCCTCCCCCACGTACACCGACCCGGCGCGCTTCATCGGCGAGTGCGACCGCGAGCCGCTGCCGGAGATTCCCCGAGACGCGGCGGTCGCGACGATCGGCCACCTGCGGCGCGTGCGGCACTTCGCCGGCGAGCAGGCCCGGCTCCACGGGCTGGCGGAGGACAGGGCCGCGATGCTGTGCGTGGCCGTGCACGAGGCGGCCCGCTACCTGGGCCTGCCGGTGACCGCCCGGATGTGGGAGACGTTCGGGGCGCTGGTGTGCGACCTGTGGGCCGGCCGCGAGACGGAGTGCGATCCGCTCGCCGGTTTCACTCCCCCGGGCCCGGCCGAGCGGCCCGGGGACGGCCTGTGGGTGGCCCGTCAGATCTGCGACTACCTGGACATTCGGCAGGAGGAGGGCGGCTGCCGGATCAGGTTGCAGGCGGCCACGTCGCGGCTGCAGGAGTCCGCGTGATTTTTCCCGATTAGGCGTTTAGCGCGAATCAGAGTAAGGTAAACATCATCTACATCGATCGTGCCTAGGACGCAGGCACACCCTTTCAGACGCCTTCCTGTCTTGAGGTGTGCCATGGATATCGCGATCGTCTCCGCGCACGAGCTGACTCCCGACACTCCCGCCATCGCCCGTGAGCTGGGCCGGGGCCACCGGGTGACCGTCTACACCCGCTCGAAGGTCCAGGGGGACGGCGTCGAGCATGTGCCCGCCGGACCCGACGTGGAGCTGTCGGAAAGCGACCTCCTCCCCTACATCTCGGACTTCAGCGACGGCCTGCGGCGCAGGTGGCGGGAGCACCGCCCGGACATCATCCACGCCTACTCGTGGTCCAGCGGCCTGGCCGCCATCGCCGGGTCCGAGGGCCTGGGCGTGCCGGTCACCCAGACCTTCCACAGTCACTACGACGACGCCCGGAGCGCCGCGCCGGTGCGGCGGCTGGAGTGCGCGATCGGCCGCCGGGCCAGGGCGGTGATCGCCGCCTGCGCCGACGAGGAGTCCGAGCTGATCCGGATGGGCGTGCCGCGCCGCAACATCTCGGTCATCCCGCACGGCGTTGACATCGAGCGCTTCCGCCGTCAGGGCCCGGCCTTCCCGAGGGGGGAGCGGCCCCGCCTCCTCCACGTGGGGCACGTGGGCGCCGACTGGGCCGTGCACGCCCTGCGTGCCGTACCGGACGCCGAGCTCGTGATCGCGGGCGGCGACGACCAGAGCGTCGAGCGGCTGCGCGCCCTCGCCGGGGAGCACGGCGTGGCGGACCGCGTGGAGATGCTCGGCATGGTCCCGCACACCGCGATGCCCAAGCTCATGCGCAGCGCCGACCTGGTGCTGTCGCTGCCGCCGACCGTCCCCACGGGCACGGCCGCGCTGGAGGCCATGGCCTGCGGCATCCCGGTCATCGCCTCGGCCGCCGGGGCGCACCTCGACTCGGTGGTGGACGGCGTGACCGGATTCCTGACCCGGCCCGACCGCCCGCTGGAGATCGCCCACCGGATCCGCCGCCTGCTCGGCGACGCCACCCTGCGCACGGCCATCGGCTACGCGGCCGCCGACCGCGCCCGTTCCCGCTATTCGGTCGAGCGAATCAGCATGGAACTGCTCCGCGTTTACGAGAAGACGTGTGCGTAAAGGCAAGCGATATTACCGGATTAAGGCCGTTATCCGAGTGAATTGATGTGATTAACTCGGCTCATGTCACGTCATGGGCCTGGTTTAGCGGTGGCGGCGGCGATGCTCATCGCCGCCGCCACGGCCTGTTCAAGCGGAGACTCCACCAAGGTGTTCAACGCCGGGAGCGAGTCCACCGCACAAGGGTCGGCGTCCTCCCCCGGTTCGTCCGGCGCGCTGCCGGGCAACGCGAACGCTGCGGGGCTGAGCGCGACGCAGACCGCCACCGCGGCCGCCGCACCCGCCGGCGAGGACGCCGGCCGGAAGGGCGACGAGGCCGCGGAGAAGACGGGCGACACCACTGTCGCGGAGAAGATCGGCGACGTCCCCGCGGCCCCGTCGCCGCGCCCCTCCCCCCTTCCGTCTTCCGGCCTCTCGTCCGGCCCGCGGGCGACGCCCGCGCCCACGGGCGAAACCGGGACCGAGCCGCCGATGCGGCTCGCGCGGCCCGTGCGCACCGGTGACCGGCCGGTCGTGGTGGACGCCATCGAACCGGAAGACGTGCCCAGGGCGGAGCGCGCGCCCGCCCGGGCGATCCCCAAAGGCGCGAACGGGGCCGCGCGGGAGTCCTCCCCGCCGTCGCGTACGCCGTCCGCCACGCCGCTGCCCCGCTCGTCCGGCGCCTCCGCGGGGTCCGGCGCCTCCGCGGGCGGCTGGGGCGACCCGGCCCTGGCCGAGGATTTCGGCGGGCAGGCGCTGCGCCTCGCCGGGGGTGGCGGCGGCGTGGACCTGTCGGGAACGTCGGTCCAGCGGTACGGCCGCTGGGAGGTCCGCCTGCGGGCGGAGGGGGGCGCGCTTCCCGTCGCGCTCCTGCGGTCCGCCCAGTCGGGCGCCGCCCAGGACGAAGACTCACGGCGCGGCGACTCGCGGCGCGGCGGCTCCCGATACGGCGACTCCCGATACGAGGGCTCCCAATACGACGAATCGCTGTACGACGAATCGTGGCGCGACGAATCGGAATACGCCGGCCCGCAGGACGACATCTCGCAGTTCGGCGAGACGGACGGCGCGGGGACGGAGGACGCGGCGATCGGCGTGGCGGGCATCGCGGGCGGGCGGCGCGCGGAGCTCTCCGTCCGGCAGGGCCGGGAACTGGCCCGGGCCGAGTTGGGGGCCGACCTCACCCAGTGGCACACGGTCACCGTCGACTGGCTGCCCGGCCGGGTGACGTTCTGGCTGGACGGCAGGCAGGTGTGGAACTACACCGGCCCGTACGTCCCTCGGTCCCCGATGGGCCTGGTGCTGCGCAACGACGCCTCCGGCGGCACGGTGTACGTCGACTGGGTGCGGATCTACCGGGCTCCGCAGCGGTAGCCTTCCCGGACGATCTCGGATGCGTGACGGAGACGCGGGGCGGGTGTGAGCGAACGGCACGGCACGGCCGGGGAACCCCCAGCCGATCCAACGGCGGATTCCACAGCGGAACCCACGACGGAACCCACGACGGAACCCCCAGCGGATTCCGGCGCCGAACCCGCGGCGGAGGCGGTCCGGGCGGGTGACGAGGCCGTGTTCGGCGCGCTCGCCGCGCGTCACCGGCACGAGCTGCGGGTGCACTGCTACCGGATGCTCGGGTCGTTCACCGACGCCGAGGACCTCGTGCAGGAGACGCTGCTGCGGGCCTGGCGGGCGCGGGAGAGCTTCGAGGGACGCTCGACGTTCCGGGCGTGGCTGTACCGGATCGCCACGAACGCCTGCCTGGACGCTCTGTCCGGCCCGGCCCGCGCCCGTGAGGTGGTGGCGGCGGACGTCCCGGAGAGCCCGGGGCGTCCGGCATCGGCCGACGTCCCCTGGCTCCAGCCCTATCCGGACGACCTGCTTGATCTGGCGGCGCCGGACGAGGGCGGGCCGGACGCGGTGGCCATCGCCAGGGAGACCGTCGAGCTGGCGTTCCTGGCGGCGATCCAGCACCTCCCGCCGCGGCAGCGGGCCGTGCTGATCCTGCGCGACGTCGTCGGCCGGCCGGTGGCCGAGACCGCCGAGGCGCTGGAGATGAGCGTCGCCTCGGTCAAGAGCGCGTTGCAGCGCGCCCGCGCGACGCTGCGCGGGCGGCTGCCCAGGCGGCGGGCGGACTGGGCCGCGGCCACCCGGCCCAGCCGCGACGAGCTCGACCTGCTGGAGCGCTACGTCACCGCCTCCAGGAACGCCGACCTGACGGCGCTGGCGGCGCTGCTGCGCGAGGACGTCCTGCAGGCCATGCCGCCCGCCGCCCTGGTGTACGACGGGCGGGCGGCCGTGCTGGACATGTGGCGTCCGGTCCTGGAGGGCGAGGAGCGCTGGGGCGAGTGGCACTGCGTCCCGCTCGCGGTGAACCGGCAGCCCGCGGTGGCGAACTACGTGCGGCGGCCCGGCGAGACCTCCTACACCGCGGTCAACATCGACGTGTTGTGCGCCGAGGACGGCCTCATCACGGAGATCACCACTTTCGGCCCCGAGCTGCTGCCCCTGTTCGGCCTGCCGCTCCGTGTCGAACCTCTCACCGTCGAACAGGCCGTTACCGGATCGTGATGCGAGACGACCGCGCGGACCGATTCCCTTTCCCGGCCCGCGCCGTCGTACGAGCGGTATCGCAGGACGCCACCGACGGAGAAGGAGAACATCATGCCGGACATCATCGAGACGACGCAGCCGGACGAGCAGGTCAGGGCGCTGGACCGGCTGGTCGGCTCATGGCGCGTGACCGGCGGCGCGGAGGGCACGGTCACCTACCGCTGGATGGAGGGGGGCTTCTTCCTCATCCAGGACATCCGGCTTGAGCAGGACGGCCAGTCGATCGTCGGCCTCGAGGTCATCGGCCGTGAGAGGTCCTACGGGGCCGACAAGCCGAGTGAGGACGTCAAGTCGCGCTACTACGGCAGCAGTGGCGACACGCTGGACTACGTCTACGAACTCGACGGCGACACGCTGACCATCTGGTTCGGCGAGAAGGGATCTCCGGCGTACTTCCGGGGCACCTTCACCGCCGACGGCGACGCCATGACCGGCCGCTGGAACTACCCGGGCGGCGGGGGCTACGAGTCGAACATGACCAGAATCGGATAGCCCGTCACGGGTGGGTCGGGAGGAGGGCCGCCGCCTTCAGCGAGAGATGGAGCAGCAGGCGGTCCTCCCCGTCGGCGAGGTCCAGCCCCGTGAGGTGACCGGCCTTGCCCAGGCGGTAGTACAGCGTCTGCCGGTGCACGCCCAGCGCCGCCGCCGTCTCCTGGACCTGCCCGGCGTGGTCGAGGTAGGTTTCCACGCTCGCCGCGATCCTGGGCGTGAGGGCGGCCGACTCGGCCGCGAGGTCGGCCAGGTCGCGCGGGGTCAGCCGGGCCAGCAGCCGGTAGACGCCGAGCGCGCTCCAGTCGGCGACCGGGGCGTGCCGCTCGACGTGCTCGGCCACCCGCAGCGCGAGCAGCGCCTCCCGCCAGCTCTGCCACGCCTCCCCCGGGTCGTCGCGCGGGCCCCCGACTCCGGCGGCCATGCCGTACAGGCCGTGCAGGAGGCGCGCGACGTGCGCGGCCTGCGCGGCGGGCGCCAGCACCGCGAGGAGCGGCGCGTCCACGGCGGTGTCGGTCACGTCCGGGTCGGCCAGCACGCCGCGCGGCAGCGTGCGCGGCGGTCCTGGGACCTCCGCGGGCGTCCGCACGGCCACCGCCGTCACCGGTCCCTCGACGTCCACCCCGGCGGTGGCGCGGACCGCGGGATCGGCCGAGAAGAACTGGCGCAGCGGGGCGTGCCGCCCGCGGGCCTGCGTGGCCAGCAGCGCGGCCGCCCGGCCGACCAGCGGCGCGACGGCGGCCAGCCGCTCGTCGGTGAGCGCCCCGGATTCGAGCGCCCACAGGTAGCCGTAGGTCACCCCGCCGTGCCGCAGCGGCACGCACACGCGGCCGAGCAGCCCGGGGAGCCCGGGGATGCGCACAGGGCCCGTCGCGGTGGCGATGCCGTACGCCTCGAAGTGGGCCCGCACCTCGTCGGACGCGTGCCTGCGCAGGATCGACTCCTGCCGCACGCGGTCGATGTCCCCGCTCTGCGCGCCGTACGCCAGCAGGTTGAACGAGCGGTCCTCCAGCGTCACGGAGGCGTCGAGCAGCCGGGAGATCTCATCGACGATGTCTTGCATGCTGACATTCTTGTGCATTTGTCGAAAAATGCTGTGGCGGATGTCCGTGGAACTTCCCTGACGTGCGGATTTAGCCTGAGGTCATGCTCGGTTCCCTGCTTCTCGCGGGCTCACGCAGCCCGCTCGCCCGCCGGGCCGTGTCGGGGCTCCCGCTCACGCGCAAGGTCGTCGACCGCTTCGTGGCCGGGGAGTCCACCACGGACGCCGTCGCCGCGACGCGCCGCCTGACCGGCTCGGGGCTGTCGGTCACCATCGATCATCTGGGCGAGGAGGTCCGGGACCCCGGGACCGCCGTCGCCGCCGCCAAGGCGTACGTCTCGCTGCTCGAGGAGCTGCGGCCGCTCGGCCTCGGCGCCCGGGCCGAGGTGTCGGTCAAGCTGTCGGCGGTCGGCCAGGCCCTCGACCCGGGCATGGCCCTGGAGAACGCGCGGCAGATCTGCGCGGCGGCACGGGAGTGCGGCTCCACCGTCACCTTGGACATGGAGGACCACACCACCGTCGACGCGACGCTCGGCGTGCTGCGCGCGCTGCGGGAGGACTTCCCGGAGACGGGCGTGGCGATCCAGGCCTACCTGTTCCGCAGCGAGGCCGACTGCCGCGACCTCGCGGGGTCGCGGGTGCGGCTGGTCAAGGGCGCCTACGCCGAGCCCGCCTCGGTGGCCTGGCAGAGCAAGGCCGAGGTCGACCGCGCGTACGTGCGGTGCCTGCGGGCGCTCATGAACGGCACGGGCTATCCCATGGTGGCCACGCACGACGACCGGCTGATCGCGATCGCCGAGTCGCTCGCGGTGAGCGCCGGGCGCGGCACCGGCGACTACGAGTTCCAGATGCTCTACGGCATCCGGGCCGACAGGCAGGCGGCGCTGGCCGCGGCCGGGTCGCGGGTGCGGGTCTACGTCCCCTACGGCGACGACTGGTACGGCTACTTCATGCGCCGCCTCGCCGAGCGCCCGGCCAACGTCGCCTTCTTCCTTCGCGCTCTGAGGGGTAAATGATGGATGCGATCACCGACGTCCCGGTGCCGGCGAACGAGCCGGTGCACGCGTACGGACCGGGCAGCGCCGAGCGCGCGGCCCTGGAGACCCGGATCAAGGAGCTGTCGGGGGCGTCCCTCGACCTGACGATGACGATCGGCGGCGAGCGGCGCATGGCCGGCGGCGCGCCGATCGACGTCGTGCAGCCGCACAACCACGCCGCCGTGCTCGGCCGTACGGCCGACGCCACCACGGCCGACGTGCGGGCGGCGGTGGACGCGGCGCTGGAGGCCGCGCCGCGCTGGCGCGCCCTGCCGTTCGAGGAGCGCGCCGCGGTGTTCCTCAGGGCCGCCGAGCTGCTCAGCGGCCCGTGGCGGGCCACGCTCAACGCGGCCACCATCCTCGGCCAGTCGAAGTCGGCGCAGCAGGCCGAGATCGACGCCGCGTGCGAGCTGATCGACTTCTTCCGGTTCAACGTCGCCTACGCCCGGCGGCTCCTCGCCGAGCAGCCGCAGTCGGCGCCGGGCGTGTGGAACCGCATGGAGTATCGGCCGCTGGAGGGCTTCGTCCTGGCGATCACGCCGTTCAACTTCACCTCCATCGCGGCCAACCTGCCGGCGTCGGCGGCGCTGATGGGCAACGTCGTGGTGTGGAAGCCGTCGCCGACGCAGCAGTTCTCCGCGCACTTCACCATGCGGCTGCTGGAGGCGGCCGGGCTGCCGCCCGGCGTGATCAACATGGTCACCGGCAACGGCGCCACCGTCTCCGAGGTCGCCCTGCCCCACCCCGAGCTGGCCGGGATCCACTTCACCGGCTCGACGGCCACGTTCCAGCACCTGTGGCGCACCGTCGGGGAGAACATCTCCGGCTACCGGGGCTACCCGCGGCTCGTCGGCGAGACCGGCGGCAAGGACTTCATCCTGGCCCACCCGTCCGCGGAGACCGGTGTGCTGGCGACCGCGCTGCTGCGGGGCGCGTTCGAATACCAGGGCCAGAAGTGCTCGGCGGCCTCCCGGGCGTACGTGCCGCGCTCGCTGTGGACCCGGATGCGCGACGACTTCGTCTCGGCGGCCGAGTCGCTCACCGTGGGCGACGTGTCGGGCGACCTGTCCACGTTCATGGGCGCGGTGATCGACGCGCGGGCCTTCGCCAAGCACAAGGAGGCGATCGACCGGGCGCGGTCGGCGGACTCGATCGAGGTGCTCACCGGCTCCTACGACGACTCGGCCGGCTACTTCGTGCGGCCGACCGTGCTGGAGTGCGCCGATCCCACGGACGAGGTCTTCGCGAAGGAGTACTTCGGCCCGATCCTCGCCGTCCACGTCTACGACGACACCGCGTACGACGCCGTGCTCGACCAGATGGAAAGCGTCGCGCCGTACGCGCTGACCGGGTCGGTCATCGCGCAGGACCGGTACGCGATCGACGACGCCACCGAGCGGCTGCGCTTCGCGGCGGGCAACTTCTACGTCAACGACAAGCCCACCGGCGCGGTCGTCGGGCAGCAGCCGTTCGGCGGGGCCCGCGCCTCGGGCACCAACGACAAGGCCGGCTCGGTCTTCAACCTGATCCGCTGGGTCAACGCCCGCACGATCAAGGAGACCTTCGTGCCCCCGGTCGTGAGCGGGCCGTACAAGGGCGACGTGCCGCAGGGCGGCTGGCAGCAGCCCGACCTCGGCGACCTCGGCTACTGACGGATCGTGATGCCCTCGGAACCCCGGCGCGGGTTCCGAGGGCATCACGTCGGTGCTTGTCCCGGCTCGCTCTGGCGTGCACCCGAATCGGGTTATACGTGCAGGCGGTCGAGGTGCGCGTCAGCCGAGGGTGGCGGTGTCGATGACGAACCGGTAGCGGACGTCGGAGGCCAGGACACGCTGGTAGGCCTCGTTGATCCGGTCCGCCGGGATCAGCTCGATGTCGGCGCCGATGCCGTGCTCGGCGCAGAAGTTCAGCATCTCCTGCGTCTCCGCGATGCCGCCGATCATCGACCCGGCGTAGGAGCGTCGGGCGCCGATGAGGGAGAACACGTTGAGGCTCAACGGCTCGCCGGGGGCGCCGACGTTGACCAGGGTGCCGTCGACGGCGAGCAGGCCGAGGTAGGCGTCGAGGTCGATGACGGCGCTGACCGTGTTCACGATCAGGTCGAACCGGCCGGCGAGCCGCTCGAACGTGTCGGGGTCGCCGGTGGCGTGGTAGTGGTCGGCCCCGAGCCGCAGGCCGTCCTCCTGCTTCTTCAAGGACTGCGAGAGCACGGTGACCTCGGCGCCCATGGCGTGGGCGATCTTGACGGCCATGTGCCCGAGCCCGCCGAGGCCGACGACGGCGACCTTCTTGCCCGGACCGGCCCCCCAGCGGCGCAGCGGCGAGTAGGTGGTGATACCCGCGCACAGCAGCGGCGCCGCGGCCGCCGGGTCGAGGCCCTCGGGCACCGACAGGACGAAGTCGGCGTCGACGACGACGTGCGTGGAGTAGCCGCCCTGGGTGATGGTGCCGTCCCGGTCCACGCCACCGTAGGTGGGCACCATCCCGTCCAGGCAGTACTGCTCGTCGCCCTTGCGGCAGTTGGCGCACTCACCGCAGGCGTTGACCATGCAGCCCACTCCGACGCGGTCACCCACCTGGTGCCGGGTGACGGCCGCGCCGACCTCGGTGACGATGCCGACGATCTCGTGGCCGGGGACCAACGGATAGGGCTGGGGCCCCCAGTCGCCGTTGACGGTGTGGATGTCGGAGTGGCAGATGCCCGCGTACTCGACCTCGATGAGCACGTCGTTGGGACCGACGTCACGCCGTTCGATGATCGTGGGGGCCAGCGGCTCGGCGGCGGCCGGCGCGGCATAGGCATGAACACGCATGGTGATTGCTCCTTCGGTATAGGCCCACCCCCCGAATGCCCACCGGGCCGGTGCTCACTGGCCTGTGCTCACTGGGCTGTGCTCACTGGTCCGGGCGCAAGGCGGCCACCACCCATTCAAAGCGCCGGCCGGAGGTGGAGGAAGGCACCGGTGAAAGGTGTACTGGCAGGGCACCCCTGCGATGAGGAAGGTTACCCAGCCTGAGGACGTGGACGGCCGCACCGAGGTCCGCCCCGGCCACGACGACCACAGCCGGCCCCGGCCCGCCCCTCCGGCGTCGCGGCCGCGGCCTCCGGATGCCTTCCGAGTTCGTCTCAGTCCCCGGCCGGGACGGCCATCTCGCCGAGGAGGGACCAGTCGTCCTGCGGGACCGTGACATTGACGATTCTCGGGGTCTCGGCCAGGTGGGGCGGCAGCGTCCGACGGGCCGTCAGGAAGTGCTCCGACCCGACGTGCGCAGCTCCGGCCTCGTCGTCCCGGAACGCCTCGACGAGGACGTACTCGGCCGGGTCGTCGAGGCTGCGCGACCAGTCGAACCACAGGCAGCCCGGCTCGGCGCGGGTCGCCTCCGTGAACTCACGGGTGATCTCCGGCCACCGGTCGGCGTACTGCGGGAGCACACGGAACTTGGCGGTGATGAAAATCATCTGGCGTCTCCTCACGTGATCGCGGGCAGGACGACGTCCTCCAGGACCGCCCTCGGCGCCGTGTCCTGGCCCGCCCCGTTGTAGTCGCCGGCGGTGACGGCCACGACGAGGCCGAGATCGGGCAGCAGGAACAGCCGCTGGCCGCCGTTGCCGATGGCCGTCGCCCGCCCGTCCGGGCCCGCGTACCACATGTACCCGTAGGAGACGTCCTCCCAGGCGGGCACTCGCGGGCGCAGCATCTCCCCTATCCAGCCGGGGGCGACCTCCCGGTCCAGCACCGCCTGCCCGATCCTGGCGAGGCCGCGGGGCGTCATGCGCAGGCCGGAGGCGGCCAGAGCACTCCCGTCGGAGCCGGCCGACCATTCGAAGGCCCCGGCGCCGAGCGGCTCGAACAGCGCGGTGCGGGCGAACTCCTGAAGCCGCAGGCCCGTGCCCTTCTCCACGATCGCGCCGACGAGGGCCGCGGCACCGCCGCTGTAGCGCCACCGCTCGCCCGGCTCGTCCACGAACGGGCGCTCCAGCACGAAGCGACAGCGGTCCGGCGCCAGCTCCATCGCGATCTCGCTGTTCGCCGGGCTGGTGTACGGCGCGCTCTCGTCCCACTCCAGGCCCATCGTCATCGTCAGCGCGTGGCCGATCGTCAGCCCGGCCCGGCGGGGATCGGCCGCCAGGTCGGCGTACTCGGGGAAGACCGACAGGATCGGCTCGCCGGGATCCGGCACCAGGCCGGACTCCAGCGCCAGGCCGTACAGCAGCGCCACCAGGCTCTTGCTGACGGAGCGCAGGTCGTGGAGCGTGTCCGGCCCGAAGTCCACGTGGCCGAGCGGAGTGTTCAGCACGTAGTCCTCGCCGCCGCCGTACCACTCGAGGACGACGCGGCCGTGCCGGGCCACCACGACGCCGTGCAGGGCCGGAGCGCCGCCCCGCCGTACGAGGGCGTCCAGCCGGTGGGGCAGGTCCGGCGCGAACCCGGCCTTCTCCGGGGAGATCAGCCGCATGCGTTTCCTCCGCGTTCTCGGGGATTCATCGTCCCGAGGCTTGCATAATTTTCCGGCGGTAAACAACCGGCAGAGGGGGTACCCAGCCTCGAAAGACGCCTTCCGAGCGAGCCGAGGTCGACATGCGCAGGATCCTGGCGGCTCTATGCATCGCGGCCACGGCTGTCACCGCCGCCTGCGGCGACATCAAGCAGGACTACTACACCCAGACGATGCCCCAGAACGAGGGGGCGAACGTGAACCTGCCCGGCCTGCTGCTCCGCAACGCCTTCGTCATCGGCTCGCAGCAGCCCGCCCCGCCGGGGACCGACATGCCGATGTACATGATGCTGCTCAACGAGAGCGGCCGCACCGACCGTCTGGTGTCGGTGGACACCGGGGGCCTGTTCCGGGAGGCCCGCCTGCCCGCAGGCGGCCTGGAGATCCCCGGCGGGAGGTACGTCGGCGGGACGGCCCTCCCCCAGGTCCTGCTCGCCGGCCTCACCCGCCCGCTGGGCAGCGGTGGCACGATCCCCGTGACGTTCCGGTTCCAGAACGCGGGGACGGCCCGGATCGACGTCCCGGTCCTGCCGCCGGGAGCGTGGAGGACCACCTTCTCCCCCTGGCCGGGCGCGTCGCCGAGCCCGTCGCCGGCCACCTCGCCCAGCTCATCGCCGGCCGCCTCGCCGAGCCCGTCACCCGCCGGGAGCTGACCCGTCCCGGATCTCGGGGTTCGCGGCGATGATCTCCTCTGCCACCGCGCGCAGGCGGGGCAGGTACGCGGTCACCTCTCTCGCCCTGTCGCGCAGGTCGTCCGGCGAGCCGGCGCCCAGGTCGGCCGCCAGGTCCGCGAACCCGGCGAGGTGGCCCGTCTCCCCCGGCGCGTCCGCGGCGAGGATCTTCAGGCACCGGGCGTACGTCGCGGCGATCCAGAAGACGGCCTCGCGGTGCAGTCCCCGCGCGACGAGGTCCGCGCTGCCGTCCACCGCCACCGGCCGGGCCGCCCCGGTGACGTCGGCGGAGAAGGGGAACGACGTGCGGGCCGCGGCCGCCGCCGCGTCGAAGGCCCTCGTCATCGTGGCGAGGTGGGCGGTGACCCGCTCGCGGGTCAGGTGCGCGCAGCCGAGCAGGCCAAGCAGCTCCTCGTAGACGTCCCTCCGGCCGTACGCCCGCAGGAGTTCACGGACGGCCGGGTAGCGCAGCCGTACGGTGGGGTTGCGCAGCCCGGCGACGAGGAGCACGTGGGTCGTGATGCCGGCCGGGAACAGCCAGGCGGTGACCTGGTCGTGGAACGGTTTGCGGGGATCGAGCGCCGCGAGCCCGCCGGTGATGCGGCGCTCGGCGTCCTCGCACCGCAGGCGGACCCAGCGCCGTTCCGCGAAGCCCGCCGCGACGGCGGCCTGGAGCCGGGCCAGCCGCCCGGTGGGGTCGGCGATCACGGTGTCGGTGCGGAAGGCACCGGCCAGGTGGCAGGAGGCCAGCACGTCGTGCGCCGAGGCGAGCCCGTCCCAGGACACGTACGTGACCTCGACGAGCACGCCCTCCCAGGGGACCTTGCCGAGCTTGGGCGGCGGGACGGGATCGGTGACCACGACCGCCACGTCGACGTCGGACGTGGGCGGCAGCACCGCGTCGGGATCGGCCCAGGCCGCCGACCCGGTCAGGTAGGCCCCGGCGAAGTTCGCGGCGGAGGCGGCCTCGCGGGCGACCCAGCGGGCCGCCGCGGCCCGCGCGTCCCGGACCGTCGGTCCCCGTGATCCCTGTCCCATTCCGCCATTTCGCCACAAAGCGCCCGAGATCCGCAACGGCGGCGCGGCCCGGTACATCGGACGATGTAATCGTGGCTACTACCGAGGCAGGACGACAGGGGCCGTGGACCGCCCCACGCTTGGGAAGATGGTCTTCGACTCATCCACCCGGAGAGATCCGGGATTGCTGGCCGGTGCGGCGACCGTCGCGCTCATCATCGGGGCGCTGGCTTTGTCGTTCACCTCGGAACCGGCGTTCCCCGTGCCGGGGGCGACTTCGGCGGGCATCCAGCGGTTCGTGGCCGAGGCCGCCGGCCGGGGCCGGGCCGCGGGGCTGCTCCAGGCCGCCGCCGCGCTCACGCTGCTGTGGTTCTGCTGTGCGTGCGCCCGCTACCTTGCCCGCCGGGGCGCGTGGAGTGGTCTGCCTCTGGCAGCCGGAACCCTGGCCGCAGCGATGCTGCTGATCGGCGCGACGCTGGATCTGGCCGTGCTGCGGCCGGAGATGGGAAGCGAGGCGTACGAGTCCGTGCATCTGCTGGGCTTCCTGATCGGCGCACCGGCGCATGTGACGTTCCTGGGCCTGTTCGCCGGGGCGGTGTCGCTCACCGCGCTGCGGACCCGGGCGCTGCCCCAGTGGCTCTGCGTGTTCGGACTGCTCATCGCCGTGCCGGGGACGACGTCGGTCCTGTCGCTGGCGTGGTTCGAAGCGAGCCCGCCCATGACGCTCGCCCGTTTCGCCGCGTACATATGGCTGGTCGCCGCGGGCCTCTCGATGTTCCGCGGCGGCGGCCTGAACGGTGGAGCCGGCCGCGGGTGACGGCCCGGCCGGGCGGCCTCGTGGCGGCCCGGCCGGGGAGCGGGGGCGGTCAGCTGTTGAGCAGGTCTCGGATGCCGGACATCGCCTCGATGTTGCTCAGGATCGAGATGTGGTCGACGCAGGCGAGGGTGTGGTTGTCCGCCCCGGACAGCCGGGTGCTGGTGTAGGGGATGATGATGCCGTCACAGGGCGACACCCAGGTGCCGTACTTCGCCGACCCGGGCGTCTCGTCGCCGCTCAGCGAGGTGATGTACGCCGAGCCGGGCAGCATCTCGATGCACGAGACGTAGATGGTGCAGGCGCTGGCGTACGTCGTGCCGTGGTTGGCGCCGGCCAGCGAGGCGACGTGATCGACGTTGGCGGCGCCGCCGAGCTTCTGCAGGTAATACCGCGTCACCAGGCCGCCCATCGAGTGGTTGACGATGTCGACCTTGGACGCGCCCGTACTGGCCTTGATCTGGTTGACGAGGGCGGCCAGGCCCTGGGCGCTGATCACGTTCGACCCGGCCCAGTTGTAGTTGTAGCCGTACAGCCTGCCGGCGGACCAGCCGTTGGCCACCAGGTAGGCCTGCAGGGTGGCGAAGTTGGTGCTGTTTCCGGTGTAGCCGTGGACGAAGACGACGGGGTTGTGCGTGGCCGCCTGCGCGGGGGCGGCGGGGGCGAAGAAGCCGAGCAGGGCCAGGATGCCGATGAGGGGGCCGACGATCCTACGCATGAGATCTCCTTGCCGTGGGGGATGACAGGAGTCTCGCGATCAGGACCGGTCACGGCATCGGGGAAATCACCAGTCGCCGTCCCCCGTCTCACCGGGGGCGGGTCCTCCGCCGGAAGAAACGGCGCGATCAGGCGGGGATCTTGAAAACGACGACGGCGATGTCGTCGCGGGGCAGCCCGGGCTGGAAGGCGACGGCCTCGTTGACGACCGCCTCGGCGATCCCCCGCCAGCCTGACCCTGGGCGGCAGGCCGAGGACGTCGCCCGGCCGTCCGGCCGTCCGGTCACTCGCACGTTGTTCCGCACCTCCACGCTCATGGCCGCGCAAGCGTACGCAGCGTTCCCCGGCACGTGTGAGCTCGGGGGCGCCGTGTACGCCGCGCAGCCGGGGGTAGGCGGCGTGCCGCGGCCGGTCCCCCCGGCCGCGCGTACCACACACGACAGGAAGGAGAAGGCATGACGACCGCTCGCGACATCATGACCCCCCGGGCCGAGTGCGTGAACGCGGACGAGACCGTCCTCGACGCCGCGCAGAAGATGGCGCGCCTCGGCGTGGGCTCGCTGCCGATCTGCGGCGCCGACGACCGGCTCAAGGGCGTGCTGACCGACCGCGACATCGTCGTGAAGGTGCTGGCCCAGGGCAAGGACCCCAAGTCGTGCCAGGCCGGTGAGCTCGCCCAGGGCGAGGCCGTCACGATCGGCGCCGACGACGACGCGGCCGAGATCCTGAGCACGATGGCCACGCACAAGGTCCGCCGCCTGCCCGTCGTCGACGGCCACACGCTGGTGGGCATCGTCGCGCTGGCCGACGTGGCCCGCGCCCTTCCCGACCGTCCGGTGGGCGACCTCGTGGACGCCATCAGCACGGACTGACGTCCGTCCGCCGCCGTACGGCAGGCGGTCGCCGGAGCCCCCGGCCCTCCCCGGCCGGGGGCCCTGTTTGATCCCGACCGAGGGGGTATGGCGGCATTTGCGCGCTCTATCCCGGCGGGACGTCGCCGGAGACGGAGCCGCCGCGACCGGGGGCGAGGCGCCGGGCCTCCGCGCCGAGACCCGGCGGCCGGACCCATCGACGACCGAGGTGCCGGGAGGGGTAGCGATGACCGACGACACCACCGCGGGCAAACCGGAACGCTTCGCGTTCGATTTCGACCCCCGATTCGCCCCCCTGCTGTCCGTCCTGGGCATCCGCCCGGACACCGCCGGGGTCCTGGCCGGCCCCGGCACGCTGCGGGTCCGCTTCGGGCCCTGGGTGATCGAGACCCCGCTGGCCAACGTCTCCGGCGTCGAGACGACCGGCCCCTACTCCCCGTTCCGGGCGATCGGGGTCCACGTGTCCCTCGCCGACCGCGGCCTCACGTTCGCCACCAACGCCCGCAAAGGGCTGTGCGTGCGGTTCCACGAGCCGATCCGGGGTGGCGAGCCGCTCGGGCTGCTGCGCCACCCCGGCCTGACCGTGACGGTCGCCGACCCCGCGGGACTCGCCGAGAAGCTCTCCCGGCGTCTGTAGAAGCTCCTGGAGGAAGATCCTTGATCCGCCAACTGGCACGCGGCGCGGCCGCCGGAGCGCTGTCCACCCTCACGATGAGCGCGGTGATGCTCGCCGGGCAGAAGAGCGGCCTGATGCCGGGCCAGCCGCCCAAGCACATCGTGAGGGCGGCCCTGCCGGGCCGGCGGAACCGGCCCAAACCCGGCGAGAACGTCCTCGGCGCCGCCGCGCACCTGGGATTCGGCGCCGGCTGCGGCGCGGCGTTCGCGCTGCTCACCCGCGGGCGCAGGGCCGGCGTTCCCCTCGGGGTGGGCTACGCCCTGCTGATCTGGCTCGGCGCCTACGAGGGCTGGGTGCCCGCACTGAACATCCTGCCGCCCGCCTCGCGCGACCCCGCGCGCGGCCGCCCGGTGGTCATGGCCGCGGCGCACGTGGCGTACGGCGCCACGCTGGCCCTCGCGGTACGCGCCATGCGCGGGGCGGACGGACGGCACGACGAGAAGGAGGAGAGATGACGACGACGGAACGGCCGCTGGCCCTCGTGACCGGCGCCTCCAGCGGCATCGGGTATGAGCTCGCCAGGCAGTTCGCCCAGCACGGCTTCGACGTGGTGGTCACGGCGGAGGACGCGGAGCTCGACGCCGCCGCCGAGTCGCTGAAGGAGTACGGCGGGCAGGTCATACCGGTGCGCGCCGACCTCACCCGGTACGACGAGGTCGAGCGGCTGTGGACCGCGGCCGTCGCGGCCGGACGGCCCCTCGACGCCGTGGCGGTCAACGCGGGCGTCGGGGTGGGCGGTGCCTTCCGCGAGACCTCCCTTGAGGCCGAGCTGAAGCTCGTCGAGCTCAACGTCACGTCCTCGGTGCACCTGGCCAAGCGCGCCGTCGCCGCCATGACCACCCGCGGCGAGGGGAGGATCCTGTTCACGTCGTCGGTCGCCGCGCTCACGCCCGGGCCGTTCGAGGCGGTGTACGCCGCGAGCAAGGCGTTCCTCCACTCGTTCGCCGAGGCTCTGCGCAACGAGCTGAAGGACTCGGGGGTCACCGTCACCTCGCTCCTGCCGGGCCCGACGGACACCGAGTTCTTCGAGCGGGCCGGCATGGAGGACACGCGGGTGGGCTCCGGCAAGAAGGACGACCCGGCCGAGGTCGCCCGGCAGGGCTTCGACGCGCTGATGAAGGGCGACGACAAGATCGTCGCCGGGTCCTTCCTGAACAAGGTCCAGGGCGTGGCGGGCCGCGTCACCCCGGACACGGCCAAGGCCGCCATGCACCGCCGCATGGCCGAACCCGGCAAGGGCGGCACGTCCGAGAAGGACGAGTAGCCGCATCCGGCCGGAGCGCCGCGGAGAGCCGTCGACGCGCGGCGGAGGGACGTGCCGCCGCGCGAGCCTCGCGAAGACCCGCCTTCCGCCGCGCCCTCGCGTCCGCACGAGGTCACGGCGGGGCGCGGCGGAGGCACGGCGGGGGAACGGCGGGGCGGCGACCGGCCGTCGTCGCAGGCGGTCAGCCGGCGACGTCCTTGAAGGCGACGACCTTGCCGACGCGCAGCCGCACGAGGAACTCCCCCGGGACGCCGTTGCGCCGGCCGTACTCCTCGGCCCGGTCCTCCCCCATGTAGCGGCCGCCGAGCACCGTCGCCCAGTGGCGCACCTCGGCGAGGTCGTCCGACAGAGTCGCCTCTCCCTCGAGCATCACATACGAGTACGGCGGGGCCTGGTCGTCGACGCACAGGGCCGCCCGGGGATCGCGGCGCAGCGCCTTGGCCTTCACTCCGCTCTCGTGGGTGGTGAACACCACGTCGTCCCCATCGAGCGCGAACCAGATCGGCGTCACGTGCGGCCGCCCGTCCGCCCTGGTTATGGCGAGTTTTCCGGTCCTGGTGCCGCTCATCGCGAACTCGCGCCACTCCGCCTCGGTCATCCTTTCCATGGCGTCGAACCTAGCGCTCCTCACCTGTTCGTCTCGTCTCCCCTCCCCCACGTGGTGGCCGTTTTCTTACGCCCTACGCACAAAGGCCGTCGCTTTTCCGTAGATGTACGGATATCTCTACGGATGTTCGCATCCGGACCAGGGTTCTAACGTCGCGCACGGGCCGGTTTCCCCGGCCGGGTCGGCGAAACGAGGAGTCCCGTGACGTAGAGCTCCCCTCTTTTCTCCCAGCCGTCTCCGCCATGGGAGAGACGTCTCCGCTCGTGCCCCGAGCGGAAAGCATCATCCATTTCTCTCATCACCCCCCAAATCCCACTGTGTCCGCCGCCCGGGCCGGTCTCCCGAGGCGCGACCGCAGGCGCCCGCCCACAAGGCGGACGCCACGTGGAGGCAGAGAAAGGAAGACGCCCATGAGGCGCACAGCACTGCTCGCGGCGGCCGCCGCGCTGGCCGTGACCGGCGTGGTGGCACCCGCCACCGCCGCCGCCGCCAAGCCCCCGCCCGGCAGCCAGGGCGCGGTCAGGTCCCTCGCCGACGACCCGGCGCAGCGGGCCGCGGCCGCCGCCGACCAGGCCGTCGCGAGCGGCCTGGACGACCTGCGCGTGTCCCCCAACGAGACCTACCGGCGCACCGCCGTCACGCCGGGCGGCGGCATGTACTACGTCACCTACGAGCGCGCGTACAAGGGCCTGCCCATCGTGGGCGGCGACGCGGTCGTGGTCACCGACTCCAATGGGCGCGTACGCGACACCGAGGCGGCGTCCGGCGCCCTTCCCCTGGGCGTGCCGACCTCGCCGGCGGTCACCGCCGAGACCGCCACCTCGACGGCGAAGACCGTGCTGTCCCGGGTCGACGACACCGCGGCCCCGCGCCTGGTGGTCCTGGCCTGGGGCGGCAAGCCGCGCCTGGCGTGGGAGGCGCTGGTCTCCGGCATCGCCGACGGCAAGCCGAGCATCCAGCACGTCTTCGTCGACGCGACCACCGGTGAGATCGCCGACTCCTACGACCAGGTGAAGGCGGGCACCGGCAACGGCTACTACTACGGCACGGTCACCATCAACACGAGCGGCTCCGGCTCCTCGTACTCGATGACCGACTCCACCCGCAGCGGGCTCAGGTGCGGCGGGCAGAACGGCTCGGCCTACACCGGCACCGACGACTCCTGGGGCAACGGCAGCGGGACCAACCTGGAGACCGCCTGCGTCGACGCGCTCTACAGCGTCCAGCGCGAGTGGGACATGCTGCGCGACTGGCTCGGCCGCAACGGCATCAACGGCAGCGGCGGCGGCTTCCCCACCCGCGTGGGCCTGGCCGACGTCAACGCGTACTGGAACGGCAGCTACACCAACTTCGGCCACTCGCAGGACAACGCCCGCCAGGCCACTCCGATCGACGTCGTGGCGCACGAGTTCGGTCACGCCATCTTCCAGACGACCCCCGGCGCCGCCGGCTCCGGCAACGAGAACGGCGGCATCAACGAGGGCACCGGCGACATCTTCGGCGCGCTCACCGAGGCGTACGCCAACAACCCGAACGACCCGCCGGACTACCAGGTGGGCGAGGAGGTCAACCTCGTCGGTGACGGGCCCATCCGCTACATGTACAACCCGTCCCTCGCGGGCGACCCCAACTGCTATTCCTCCTCAATCCCGAGCACCGAGGTCCACTCCGCGGCCGGTCCGCTGAACCACTGGTTCTACCTGCTCGCCGAGGGCTCGTCGCCGGGCGGCGGCAAGCCGAGCAGCCCGATCTGCTCGGGCGGCCCCTCCTCCGTCACCGGCATCGGCATCCAGAAGGCCGGCAAGATCTACATGGGCGCGCTGCAGCGCAAGACCTCGACCTGGAAGTACGTCAACGTCAGGACCGCGTCGCTGGCGGCGGCGGTCGAGTTGTACGGCGCGAGCAGCCCCGAGTGCGCGGCCACCAAGGCGGCGTGGAGCGCGGCCGGAGTGCCGGCGCAGTCGAACGAGGCGAGCTGCTCCTCCTCGGGCAACGACTTCTCGCTGTCGCTCAACCCCACCGCGGGCACGGTGACACCCGGCCAGTCGGTCACCGCCACGGTCGCGACGTCGACCAGCTCGGGTAGCGCGCAGACGGTGAGCCTCAGCGCCTCCGGGCTTCCTTCAGGCGCCACCGCGAGCTTCAGCCCGTCGTCGGTGACCTCGGGCGGCTCCTCCACGCTGACCGTCTCCACCAGCGCGTCGACACCGGCCGGCACCTACACGGTCACCGTCACCGGCAGCGGATCCTCGGGCAGCCACACCGCGTCGTACACGCTGACGGTGTCGGGCACCTCGGGCGGGCGCACGTTCACCAACGGCACCGACTACACGATCAACGACCTGACCACGATCACCAGCCCGATCACCTCGACCGCCACGGGCACCGCGGTCTCCCCGGTCAAGCTCAGCATCACCATCTCGCACACCTGCGCCGAGGACCTGCGGATCAGGCTCCAGGGCCCGAACGGCACCTGGTACACGGTCAAGTCCAGCGGCGGCCTGAGCTGCACGTCGTTCGGCACCAGGACCTACTCCGTCCCGGTCACGCAGACGGCGGCGGGCACCTGGACCCTTGAGGTCCGCGACCAGTACACCTACGACACCGGCTACCTCGACTCGTGGAGCATCACGGTCTGAGCCACGGCGGCGCAGCCCCCGGGACCGCACGGTCCCGGGGGTTTCCGCGTCCCGGGGGCGGTCAGGCGGGCGGTGCGATCTGGGTCCGCGACCGTACGCCGAGCTTGCGCAGCACGGTGGCGACGTGCGTCTCGACCGTGCGCGTGGACAGGAAGAGCACGTCGGCGATCTCGCGGTTGGTCCGGCCGAGCGCGACGAGCCTGGCGACCTCCCGCTCCCGCTGCGACAGCGCGCCGGCGCCCCGCCGCCCGCCGCGCGGCAGCGGGACGTCCACTCCGATGTCGCGCAGCACCCGCCTGCACCGGGCCGCGTCGTGCGTGGCGCCGAGCCGGCCGTACGACTCCGCGGCCTCCCGGTAGCCCGCCGCCGCGGCGCCGTCTCCGAGCGCGAGCAGGGACCGCGCCTCGCCCTCGGCCGACCGCGCCGCCGCGTAGGGCTGGGGCAGGGCGGCGTACGCCTCGCGGGCCCGGGCGAAGAAGGCGGCGGCGTCGGCGTGCCGCGGTTCTGCGGCGGCGAGCGCGCCGCGGGCGGCGTCGAGCGCGGCGTGCGCGGCGGGCGCCACCCGGCCCGCGATCCCGGCGGCGTACTCGTCCACCAGCTCCGCCGCCGTCTCCATGCGCCCGGCCCTGGCGAACGCGGCGACGGCCGACGGGACCAGACTCGCGCCCCACACCCACACGCCCTTGCGGCGCAGCCGGGCGACCGCCCGCTCGGCCTCCGCGACGGCCTCGTCCCCCGCTCCCCGGGCGAGGTGCAGATCGACGAGCCCTCCGGCGGCGGCCGTCACGACCGGGACGTTGCGGGCCTCCGGCGCGTCCAGTCCCGCGCGGTGGAACTGCCTGACCGCCTCCTCCCATTCGCCCGTCGCCAGGGCGAGCAGCCCCAGCACCAGCCACAGGTCCACCGCGACCAGCGGCGTCTCCGTGGCCGACTCTCCCAGCGACGCCGCCCGGTCGCGCAGGCCGTCCCACCGCCCGGTGAGCCACTCCCTGCGGATCGCGGAGGCGTCGAGGAGAAAGGCCGGATACTGCGCGCCGGTCTCCAGGGCGAGCCGCCGCCCTTCCCGGGCGAACCGCTCGGCCGCCGCGTAGAGCCCCACGGTCGTCGCCGAGTCGTGGAGGTTGCAGTACGCTCGCGCGACCTCCCGCCGGACCCCCGTGCGCGGGTCCTCGGCCGGAAGCCTGGCGGCGACGTCGAACGCGCCGGGAGAGCCGGTCGTCATCTCGAAGGAGGCCCGGTTGGCCAGGACCGCGGCCGACAGCTCAGGGTTGTCGGCGGTGGCGACGAGCGCCTCCGCGCGGGCCATCCACTCCGCGTGCTCCGCCAGCGACTCGGCGCCCCACTCGGGCATCGCCATGCTGGCCCAGCCTCGGGCGGCCAGCGTCGGCCGGTCGTTCAGCTCGGCGAGGGCGGCCATGATCTCCGGCCGCCCCGCGGCGGCGTCGCCCGCCTGGTTGGACAGGACGACGCCGAGGTTGAGCCGCACCTCGCCCCGCACGTCCCGGGAGAGGAAGTCGCCCCGCAGCACCTGGCGCAGCAGCCGCACCACCCGCTGGTGCGACAGGCCCGTCGCCGCGAAACGGCTCAGCATCAGCACCAGCGGGCCCCGGTCGCGCACCGGCAGGTCGGGGTCGTCGAGCATGC
Source organism: Microbispora sp. KK1-11 (assembly GCF_006874435.1). Lineage (NCBI taxonomy): Bacteria > Bacillati > Actinomycetota > Actinomycetes > Streptosporangiales > Streptosporangiaceae > Microbispora > Microbispora sp. KK1-11. The sequence goes on along the minus strand of NZ_VIRJ01000001.1, from coordinate 570,633 downwards.
CCTCGACCACCTCCACGGCCAGGGCGGTGTCGCCCAGCGCGGCGGCCTGCTGGGCGGCGGCGGTCCCGTGGCGCACCCAGGCGTCGGTGTCCCCGGCCTGCCGGGCGTGGAAGGCTAGCTGCACCAGCGGCGGCGCGTCCGTCGCGGCGAGCGCGGCCATCGCCCGCACGTGCGCCGACCGGCGTTCGGGGCCGGGGATGGCGTCGTAGACGGCCTGCTGGGCCAGCGCGTGGCGGAAGCCGTACCGGCCGCCGGGGTGCTCGTGCAGGACCCCGGCGCGCAGCGCCTCAGCCAGTCCGACGGAGCCCGGCCCGGCGAAACCCGGCCCGGCGAGACCCGATGTGGCGGGGTTCAGCGCGGCCGGGTCGCCGCCGACCGCGGTGATCAGCTGCTCACCCGCGGGAAGCCGCAGCACCGCCGCCGCCCTGACCGCTCCGGCCGCCGCCGCGGACAGACCGGCCATCCGCTCGGCCATCGCCTCGCGCAGCAGCAGCGGGGCGCCTGCCCGGTCGACGGCACGGTCGAGCGCGTCCGGGTCGTCCGCGCCCGGCGGCGAGGCGGGCAGGGACCGGACCAGTTCCTCCACCACGAACGGGATGCCCGCCGTGCGCTCGTGCAGCCGCGTGACGAACCCGGGAGACAGGTCGGACCGCTCCAGCAGCGCACCGGCCAGGCTTGCCACGCCGGACGCGTCCAGCGGCGCCAGCCGCACGACCACGTTGGCCGTGTCCGGCTGGTGCCGGTACGCCCGGCCGAGCGGCGGACCCGCGACGCCGTCCCTGCGGCACGTCGCGACCACCGCCAGCCCCTGCGGCGGCTGCCCGGTCAGGAAGCGCAGCAGGTCGAGCGTCCCGTCGTCGGCCCAGTGCAGGTCCTCGACGACGAGCACGGCCGGTCCGACGGCCGCCAGCAGGGCGCGTATCGCGCGGAAGACCCGGTGGCGTTCGGCCCGCGGCTCGTCCAGGGGCTGCGGCGACGGCGGCAGCGCGCCGGCCAGTTCGGGGAGGTGGGCGCGGAGCGCGCCGGTGACCGGGTTGAGCCGGTGTGCCGCGGGGAGCCGTCCCCTGATGTCCCGCAGCGCCTCGAAGACCGGCCCGTACGGGAAGGGCTCGCGGATCTGGTGGCAGTAGCCGAGGAGGACGGCCCGGTCGCCGGACGGCAGGCGGTCGAGCGCGGCGCGGACGAGCCGGGTCTTGCCGATGCCCGCCTCGCCCTCCACCAGCACGACCGCCGGCGGGCGGGTCACCGCGTCGATGAGAGTCCGCAGCTCAGTGGCGCGTCCGACCAGCGGGGGCGGGGGCACGATGCTCATCCACGGCTCCAAGGTACGGGTTGCGAGTCCCCCGGGCTCAGTTATCCCCGTCCCTTGACCGCCGGTCAACCCTTCGGCGTAACGGCCGTGTTGCGGAACCGGACAGACGCCCTGCCCTACTCCCGGCGGGGCCGGGCGGCGGCGTCCAGCGCGGCGGCCTCCTCCGGGGTGGGCGCGGTGCCGCCGAGGTGGGCCGGCTGCCACCACACGCCCCGCCGCTGGTCGGGGTAGGTCCGCTGGGCCTCGTCGAGCAGGTCCGCCATCCGCCGCCGAAGGTCGCCGGTCAGCGCGCCGATGTCGTCACCCGGGCCCGCGAGCATCGGCTCGCCGACCAGGATCGTGATCGGGACATGCCGCTGCAGCAGCTTGCGCGGCCGGCCCTTCGTCCACAGCCGCTGGCCGCCCCACAGGGCGACCGGGATCACGGGCACCCCGGCGTCGGCCGCCATCCGGATCGGCCCGCTCTTGATCTCCTTGACCGTGAACGACCTGCTGATCGTCGCCTCGGCGAAGTTGCCGATGATCTCGCCGTCCTTGAGGGCCCGTACGGCGGCGTCGTAGGCGCCCGCCCCGGCCGACCGGTCCACGGGGATGTGGTGCATGCCGCGCATCAGCGGGCCCGACACCGGGTGCTCGAAGACCTCCTTCTTCGCCATGAACCGGACCAGCCGCCCCGCGGGGTAGGCGGCGAAGCCGGCGAAGATGAAGTCGAGGTAGCTGACGTGGTTGCTCACCAGGACCGCGCCGCCGCTGCGGGGTATCCGCTCCGTGCCCTCCATGCGGAACCTCAGGTCGAGCAGTTTGAAGGCGGTCAGCGCGGTCCGCAGGACCGGCGGGTACACGATCTCAGCCATGTCTGAAACCGTAACCTACTCGTCCGTAACTTTTACGGGCCGAAGGTCCTCTTTCCCGCGAGCTCCGCTTGGCTCCGCTTTGGCTCCGGGCCGGGTCAGTGGCCGCGGAAGGCCTCCTCCAGCCACCACGACGGGCGGTCGGCGGTGACCTTCGCGTGGACGAGCAGGGGTTTGTCGCGCGGCCCCTTCAGCCACTCGGCGACCCCCGACAGGTCCTCCTCCCGCCGTACGGTCACCGCCTCGAAGCCGAAGCCCCGCGCGATTCCCGCGATGTCGGCGGGCGGGAAGGTGACCGCGCCGAGCGGGAACCCGTGCGGGCCGAAATGGTGGACCTCCGCGCCGTACCCGTCGTCGTCGTAGACCACGACCACCATCGGGAGGCCGAGCCGTACGACCGTCTCCAGTTCGGCGACGCCCATCAGGGCCCCGCCGTCACCGAGGGCGGCGACCGCGAGCCGGTCGGGCCGCGCGACGGCCGCGCCGATCGCGGTGGCCAGGCCGAGCCCGATCGACTGGTACGCCTGGGTGAAGCAGAACGCGCCGCCGTCCGGGACCGTGAGGAACATCGACGGATATCCCATGAAGTTCCCCGAGTCGACGGCCACCAGCCGCTCCTGCGGGAGCAGGTCGTCGAGCCCGACGGTCAGCGTCCTGGGGTCGATGCGCCCTTCCGCGCTCAGGTCCTCGTAGGGCACGTCGCGCCAGCGCCCCTCGCGCGCGATGCGCCCGGCGATCTCCGGAGCGCGGTAGCCGCGCGTCCCCGTCCCGCCCCCCGCCCCCGGTCCGCCGAGCAGGGCGGCGACCGCCCGCGCGGTCTCGCGTACGTCGCCGACCACGCCGAGGTCGATCTCGCGGTGCACGCCGAGCGCGTCGGGGTCGAGGTCCACCTGGACGACCCTGGTGTCCGGCCCGATCAGCGCGCCGTGCCGGGTGGTCCACATGGTGAACGAGCAGCCCCAGCCGACGACGAGGTCGGCGCCGCGGATCAGCTCGGCCGCGAGCGGGGTGGCGAAGCCGCCGCTCACGTCGAGGTCCCAGGGGCTGCCGTGGAAGTGACCCTTGGCGACCGCCGAGGTGGCGAACAGCGCCCCCACCCGCTCGCCGAGGGCCTCCAGCTCCCGCCGCGCGCCGCGGGCTCCCCGGCCGGCCACGAAGACCGGCCGCTCCGCCTCCGCCAGCATCCGCGCGAACCGCGTCAGCTCGTCGGACGGCTCCGCGGTGAGGCCCTCCGGTTCCGCGTCGTCCCCGGGCTCGATGGGGAACGTCAGCCCCCACGCCGGCGGCACGCGGCTCGCCACGGCGCGGTGCGCGCCGCCCCGGCCGGCCAGCAGTTCCCGTACGGCCTCGGCGGCCTCGTCGGGCAGCGTCTCGGCCTGCACGTCCAGGGGCAGGTTGAGCACCACCGTCCGGCGCCCGAGCAGGGCGGCCAGGAAGGCCATCACGGTGTCGTCCACGACCGTGGCGGCCGACGCGACCCTGGCGCAGTGCGCGCCCACGGCCTCGGCGAGCGCGGTCTGGTCGATGCGGAAGTTGGAGGTGGGCGAGGTCACCTCAGGGGCGAGCACGAGCAGCGGGGTGCGGCTCTTGGCCGCCTCGGTGACGCCGGTCAGCGCGTTGGTCAGGCCGGGCCCCTGGTGGACGGTGAGCACGGCGACCGTGCCGCTCATCCGGGCGTAGGCGTCGGCCATCGTGGCGGCCCCGCCCTCGTGCCGCGCCGCGACGTACCGCACGCCGTGCTCGACGAGGGCGTTGGTGACGTGGAAGTTGCCGCTGCCGACAACGCCGAAGGCCGCCTGTACGCCGAGGGCGGCGAGGGCCGCGCCGACGGCCTCCGCGACGTTCACCGCTCCACCAGCGCGAGCACGCGGACCGGGCTGCCCGAGCCGCCGACGATCGGCAGCGGGCTCGCGATCACAACCGCGCCGGTCGGCGGCAGCCGGTCGAGGTTGCGCAACTGGGTCAGGCCGTACTTCCCGGCGCCGAGCAGGTAGGAGTGGCAGGGGAAGGCGGGGTCGAAGGAGTGGGCCGCGCCCGCGTCGGTGCCGACGGTCTCCGTCCCGATGCCCGTGATCGGCGTCTCCTCGGCGAGGTAGCGGGCGCAGTCGGGCGACATGCCCGGCGTGTGCGGCCCCGTCTCGTCGGCGTTGAGGAACTCCGCCTGGTCGTGGGCGCGCGCGTCCCACCCAGTGCGGTACAGCAGCCAGCCGCCGTCGGGCAGCGGCCCGTGCTCGGCCTCCCACGCCTTGACGTGGTCGACCTCCAGCAGGAAGTCGGGGTCGGCGGCCGACTGCGCGCTGAAGTCGAGCACCACGGCGGGGGCGATCAGCTTGGCGGGAGCCACCTGCGACACGTCCTCGCCGTCGCGACCGGTCACCCAGTGGACGGGCGCGTCGAAGTGCGTGCCGGTGTGCTCGCCGGTGGTGAAGTTGTTCCAGTACCAGGCCGGGCCGCGGTCGTCGTACCGGCTGATCTCCTGCATCGAGAACGGCACCGTCTGCCCGAACGGCTCGGGCAGCAGCAGGATCGGCGTCGTGTCGCTCAGCGGCGCGGTGAGGTCGAGCACCTCGATCCCCCCGCCCCGGATGCCGTCCACCAGATCCCGCAACACCGACATCAACGCCTCCCCAACAGTCAGGCCCCTGCGATCCTCCTACACCCGCCCCCCGGAACGCCATATCGGACGCGGGTGAACCGTACGACGACGATGATCGTCCAAACCACGTAGGCGAAGCCAGACGGAGGAGACGAGGTGGCGGTGAGCTCCCGGGGCACTGGAACCGCCGCGGCTTGGCTCGGCCATCCCGTGACACTCGCCGCGATCGCCGTGCTCCTCGTCAACGACCACCTGCTCAAGCGCCTATGGCCGGGCATGGTCACCGGCAAGCTGAGCGACGTCGCGGGGATGCTGGTCGCCCCGCCGATGCTGGCGTTCGCCGCGACCCTCGCCGTACGGCGCACCGTCGCTCGCGCTGGTGGCGGCGCCTCGCGGAGCGCCGCAGTGGAGTGCGGGGAGGCGGACAGGCGGGCCGCCCTGACGGCGATCGCGCTGACCGGCGGGGTCTTCGCCCTCGTAAAGACCACGCCTATCGGAGCGCGCGTGGCCGCCGACGCCTGGGCGTTGTTCACCCCCTCCGCCGGAGTCGTCGCGGACCCGACCGATTTGCTCGTCCTTCCCGCCCTCGGCCTCGCCTGGATCGTCCGGCGGCACGCCGTGCGGCCATCCTCCCGTCCCAGCCGTTCCGCACGCCGCGCCCGGCTGCTGGTCGCCCTGCCCGCGGCGGTTTTCGCGGTCACCGCAACCGCTGCGGCTCCGATCCCTCCGTCCGCCGTGCACGTGGAGGCGCACGACGCCGTGATCGTCGTGTACCTCGGCTACGGCCCGGACGGGCTCGCCACGAGCGACCAGGGCCGGTCGTGGCACCGCTGGACCAGCCCGCCGTCCGAGAAGTCGTCGCGCACGACAGCTTGTGTGCCCGGCGAACCGAGGCGCTGTTACCGAGTGGCCCCGCCACTGCTCAAGGTCGAGCAGTCCGACGACGGAGGGCGCACCTGGGCGACGGCCTGGGAAATCTCACCGGGCCGGCAGCACTACCTGTACCGGAGCCGATACGAGAGCAGCCCTCTCCGCTCCGACACCGCGGCGTCCACGGCCGTGGCGGTCCTGCCGGCGCCCCGGGGACACCTCGTCGCCGTGGCGAACGGCCGCGACGGCGTGGCGCTGCGCGACGTCAGCGGACGATGGCACCGGCTCGGCTTCCGGGGATACGACGACCTGTCCGAGCAGTCGGCCGCACCCCTCTCCAACGCGGGCGAGCGCATCGAGGCGGAGACGGGGACGGCCTACCTCACCGCGCTCACCGTGCTGCTGGCCGCGCTCGCGTTCGCCGGATGCCTGCAGAGGTCGCCGCTCGGCTTCGCGGCCGCCGGATTCTGCACCTGGGTGGGCCTCTACATGGCGGTGAAAGGCCCGCCGGGCATCTACGGGTTGCCGTTCACGGTCCTGGGGGCGCTCCTCGTGATGGGCGGGTGCGTCGGGCTGGCCGTCATCGCCGCGTACTCCCGTATGCGGGGACTGAGCTCGATCGTCGCGGCGCCGCTGACCTTCGCCGCGATCTACCTGCCGTTCCGGGGCTGGAGCGCCGGGCAGCCCGAGGACTACGGCACCGCCGTGCTGCTGGCGGTCGTGCTGTGCTGTCCGGCCGTCGCCCTCGGCGCGCATCTCGCGATCCGGGCCCGAGGCGGCTACCGCCGGATCGCACGGCCGCCGCGCTCCCTCACTCGCTGAGCCCTCCACAGCCCTGCGGCCCTTGACCCTGGGTGGCCTCCAGATTTAACTTCTATGAAACCGCGTTCGACATTATCGAACGACGTTCAAACTCTGGACGGTCTCATGAACGACTCACCCCCCTCCACGTTCCAGAAGCTCCTGTCAGAACTCCTCGGCACCGCCTTCCTCGTGTACGTCGGCGCCGGGTCCGCCGCGGCCACCGGGGTCATCGCCGCCGGCTCCCACGCTCCCTTCTCCATGGCCCAGCTCGGCGTGATCGGCTTCGCGTTCATGCTGGTCATCGTGGGCACCGTGTACGCCATCGGGCACATCTCCGGCGCCCACATCAACCCGGCGGTCACGGTCGCCCTCGCCGCGACCGGCCGATTCCCCTGGCGTGAGGTGCCGGGCTACGTCGCGGCGCAGGTCGCCGGGGCGGTCGCCGGCGCGCTCGGGATCCTCGCGACGCTCGGCGCGGACGCCGCCAGGGCCGCCGGAGGCGGCATGACCGCGTACGCCGCCGAGGTCGGCTTCGCCCGCGGCACGCTGATCGAGGCGATCGGCACGTTCATCCTGGTCTTCGTCGTCTTCGGCGTGCTCGACCGGCGGGCCGCCGCCGGGTGGGCGCCGATGGCGATCGGTTCGATCGTCTTCGCGATCATCGTCATCGTGGGCCCGGTGACCGGGGCCGCGATCAACCCGGCCCGTTACGCGGGCCCGTTCCTCGTGAACGCGGCCTGGGGCGGCGTGGTGAGCTGGGACCAGCTGCCGGCCTACTTCATCGGGGAGTTCGCGGGCGGGCTGCTCGGGGCGCTCGCCTACACGGCGCTTGCGGCCTCGCGAGGAAGGACGAAGCTGGAGAGCACGACCACGGCAGTAGGGACCGCATCATGAAGAAGCTCATCAACAGTGTCGATTCCGTCGTCACCGACGCGCTGCGCGGCATCGCCGCGGCGCACCCCTCGCTCCGCGTCGACCTCGAGAACAAGGTCGTCTTCCGCGCCGGCGCCCCCCGGCCCGGCAAGGTCGGCCTCGTCTCCGGCGGCGGTTCCGGACACGAACCGCTGCACGGCGGGTTCGTCGGCTACGGCATGCTCGACGCGGCCTGTCCCGGAGAGGTCTTCACCTCCCCCGTCCCCGACCAGATCATCGAGGCCACCAAGGGCGTGGACGGCGGCGCGGGCGTGCTGCACATCGTGAAGAACTACACGGGCGACGTGCTGAACTTCGAGATGGCCGCCGAGCTCAGCGGCGACGAGGGCGTCGAGGTGGCGACCGTGCTCGTCAACGACGACGTGGCGGTGCAGGACTCCCTGTTCACCGCGGGCCGCCGGGGCACGGGGGCCACGCTGTTCGTCGAGAAGATCGCCGGCGCGCTGGCCGAGAGCGGCGCGCCCCTTGCCGAGGTGGCGCGGGTCGCCCGGGAGGTCAACGAGCGCAGCCGCTCGTTCGGGGTGGCGCTGACGCCCTGCACCGTGCCGGCCGCGGGCAAGCCCACCTTCGAGCTGGGCGACACGGAGATCGAGCTCGGCATCGGCATCCACGGCGAGCCCGGGCGGACCCGGGCCCCGATGCGCGAGGCCCGCGAGATCGTCCGTACCGCCATGGACGCGATCGACGCCGACCTGCCGCTGTCCGGCGAGACGCTCGTCATGGTCAACGGCATGGGCGGAACACCGCTCATCGAGCTGTACATCGTCTTCGCCGAGGTGGAGGCGTACCTGCGGGAGAAGGGCGCGACGGCCGTGCGCAGCCTGGTCGGCAACTACGTGACCAGCCTCGACATGCAAGGCTTCTCGGTGACGACGTGCTCGCTGACCGGCGAGCTCACCCGGCTCTGGGACGCGCCGGTGGAGACACCCGCGCTGCGCTGGGGCCGCTGACCGCCATCCGAACCTCTGGAGTCCCCTCGTGAACACCCAGTTCTTCGCCGCCTGGATCGAGGAGATCGCCGCCGCCGTGCGGGCGCAGCGCGACCACCTCACCCAACTGGACGCCGCGATCGGCGACGCCGACCACGGCGCCAACCTCGACCGCGGGTTCACCGCCGCGCAGGAGGCGCTGGCCGGCGCCTCCCCGCAGACCCCCGGCGCGCTCCTCGTCCTCGTCGGCTCCACGCTCATCCGCAAGGTCGGCGGCGCCTCCGGCCCCCTGTACGGCACCGCCTTCCGCGAGATGGGCAAGGCGTTCGGCGAGGCCGCCGAGATCTCGCCGGCCGAGCTGAGCACGGGCCTGAACGCGGCCCTGTCCGGCGTCCAGCGCCTCGGCGCCGCGGCGGAGGGCGACAAGACCATGGTCGACGCCCTCGCCCCGGCCGCGAAGGCGCTGGCCCAGGCCGTCCGGGACGGGCTGAAGCAGGAGGAGGCGCTGGAGGCGGCGGCCGCCGCGGCCGAGCAGGGCGCCAGGGCGACGGTCCCGTTGCAGGCGCGCAAGGGGCGGGCCAGCTACCTGGGGCCGCGCAGCGTCGGGCACGAGGATCCCGGCGCCGCCTCCACGGCTCTGCTGTTCGGCGCGCTGAAGGCGGCCGCCTCCCGATGACCGTGAGCCGGGACCGGTCAGGCGGCCGGGCCGCCGGGCACGGCGGAGCGGGGCGCGCCGAGGTCGCGCGAGAGCGCCCGCGCGGTCTCCCGCACGGCCAGCGCGATCTCCTCGCGCCGCGCCGGGTCCAGCACCCGCTCGACCGGCCCGACCACGGCGACGGCGCCGGCCACCGAGCCGTCCCGGGAGAAGACGGGCGCGGCGACGCCCGCGTCCCCCAGCGCCGCCTCCTGGTCCTCGACCGCGTACCCCCGGCGGCGCACCTCCGCGAGCGCCCGCTCCAGGTCGTCGCGGCCGGTCCTGGTGAGCCCGGTCAGCGGGGCGAGGTCGTCCGACAGCAGCTCGTCCCCGCGCGGGTCGTGGGCGGCGATGGCGTGGCCGAGCGCGCAGGCGTGCCACGGGATCGCGGCGCCCACCTCCAGGATCTGCACGACGTCGTCGGGCCGGAACACGTGATGGAGCACGATCACCCGGCTCCCCGACAACGTGCCGATCCAGACGGCCTCGTTGACGCGCTGGGCCAGGGAGTCGGCCCACATCAGGCTCCTGGCCCGCAGTTCCGACCCCTCCAGATAGGCGTTTCCGAGTTGCAGCACGGCGGGCCCGAGCGCGTACTTGCCGGTGTCGGAGTCCTGCACGACCAGCTCGCAGGCGGCGAGCGTGCGCAGCAGCCCGTGCACGGTCGGCTTGGCCAGGCCGACCCGCTCGGCGATCTCGGTGACCCCGAGGCGGGGGGTGCCTGACCCGAGGGCCTTCAGGATGAGCGCGGCGCGCTCCACCGACTGGATCACTTTTCGATTATGCCGAACGATCTTCAGGAATAACGAATGGTTGGCATCGTACTCATTTCACACAGCAGCGGCCTGGCCGCGGAGGTGGCCACGCTGGCCAGGCAGATCGGCGGCGCGCAGGTGCCGCTGGCGGCGGCGGGAGGCACCGAGGACGGCGGTCTCGGCACCAGCCCCGACCGGGTGACCGCCGCCATCGAGGAGGTGGACCGGGGGGACGGCGTCGTGCTGATCCCCGATCTCGGCAGCTCGGTGCTCACCGCCAGGCTGCTGCAGACCCCGGGTGACGTCGTGATAGCCGACGTGCCGTTCGTGGAGGGCGCCATCTCCGCGGTCGTCGCGGCGGGCGGCGGGGCCTCACTGGACGGTGTGCTGGCGGCGGCCGAGGAGGCGTGGCATGTCCGTAAGCTCTGAGCCCACGGCAAACTCTGGGCCCACGGCAGGCCCTGGGCCCACGGCAAGCACTGGGCCCGCGGCCCCCGGGGTCGGCGCCGGCGAGCGCGCGATCGTCCTGACCGAGGACCTGCACGCCCGCCCCGCGAGCGCGCTCGCCCAGACCGCCGCCGCCTTCGCCTCGGCCGTCACCCTCTCGTACGGCTCCCGCTCGGTCGACGTGCGCAGCGTGCTGTCGCTGATGGGCCTGGGCGCCACGAGCGGGAAGACCGTGACACTGCGCGCCACCGGCGACGACGCCGCCGAGGCGCTGACGGCTCTCAGCGCGGTGCTCGGCGGCTGACGGACGCGCCGGGAGTCCGCTCCGAAGAGGCCGGAGCCGTGCTGCGGCGGGGCGGTCATGACCTCACGGGCTGAGGGTGGTCCTGCCTCGCGGACCCTCCTGCGCTCTCCAGGAAGTGGCGGACCTTCTCGGCCTCCGGAACACCGAGCTCCCCGTAGAGGCCGAGAGCCAGCCGCCCATGCTCACACGCCTGCTCCGCGTGCCCGAGCGCGAGGTGGGCGCGCGCCAGCCCGTCGTGGGCGCGCGCCCGCTCCGGCCGGTTGCGGGTCAGGTCGGCGAGCGCGAGCGCGGCCGAGTGCTCCTCGACCGCCCGAGCCGGGTCGCCCGCCGCCTCGGCCAGCCCGTTGAGCGCGGCCGCCTCGTCGGCGGTGTTGCCGAGGGCGCGGTAGACCGCCGCGGCCTGCTCGTGGCGGATGCGCGCCTGGGCGAGCTCGCCCTGGCGCCGCAGGACGACGCCGAGATGGTCGAGGATCGCCGCCTCTCCCGCCGGGTCGCCCACCTTGCGGTGGAGTGCCAGCGCCAGGTCGAGATGGCGCCGGGCCTCCTCGGGACGGCCGGCCCGGTCGAGGAGGAGGGCGAGGATGCCGAGCACGTTGGCCTCGCCCCAGGTGTCGGCGCCGATGCGGGTGAGGTCGAGCGCCTGCTTGAGGTGCTGCTCCGCCTGGGTGTCCCGGCCGCGGCGCAGGGCCACGTTTCCCAGGGTGAGCAGTGCCCGGGCCCGTTCGCCGGCCTCCTCGAGCGCGTCGAGGGCCCAGTGGTCGAGGGCCCAGTGGTCGAGGGCCCAGTGGTCGAGGGCCTGGTGAGCGTGCTCCTCCGCCCGCTCGTACTCGCCGAGCCGCCAGTAGGTCCGCGCCAGGTCGGTGAGCGCTCGCGCCTGAACGTCGGGATCGCCGAGCGCGCGGCTGCGCCGCAGCGCCAGGGTGTGCAGCGTCAGCGCGTCGTCGTGATGCGCGTGCCGGTCGAGGTAGGGGCGCATCGCCAGGGCCAGCATGCCCAGGCAGATCTCGGGTCCGTGGACGGCGGTCGCGATGATGTTGGAGCGTTCGGCGTCGAGCCAGGCGATCGCCTCCGCGGCGTCGCGGATGGGCGCGATCGGGGCGGCCGGCTGGGGGATGCCCTCCCGCTGGCCGACGGTGTACGGGAAGAGCCGGTCCATCGCCGCGCGGGAGCGGTGCAGGTAGTAGGTGAGCAGCCGCATGACGGCGCCGTCGTCCTCGCCGAGCGAGCGGGCGTGCTCGCGGAGCAGGTCGTGGAAGGTGTAGCGGCCCGGTTCCAGCTGCAGGAGCATGTGGGCGTCGAGAAGGCCCTCGAGCAGCCCCTCGGCCTCGTCCTCGCCGATCCCGGCCAGCGCGGCCGCGCCGCAGACGTCGATGTCGCGCCCCGGCACCAGCCCGAGCAGGCGGAACATGCGCTGCTCGTCCTCGTGGAGCTGCTCGTAGGAGAGGGCGAAGGCCGCCGACACCCCGTCCAGGAGCCGGCGATGGTCCCGCAGCCGCCCGGCCAGATAGGACACGGTCCAGCGCGGGCGATGCTGGAGGCGGGCGGCGGAGATCCGGATGGCGAGCGGGAGGTGCCCGCACAGCCGCAGCACCTCGCGTACGGCCTCCGGCTCCTGGTGAGCGCGTTCGCCCACGATCCGCTCGAACAGCTCGGCGGCGTCCGCCTCGCCCAGCACGTCCACCGACAACGCCTGGGCGCCGTCCAGGTCGACGAGCCGCCGCCTGCTGGTGATCAGGACGAGGGTGCCGGAGCGTCCCGGCAGCAGGGGGCGCACGTGCTCGGCGTCGAGAGCGTTGTCCAGTACGGCGAGCACCCGGCGATCGGCCAGCTCGGCGCGCCAGAGGGCGCTCCGCTCGGCCGGGGTGACCGGGATGCGGTCGGCGGGCACCCCGAGCTGGCGGAGGAGCGTCTCCAGCGCCGCGGCGGCTTCGATCGGCTCCCGGCCCGCCGTGTGGGCCTGCAGGTCGATGAAGAGCCGGCCGTCCGGATAGCGGGCGGCCAGCCGGTGGGCCACGTGGACGGCGAGAGCGGTCTTGCCGATCCCCGCCATGCCGTCGATCGTGACGACCGCCGGTCCGTTGTGGTCGTTGTGGTGCTCGTCCGCGAGCCGCTCCAGTTCGGCCGTGCGTCCGGAGAAGTCGGGAATGTCGTAGGGCAGGAAGGTGGAGCGGGACGGCGGTGTCGGAGCCACCGGCGCCGCGTCGGCCAGGCGCAGGGCCGGATCGTCCGCCACGACCGCCCGCTCCAGTTCGGTGAAGGCGTGTCCGGGGTCGAGCCCCTGTTCGTCCGCGAGAGCCGTACGGTAGGCGCGCGCGGCGGCCAGGGCGTCGGGCTGCCGCCCCGCCCGGTGCAGGGCCAGGACGAGATGGCCGTTGAGCTTCTCGCGCAGCGGGTTGGCGGCCACCTGGGCCGCGAGCTCGTCGAGCAGATCGCCGTGCCGCCCGGCGGCGAGCTCGCCCTCCGCCAGGCGCTCGTACGCCGACAGCCGCCGGTCGTTCCAGAGCTCCCGGACGCCGGTGACGTAATGCGCGTGCACGTCCTCCAGCGCCTCGCCGCTCCACAGGTCCAGGGCCCTGCGCAGCTCGCCGGCCGCGACCAGCTCGGTGAACTCCTGCGCGTCGACCTGTCCGGGCTCCGGCTGCGCGACGTAGCCGCCGGCGCGCGTCTCCAGGAGCCGTACGGCTCCCGCACCGCGCAGCGCCTTGCGGATCGCGGTGATCGAGGCGTGGATCTGCGATCGGGCCGTGTCGGGCCGGTCGTAGCCCCACGTCGCGTCGATCAGCCGCTCGATGCCGATCACCCGGCCGGCGTTGAGCAGGAGGTAGGCCAGGACAGCCCGGTGACGTGGGGCGATGCCCGTCAGGGGCGCGCCGTCGACGACCATCTGGACGGGGCCGAGAAGGGTGAAGCGCAGCATCGTCCCCCCATCACGATCGCATCGTGCGCGCATAGCGAATGTATCAATCCGGGCAGCCACTCTGATCTCACACGAACCGAGACGGATCTCGCAGAACCGATACGAAGGAACCACGATGGAAGCCCGGATGAAGAACCCCGCCGCGATCATCCCCGCCGCGATGAAGCCGATCATGGAGCTGATGAAGGCCGCTCAGTCGCAGGGTCTCCCCCAGGAGCTCCTGGAGCTGGTCCACCTGCGGGTCAGCCAGATCAACGGCTGCAGCGCCTGCGTCGACAGCGGCCTGAAGAGCCTGCGCAAGCTCGGCGAGAGCGACGAGCGCATCGGCCTGGTCAGCGCCTGGCGCGAGACCCCGTACTACACCGACGCCGAGCGGGCCGCGCTGGCGCTGGCGGAGGCCTCGACCCGGCTGGCCGACCGCGCCGACGCCGTCTCCGACGAGGTCTGGGACAACGCCGCCGATCACTTCGACGAGAAGCAGCTGGCCTCGATCCTGCTGATGATCGCCGTCACCAACCTCTTCAACCGCCTGAACGCCCCGGTCCGGCAGATCGCCGGCAGCTGGTAAGCCCCCCACCCCCTCGCACAGAAGGAGACACCGACATGTCCGCCGTCCGCTCGCACCGCTACTCCGTCCCCGAGGCCGATCTGGAGGAGTTCCTGGCCCGCAGGACCTCGCTCATCGCGACCATCAGGGAGGGGCACCCCGGCCTCACCCGCACCGTGCTGGTCCAGCTCGAGGACGGCACCTACACCGACACCTGGCACTGGGAGAGCGGGGAGCAGCTGGGCGCCGCGCTCGCCGCCCTGCCCACCTTCCCGGAGGCGCCGCTGACCATGGCCCTGACCAAGGACGCCACCGCCCTGAACGGCCGGGTCGTCGACGAGCGCTGACCCGGCCCACGCACGGTGGCCGGCCGGGCGGAACCGCCCGGTGCGGCCGGGTCGAATGCGCGGCGGGCCCGGCCCGGGAGACAGGGCGCGGCGGGCAGGCCGCGGCGGATAGACAGGCGCGGCGGCCTCAACGGCTCCGCGTGCGCCGGGCGCGGGGCATGGCGGCGAGCTGGTCGCGCCGGATCTCCTCCAGGTAGGTCCGCATCAGGTCGCCCGCGCGTGTGAACCAGTCGGACAGCACGGCGATCTCCGCGGGCGTGTAGTCGGCGAACAGCTCGTTCAGCCGCCGGTAGAAGGGTTCGTAGACGGCCGCGGCCGTGGCGACCGCGGCCGGATCGGCGACGACGCGCACGCGGCGGCGGTCCTCGGGGTCCGGCTGCCGGTGCGCGTACCCGGCCTTCTCCAGCCGGTTGAGCACGCCCGTCACCGCCCCCGTGGTCAGGCCGGCCTGCTCGGCGAGCGCGCCCGCGCTGATCGGGTCGTCCCCCGCGGCCAGGATGAAGCCCAGGCAGGTGACGTCGGTGACGTTCAGTCCGAGCCGCTGGGCGATGTCGTGCTGCCCGACCAGGCTGAGCGCGATCAGCTGATCCATGCCGGCGAGAGCCTGCTCGGGTGTCGCCTCCGGGCGCGGCTTGCCGTCCATCCTCAATCTCCTTAATATCTAAGATGTTTAGTTCGTGAGATAAGTATCTCACCATCGAGGAGAATCATGAGCGGCATGCACGACGACGTGGATCTCGGGCACACGGTCGCGGGCTGGACCGGCTGCGTCGTCGCGTTGTGCGGCTGCACGACGGTGGGCGTGGCGATGTGCGCCGCCTCGTCCCTCGGCGTCTGGCTCGGCATCGGCGTCATCGTCCTGGGCGGTCTGGCCACCTGGGCCCTGCACCTGGCGGGCTGGGGCAAGCCCAGCGGCCCCCGTCCCCCCGGCCAGTGGGACTGGCGGGTGAAGGACCCGATGGCGGGCCACGGCGACTGCCTCGCCTGCCGTCTCGCGGGCCGCGGAAACGACCCTCGCACTGGAGGCGCTCCCCGCGTCGATGCCGTCCACGCGGAAGCCGCCCTCTCCGACATGTCGGTATTCGCCAACCGCTGAGCTCCGCCCTGTCCTAGCATCGTGCGGTGCTCGACCAGGTGATCGATCAACGATGCGACGACCTCTACCGTGCCGCGGAGACCCAGGACGCCCCTGGCTTCCTGGCGACCCTACAGGACCTGTGGGAGAGGACGGAGGACTCGGACCCGGCCACCGCGGACGCCGCCCTCGTCCGCCTGTGCGGCCTGTTCGACCGGCTGCCTCCCGGGCTCGGCGCGCGGCTGGCCGTGATGGGCGGCGCGATGGTCGAGAACGGAGCCGACCCCGCCCCGCTGGTCGACCCCGTGGTCGCGGGACTGTGCGACGCGCTGGAGCGCTCC
Organism: Microbispora sp. KK1-11; assembly: GCF_006874435.1. Classification (NCBI taxonomy): domain Bacteria; kingdom Bacillati; phylum Actinomycetota; class Actinomycetes; order Streptosporangiales; family Streptosporangiaceae; genus Microbispora; species Microbispora sp. KK1-11. The sequence continues at coordinate 554,911 of NZ_VIRJ01000001.1, read as the reverse complement.
GCCGAGTTCGCCCGGGCCTGGCGCGCGGTCACCGACCGGTGCCTCCCGGAACCCGGTCCGGAGGACCAGGTGGTCCTCGGCGCGGCGCGCGTGCTCTCCGGCCCCTTCGGCCTGCCCGGACGGCTCGGGCTCGGCCGTCGCCTGCCTTTCGCTCGCGCCCTCGACCTGGCCGTCGGCTGGGCGATCGCCGAGGACTGGAGCGCGGCCGCGACCACCGTGCTCCAGCGGTCGGCGGCCATCCGCGCGGATCTCTCCCGGCGCCCGCGACTCGCCGCGGCGGTCGCCGCCCTGGGGGACGACCGCCCCGACCTGTGGTGCCTGCCGAGGCTCCTCGCCGTACTCGACGACGAGCCGCTGATCGTCCTCCACCGGCCCGACCGGGCGGGCGTACGCGCTGACGATCGGCGGGATCGGGGACAACTTCCAGCTCTCCACGCTGCTGGCGCACGTCCTGAACGGGCACGTGCCGCTGACCATCCCCCACCCCTCCTGGGTCGCGGCGGCCACGGACGGGCCTCTTGAGCCCGAGGCCGGGCCGATCGTGGCGCGGTTCGACCTGCGTGACACGACGGGCGAGTCGATCCGCACCGCCGGGCGCCCCGCCGACATCCCGCTCCTCGACGGGCATCGTGTGGTGGTCCTCGACAGTCCGTCGTTCCGGCGTACCTGGAACATCGGCCGCACCTATCCGACGATGCGGCCGTCGGTCACCCTCGACCGTGTGCTGCCGGAAGAGGAAGCCCGCATGTGGTCGTCCCGCGTGACTCCCGCTCCATGACTCGCCTCCCCCACGCGCCGTTCCGCGACTCAGCCGGTGGCCGGCGCGCGTGCCGCGGAAGCCCGGGGGTATCGAGTCTCGTCATGCGTGCTCTCACCCGCCTGGTCCTGCCGATGGTCGTGGTCACCGCCATGGCCTCCGGCTGCGGGGCTTTCGACCCACGCCTGATCGTCAACGGGGGCTCCGGCACGGACGGGCCCGACGCGGAGATCATGCTGCCCGACACGGTCGCCCACCGCCCCTACTCCCTGGGTGGCTGGGACATGTGCCTGGACCGGCCCGGTTCCGTCACGATCACCAGGGTCGAGCCGATCAGGCCGTACAACGACATCGTGGTGCAGGCGTTCTCGTCCCGGCCGCATACGGGCCCCATGCTCGGCAACGCCGAGAAGCCGCTGACCGAGCTCGGCTTCCCCGCCCGCAGTCCCGCGGTCACCGTCGTCTGCGAGGAGACCAGCCTCCACACCGAGCTCGCCCTGCAGTACGCGAAGACCGGCGACGCCACCGCAGGAGCCGACGGTGTGCGCATCACCTACACCTCGGCGGGCCGTCAGCGTACTGTCGATCTCAATGTGCGAGTGCTGCTGTGCGCACCCGGCGACACCGAGCGATGCGGGGAGGCGTACGAAGAACTCGGCACCACGGGCGACGACGATTGACCTTCACCAGCTCGTGTCGCCGGACGGCTCGGTCCACGACCCGACGAGCGACTCGAACCCGAGGAGAGGACGACCATTGACGTATCCACCACCGGCCTACCACGGTGACGCGGGCGAGCCGACGGCGTCGTACCGGCGCCCGGACGCCACGCCCGAGCTCGACTACCCGAGCGGAACCACGGTGCACTATCTGGCGACCGGTGCGACGACCAATGGGCAGTTCGGGCTCTACCGCTGGGACATGGGACCGCAGCCCAGTGGCCCGGCCGCGCATTTCCACCGGTCGATCTCCGAGTCGTTCTACATCCTCACCGGCACGGTGCGGATCTACGACGGACGGCGCTGGATCGACACCGGCCCCGGTGACTTCGTGCACGTCCCGGAGGGCGGCGTACACGCATTCCGGAACGAGTCGGGAGAGCCGGCGTCGATGCTGCTGCACTTCGCGCCCGGCGCGCCGCGAGAGGGATACTTCGAGGGCCTGCTCACGCTCGCGGACATGAGTGAAGAGGAGAAGGCGGAGTTCTACCTCCACCACGACACCTTCTGGCTCTGAAACCGGGCGGATCCGACGTCGTCGGCGCGCCCGCGGCGGTGGCCGCCGCGGATGTCGCCGTCCTGCCTGAGCCTTCCAGCCCGCGTCAGTATCCGGTGACGGTGAAAGGTGTGTAGCCGATCGGAAGCTCGGTCACCTGGAGATCGGAGAACACGAGTGTGATGTCGTGGCCGCTGGTCTCGAAGCGGACTTCGTGGAAATCGATGCCAAGGGCTTCCGACCACTCACGGGCTTGCTGCGAGTCGGGCACGATCGTCCCGCCGGGACACCCGTGATCCTGTCTTCTCCTCACGCGACGTGGGCGTGATCACGCATCGGTCGCGATCAGCGGCTTGAGTTCCAGCGCCGTCAGGGCCATGACGTCACCAGCCGTCAGCCGGTCTGCCCGAAGGCAGTGACTCCGGCGTCCTGCACGTGCTCGCCGACGGGTCGTAACGGAGCATCGATTCCTGGTCACTCCCGGACCGTCAACCCCTGGCGAAGCTCCATTGCGCCGGCACGGACGGCGGTCCAATCGGTTCGCGGTACACGCCGCAGGCCTCGCGCGAGCCAGGTCATTCGTTCGGCGTGCTCGGCGCGTAATTGCTTCAGATCAAGGTGAACGCCGTTGGGTGGCCCGCTCCGTTCCAACGCCCTGATTCTCCGCTCCATGGCGGTCATGAGTTCATGGTCGAATCGCCGGACGGCGGCGAGGAACAACTCGCAGGAAATGACGACCCGACCGGATGGAGGGGCCGTGAACCGGATATCGCCGTCATCGTCGTGCCGCCAGGTCACCGTCACCACGTCGAGATCGTCGCTGACGGTACGCCAAGCCCTGATACGGGGCGGCTGCCGGAGATAGCCGAGATCCAAGGTGTGTCCGTCCCACCAGACAGCGGCGGTCGACGCCGCATCACTGTCCACGGACCGCCAGACGCCGGGATCTCCGGCGACGAAATCGAGGAGATCGGCCGGCACCGGTTCGAGGACGGCCGGTGTCATCTCGATGAGGTCTTCCCACAGGCGAGCCAGGAAATAGTCGACGTAGGGGCGCTGTGGCGTGGGATCTGTTCGCCGAAGTGGGTCCGGTGAGTAGCGCAGCAACTCGTGATCGGCCAGCTCGATCCAATACCAGCCATCGGTCAGTCCGAACCAGTGCAGGCTCCGATCCTCATGACCCCATGGCGCAACCCTCCCCAAGGGGGTCAACGTGAAGCGGAACCTGATCACCAGACCGATGGTATTCGCCCTTCGGCCTGTAGGTCTGGTTCTAATCGGCTCGATGGCTCGTCGTTTCGCCCGCTCTCAGCCGCCCGCGCTGTGCCCGTCGGTCTGACGGGGTTCACGGCGCCCCGAATTCGAGCACCCCTCCGACGTTCAGAGCCGGGTCACCAGGAGTGCTGACAGGCGAGCTCTTCGAGCGGTCCGCCGTTTGCCAGTGGCGCGGATAGGCCGGTCGGTGCTCGGAGTCACGGGGCCACCGCCGGCCCGGGTGTGAGCCGGGGTAGGCAGGCCGGGGATGCGAGCGGGGGACCGAGGACGCGGGCACGCAGTCGTACTGCGGGCACGGTGTGGTGAAGCACTGCTTGGGCGAGGGGACGCAGACGCGGCCCGGTCCACAGTCGACTGCCGCACACGGCGATCCGGGACTACACGCACCGGACGACTGCCCGGCCGGCGGGGTGGAGATGGCCGCCCGTGCCTGTGGATTCGCCGGCGACTCGCCCGCCCAGGCCGTGGCCGCGGCGGCCGGTGACGCCGCTACGGCCACGCCCACTATCAGGATCAGTTTCCGGAACATTCTTCCCCCAGGTGCGGTGATCGCTTCTGCCTCTCGCGATGCTCGCACCGGCCGCGCCTGCTGACGGCCAAGTGGCTCTCAGCAACTCGCATGGCTTGCCGAAAGCCACGTAACCGACGCCGTCGCGCCGGGGGTGACCTGGCCGCGAGGTGCCATTGCTTCCACTGAAAGTGATCGAGCACCGCTCCGGCCGACGCACTGCTGATCCGGCCGGACGGTCACGTCGCCTGAGCGGTCGGCATCGACGAATCCGCAGACAGCGCTGCGCCCCTGCTGCGTGAGGCACTTTCCGCATGGTTCGGGACGCCTTGAATCGACGGTCGGTGCCGCACCAAGAAGCACTGGGCCGCGCCGACGGTCCCTGCCGACGCTGAGGCACGGTGCCCCTACTTCCACTGCCGCAGGCCAGTTGGGCGCTCCCCCGGCTGGCGCGTGTCGACGCGTGCCGGTCAATCCCCGTAGCAGTGCAACATCAGATCGGGCTCTACGTGCCAGCACATCAGCAGCTTCCGTATGGCCGCCACCAACTCGCGTTGTGCGTCATCGCCGACGGCAGCCTCCAGACGCTCGACCTCAGCCTCAAGCTGCGGAAGGTCGCGTCGATCGAGAACGGTGTCCGACCACGGGTCGAGCTGCCCGAGAACCGGCAGTGTGCTGCTTCCGGCACTGTCCACCAGCGGCAGAAGCTCTTCTACCTCCACGTCCAGCACCCAACCCCGCCGCTGTGCCGTCATCCACTCCTCGGCGTCGGCATGGCGACGCTCACGCCGTTGCGCCCGGGTAGCGCGACGCAGACTCTTTGGACGAGGCTGCGGAGGACGCAATACCAACAGCAGTCCCATGCCAGTGACAGTATCGATTTCACTCAATGCCGTCAGGGCTCCGCCCTGCCGGTCGCCCACGCCCACGCGGCGATCGCGACGCGGTTCCCGGCGCCGACCTTGCGCTGGATGGAGGCGACGTGGTTCTTCACGGTGCCCGGGGACAGGAAGAGCTCCGCGGCGATCTCGGCGTTGGTCCTGCCCTGCGCGACCAGGGCCACGATCTCGTCCTCTCTCTCGGTGAGAACCACCGTGGAGGTTTCCCGTGGCTGTTCACGCTGACGGAGCAGCCGGACGGTGAGCTGCGGGCTGATGAGCACATCGCCGTTCATCGCGGCCCGGATGGCCTCGATGAGCAGCGTGGGGCCGGAGCGTTTGAGGATGAACCCGGCGGCGCCGTATCGCAGCGCGGCATGGACGTATTCGTCCAGCCCGAAGGTGGTGACGACCACGACGTGGATCCCGGTGCCGGCCAGGGCGCGGGTGACCTCGATGCCGTCGGTTCCGGGCATGCGGATGTCGGCGAGCACCACGTCAGGCTTGACCGTCCTGGCCGTGTCGATCGCGGTGCGCCCGTCGGCGGCCTCTGCCACCACGGTCATGTCGGGCTGGGCGTCGAGGATCAGGCGAAAGGCGCTGCGGATGCCTTCCTGGTCGTCGGCGATCAGGATGCGGGTGACCACTCCGGGGATTGTGCCAGCGGCAGGCGGGCGGTCAGCGACCACCCCTCCGGTACGGTTTCCGCGACCAACTCGCCGCCCTGGGCCTGGACGAGCGCGGCGAGGGCGGGCAGGCCGGTGCCGCCACGGCGGGCGCCCGGGGCGCGGACCACGCCGTCGTTGGTCATCGTGACCTCCAGAATGCCGGACGAGGCGCTGACGCTCAGGTCCACGCGTCTGGCCCGCGGGGCGTGCCGCCGGATGTTGGTCATACCTTCGATCACGATCCGGTAGGCCAGTGCCGCGGTGTCCGGCGGAGCCGCCGCGGCCGGATCCATGCGCAGGTCGACCCGCGCCGGGCCGGCGGCGGAGAACCGTTCCGCCGCCTCGCGGATGCCGCCCAGGTCGCCGCCGGGGGCGAGGGGCCGGTCGTGGTGCAGCATGTCCAGCGTCCGGTCCAGCATGGACAATGCCCGCTGGCCCGCGCCCTCGACGCGCTCGAGCGCCTGCCGGGCATCGCCCGCGACGCGGCCTGCCTGAGCGTGCGCAACCATCTCGCTGATGTCGTGCGCCAGATAATCGTGCAGATCCCCGGCGAGCCGCAGTCGCAGGGCCAGACGAGCGTCGGCCACCGCGCGCTCCTGCCGTACATCGAGGAACCTCAGGTAGCCGCCGACGGCGGCGGCCAGCAGCGCGCCCAGCCCCCAGAACGCGCACGCGCCGACCCCCTCCAGAGGCGAGACGGGCGCGAACACACGCAGCAGCCAGACGGACGCGGCCAGACCCGCCATCGGAGCCGACACCATGGCCCGCCGAGACGGCGCATATCGCATGACCAGGGCGACGAGCACCATCAGCGCCACGCTCTCGACCATGCCCAGCACGCCGGTGCCGGGCGCCGGCCGTGCCACCCCGGCCGGCTGAGCCAGCGTGACGGCCAGCGACACGATCGCCGCAACCGACGCCGCCGTGGACAGACGCGAACGGAACCGAGGCCGGGACACCCCCGTTACGGCCCCCGCGACAGCAACCATCGCCGGCACCAGGGCGACACCCCACATCACGGTCACCCGGGTGACGATACGCGCCTCCTGGGCCGCGCCGAGGAGTGCCGAACGGCACCGGTTCTGCCCGCGAAGGTGCCGAACGGCATCTGGCTCACCGCCCGGCCGCACCGGGAGGTTGATGCCATGAAAACATTCCTCTCCGGCCGGCAGGGGTACGCGGCGGCGCTGTGGGCGCTGGCCTACGGTGTGCTCGGCGCCGCGTGGGCCCTGGGCATGCCCGGCTTCCCCTGGGGCGCCTCCGATCCCGACCTCGACGGAGCGCTGTCGATTCTGGCCGCCACGACACCGCGCTTCGGCTGGTGGATCGCCGCCTTTTCGCTGCTCACCGCGGTGACGGCGCTGGCCCTGACCCGCAGGAGTGCCCGCCGTGCGCCGTTGTGGCCGGCCTGGCCGATCGCCGCGTTCCTGGTCCTGGTGATCCCCGACTCCCGGCTGATGATGGGCGTCGCCTACACGCCGCTGTTGCTGGTCGCCCCCGTCTTCGGCTGGGGGCTGGGCGGCGCCACCTTCGCCGACGCCTGGCCCTGGCCGGTGCTCAACCAGCTCGTGTGCGTGCTGGGCGGCCTGCTGCTGGCCGCCGCGGCGCTGGCCTACAGACGCGGCCAGGAGCGCAGAAGCTGGTTCACTCCGGAGCGCGGGCGCATCGCGGTGTACGTGGCGGTCGCGGTTCCCCTGGTGTACTGCGCCACCCGGTGGGCGTGGGCGCTGGGCATCCCTCTCGGCGTGAGCGAGGAGTTCCTGGCCGAGGGCGAGGACGGCCTGTGGCTGCTGGGGGCCTATCTGGCGACCTTCGGGGCGTTCGGCGGCGTGCTCACCCTCGGGCTTACCCAACGGTGGGGCGAGATCTTCCCGCGCTGGATTCCCGGGCTGCGGGGCAGGCGAGTGCCACCGTCGCTGGCGGTCATCCCGGCCGGGTTCGTCTCGATCATCATCATGGTGGCCGGGCTCACCTACATCCGATGGTCGATCGCGGGCCGGTTCAGACTGGACGAATGGGGTGCGTGGCTGCCGGAGTGCTTCTGGCCGATCTGGGGCGCCGCACTGGCCACCGCCACGATCTGCTATCAGCGGCGCCGCAGGCATCCGGAGCGGGACACGCATCCACCCCTGACACCGGACGTCCTCCCCTCCGCCGACCGCTGAGAGGATCTACCAGATCACCGCGACGGACGGGGTCGCGCTCGGATCCCGGCCGGCCGGGCTGGAGAAGTCAGTCCAGCGCGGCCGCCTTGCGCAGCAGCACTGAGCGTTCCCGCTGGTTGGCGCACAGCCGGGCCGCCAGCTCCAGCTCGGCGCGCGCCTCCGGTCGCCGGCCGAGGCGTGTCAGCAGCTCCCCGCGTACGGTCGGAACCAGATGCGAACCCGGGAGCCGGTCCGAGGCGATCAGCTCGTCCACGATGGCCAGGGCCTGCGCCGGGCCCGAGGCCATGGCCACGGCGACGGCCCGGTTGAGCTCGACCACCGGCGAGGGCGCGACCCGGCCGAGCGCCTCGTAGAGCACCACGATCCGATCCCAGTCGGTCTCCTCGACCGAGGGCGCCGTCGCGTGAGCGGCCGCGATCGCGGCCTGCAGGCCGTAGGGGCCGAGACCACGAGCCGATGCCTTGACCAGCGCGGCCAGCCCACGGCGAATCGCCGAGAAGTCCCACCGCCGCCGGTCCTGGTCCTCCAGCAGGACCGGCGAACCGTCCGGGCCGGTCCGGGCCGGGAAGCGCGCGGCCGTCAGCTCGCACAGCGCCAGCAGGCCGTGCACCTCAGGCTCGTCCGGCTGCAGCGCGGCCAGCGTGCGGGTCAGCCGGATCGCCTCGTACGCGACGTCGGGGCGCAGCAGCCGGTCGCCCGACGTGGCCGTCGACCCCTCGGTGAAGATCACGTAGAGGACGCTGAGCACGCCGCCCAGCCGCTCCCGGCGCTCGCCGGCCGCCGGCAGCTCGAACGGCACCCCGGCCGCCGCGATCGTCTTCTTGCCCCGGGTGATGCGGGCCTGCACGGTCGGCACGGATACGAGGAACGCGCGGGCGATCTCCTCGCTGGACAGGCCGCCGACCACACGCAGGGTCAGCGCCACCCGGGCCTCGCGGGAGAGCACCGGGTGGCAGCTGATGAACATCAGCGCCAGGATGTCGTCGTCGATCCTGTCGGGGTCGACGTCTTCGTCGATCGCCGAGTCGACCGCCGGGTCGGCCGCCAGCAGGGCGTGCCGGTCCTGGAGGGCGGTCCGGCGGCGGATCACGTCGATGGCCCGCCGCCGGGCCGTGGCCATCAGCCAGCCGGCCGGATTCGCCGGAGGTTCGAGCGGCCACGACACCAGCGCCTCGGCCACCGCCTCCTGGGCCGCGTCCTCGGCCAGCCCGAAATCGCCGGTGAACCGGGTCAGCGCGGCGACGATCCGCGCCGACTCGATCCGCCAGACGGCCTCGACGTCGGCCGTACCCATCAGATCTGGCCGTCGCTCTCGCGCCGGGCCCGTTCCTCGGCGGACCCCGCGGTGTCCAGCGGCATCTCGTCGTCGCCGGCCACCCGCCGGACCTCGATCTTGGACCCGGTGACCGCCGGGATCCGCTTGGCCCACTCGACCGCCTCCTGTTTCGAGGCGACATCGAGCAGGAAGTAGCCTCCGAACAGTTCCTTGGTCTCTCCGTACGGCCCGTCCGTGACCACCGGGGTCTCGCCGCTGAAGTCGACCACGACGCCCTGGCCCGCATCGGCCAGTCCTTCGGCCGCGACGAACACGCCGGCCTTGACCAGGTCCTCGATGTACTGATGAGTCGAGGCCGCCAACTCCTCGAACCCGGCCATCAGGGCCGCGTTCGACTCATCGGTGCCCCGCATGATCAGCATGTACCTCGGCATCGCGTTCTCCTCCTCCGGCTGGGCCGCCTCTCGACCCTCGCACCCACACGTCGAACGAGCGGCCCGCGGATCGACACGGCCCCGGAGGAATTTTCCTACGCGGAGAAGGCGAGTTCGGCGAAGGCTTCGAGCTGCTCCAGATAATGAGCGAGCGACTCGTGCTTCACGGTGAGGTTGATGCGGGTGGCACCCGCGCCGGCGGCGGTCTCGAGGAGTTCGGCGACCCTGTCGGGGGCGTTCAGGGCGTCGACGCGCCGGCCGGGTGTGAAGACCACGTCGAAGTCCGGGGGGAGCTCCACGGAGTCGAGCATCTGGCGCAGCTTCTCCGGCGACGGGCCGCGGAACGCTTCGGGGGCGGGTGCCCAGCCGTCTGCGAGGCTGGTCGCGCGGCGCAGGGCGCGCATGCTGTGGCCGCCGACCCATAGCGGGACCTTGTCCTGGACGGCGTGCGGGTCGATCACCACATCCGTGAACGAGAAGTACGGGCCGTCATAGGAGGCGATGCGGGTGGACAGGCACGCGCGCAGGGCGCGCAGTGCGTCGTCGGCACGGGCTCCACGGTCGTCGAAGGGCCTGCCCAGCAGGTCGAACTCGGCGCGCAGGCTGCCCACGCCCAGGCCGAGGATCAGCCGGCCGCCGCTGAGGTAGTCGAGGGTTCCAAAGCGCTTGGCCAGCTCAAGCGGGTGGTAGAAGGGCAGGACCAGCACGTACGGCAGGAAGCGCAGCCGTTCGGTATGCCCCGCGAGGAACGAGAACGTCGCGAGCGGGTCGTAGAAGCGCTCGCGCTGGGGGACGCCCTGCGGCACGGCGACGTGGTCAGGGCAGGTCATGAAGTCGAACCCGAGGCGGTCGGCGGTCTTGGCGACCTGGAGCAGTTCGGGAACCCCGGCGTGCTCCTCCCAAGGGGGGCGGTTGCCCGAGAGGGCGAGGATGGGGGAACTGATACCGACTTTCATGAGCCCGCCTCCCAAGAGGTGATGCGCTGTCGCAGTCGGATGAGAGGGTCCTGGTCGTCATGCGTCGATCGCGTCGGGGTGATACGCCGAGCGCACCAGATCCATGTCGAGCCGGTCGACGCCCCGGCAGTACCGCAGGACGACCTCGTGAATCTCCTGCTGATCCGACCACTCCGAACGCTGCTGCGCCACGGCTTCCCTTTCGGTCCGGTTCTTCTGCGCAGGTTAGAAGGCCTCGCCGGGTATGGGCGGCGGAGTCCCGTTGACCGGAACCGACCGGGAAACCGTCGTCGTACGCCGTGTTCGGAATGGATTGTTGGAGGTCGGTGCTGCGAATCCGCTTTCGGCCTTGGGTGAGACGCTGCGCCGCCCACATCAAAAGAGCCCGGCTTTTTGATTCTTGTAGAAGATGACCACCATTGTGGGCTGGGTCTTCGACGATCGTACGGGCGAAGCCCGTGCCTTTCCACGATGTGGTGGCAGTCGTTCGATGGTTAACTGCACTCACTGAATCGAGTACGAAGTCAAAGGCGCACGGGGCTTCCGCGAAGTCGATCACGCCATGGCGATCGCCCATCTCCCGCCGCCAGGCGTCCCCGTGGTGAAAATTTCCCCCACAGAGTCGTGCGGACAACGGTGATGACGTGGCTGCGAGCGCCACATCGCACCGCGTCATGCGGTCTGCGACCAGCTCAGCAGTCCAGCAGCCGGGAATCCTCTCGCTCACCACTACGAACTTGTCGGCCGCCCAGAGGGTCGGCGACTCGTACTCATCGGGATACGCTTCCTGATCCGGGAGGCGGAACAGCATCCTGTCCTTCCCTGCCAGCACTTCCAGCACGGGGTATTCCGCACCAATACGGATACTGGGATGGTCGCCGACCACCTCGCCCGTCACGGGACTGATGATCTGAGCACAGCGGACGATCACGCGCAGAGCTTACGCATGGAGGACTCACCAACGCAGGCTGGGGGCGTTCCCGGACCCGAACCCTTGCTTGTAAGCCAAGCCGAGAAGGGACGGGATCAGCACGCGCGGCCACCGGGATGACGGTCCTGATCACCACCCACTACATGGACGAGCCGACCAGTACTGCGATCGTGCAGGGATCTTCCCATGAGCCGGGGTCTGTCCGGGCTCACCCGGCGCGCATGCGTCCGACTTCCGTCTGGAACACCTCCTCCGTCTTGTCCAGGAACCCGGCGATCAGCTCGAGCTGCTCGTCGGTATAGCCCTCCATCGCGCCTCGCCATGCCCGTACGAACGGGCTGAAGATGGGAGCGACGTCCTGCGCGGCCTGCTGGACCTGGAGCGTGACGATGACCTTGCGGCGATCGACGCTGTCGCGTTCTCTCCGCACGTAACCGACCGTCTCCAGTCGATCGATCACCCCCGTGACGGACGCGGTCGTGATGCCCGCACGCCTGGCCAGCTCGCTGGCGGTCAGCGGGCCGTTGGTGAGCAGGTTGAGGCAGTGCAGGTCAGTGGTGTTGATCCCGATCCGCTCGGCGGCCGCCTGACTCATCGCGACCGACAGCGCATTGGCACGGCGCAGCGCGTCCAGCAACCGGGCCATGAGATCGGCACGCCTTGACATCGCCACCCGAACTCCTTTACGTTCCAAGTATCTAGGAAAACTAGAAATATGTCTCTCTAGTAGCTAGTCTAGAGTAAGGATGTGGCGATGAAAGACGTCATCAAGCGCTTTTACGACGAGGTGCTCAACGGCGACGACCTGGACGTAGCCGACGAGATCGTCACTCCGGGCTTCTCGCCCCGCGGCGCTGGTCCCGTCGGCCCCGAGGCGCTCAAGCAGATCGCCCGCTACCTCCGCTCGGCCATGCCCGACCTGCACTTCGACATCGAGGACATGATCGCCGAAGGCGACCGGGTAGCCACCCGGTGGACGCTGCGCGGCACGCACGAGGGCGACTTCTTCGGCTTCCCGCCCACCGGCCGTCCCGTGGAGGTCCGCGCCTGCGTCGTCTTCAGGATGGAGGACGGCAAGGTGGCCGAGATCTGGCCGGTCGTCGATGCCAGCTCCCTCCAGCGCGCGGCCTGACCGGCGCGCTCCGTTTCGGGAGCCGTAGCCGGTCGTTCTGGAGGAACATCTTCCGTGCCCGGTCGAAGTGCCCGTCCTCGGCCGTCACCGCTGCGATCTGGTCGTAGCGCTCACCCGGGCGGGCCGAAGCGGCCACCCCGAGGAGCAGACGCCGTAACCCGCCGGTGTCGATCCGGCCCTGATCCAAGGCGGCGTAGACCGATCTTCCAACGCAGCCAGCTCATGCGCGAAGGGGCACGCTAGGCCGGCACTTACGACACGCCCGTCCATCCCGTTTGCCGTCGACCCCACCGCGCAGCGGCAGCGGGCCGGCGACGGAGGTGCAAGCCCGGCTTGACGTGTCCCTTCGCCTGGGCACCTTCCACGGGCATCGGACGCCAGGGGTCACAGCCGGGCTTGCGGCGGAGGAGCCGGGCTGCTGGGCTCGCCTGGGGTCGATGGCGGGCGGGATGGACACCTACCCCAGCCACCCCACTACCCGAACGTGTGTTCGAGGCCATCCCGGAGCCGGAGCGCCCCCCGCCGGAGGCGTCACCACGCGCAGCGCGGCACTGGCGGCTGTTCCAGCCCGGCCCCGCCGCCCATGCGAGAGAGCTGTACTGTCGCGCGGCGGCCCGCCTCGACTCGTCCGCGCCAGCCGTCCGACGTGGTTTTAGCCGGCCGCCGGGAGCGCCAGCGGGAGGCGGCGGCGTTGCCGGTGACCTCTTCAGCGTGACGGATGATCGCCAGGCGGTGGCGGGCCTGGCGATCGAGCTGCTGCTCGGCTGATGGGGGCATGGATGTCTCCGTAACGATCGGAGACCCGGGGTGTCAACAACCTCCGTCAGTTTTAGACCCGTCCTGCTTCGGTTGATGCTTGACGTTGCGGCCTCGGTTGATGGTCAACGTGATCAGCCCGGAGTCGTGCCGGGTGTGTGACTCGCGGCCATTGCGGACGTTCGGGGCCTGCTTGGCGGATCTAGAATCGTCGTCCATGCCCGACAGGATGTGGTCGCTGGCCGAGTTCCGCTTCGACGAGGCGATCGAGGCTGCCGAGGTGTACCTCGACCGCGGGACAGGTTTGGAGCTGATGGCTCGGGACGAGGCCATCGCGTTCGCCCGCGAGCGGGGGGCCAACCTCGTGGCTTGGTGGCCTCCTGCCGGCGAGGCGGCTCCCTCAGTTGTGGCGAAGGTGAGCCTGCCACTGCGTTGGGAGCGGGTCCCCGTCGAGGAGCCGACGGTCGATGAGCGGCTGTGGTTCGATGCCCCCTGCGGCAGGCGGGACTTCCTCGTCGGTAACGGCCACACGTTCGTCGGGCGGATGGCGGCGTGGTGTCCCCACGAGGGCGTGGGCTACAACGTCTCGCGCGCCGAGATGGGGGCGATGTCGGAGGAGGCCCGCTACTTTGTCGCCGGTTTCCTGGCGGGCAACGAGCCTGGGTACCCCGCTGACGCCGACGGCGAGACTGACGAGGCCGACCTGGCCGCCTGGCGGGCCGCCACCGCCCGATTCCGGCGCACGGGATCCTGGTACGGCCGCTGGGGAACGTGTCAGGTGTGCGGGTGTGTCCTGCTGCCGGACACCGCCGATGACCGGTGCCACGAGCACTCGACCGTCGGCTGAGTCCCCGTCAAGCCAAACTCGACGGGTTGGATCAGTAGTTCACGCTCATCGGCATGAGCGGAAGTGTCGCGGGCGACATGATGGCCAGTCCTCCTTCGAGGCCGCCGTGGATGACCAGGTGGTTGGGTGCAACCCGGTGAAGGCGCAGTCCGTGAAACCGCCGGCCCCCGCCCGCAAGAAGGTCGTCCCATGGACTCTCGGGCAGGTTGCGGCGATGGCCGCGGCCCTCGGCGAGCTGTACGGCCCATGGTCTTTCTCGGCGCAGGATGCGGGCATCGGCAGGGTGAGTTGTTCGGTGTAGCCGTCGAGGACATCGACTTCCTCGGCCGTCTGGTGCATGTGAACCGTCAGGTTCGGCTGATCGGCGGACACTTGGTGTTCTCACCGCCCAAGCGCGGCAAGACCCCGGCTGTGCCTCTGCCTGAGTCTCTCGGCCCGCGGCTGAGCGCGCACATCGCCCAGCACCCGCCGGTCGCGGTAACGCTGCCGTGGGTCGAGAAGGGCAAGCCCAGGGGCGACCTGGTGACGGCGGAGCTCCTGTTCCCCGGCCCCAATGGCGGTGCCCTGCATCGCAACACGTTCAACCACAAGTGGCGTGTCGGTCTTGAGCGTGCGGGCATCGTGCCCCCGCCGGCGAAAGGAGAGCGCCGGAAGTCTCACCGCGAACATGGATGCCGTGTGCTGCGGCACACTGCGGCACCGGCGTGGCTCGGTGCCGGGGCCGACATTCGCACGGTCGCTGAATACCTCGGTCACTCCGACCCTGGCTTCACGCTCCGGACGTACACCCACCTGATGCCCAACGCAGCGGAACGGGCGCGCAAGGCCATGGACGCGTTCTTCACTCAAGAGCAAACCGGGCCGAGTGCCCTGGTTGTGCCCTCGGGAAGATCGATATGACGTCTACCGCGGTGGAGGCGAGACGCCCTTACTTCCACTGGAAGTAGACGAACAGACGGCCGTGGTTCTTGGAGTCCTTGTCGATCCGGTGGTAGAGCGCCTTGATCTCCTTCTGCTCCAGGAAGCGCAGCACCTTCTTCTTGAGCTGGCCGGACCCCTTGCCCGGGATGATCTCCACCTGGGTCGCCTTCTTGCGTACGGCCTCCTGGATGATGCCGTGCAGCGCCTTGTCGATCTCGCTGCCCTTGTTGTAGATGTCGTGGAGGTCCAGCTTCAGCTTCACGCTAGCGAGTCTAAATCGCCGCTCGCCCCGGGACGCGGGGCGAGGCGGGTGACCGCGCCCCACGCCGGCGGGGTCACGCGTCAGCCGTTGATGTAGTCGACCAGGGCCTCCTTCTCGCTCTCCAGTTCCTGGATCGAGGTCTTGACGACGTCGCCGATGCTGACGATGCCGGCCAGCCGGCCGTCGCGGACCACGGGCACGTGCCTGATCCGGTGGTTGGTCATGGTGCGGCGCAGGTCGTCGACGTTGGCGTCCGGGCCGCAGGTGCGCACGTCCGCGGTCATGATCGACGAGACGGGCATGGCCAGCAGCGCGGCGCCGTGCTCGTTGAGCCGACGCACGACGTCGCGTTCCGACACGATGCCCGCGATGGACAGGCCGTCCTCGGAGACCACGACCGCGCCGATGTTGAGCTCGGCGAGCCGGGCGAGAAGCTCGGACACCGTGGCGTGCGGAGGAACGGTCGCCACACCTGTTCCCTTACTCTGCAAGATCGTCCCGATGAGCATCGACACCGCCTCTCAGGGGCACCCGGGGGACATGTCCCCGCTTCCGCTCCCGCCGGCCGGCCGGAGCGGCGAATCCTGTTTCCCCAGGCAACAGCGGTCGTCCTACCTCGTCAAGGGCCCCCACCCCTACGATGGCGAAATATCACCGCACGCTGGGGGCAGAGGATGGCCGAGAAGCTCAACACCGGGAGCCACGATCTCCCGATCTCAGACGCGCTCGCGGAGTTCATGCGCGGCGGCTGGGCCGGCACGCGCGAGGACGTGGCGCCGCTGCCGGTCGCCGCGTACGCCGCCAAGCGGCGGGCGCGGCTCGCCGAACGGCTGCCCGGCGAGCGGCTCGTCATCCCCTCGGGCACCCTGCAGGCCCGCAGCAACGACGACGACCACCGGTTCCGCACGCACAGCGCGTTCGCCTACCTGACCGGCGGCCAGCAGCCCGACGACGTCCTGGTGATCGAGCCGTCGGGCGACGCCCGGCTGTTCCTGCATCCCCGCCCGTCCCGTGCCGAGTCGCAGGAGTTCTACCGCGACCGGCGATACGGCGAGTTCTGGGTGGGCCGCCGTTTCGACCTCGCGGAGGCCGAGGCGGCCTACCAGATCGAGTGCGCGCACATCGACGCGCTGCCGGCCGCGCTGCACGGCCCGGCGCGCGTGCTGCGCGGGGTGGACGCCTCGGTCGACGCGCTCGTCTCCCCCGCCGGCGACGACCGCGACGCCGAACTGGCCGCGGTCCTGTCGGAGCTGCGGCTGGTCAAGGACGAGTGGGAGATCGCGGAGCTGCAGCAGGCGGTGGACGCGACCGCGCGCGGGTTCGAGGACGTCGTGCGCGCGCTGCCCGCGGCCCTCGCGCACCCGCGCGGCGAGCGGTACGTCGAGGGAGTCTTCGGCATGCGCTCGCGGCTGGAGGGCAACGCCGTGGGTTACCAGTCGATCGTGGCCTCCGGGGCGCACGCGTGCGTGCTGCACTGGATCCGCAACGACGGACGGCTCGACCCCGCCGAGATGCTGCTGCTGGACGCCGGGGTCGAGGGCGACAACCTCTACACGGCCGACGTCACCCGCACGCTGCCGCTGTCGGGCCGGTTCAGCCCGGTGCAGCGGCAGGTGTACGACCTGGTCTACGAGGCGCAGACCGCCGCCATCGCCGTGCTGCGGCCGGGGGTACGCTTCCGCGAGTTCCACGAGACCGCCATGCGGGTGATCTCCGACGGGCTGCGCGAGTGGGGCCTGCTGACCCGGGCGCAGGCCGACGCGGGCCTGCACCGGCGCTACACCCTGTGCAGCAGCGGCCACATGCTGGGCCTCGACGTGCACGACTGCGCCCGGGCCCGGGCGGAGACCTACCTCGACGGCGTGCTTGAGGAGGGCCAGGTGCTGACCGTGGAGCCGGGGCTCTACCTCCAGCCCGACGATCTGACCCTGCCGCCGGAGCTGCGCGGGATCGGCGTCCGCATCGAGGACGACCTCGTCGTCACGGCCGACGGCGCCCGCCTGATGTCGGCCGCGCTGCCCCGCCGCGCCGACGAGATCGAGTCGTGGATGGCCGCCCTGACCGGGTGACCGTCCCCTTCCGGGGCCGCAGGCCGGCGATCGTCCGGCCGACGGTGCGCGGTCCCGTGGGTTGCCGGCCCGCGCCTCAGAGACGAGGCTGAGGCGGCTCTTCCGGCTCGCCCTTGTAGACGGGGTCGGATCGGTCGTCGATCACCGCGTCGATCCGGATCGAGGTGTCGATGGCGTTCTCCGCCGCGGTCAGCAGTCCCATCATGGACGTGCCGAACGCGTCGACGTCTGTGTGGTCGGCGGCCTGCAGGCATGTCGGACCCGCGCTCCGGACGTCGAGTCCGAACCGGTGCCAGGACGCCTGCGCGGCCGGGTCGGGGATCTGGAAGTAGACGGGTTCCCAGG
Organism: Microbispora sp. KK1-11; assembly: GCF_006874435.1. Taxonomy (NCBI): domain Bacteria; kingdom Bacillati; phylum Actinomycetota; class Actinomycetes; order Streptosporangiales; family Streptosporangiaceae; genus Microbispora; species Microbispora sp. KK1-11. The sequence continues at coordinate 537,516 of NZ_VIRJ01000001.1, read as the reverse complement.
AGGCCACGTTCATCATGTTCCGGCACGCCGGTCGCACCTTGGCCATGAGATCAGCGGTGATCTCCAGCCGGCGGTCGCGCACCGCCGAGTGGAGCAGCGTCACGATCCACCGGCCGTTGCGAGTGGCGTGGTCGAGGAGGTATCGGCCACCGAGCCGATACCAGGCGTGAACCTGCCGCCGGCGCATGTCCCGCGACACCGGCAGGACCGGCAGACCCGCCGTCTGCTGGAAGGCGGTCTGCATGGCGGCCGTCACGAGCTGCGCCTTTGTCGCGAACTGCGCTTCGGCGTCGCCTGCCATCAGCACGGCCGCGGTCGCGAGAGCAACACAAGGCACGCCGGCCGCCGACAGCACCGCGCCGGCGTACCGTCCTCCGGTCAGGGCGGGCGCGCTGGTCGCGACCGGCTGGGGCGCCGGGGCGCGGTCCTTCGCGTGGATCGCCCGCCAGGGAAGATGGAACAGGGCCGCCAGTGCCGTGGCCGCCACCGCGACGACCGGGGCCATGAGCAGCGTGCTGTGCGCGACGAGGCCGAACGTGTTGCCGCCCTGCAGTTGCCGCCAGGCGGGACGCCAGGTGCAGCTGTCGTTGAGGACGCTCAGCGGTTGGACGCATCCGTCGGCGGAGATGAGCGCGGTCGCGGCGCCCAGGCCGAGCAGCGCGCCGATCCCCGCGGCGATGAGCGCGGCCGGCAGGCGGAACCGGGCCGAGGACGCCGCGACCAGGGCGGCGACGAGCGCGCCGGCCGCGATCGCCCACAGCGACCAGATCGCGTAGCTGAAGGCGTACATGCCGCCGCGCTGTCCCGGCGCGGCGTGCAGGGTGTGCAGCCATGCCTGGACTCCGGCGACACCGGCGGTCGCGATGACCGCTCCCAGCAGTGCGGGTGCGGTGGCCTGCCGCAGCGCGGGCGCCCGCCATGCCACGGGAGCTGTGGCATCCGCCGCCGCGCGGTCTGCGCCGGCGTCGCCCGGTGAGCGCGGCCAGCCGGGCCCGCGTCCGGCGGCGCCCGCGGCCCACAGGACGAAGGGCGTGGCCCAGGCCGCGACGGCGGCGACAGGGGTGAGCGGCTGGTAGGCCGCGTATCGCAGCACGGTGATCGTCGGGGCCATGACGGCGGTCGTGTCCGGGTGAGCGGTGCCCATACCGGGGAACCAGTCGACGATGGTCCGTCGCAGGCCCGCCGGGTCGTACCAGAATCCGCTGGCGTACATCGCGCCGTAGTAGTTCCACCAGGCGAACCACGCCGCGAGGATCAGCCAGCCCGCGATCAGGCACAGCGCCAGCGGCCACCGCAGCGACCGGCCCGGCCAGGACGCGGCGGCCAGGCGAGCACACTGACAGGTCCAGCACGTGAAGGCGACCGCGACACCTACGACCAGCGCCAGCACCCACCATCTGCCGGGCGGCCACAGGTTCCCGATGACCTGGCCGCTGACCAGCGATCCGGCGGCCAGCCCGAGGCCCAGCCACAGCCCGGCCCGCACCCCGGTGGGGGCCGGCCGGCCCAGCACGGCGGCGCGGACGACCGCCCGCCACAGCACCGCTGTGGCGGGCGCCGCGACCACGGCGGCCGGAACGGCGGCGAGTCCCTGGCCGAGCCAGTCGCTCAGGTCGGCGACGTGCGGCGCTACGTGCCCCATCAGGTGGAAGTTCATCAGCGTGGCGCTGGTTCCGGCCAGGAACATCAACAGCGAACTCACCGCGAAGAGCGGCGCCGGGTCGTCGAGGGCGTCGCGGCGGATCTCCCACCTCGGGTGGGTGCGCAGCTGGTCCAGCAGGACGCTCGCCCACCGGTGCGGACGCCGGCGCCCGGCCGGCGTGGGCCTCGCGGCCCAGACGTGCTCCAGCGGCGCGCCCCACCGCCTGGCCGTCAGATCGGCGTACAGCTCCCTGCTGCGCAGCACGTCCGCACGGGCGAAGTGCATCACGATGGCGATGACCACGGGAACGACCAGATAGCGCGTGATCAGGGTCGTGAGCGTCGGGCCGATGCCGGCCGCGATGCCGAGCAGCCACAGTCCCGACCACCACAGCAGGTACGGGACGATCACCAGCACGATGAACGTCCGCCACAGGGCGACGGTGGCGTAGGTGATCGTGAGATCCCTGTTGGCGACGTGGCCGAGCTCGTGCAGGACGACGGCGTCGAACGTCCGGGGGTCGGTGATGCGGCAGGCGACCAGCCCGCCGTGCAGAACCAGCCGGGGGCGGCCGTTGGTGCCGAACACCGTGGCGCTCCTGGTGGTCGCGGCCGGCGCGAAGAACAGTTCAGGCACCCGCGCGACGCGGCCCGCGGCCAGTTCCTCGACGCGCGCGGCGATCTCGGAGCCGCCAGGGACAAGGTTCAGACGGATGCAGCGGCCGTGGCGCTGCTTCCACAGCGGCAGCAGGACTGTGACCGCCGCCGCGGCGGTGACGACCACCGCGGGCGCGGCCAGGATCTGCCACAACGGCGGAGGCGGTGCGTGCCGGGCCACGCAGGGGAGAAACGCCAGCGCCTGCCCCGTCAGACGTGTCGCCGTCGCCAGCGCGTGGGCGGCGTCCCAATCGACGCCGGCCGCCAGCGCACACCCCTGGTAGCCGCCGAGGCGGAGCACGGTCAGTATCGACACCAGCATGTAGCCGCTGGCGGCCACGAGCAGGAGGAGCAGCAGAGCGAAGCGGGAGTTCGTGCCGGCGCCGAGTATCCGTTCGTCGAGCCTGGCCCGGACAGGCTCGACGGTGGTCACCGCGTCTCCCTCACATCGGCTTCTCCTGGGGACTCGCCCGGCTCGGCCAGCGCCAGGCCGGCGACGACGCCGTCGGCGATCTGCTTGGCCCGGCCCGGCGACAGCCCGGCGTCGGCGGCCGCGTCGAGGACCATCTGCCTGACCATCGCCTGCTGCCCGCGCGTGAGGGGAGGGATGGTTTCGGGTTTCGCCTTGCGGCGCCGGATGCGCCGCCACAGCGACGCCGAGCCGCGCGCGGCCCCGTCCACGGCCGCGTCGGCCAGCCTCTGGCGGGCGCTTTCCAGCGTCAGCCACAGCAGCGGGGCCACCAGCGGAACGACGTCGGCGAGTCCGAAGCCGAGCGGGTCACGCCCGTGCCCGCGCCGGCGCAGCCGGGCCAGCACCTCGGCGTCGCTGTAGCGCAGCAGCCCCTCGACCACGACCGATTCCTCCGGCGCGCAGTCGGCCACGACCCTTCGTACGACGTCACGGACCAGAACCTCAGCGGAGCATTCGGGCTGTGTGTTCAACGTCCCGTCCCTGGTGGCAGTTCGCTGACTTCGGAATCGGCTCCTGGGCGTGATGCTACAAGCGCCGATCGACGGGCATGCCGTTATCCGGGGCGAGACCAGCGGAAGAGTCGTCGCCGCGTCCTGGGCCCCAGTTCACGTGATCGTCACATCGCTCCCCTACAGTGGCCTCGTGCGCCCCCCACTGGCCGTGGCCGGCCACACCGACGACGTGCTGGACATGGTCGCCGGCACACTGACCGAGGCCGAGCGCGAGCGCGCCGGGCGTTTCACCCGCAAGCGGGACCGCCTCGACTTCGTCGCCGCCCACCTGCTCGTACGGCACTGCGCCGCGGAGCTGCTCGGCACCCGCGCCTGCATGCTGACCGTGGTGCAGCGCTGCGAGGGCTGCGGGCAGGCCCACGGACGGCCCTGGCTGGCCGAGGCCCCCGAGGTGTCGATCAGCCTGGCGCACACCTCGGGCTACGTCTGCGCGGTCGCCGGGTTCGGCCGGGTGGGCGTGGACGCCGAGCACGCCACGAACGGCCCGGCCGACGAGAGGCTGGTGGAGCTCGCGCTGACCCCCGCGGAGGCGAAGCTGGTCGGCGACGACAACCGCGGGCTGATCCGGCAGTGGGTACGCAAGGAGGCGCTGGTCAAACGGGGAGAGCTCACGCTCGACCGGCTGCGCGAGGCGGACCTGTCGGCCCTGCCGCTGGAGGACGGGCTGTCGATCCCGCTGGAATGGCAGGGCCGTCACTTCGTCGAGTGGACGGCCGGCACCGTGATCGCCTCCGCGGTCACCGACGAGCCCGCCAAACTACGCCTTCTTGGCGGCTGACCGCCCCGGGGTGGGGTCGAGGAAGACCTGCCGGATCTCCGGGAACCGCTCGGTGAGCCGGCGCTCCACCTGGTCGGAGGCGAGCTCGAGCCGCTGCCCGGACGTCTCGTCGCGGAAGTCGACCTTGGCCGCGACCATGACCTGGCCGGGGCCCATCATGACCGTGACCAGCTCGACGACGGCCTCGACCTCCGGATGGGCGGCCAGCTCGCCGCGGATCTCCTCCTGCAACCCGCGCGGCGCCGCCTGGCCGATGAGCAGCGAGGCGTTGGTCCTGATCAGGGTCAGCGCCACGCCGAGCAGCAGCAGCCCGATGACGATCGACGCGACGCCGTCCCACACGGCCGAGCCGGTGAGCTGCGACAGCAGCAGGCCGACGCCGGCCGTCGCGATGCCGATCAGCGCGGCGGAGTCCTCCAGCACGACGGCCTTGAGCACGGTGTCGGAGGTGCGCTGCAGCAGCCGCCCGGGGCTCACCCGCCAGCGGCGGGCCTCGCCGCGAAGCTGCCGCAGGGCCTTCCAGAGGGAGACCGACTCGATCGCGAAGGACACCGCGAGCACGAGGTACGACACGCCGATGTCGCCCAAGCTCTCCCCCGCGGTGATCGTGTGCCAGCCGTGCGTCAGCGAGAACCCGGCCCCCACGACCAGCGTGAAGCAGGCCGCCACGATCGCCCACAGGTAGGCGGCCCGTCCGTGGCCGAGCGGATGGCGGGAGTCCGCGGGACGCTCGCCGTGTCGGATCGCGGCGAACAGCACGATCTCGGTGGCCGTGTCCGCCGCCGAGTGCGCGGCCTCCGACAGCATCGCCGAGGAGGAGCTCATCAGGCCGGCAATCAGCTTGGCCAGCGCGATGGCGAGGTTGGCCGCGCCCGCGACCACGACGGTGCCGAGGCTCTCACCGTTCTCGCTGTCAGCCATTCCGCTCCGTTCGTTCAAGTGATCTTATGCTGGTCATCATGGAAGCCCCTCTATGGCTCACCCCGCAGGAGCAGCGCGCCTGGCGGGCCCATCTGGCCGCCCACCGCCTGCTCTTCCACCAGCTCGACCGGGAGCTGCAGGCCACCGGGCTGTCGCTGAACGACTACGAGATCCTCGTGAACCTCTCGGAGAGTCCCGGCCGCCGCATGCGCATGAGCGAGCTGGCCGACGCCACGATCCAGTCCCGCAGCCGGCTGTCCCACCAGATCTCCCGGATGGAGGCCGCCGGCCTGGTGACCCGGCAGGACTGCGAGGACGACCGGCGCGGCACGTTCGCCGTGCTGACCGACCACGGCTGGGAGACGATCCAGCGGGTGGCGCCGGACCACGTGGCGAGCGTCCGCCGGCACTTCATCGACCTGATGACCCCCGAGGAGGTGTCCACCCTGGAGCGGATCTACACGCCGATCGTCGATCATCTCCAGGCGGTCCGCGGCACCCGGTGAGGAGGCTGAGGGACGGCGGGGGGTGAGCACCGGTCCCGACTTCCCGCCACCGGCCGGGCCAAACCGATTCCCGCGGGAGCGCGTGCCGGCCCCGCCCGCTCGCTACGATCCGGCTGTGCGAACAATCCTCGGGCTCGTCGTGGCCGGCCTGCTGCTGGTGACCGCCTGCAGCGCGAAGAGCGAGACGGCCCTGCCGGACGGTCCCGCGCTGCTGAAGCGCTCGGCCGAGGCCATGCGGACGGTCAAGACGGTCGCCTTCACGATCGAGACCAAGGACAAGCCCGCCGTACCGGTCCGGCACGCCGAGGGCAGCCTCACCCGGGAGGGCGACGCAAAGGGCACCCTGCAGATCGAGATCGTGGGGCTGCAGGAGATCGAGTTCGTGCTCGTCGGCGACAAGGTCTACTTCAAGGGACCCACCGGCGGCTTCCAGACGATGACCAGGCAGCAGCTCATGGCCCTTTACAACCCCTCCGCCGTGCTGACCGGCGTACCCGACCTGCTGTCCACCGCGAAGGACGTCCAGACGCGGGCGGAGGAGAAGGTCGGCGACGCCGCCGCCTACCGGGTGACGGCCGCGCTGTCGCAGGAGGTGCTGGCCAAGCTGGTCCCCGGCGTGCAGCAGGGGGTCACCGGCACGCTCTGGATCGACAAGGCCACCAGCCGCCTGCTCAAGCTCGACCTGCCGCTCACCGGCGGCTCCGTGGCCGTGACCCTCGCGGACTACGACGCCCCCGTGACCATCGCCCCGCCCGCGTCGTGACCGACGCCGCCGACGCCAGGGACGCCACCGACGCCACCGGCGCGGCCGGGCAGACGCGGGCGGCCGGGTCCTCCAACCGGCACCGGCGTCTCGCGCTGGGCGTCGGCGGGGCCGCCGTGCTGCTCGCCGCGCTCGACGCGTACGTCGTCGTCACCGTGCTCGTGGACGTCGCCGCCGACGTCGGCGTGCCGCTGAACCACCTGGAGCGGGCGACCCCGGTCGTGACCGGGTTCCTGCTCGGCTACGTCGCGGCGATGCCGCTGCTCGGCCGCCTGTCCGACCGGTACGGCAGGCGCGTGCTGATCCACGCCTGCCTGGCCGGGTTCGCCGCCGGTTCCCTCGTCACCGCCCTGGCGGGGAGCGTCCCCGCGCTGGTCGCAGGCCGCACGCTCCAGGGCGTCGCGGGCGGCGCGCTGCTGCCGATCACCATGGCCCTCATCGGCGACCTGTGGGACGAGCGCACCCGGCCCGTGGCGCTCGGGGCGGTCGGCGCCGCGCAGGAGCTCGGCAGCGTGCTCGGCCCGCTGTACGGCGCGGGCCTGGCCGCGCTCGCCGGATGGCGCGGCATCTTCTGGGTCAACCTCCCGCTCGCGCTGCTGGCCGCCGTCGCCGTGCAGGCGGCCGTCCCCGGCGGGCGCGAGCCGTACGGCCGGCCCTCCGGCGCGGCGAGCACGGGCAAGGTGAACGCGGGCAAGACGGACGCCGGGAAGGTGGACGCGGGCAAGACGGACGCCGGGAAGGTGGACGCGGGCAAGACGGACGCCGGGAAGGTGGACGCGGGCGGCGGGGTCCTGCTCGCGCTGGCGCTCGGACTGCTGGTCGCCGGGCTCTACAACCCCTCCCCCGACACGGCCGTGCTGCCGCCGTGGGGACTGCCGTGCGTGGCCGCAGGGGCGGTCGCGGCGGTGCTGTTCGTGCTGTGGGAGATCCGCTCCCCGGTCCGCCTGCTCGACCTTGCGGGCGTGGCGAGGACACCGCTGCTCGCCACACTGGCGGTGAGCCTGCTGGCCGGGGCGGCGCTGCTGGTCACGCTGGTCGACGTGCAACTCGCCGCGCAGACGCTGCTCGGCAAGGACGCGGTGGGCGGCGCTCTGGTGCTCACCCGGTTCCTCGCCGCGCTCGCGGTCGCGGCGTTCCTCGGCGGGATCCTGGTGCGGCGGTTCGGCGAGCGCCCGGTGGCCGTGGTGGGGATGGCGGTGGCCGCCGCGGGCTACTGGCTGATCTCCCGGTGGCCGCTCGACCTGGCCTCCGCCGGCGTGCGGATGGACGTCGACCTCGTGGTGGCCGGCCTCGGCCTCGGGGTGGTGATCGCCCCGGTCTCGTCGGCGGTGCTGCGCCTGGTCCCGGCGGCGCAGCACGGCGTGGCGTCGGCGGCGGTCGTGGTGGCCAGGATGATGGGCATGCTGCTGGGCGTGGCCGCGCTGTCGGCCTGGGGATTCCACCGGTTCCAGTCGCTCACCGCGCACCTGGACACGCCGCTGCCGTTCGGGGTGGACGCGGCCGAGTACGCCCGCAGGCTCGCGGACTACACAGCGAAGGTCCAGGCGGCGCTGCACGCGGAGTACACCGAGATCTTCCTGATCACGTGCGGGCTGTGCGTGCTCGGCGCGGCCGCGTCCCTCGCCCTGCCCCGCCGCCGCGCCTGATCCCGCACCCCTGCCGGGTCAGGCGCCGAACCAGCCGGGCACGTCGAGGCGGAAGACGTCCTGCGGCGTCACCTTCCGCAGATCGGCCTCCAGGTCCCTGAGCCGCTCGTCCCCGATGACGGCGGCCCAGCGCGCCCGCAGGTCGTCGAAGATCCGGGCCGAGCGCACCAGCATGTCCACTCCGGACGGCGTGAGCCGTACGATCTTGCGGCGCGTGTCGCGGGGGTCGCGGGCGCGCTCCACGTAGCCGATGCGCTCCAGCGTCTCGATCGTCTTGCCCGCCGCCTGTTTGCTGACGCCGAGCGTGCGGCCCAGCTCCACCGCGGTGGTGCCCTCCGTGCCGATCCCCTGCATGACGAACCCGTGCATGGGACGGGCGTGCGGATGCCCCTGACGGGCGAGTTCGGCGTGCAGTTCGTCGATGAGAACGCGAAATCCCAGGAAGAGCCGCAGGGGCAGCTCGAAGCCGGGCGGGTCGATTGACACGGATAGACAACCTGGTTCACTATTACCGACAACGACGTTGTCTATCTTAGGAGACGCCGGCGATGTCTGTCATCCGCCATGCCCAATGCCGCAGATCCGAGACCCCTGCCGGGGTCATGACCACCTTCGCCTCGCCCACCCTGGGCGGCGCCACGCGGGCCGTGTGGCGCGTCGAGGCGACCCCCGCGACGAGCGGGCCGCTGCACGACTTCGACGCCGAGCAGGTGTGGACGTTCCTCGGCGGCACCGCCACCGTCGAACTCGGCGGCGAGACGTTCACGGTCGCGCCCGGCGACACCGTGGTCATGCCGCCCTCGACCCCGCGGCGCGTCACGGCGGGCGCCGGCGAGGGCTTCACCGCCGTCGTCACCGCCCCCGCCGGGGCCAGGGCCGTCCTGCCCGACGGCACCGTGCACGGCGTGCCGCCCTGGATCGCCTGACCTCTGCCCCTCCTCCGTCTCCCGCCTTCCCCGCGGACCGGCCCGGCGACCCGTCCGGCGCCCGGCCCGCTCTGTCACCAAGGAGTCACGCATGCCCGTCATCCGTTCCGCCGACAGCCGCAGGAACACCACTCCCAACGGCGTCATGACCACCCTCGCCTCGCCCACCCAGGGAGGCGCCACCCAGGCCGTCTGGCGGGTGGACATGCCGGCCGGAAACAGCGGTCCCCACCACGCCAGCGACGGCGAGCAGGTGTGGACCTTCCTCACCGGCGGCGCGACCGTCGAGCTCGACGGCGAGACCGTCGCCGTCGAGGCCGGGGACACCGTCGTCATGCCCGCCGACGTGAGCCGCCGGGTGCACGCCGGCGCGGAGTCCGGCTTCAGCGCGATCGTGGCCGCGCCGGCCGGCTGCGAGGTCTACAACCCCGGCGGGATGACCGCCGCGGACGCCTGCGACCTCGCGCCCAAGGGGACCGACCGGCTCGTGCCGCCCTGGGTTCGCTGACGGGCCCGCGCGTCAGCGGGCGCGCGGGGTCGTCCGGCGGGCGAACTTCCCGGTGGGCGGGGGCGGATGTCCCGGGTGCCCGGGACACGGACGGTCCACCATTGCGGCGTACCACTCCGGCTCTCGCCACCGCCCCGCAGAACCCCCGGGGCTCGTCCCTTCCCGACTGAGGAGGCCCCGTATGCGCAAGGTGTTCTTCGGCTTCGCCATCGTGCAGCTCGTCGCCGTGCTCGCCCAGTTCTACCTCGCCACGTTCGGCGCGTTCGAGACCCCGCACCCGGCGCCTGGCGATCCGGACGCCGCCATCAACTACCACGTCACGAACGGCTCGCTGGTGATCCCGCTCGTCTCGCTGCTGACCGCGATCACGGCCCTCGCCGCCCGCGCGGGCGGCAAGGCCGCGGGCCTGTCGATCCTGCCGTTCGTGCTGGCGGCGGTGCAGCTGTTCGTGATCTTCCCGCTGGCGGAGCTCGCCGGCGCGACGGACACCGCGTCGACCACGGCCGGCCTGGTCGTCATGGGCTTCCACGCCCTCGACGGCGTGGCGATCCTCGCCGTGGCCGTCGTCGTCGTGCGGCGGGCCCGCGCCCTGGTCAAGGGCGTTCCGGTCGCGGCGTCCACCGGCGCGCACGTGGCGGCGTGACCACCGCACGGCCGATCGCTCGGATCCTGCTCGTCCTGGTCGCGGCCGCCTGGGCCGCGACCGCGGCGGCGACCACCCCGCGTGACGCGCGCGCGGTCAGGAGCGAAGGTAGGCCAGCACCGCGAGGACGCGGCGGTGCTGGTCGCCGTCCTCGGCGTACAGGCCGAGCTTGGTGAAGATGCCGCGGATGTGCTTTTCCACCGCGCCCTCGGTGACGACGAGGCGGCGGGCGATCGCGGGGTTCGACCTGCCCTCGGCCATCAGCGACAGGACCTCGCGTTCACGTGGCGTCAGCGACGCCAGCGGGTCGTCTCGCCGCCGCCGCACCATCAGCTGGGCGACGACCTGGGGGTCGAAGACCGTTCCCCCCGCGGCGACCCGCCGCAGGCCGTCCATGAACTCCTCGACGTCGACCACGCGGTCCTTCAGCAGGTAGCCGACCGCCCCGCGGGCGTCGGCCAGCAGGTCGTCGGCGTACGACACCTCGACGTACTGCGACAGGATCAGCACGGGCGTGCCCGGCACCTTCTCCCGCACCACGACGGCGGCGCGCAGGCCCTCGTCGGTGAACGTCGGCGGCATCCGCACGTCGACCACCGACACGTCGGGCCGGTGGGCGACGACGGCCTTGACCAGGTCCTCTCCCGTGCCCACGGTCTCGACGACCTCGCAGCCGAACTCCTCCAGCAGGCGGACGAGCCCCTCCCGGATGAGGACGGCGTCGTCGGCCACCACTACGCGCACGGAACCTCCGCCGTGATCAGTGTCGGCCCGCCCGCCGGCGATCGCACCGACAGCTCGCCGTCGACGGCCCGCAGCCGGTCGGCCAGGCCGGACAGGCCGTGTCCCTTGGCGACGTGTGCGCCGCCGACCCCATCATCCCCGATCGTGAGGATGAGCGTGTCGCCGATCCTGGTCAGCCCGACCGAGCAGGACGTCGCCCTGCTGTGCTTGGCCACGTTGGTGAGCGACTCGGCGGTCACGAAGTAGATCGTGTTCTCGATGAGCGCGGGATACCGCTCGGCCGTCTGGACGTCCAGCTCCACGGGCACCGTGCAGCGGCCGGCGAGGGCGGCGAGCGCCGGGGCGAGGCCGCGGTCGGCCAGGATCGGCGGGGCGATGCCGCGCGACAGCGCCCGCAGCTCGTCCAGGGTCTCCCGGGTGGCGCTGATCGCCTTGCCGATCGTCTCGTGCGCGGCCGTGGCGTCCTTCTGCAGTTCCCGCTGGGCCCGCGACAGCTCCATGGCCAGGTGGACCAGGCGCTGCTGGGGCCCGTCGTGGATGTCGCGCTCCAGGCGGCGCAGCGCGTTCGCCTCCGCGTGGGCGGCGGCGTGGCGGCCCTCGGTGAGGTCGTCGATGCGCTCCTGCAACTCGGCGACGCCGGTCAGCAGCGCCCGGCCCAGGGACGCCTTGATCAAGGCGCAGGAGCGGACGACCGGATAGAGGGTGATCGCGGCGATCACTCCGATCGCGCCGTAGAAGACGCAGTTGATCACGTAGCCCTGGCCGAGGCCGAGGAGCTCGGGCAGCTCGGTGTTGCCGGGGATGTTCGAGGTGATCCAGCCGTACAGCGGATAGGTCAGCCCGGCGAGAGCCAGCGCCCACCAGACGACGGTCACGCAGAACGCCACGATCGCGACCGGGAAGGCCAGCAGCGCGTGCAGCACGTCGAGCCAGGGCTGTCCCCCGGCGAGCGGGGTGACGGTCTTGCGGAACACGCCCGCCCCGGGCGGCGATGTGGGATACCGCGGCCGGGGCACGTCCCTGCCCAGCACCGCGCGCATGCGGAGCCGTTCGACGTCGCCCATTCCCCGGGCGATGAGGAGGGTGAGCGCGAGGACGGGCACGCCGAGCCAGACCACCAGCAGGCCGGTGCCGGCCGACAGGCCGGCCACCGTGAGGCAGAACGTGATGATCGCGAGGGGGAACCCCACGAGGATATAGACCGTGTCGCCGCCGAGGCGGGAGAGAATTCGGCGCATGTCCCCAACGCTATTGACCCGCCCGCCGCAGATCGATCCGGCGGACGGCAGTCCCGGGGGTAGGGCGGTCCCTACCAAGGGGCTCCGGCGGCCTCGACCAGGATCTTCAGCAGGTCGTCCGGGGCGTCGCGCATGAGGTTGTGCCCGCCGTCCAGCGCGTACGTCGTCCACGCGGGATCCGCGCGCAGCCGCTCGTACGTCGGGGTGAAGGGGGACTCGCCCTGCCAGCCCGCCGCGTACACGTAGACGCGGCGCCCGGCGCGCGCGGGGTCGCCGGTCAGCCGGAGCGGCTGGAGCAGCGAGGCGATCGGATGGGGGGTGGCCCGGGGATCGAAGAACGGCAGCGGCCGCGTCGCGTAGCCGGTCTCCACCACGTCGGCGTACCACTGCCGTTCCCGGTCGGAGACCAGGCTCCAGCAGGAGTCGCCGTCCCCCGGCACGACGGCGTCCAGGTAGACCAGACCGGCCACCCGGCCGGGCAGGCGGTCGGCGACGCCGGTGATCACCATTCCCCCGTAGCTGTGGCCGACCAGCACGGCCTCCCGGACGTCCTCGGCCTCCAGCACCCCGGTGACGTCCCGGATGTGCGTGTCGAGGTTCACTCCGCCGTCCAGCAGGTGGGCGCGTTCGGCGAGCCCGGTCAACGTCAGCGCGACGGCCCGGTGCCCGCGGTGGCGCAGCCCCTCGCAGAGCTCGCGGAAACACCAGCCGCCGTGACACATTCCGGGGATCAGGACGAACGTGGTCATGATGTGCCTCACTGTCTCGTGGACGCTTCCGCGTCGGCTGTCTTCTCGGCCGAACCCGCTCCGGCCCGGCGGGAGGGATTCGCGAACGCCGCGATCACAGCCGCGGCGGCGCACAGGATCGCGGTCCACGCCAGGGTGGCGGCGGTCGAGGTGTGGTCCGCGACGAGCCCGGCGAGCCACGGGCCGGCGGTCTGCCCGCCCGCGAAGATCGTGGTGAACGCCGCCAGGGTGGCCGTCCAGTCGGGGGACGGGGTGTTCGCCTTGATGAGCGCGGTGACGGCGGCGGGCACGCCCATGAACGTCGCCCCGTACAGGATCGCGGAGGCGAGGATGACCGGCGGCGCGGGCGCCGCCATCGCCAGCGCCGCGCCACCGCCCAGGAGAGCGAGCAGCACGGCCAGGGCCCGGGTGCCGGGCCACTCGGCGATCGGCCGGCTCCACAGCGCGGGCGCGGCCACCACGGCCAGGCCGAGCGCCGTCCAGGTGAGCACCACCTGCCCGAGCGGGGCGTGCCGGTCGGCCAGGTAGGCGGACAGGAAGGTGATGTAGGTGATGTAACCGGCGGCGAACAGCAGGTAGGCCAGGGCGATCCCCCACAGCGGCCGCACGTGGACCCGCCCGGCGTCGGCCGCCTGCGCCTCCTCCCCCGCCTGTGCCTCACCGTCGGCCCGGGCGGCGGTCCAGCTCAGCAGCGCCGCCAGCCCGGCGGCCACGCCGAGGCCGGCCCAGGCCAGGTGAAGGTGGTCGCCCAGGGGCGGGATGCCCGCGCCGCTGATCACAATGCCCAGCCCTGCGCCCGCGAAGTACACCGTGATGGGCGCCCCGGAGCCGGCGCGGGCGGCGAGGCGCGAGGCGATGACGCCGCCGGTGACGAACACCGCGGCGCCCGCCACCCCGGCTGCGGCTCGCGCCGCCAGCAGCACCGGATAGGCGTCGCTCGTCGCGGTGACCGCCAGCGCCAGCGCGGTGAGGACCATGCCCCACCGGAAGGTGGCCGCCGTGCCCAGGCGGCGTACGACGACCGCGGTCACCAGCGCGCCGAGCAGATAGCCGAGCCCGTTCGCGGCGCTCATCGCCCCCGCTTCGGCCAGGGACCAGTGCAGTTCGTCCCGCATCGCCGGGAGGAGCAGCCCGTACGCGAAACGCGCCAGACCGAGCGCCGACGCGGTGCCGAGAGCCAGCCGCACCGCCTGCCGCGTCTCCCGCCGGGCCGGCGTGCCGATGGCGAGCAGGTCGGACATGACGGACTCCCAGAGATCGAACCGATCGGTACGATCTCGGAGCGTAGCAGTGCATCGAACCGATCGGTACCATCTGGATATGCCGGTTCCCAAGGGCTCGACGATCGACCCGGAGCGCACCCGCGCCGCCATCCTGGAGGCGGCCACCGCCGTGCTGTACGAGCGCGGGCTCGACGGCGTCGGCGTCGCCGAGCTGTGCGCCCTGATCGGGGTGTCGAAGGAGACGCTCTATCGGCACTTCGGCACGAAGGACGGGCTCGTCGAGGCCATGCTCCTGGCGCGCAGCGAGCGGGTGACCCGCTGGCTGGCCGACGCCGCCGGGGCGGCCGGGGACGACCCCCGCGCCCAGCTCGCCGCGGTGTTCGACGCGCTGGGCGCGTGGTACGAGGACCCCGTCTTCCGCGGCTGCGCGATGGTGAACGCGTCGGCCCAGCACCACGTCGAGGCCGTGCGTGCCATCACCACGCGCCACCTCGACCGCTACCTCGACCTGCTGACCGGCATCGCCGAGCGCGCCGGAGCCGCCGATCCGCCCCTCCTGGGACGCCAGTTGCTCATGCTGGTCGAGGGCGCCACCGTCGTCGCCGCGCACCACGGCGCGGCCGGCACGGGCGAGCAGGCCCGCCAGGCGGCGCTCGCCCTGCTGTCGGCCGCCGCCCGGACCAGCGGCGAAGGCTGAGGCCCGGGGGCGGCCGGAGGTTACTTCTTCTTGCGCTTCTCGCGGATCTTCATCGTCACCTCGATGGGAGAGCCCGCGAAGCCGAACTCCTCACGGATGCGGCGCTCGAGGAACCGGCGGTAGGTCTCCTCCAGGAACGCCGAGGTGAACAGCACGAACTTCGGCGGCTCCGTGGACGCCTGGGTGGCGAACAGGATCTTCGGCTGCCGGCCGCCTCGCACCGGCGGCGGCGTGGCCTGCAGCAGCTCGGTGAAGAACTGGTTGAGCCGGGCCGTCGGCACCCGCGTGCCCCACGACTGCAGGGCCCGTTCGATGGCCGGAGCCAGCTTCTCGACGTGGCGGCCGGTCTTCGCCGAGATGTTCACCCGCAGCGCCCAGGGCGTGCGGACGAGCTGCCGGTCGATCTCCTTCTCCAGGTAGTACCGCCGGTCCTCGTCGACCAGGTCCCACTTGTTGAACGCGACCACCATCGCCCGGCCCGACTCGATGACCAGACCGAGGATCCGCAGGTCCTGCTCGGTCAGCACCTCGGAGGCGTCGATCAGCACGACCGCGACCTCCGCGCGCTCCAGCGCGGCCCGCGTGCGCATCGCCGCGTAGAAGTCCGCGCCCTTCAGCTCGCGGTCCCGCCGCCGGATGCCGGCGGTGTCGATGAACCGGTACGTCGTGCCGCCCAGCTCGACCAGCTCGTCGACCGGGTCACGGGTGGTGCCGGCCATCGGGTCGACGAGCACACGCTCCTCCCCGGCGAGCTTGTTGAGCAGCGACGACTTGCCCACGTTGGGCTTGCCCAGCAGGGCGACCCGGCGCGGGCCCCGCCGCTCGCCGAACGTCTGCGGCGGCGTCTCGGGCAGCGCGTCGAGCACGATGTCGAGCAGGTCGCCGCTGGCGCGGCCGTGCAGGGCGGAGACGGGGTGCGGCTCGCCCAGGCCGAGCGACCACAGCCCGCTCGCCTCCAGCTCCATCTGCTGGTTGTCGACCTTGTTGGCGGCCAGCACGACCGGCTTGCCCGAGCGGCGCAGGACCGCGCCGACGGCCTCGTCGGAGTCGGTGACCCCGACACTGGCGTCCACCACGAAGAGGATCACGTCGGCCAGCTCGGCCGCGATCTGCGCCTGCTCGGCGATGCGCAGGGCCATGCCGGTCGCGTCGGGGTCCCAGCCGCCGGTGTCGACCAGCGTGAACCGCCTGCCCCGCCAGGTCGCCTCGTACGTGACCCGGTCGCGGGTCACTCCTGGCACATCCTCCACGACCGCCTCACGACGGCCGATGATGCGGTTGACCAGTGTCGACTTGCCCACGTTGGGGCGCCCCACCACGGCGACGACCGGCAGCGGGCCCGAGTCGGGCTCCCGCTCCGTCTCCTCCGTGGAAAGCTCGGCGAGCTCGGCCTCGATCCAGCCGCCCTCGTCCTCGTCGTACTCCCCCGTCACGTCCATACCCTGCCTCATCGGCTGCTCTTCCCGTTCTCCCCGGCCTCCCGTGAGGCCTCCCGGCGGACCGCTTCCGGGGCCGGGCTCGTTCGTACGTCGCACCGCGTGGCCACTCCGGCGCGGCGGACGCGGCGCGGGAAGCGGTCAGGCGGGGCGTGCGGGCGTCAGACCCGCTCCTTGACGAGCCGGAGCACCTCGGCGATCACCTCGTCCAGGTCCAGCGGCGTCGTGTCCAGTTCCACCGCGTCCGCGGCCATCGCCAGCGGATCGGCCTTGCGCGTCGAGTCGAGGGCGTCGCGCCGGGCCATCGCGGCCTGCTGCGCCTCCACCGTCGTCCCGTCCAGCTCGGCCGTACGGCGCAGGGCGCGCGCCTGGGCGCTCGCCGTGAGGTAGATCTTGACGGGCGCGTCCGGGGCTACCACGGTGCCGATGTCGCGGCCCTCGACCACGATCCCGCCGCCAGGCAGGGACTCGGCGATGATCTCCCGCTGCAGGGCCACCAGCCGGTGGCGCACCTCGGGCACGGCGCTCACGGCCGACACCGCTCCGGTCACCTCGGGGCCGCGGATCGGCCCGTTGACGTCGACGCCGTCCACGGTGACGCCCGGCGCGTCGGGGTCGGTGCTCATCACCAGTGCGGGCTCGGCGGACCTCGCGGCGATCTCGGCGGCGTCCTCCAGGTTCACGCCCTGTCGGAGCATCCACCAGGTGACCGCGCGGTACATGGCGCCCGTGTCGAGGTATCGCAGGCCCAGCGCCCGTGCGACACCCCGCGAGGCACTCGACTTGCCCGATCCCGAGGGACCGTCCATGGCGACGACCAGACCCGACACCGGCTCTCCTTCTCCCCTTCGAATCGTCGTCCCCGAGGCTACCGGGATACCGCCGGAAAGCATGCATCGGCGGCGGGACAGGAGCTCCCGCGAGACGGCTCTCAGGCGGTCTCCTCGGTGGACCCGCCGAGCAGCCGGGCCGCCCGCGCCTCCTGGGCCAGGCGGCGCAGGGAGGCGATGACAGGGTCGCCGAGAGCGGTCCAGATCACGATCGCCTCGGCCATGGCGTGCGGATCGCCCCGCCGGCTGATCGCCCGCACCTCCGTGTCCGCCAGCCGCTCGGCGGTCTCGGCGTAGGTCTCCAGCAGGTCCAGGTAGTCGTCCTCACCGAGGCGCCGCAGGGTCGCCAGCGCGTCCGCCAGCGTCCGCCTGGCCGGATTGCCCGGCTTGACCTGCCAGCCCCGCCGGGCGATCAACTCGTCGACCTGCGCGGCGGCCTCGTCCCAAACCTCGTCCTCGGCGCGCTCCCTGGGCGGGGTCAGCGCGTACTGCGCCTTGCCGAGCACGTCGAACTCCGAGACGCCGGAGGAGAAGATCAGCGCGAGCGCCTCGCGGGCGGAGGCCACCGGCAGCCCGCCGACCTCGACCAGCGCCCGGGCCAGCCGCAGCCGCCTGACGTGCTCCTCGCCGTACCGCGCCTGGTTCGGGCCGGTCCGCTCTCCCGGCGGGACCAGCCCCTCCCGCAGGTAGTACTTGATGGTCGGGATCGGGACCCCGGTGCGCCTGCTCAGTTCCGCGATCCGCATGTCCCTCTCCCTCGCCGCACCCTCCCAGGATAGGCGGGGGCTTGCCCACACCCACGGATAGGGATAGCGTCGCTATCTACCAGAATGGATAGTGACACTCTCCACTATCGGAATGGGGGAAGCGCATGTTCGGCGCTCTGGGCCGCTTCGCGGTCCGTCACCGTCGCCTGATCCTGCTGGGCGCGCTGCTGTTCACCGTGGTCGCGGGCGCATGGGGCGCCGGCGTCTTCGGCCGTCTCGGTGGCGGCGCGGGATTCGACGACCCCGGCAGCCCGTCGTCGCACGCCGACCGCCTGCTCGCCGGACCCCTGGGCCGTCACACGGCCGACGTCGTCGTGCTGTACGAAAGCGACCGCCTCACCGTGGACGACCCCGCCTTCGCCGGGCCCGTACGCCGGGCCCTCGACGCGCTCCCCCGTCAGGACGTCGCGCGGCTGGAGTCGTACTGGTCGACCGGCTCACCGGGCTTCGTCTCGGAGGACCGGCACGCGACCTACGTCACCGTTCAGTTCCGCTCCCCCGACGACCAGGAGCGCGTACGGGCCCTGCGCGGCATCCGGGACAGGTTCGAGGTCGAGGGCCCGACCGTGCGGTTCGGCGGCATCACCGCGATGACCGACCAGGTCAACAGCATGATCGCGCGCGACATCGGCCTGGCCGAGGCGATCTCGGTTCCGATCCTGCTGATCCTGCTGGCGGTGGTCTTCCGCAGCCTCCTGGCTGCGGCGCTTCCCCTGGCCGTCGGCGTGGTCGCCGCGCTCGGCACGATGGCGGTGCTGCGCCTGGTCACGCTGGTCGCCGACGTCTCGACGTTCGCCATCCAGGTCGTCACGGTGCTCGGCCTCGGCCTGGCGATCGACTACGCGCTGCTCGCGGTCACCCGGTTCAGGGAGGAGCTCGGCAGGGGCGCGTCCGTCGAGACGGCGGTGGAGCGGACGACGGCCACGGCGGGCCGGACGATCGCGTTCTCCGGCGCGGTCGTGGCGCTGTCGTTCGCGGGGCTCGCGGTGTTCCCCTCGCGGTTCCTGCTGTCGATGGCGTACGCGGGCGCCGCCACGGTCGTCCTGGCCGTGCTGACCTCCCTCACCGTGCTGCCCGCCCTGCTGGCGGCCATCGGCAGGAGGGCCGGCCAGAGGGGGCTCGGCCGGCGAATCGGCGAGAAGGGGCTCGGTCGCGCCCGGCCCGCCGCCTCCGGCGAGCGGTGGTATCGCCTGGCCCACGCCGTCATGCGGCGGCCCCTCGCGAGCGCGCTCGCCGTCGTCGCGGTGCTCGTGGCCCTCGGCCTGCCGTTCCTCGGCGTGAACTGGGCCAGGCCCGGCGACTGGGTGCTGCCCTCCGGCGCCGACGCGCGCACCGTGACCCGGGAACTGGCCGAGCGCTTCACCGCCGACCCCGCCAAGATCGTGACGGCCGTCGTCGAGGCGCCGCGCGCCCTGGACAGGGCGGTGCTGGACGGCTATGCCGCCCGCCTGGACGCCGTGTCCGGCGTGGAGGGCGCGTCCGTCACCGGGACAACCGGCACTCTCGCCAGGATCTCCCTCGGCTACGCGTTGGACCCGATGTCTCGGGAGGCCGTGCGGATGGTCGAGGATCTGCGGGCGGTGCCGCCTCCGGCGGGGGCCGTCACGTCGTTCACCGGGATGCCCGCCTCGCGGGTGGACATCGTGGACATGGTCGTCTCCCGCCTGCCGTGGATGGCGCTGTTCGTGGCCGTCGTGTCGTTCGCCCTGATGTTCCTGGCGTTCGGCTCGGTGATCCTGCCGATCAAGTCGGTGCTGCTGAACCTGTTGTCGCTGTCGGCGTCCTTCGGCGCCATCAAGTTGATCTTCCAGGACGGCCGGCTGGCCGGGCTGCTCGGCTTCGAGCCGGTCGGGGCCGTCGACGTGAACTTCCCCGTGCTGATCGTCGCGATCGCCTTCGGGCTGGCGATGGACTACGAGATGTTCCTCCTGTCGCGCGTACGCGAGGAGCGCGAGCGCGGTGCCGATCCCGCGGAGGCGATGGCGCGCGGGCTGGCCAGGACGGCCGGGGTGGTCACCAGCGCCGCCCTCCTCGTCGCCGTGTCCGTCGCGGGCTTCGCCTTCTCCAGCGTGACGATCATGAAGATGATCGGCGTCGGCCTGGTGATCGCGGTCGTCGTGGACGCGACGATCGTGCGCGGCCTGCTGGTGCCGGCCACCATGCGGCTGCTCGGCGAACGGGCGTGGTGGGCGCCCCGGCCCCTCGCCCGATGGTGGCGGCGGCACGGCCTGCCGGAGCACGCTCCCGCGGCGCCGTCCCCGGAGAAGGCGGCGGTCAGCGGCCTCTGAGATCGGCCCCCACGTATCCCGTGTAGCTTCTTCCTCCGCGTGTTGACCTTGCCCCTGGGTGAAGCCCCAGCATCGTCGGCGCCGGCCATGGCGGCCGGGACGAGGAGGAGTGGTGCGGGAGCTGCTGACCATCGGGACGTTCGCGCGGGCCGCCCGGCTGTCGCCCAAGGCGTTGCGGCTGTACGACGAGGTCGGGCTGCTGCGGCCGGCCGCGGTGGACGGCGAGTCGGGATACCGCTACTACGACCCGGCCCAGCTGGAGCGGGCCCGCCTGATCGCCCGGTTGCGGCGGCTCGGCATGCCGCTCGCGCGCATCCGGCGGGTGTGCGACCTGCCCGCGCGGCGGCCGTCGACGCGCTCAAGCGCCTGCAGTCGTGCTCGTCGGCCTGGCCGCCGAGCTGTGGATCGCGCTGGCGGCGCTCGTGCTCGGCGGCGCGGTCAACTGCATATTGAGCGCCTTCCGCACCACGATCATTCAGGCGCACACCGATGACGCCGTACGCGGGCGCGTGCAGGGCACGCTCACCGTCGTGCTGGTCGGAGGGCCGCAGATCGCGAATCTGCTGCACGGTTCCGCCGGCGCCGCGATACGCATTGTCACCGGCCCTCTGCACGCCACCGCGGGCGCGTTGTCCGGCCCGCGCGCCGTCATCTGTGCGGGCGGGCTGCTCACCGTGGTCACCGCGACGGCGATCGCCTGGGCGATCCCCGACCTGCGCCGCTACATCGCCCCTGCTCCCGTTCCTGCCCCCGCCCCGGGGCCGACGGCCGGCCTGACGTCACCGGCCCTGCCGGGAGACCGGGTCAGCCCGGCACCTGCCAGCCGCGCTCGCGCAGGCCGTGGGTGAGCTCTTCCGCCGCCTCCGGCCGGACGTACAGTTCGGCCGCGCCGAGTTCCAGCCCGGTGGCGTGCTCCAGGCGGATGTCCTCGATGTTGACGCCCGTCTCGCCCGCGGCCTGGACCAGCCGGGCCAGCTCGCCGGGACGGTCGCCGATGAGCACCTGGACCACCGCGTACGTCCGCGCCGGACCACCGTGCTTGCCGGGGATCCTGCCGGTCCCTCGCACGCCGCGCGACAGGAGGTCGGTGACCTGCCCCATGGCCGCGCCGTCGCCCGCCAGCGCGCGAAGCGAGCGGGCGGCGGCGCTCAGGTCGTCCACGAGCGCCTCCAGCACCTCGGCGACGGGAAGCGCGTTGCCCTCGAGGATGCCGGTCCACAGCGCGGGGTCGCTGGCGGCGATGCGGGTCACGTCGCGTACGCCCTGCCCCGACAGCCCGAGCGCCGTCTCCGACGCCTCGGCCAGCCGGGCCGCCACCGCGGCGGCCGTCACGTGCGGGGCGTGCGAGACGACCGCGACGGCGCGGTCGTGCTCGGCCGCGTCCACCCGCACGGCGTTGCCGCCGCACAGCGAGATCAGCCGCTCCACCGCGGCCACCGCCCGCGGGGACGCCTCGTCCGTCGGGCAGTACGCCCACGGACGGCCGAGGAACAGGTCGGCGCGGGCCGCCGCCGGGCCGGACCGCTCGCGGCCCGCCAGCGGATGCCCCGCGACGTACGCCGTCAGGTCGCAGCCGAGCTGGGCGGCCTGGGCCAGCGGGAGCGCCTTCACGCTCGCCACGTCGGTGTAGAAGCGGGCGCTGTCGCGCTTTTGCAGGTCGAGCAGTTGCTGCGCGACGAACTGGGGCGGCACGGCGACGACCGCGAGATCCACCCGCTGCTCGCCGGTCCAGTCCTCCCCCGCGCCCAGTTCACGCGCGAGCCGTACGGCTCCCGCGTCCCGGTCGGCCAGGAAGACCCGCACGTCCCGCTGCCGCAGCGCCAGGGCGACCGACGTGCCGATGAGGCCCGTCCCGACAACGACCACACTGCCGATCTCGGTGTCCTCGATGGGAGTCATCGTGCTCTTCCTGCCGTCGCCGTCCCCAGGCGCGCTGTCCCGCGACGGATGTCTCGTGGGTGGATTGTGATGGTTCGCCGGCCTCGCCGTCCCGGCGTGGTCCTGCGGGCGGCGCCTACCGGCAAATGCTCAATGGGCGCTGCCTATCAGGGGATGCTCATTGGGCGATGTCCACGCGCAGCGCCACGGCGCCGCGCAGGTACACGTGCTGGATCTCCTGCCGGGGACGGTCGGTCTGCACGTGGGCCATCAGCCGCACCACGCTCGGAAGCGCGCCCGGCACGTCGATCTCGGTCGCGCACAGCAGGGGCACGTCGTGGAACCCCAGCTTGCGCGCGGCCAGCGCGGGGAACTCGGCGGTGAGGTCGGGCGTGCACGTGAAGATCACGCTGATGACGTCGTCGGTCGTGAGGTTGTTGCGCCCCATCACCTCGGTCACCAGCTCGGTCGTCCCGGCGAGGATCGCGTCACGATCGTTGCCGTCGACCTGGATGGCTCCGCGAATCGCCCGCACCATGTCGTTCCCCTCTCGCTGGGACGGGCCGGTCTCCTGCGGAGACAGGCCCGGCCCATCTACGTGTTTTTCAGCCAATTCTGCCCGGCTTGCGGCTTTCGTCCGCCGCGCGGAAAGGCTACAGGCCGACCGCCGCGTACAGCTCGCCGATCTCATGCACCGTGAGCGCCCGGACGGTGCCCGGCTTGAGCCGGCCGAGCTTGACCGGGCCGAACTCGATGCGGGCCAGGTCGATCACCCGATGCCCGACCGACTCCATCAGCCGCCGGACGATGTGCTTGCGGCCCTCGTGCAGGACGACCTCGACCAGCGCCTGCTGGCCGTGCTCCTGCACCACCCGGAACTCGTCCACCTTGGCCAGGCCGTCCTCCAGCTCCACGCCCTTGCGCAGCACCTTGTGCAGGTCGCGCGCGATGGGACCGGGCACCTTGGCCCAGTACTTCTTCTGCACGCCGTAGCTCGGGTGGGTCAGCCGGTGGGCCAGCTCGCCGTCGTTGGTCAGCAGCAGCAGGCCCTCGGTCTCGGTGTCGAGACGCCCCACGTGGAACAGCCGGGGCGCGAGGTCCTGCACGTAGTCGTTCAGGCACGGCCGGCCGTCGGGGTCGTCCATCGTGCTCACCACGCCGATCGGCTTGTTGATCGCGTAGTAGACGGTCTCCGAGGACGTCGGGATGCGCTTGCCGTCGACCCGGATGACCTGCTTGGCGGGATCGACGCGCGCGCCGTAGCGGCGCACCGTCTGTCCGTCCACCGACACCCGGCCGTCGCCGATCATCTCCTCGCACGCCCGCCGGCTGGCCACCCCGGCCTGGGCGAGCACCTTCTGCAGCCGCTCACCGCCCGGCACCTCGGTCGTGTCGCGCTCGTCGGTGTAGTCCTCGTCGTAGAAGTCCGGGTCGCGCAGCGGCTGCCGGGACGTCTTGAACGGGTTGCTCGCCGGGCCGCTCGCGCCGGGGCTCTTGATACCTCCCGCGGGCCGCGCCGCGCCGCGCGAGCCTCCGCTTGCTCCGGCGCCGCCGAACCGGCCGCGCCCGCCGCCCAGGCGGCCGATCGTCTGCACCTCGTCACGGCTCGCACGGCCCCTGCCGCCGCCGCGGGCCGCGCGGAAGTCGCCGCGCTCGGGCCGCGCGCTCCGGGCCTCCCTGTCGCCGCGCTCGGGCCGTGCCCCACGGTCGCCGCGCGCGCCCCGCATCTCTCGGTCGCCGCGCTCGGGCCGCGCCCCACGGTCGCCGCGCTCGGGCCGCGCCCCACGGTCGCCGCGGTCCTCGTCGCGGAAGGCCGGCCGCCTCGTCTCACGCGTCGTCTCGTAACCGCCGTCGCGGTCACGCGGCCGGTCCCTGCCGCCCTCCGGCCTGCCATACCTGCCGCGCGAACCGGCCCCCTCCGTACGGAACGACGGACGGTCGGCGGAGAAGGAGTCCCGGGCACCGCGCTCCCGGCCGGGACCGCGATCACGGTCGAAGTCACGGTCGAAGCCGCGGGCGGACCCGCGGTCTGACCCGCGCCCGAAGCCACGGCCACCGTCACGGCCACCGTCACGGTCGCCGGAGCGGCCGCCCTCGGGCCTGCCGTACCTGCCGCGAGAACCGCCCCTCTCGGCGCGGAAGGGTGTCCGGTCGTCGTCGCGATACCGCTCGCCGCCGGAACGCGCGTCGCGGCGGCCCGTGTCACCGTAACGACCTGTGTCACCGTAACGACTGGTGCCGCCCTGACGACCGGCGTCACCGTAACGGCCGCGGGAGCGGTCGTCGCGGCCCTCGCCGGAACGGCGGTCGCCGTACCGGTCGCCGCGCGGGGCCTCCTCGTCGCGGAACCGCCTGGAGTCCGGCCTGTCGGATCGGGAGTCGGCCCGGGAGTCGGACCTTGAGTCGGACCTGGAGTCGAAACCGTACCCGGACCGGGAACCAGGGACGCGGGAACCGCCGCGCCGGTCGCCCTGGGGGCGGAAGCCGCCGGACCCGCCGCGGGATCCACGCGGGCTCGCGCCCTGCTGACCGGTGCTCCGGCTCCGACCGCGTCCCTCACCGGACGGGGTGCCACGCCTGTTGTTCACTACTTCTGCTCCTCAAGAATTTCCACGTCGTCCGGGAGGAACGGGGCGAGTTCGGGAAGCTCGTCGAGGCTCCGCAGCCCCAGTCTCTCCAGGAAGTAACTCGTCGTCCGGTAGAGCACTGCCTGGCTCTCCGGGTCGGTTCCGGCCTCTTCCACGAGGCCGCGTGCGACCAGCGTCCGCATGACGCCGTCGCTGCTCACGCCGCGCACCGCCGCCACCCGGGCCCGGCTGACCGGCTGCCGGTAGGCGACCACGGCGAGGGTCTCCAGCGCGGCCTGCGTCAGCCGCGCCTGCTGGCCGTCCCTGACGAACCTCTCCACCAGCGCGGCGCATTCCGCCCTGGTGTAGAAGCGCCAGCCTCCGGCCACCTCTCGCAGGTCGAAACCCCGTCCGGCGGCCGTGTATTCCTCCGACAGGGCGCGGAGCGCGGCGGCGACCTCCGCCGTCGGGCGTTCGAGCACCTGGGCGAGGGTCACCTCGGCGACCGGCTCGTCCACCACCATCAGGATCGCCTCGAGGGCCGCGCTGAGCGTTGCCCCCTCGGCCGGCGGCTCCGCCTCCGACTCTGGGGCGGCGGAGGCCGGATCCGGCGATCCGAGGCCGGGTGACGCGAGCGCGCCGCCGTCCCGCCCCGTCACATCGCCGGCGGAGCCGGAGAGGTCGCCGCCGGAACCGGGGGTGTCGCTCGCGTCCATCGCTCCTCGCTCGTCGTACGGCTTACGTCTCCGCCGCGCCACTCGTCCGGCGTCCTGGTTCGGCGCGGCCTCGAGCGGTCGGGCGTGGCGGCCCGCCTCACTCGTCCCGTGCGGCCGCCGCCTCGGCGGACCGCTCCTCGCGCCGGCCCTCGTCGTAGTCGTCGCCCACCGTGACGTCGCCGTCGGCGGTTCCCGTCCAGGTGACGTACAGATCGCCGAGCGGTTCGACCTGTTCGAAGGAGACCGCGGCCTCCCGGAACAGCTCAAGGACGGCCAGGAAGCGGGCGACGACCTCGAACGTCCCCGCACAGTCGGCGGTCAGCGCCCGGAAGGTCGCCGTGTGCAGCCGCCTCAGCCGCTCGACAAGAATAGCGGCTTGCTCCCTGACGCTGGCCATCGGTTGGTAGATGTGCGAGACCGACACCGACGGCGGCGCCTTGGGAGTGAAGGCCCGTGCCGCGATCTTGGCGAGCTGCTCGGGCCCGATGCCGAGCACGAGTTCCGGCAGCAGGTCGGCGAAGCGCTTTTCCATCGGCACGGCGCGCGGGAAGCGCAGCGCCTCCTCGGCCATCCGGCCGGCGAAGATCTTCGCGACCTCCTTGTACGCCCGATACTGCAGCAGCCGCGCGAACAGCAGGTCGCGGGCCTCCAGCAGGGCGAGGTCCTCCTCGTCCTCCACCTCTCCGGTGGGCAGCAGCCGGGCCGCCTTGAGGTCGAGCAGGGTCGCCGCGACGAGCAGGAAGTGGCTCGTCTGGTCGAGGTCCCACTCCGGGCCCCGCGACCGGATGTACGCGATGAACTCGTCGGTGACCTTGTGCAGGGACACCTCGGTGATGTCCAGCTTGTGCTTGGAGATCAGCCCGAGCAGCAGGTCGAACGGCCCTTCGAAGACGTCCAGGTGCACCTGGAAGCCGCTCGGGGCGCTCTCCCCGGTCCCCTGGTCGGTCTCCTGGCCGGTCGTCACACCTGCCATTGTCCCCTACCGCCGTGATCGCGCGGCGCCTACGACGACATCGCTGTCAGACGCGGGCGGGCCACCTGGCCAGCAGTTCGCGGGCCAGCTCACGGTAGGCGGTGGCGCCCATCGAGCCGGGGTCGAACTGCGTGATCGGCTCCCCCGCCAGGGTGGCGTCGGGGAAGCGAACCGTCCGGTTGATGACCGTGTGGAACACCTTGTCGCCGAAGCCCTGCATGATCGTCTGCAGCACCTCGCGGGCGTGCAGCGTGCGGGGGTCGTACATGGTGGCGAGCAGGCCGTCGATCTCCAGGTTCTTGTTGAGCCGCTCCTGGACCTTGCCGATCGACTCCATGAGCAGCGCCACGCCGCGCAGCGCGAAGAACTCGCACTCCAGCGGGATCATCACGCTGTGGGCGCAGGTCAGCGCGTTGACCGTCAGCAGGCCGAGGGACGGCTGGCAGTCGATCAGGCAGATGTCGTAGTGCGGCAGCAGGGGCTCCAGCGCCCGCTGCAGGGCGTATTCCCGCGCGACCTCGTTGACGAGCCGGATTTCGGCGCCCGACAGGAAGATGTTGCTCGGCAGGAGCTGCATGCCCTCGACGGTGGTGTCGATCAGCACGTCCTCGACCGTGACGTCGGGCTCCTCCATGATGAGGTCGTAGACCGTCGCCTCGAGCGGCCGGGGGTCGATGCCGAGACCGACCGACAGCGCGCCCTGCGGATCGAAGTCGACGAGCAGCACCCGCTGGCCGACCTCGGCGAGCGCGGCGCCAAGGTTGATCGTGGTCGTCGTCTTGCCGACGCCGCCCTTCTGGTTGACCATCGCGACGATGCGCGCGGGTCCGTGCGACTCCGGCGGGGTCGGCTCGGGGAACACCGGACGTGGACGGCCGGTAGGCCCGATCGCGCCGGGAGCCCCCACCCACGTCCCCTCTGTGGTCGCAGTCACCTGTTGGTCCTCCCTGACGGCCTTAGAACCTGATCGAATCTAAAGGGTAGGCACGTGGTCGGCAAGGCGGCGCGCCAAAGGCTGCCGAGATGGGCCTTCTAATGCAACGCACGGGGATGCGCCGCCGCGTAGACCTCCCGGAGCTTGTCGACCGTCACCAGGGTGTACACCTGCGTGGTGGTCACCGAGGCGTGGCCGAGCAACTCCTGGACAACCCTAACGTCGGCGCCCCCGTCCAGGAGGTGGGTTGCAAACGAATGGCGCAACATGTGCGGCGATACACCGGAAAGTCCGGCTCGTTCCGCCGCCGCCTGCAGCACCTCCCATGCGCCCTGCCGCGTGAGCCTTCCGCCCCGCGCGTTGAGGAACAGCGCGGGCGTCCCCCGGCCGTGCGCCGCCAGCCGGGGCCTGGCCCTGACCAGGTACGCGTCGAGCGCCTGGCGGGCGAAGCGGCCGAGGGGCACGATCCTGGTCCGCCCGCCCTTGCCGCGCAGCCGCACCTGGTCCTGGTCCCCGTCGTGGCCATGGTCCTCGTCGTGAGCCGGCCCCGTGGGCACGTCGTCCACCGCCAGCCCCACTGCCTCCGAGATCCGGGCGCCCGTGCCGTACAGGACCTCAAGCAGCGCGCGGTTGCGCAGGGCGAGCGGCGAGTCCTCCGGGCCGCAGGCGGCGATGAGCCGCTCGACCTCCGCGACGGTGATCGCCTTGGGGAGCCGCCGGAGCTGGCGCGGCGGGCGCACCTCGTGCGCGGGGTCGTGCCCGGCCACCCCCTCGCGCAGGGCGAAGCGGTGCAGCCCGCGTACGGCCGACACGGCGCGGGCGGCCGAGCTGGCGACCAGCGCCGGGTGGTCCTCGTCGCCCTCCCGCAGCGCGGCGAGGAAGGCGACCACGTCCGACTCGGCGACCTGCGCGAACGTCTCGAGCCCGCGCGCCCGAAGATGTTCGACGTATCGGCGCAGGTCGCGCCGGTAGGAGGCGAGCGTGTTGGCAGACAGCCCCCGCTCCACCGCCAGATGGGCGAGGTAGCTGGACAGCACCGCCTCGGGCTCGCTCAGGACGTCTCCCTACGGAATCATGCCTCCGGTGCGTCGGCGGGACGAAGGCCCTTGAATCCGTCGGCGGAAGCAGCGTATGCGGCGAGGATACCGGCGACGGCAGGAGAATTGTGGATCATTCCGCTCAGGGCCTTGTCGACCGCCGCGCCCAGCGGAATCCAGACCGCCGGCATGTCGGTCTCCTCGTGGTGGCGCACGTACGTGTTCTCCTCGTCGGGGATCGGCTCCAGATCGCGGGCCAGGAAGACCCGGATCCGCTCGTCCGACATGCCCGGGGAGGTGCGCAGGTCGACCAGCGTGTGCCACGTACGCGCCCGGTAGGCGGCCTCCTCGGCGAGCTCACGCGCCGCGCACTCGACCAGCGGCTCGCCCGGCACGTCGCGGATGCCGGCCGGCAGCTCCCACAGCAGGCGCCGTGCCGGATGCCGATATTGGCGGATCAGCAGCACGCGGTCCTCGTCGTCGAGGGCGAGCACCGCGACCGAGCCGGGATGGACGACGTAGTCACGGTCGGCGGTCACCCCGCCGGGCATCTCCACCGTGTCGGTGCGCACCGTGATGATCCGCCCGGCGAAGCGCTCGGCGGAGGCGACGACGTTCCAGTGCTCTTCGGTGTCTTCGACGTTCACCGTGTTCTCCGCCGTCACTTGGCCCGTCCCGCCTTCGCCACGTTCTCACGCCGGCCCGCGTACTCCAGGGCGGCCCCGACCAGCCCCTTGAACAGGGGGTGCGACCGGGTCGGGCGGGAGCGGAACTCGGGGTGGGCCTGGGTGCCGATGAAGAACGGGTGCTGGTCGGTGGCCAGCTCGGCGTACTCGACGAGGCGGCCGTCGGGCGACAGGCCGGAGAACACCATGCCGACCTTCTCCAGCCGCTCCCGGTAGGAGTTGTTCACCTCGTAGCGGTGCCGGTGGCGCTCCTCCACCTTGGCCTTGCCGTACAGGCGGCGGGCCAGCGAGCCGTCCACGAGCTTGGCCGGATAGAGGCCGAGCCGCATGGTGCCGCCCATGTCGCGGTCGCCGGCGACGACGTCCTTCTGGTCGGCCATGGTGGAGATCACCGGGTTGATGGTCTCGGGGTCGAACTCGGTGCTGTCGGCGTCCTCGATCCCGGCCAGGTTGCGGGCCGCGTCGATGACCATGCACTGCATGCCGAGGCAGATGCCGAGCAGCGGGACCCGCTGCTCGCGCGCGTGCCGTACGGCACCGACCTTGCCCTCGATACCGCGCACGCCGAAACCGCCGGGGATCAGCACGCCGTCGACCCCGTCCAGCTCGCGGGCCGCGCCCTCGGGGGTCTCGCAGTCGTCGCTCTTGACCCAGCGGATGTTGACGCGCGCGTCGTTGGCGAAGCCGCCCGCGCGCAGCGCCTCGGTGACCGACAGGTACGCGTCGGGCAGGTCGATGTACTTGCCGACCAGCGCGATCGTGACCTCCTTGGCGGGCCGGTGGACCCGGCGCAGGAGCTGGTCCCACTCGGTCCAGTCCACGTCGCGGAACGGCAGGCCCAGCCTGCGCACCACGTACGCGTCGAGCCCCTCGGCGTGCAGGACCTTCGGGATGTCGTAGATCGAGGCCGCGTCGACGGCGGAGACCACGGCGTCCTCGTCCACGTCGCACATCAGGCTGATCTTGCGCTTGAGCGAGGTGGTGATCGGCCGGTCCGAGCGGCAGACGATCGCGTCGGGCTGGATGCCGATGCTGCGCAGCGCGGCGACCGAGTGCTGCGTGGGCTTGGTCTTCAGCTCCCCGCTCGGGCCGATGTACGGCAGCAGGGAGACGTGCAGGAAGAAGACGTTGTCGCGGCCGACCTCGTGGCGGACCTGCCGGACGGCCTCCAGGAACGGCAGCGACTCGATGTCGCCGACCGTGCCGCCGACCTCGGTGATGACCACGTCGACGTCAGGCCCCGCCATGCCGCGGATGCGGTCCTTGATCTCGTTGGTGATGTGCGGGATGACCTGGACGGTGTCGCCCAGGTACTCGCCGCGCCGCTCCTTGGCGATCACGTTCGAGTAGACCTGGCCCGTGGTGACGTTGGCGGAGCCGTGCAGCTCCGTGTCGAGGAAGCGCTCGTAGTGGCCGATGTCGAGGTCCGTCTCGGCCCCGTCGTCGGTGACGAACACCTCGCCGTGCTGGAAGGGGTTCATCGTGCCGGGGTCGACGTTCAGGTAGGGGTCGAGCTTCTGCATGGTGACGCGGAGGCCGCGAAGCTTGAGGAGACGACCGAGGCTGGAGGCCGTGAGTCCCTTGCCGAGACTGGAGGCGACGCCGCCGGTGACGAACAGATGCTTGGTTTGTGCGGCGCTGCGCAAGTAGAGCTCCCGTGGTCGATGTCGATCCGGCCGTCCGGATTGGACGCCGCGATGCCCACGGGCTCTCAGAATATCAAACGCTGGGCAACATTGGGCTTGCCACGTGCACTAACCCGCCATAGCGGACAAGCCGACCTAACGGTAACTTGTCGCGTTATGTCGTTCGTGAAGCGCGCCGTGGGCCGTCTGGTCCACCGGGGCTGGGCCTACGTGCGGGAAGCCGCGGCGATCAGCCCGGCCGCACCGGGCGGCTACCGGTTCCGCAGCATGGGCGAGGGAGTGTGCCTGTCCTTCCCCCAGGGCGCCATCTTCGGCGAGCAGTGGATCGAGATCGGCCCGCACACGCTCGTCGGGGAGCGGGTCTCCATCTCCGCCGGCATGGGCCCCGGCGTGGACCTCGGGCCCGACTCGATCGTGCGGATCGGCCGGGGCTGCTCGATCGGCAGGGGCAGCCACATCGTGGGCCACCAGTCCATCGACATCGGCGACGACGTCTTCACCGGCCCCTACGTCTACATCACCGACCAGAACCACGTGTACGACGACCCCGAGACGCCCGTCGGACGGCAGTGGCCGCGCAACAAGCCGGTCTCCATCGGCTCGGGATCCTGGATCGGGACGGGGGCGATCATCCTGCCGGGCACGCGCATCGGCCGCCAGTCGGTGGTCGCGGGCGGAGCCGTGGTGCGCGGGGAGTTCCCCGACCACTCGGTCATTGCCGGCGTCCCCGCCAAGATCGTCCGGCGGCACTCCCCCGACCTCGGCTGGCACAGCCCCTCGGCCGCCCGCCTCACCTCTCCCCTTCCGGCCGACCCCCGCACCCGGCCCGAGCGCGAGTCACGTACGGCCTGACCGAACGCCGGCGACCTCTCGCAGAATGAGTCACCCATGACTACGGTGGGTTGCACGATTGTCACGTCGAGTGATCACGCCAGGGAGAGGAGGACGCCGGATGACCGCGGCTTTCCCCGAGTGGTTCTACCCCGGTCCGCCCGGCGGGTGGCTTCGACGTTGACATCGACCTGGACCTGAGCCCGTTCATCGGCTGACCCAGCCTGCCGAGCGCCGGCTACGAGGCGCGGGCGCCGTCACCCGCCGGTCAGCCGGGCGGCGCGGCGACCCGGGCACGGCGGGCCGCCCGGTAGCGCCGCACCCTGCGGATGAGCCGCCAGGCCACGAACGCCAGCACGGCCAGCGCCACCACCACAAGGACGGGCAGGAAGATCGCGATCAGGCTCATGCCGAGCGAGCCCACGTCCTCGACCGTGCTGACGACCGGCGCGCCCACGCCCGCCGTGGTGGCGTTCACCACCGGCCGTGCCGTGGCCTTGATCACGTGCACGGCGAGGGCGACGGCGATGCCCAGCAGCCAGCCGACCGCCGGGTGCTCGGCCATCCACGCCGAGTTGTCGACCTTCGCCGCGGCCGCCGTCGCGCTGAAGACCACACCGCCCGCCGCGGGCCGCACCGCCGTCTGGATCATGTCGTTGACGTGGTCGACCACGGGCACCTTGTCGAGGACGAACTCGGCGACCAGCAGCACGGCGACGATCGCGAGGACCCAGGTGTCGGACAGCCAGGCGTACTCGGCCGGCAGTCGCACGGCGTCGGTGATCCGCGCGAGCACGCCGACGAGCAGCAACGGGATGTACGCGTTGAGCCCGGCCGCGGTCGAAAGTCCGAGCCCGGTGAGCGCCGCGAACATGAGCAACCTCCTCCGGCCGGCGGGACAATCCCGCCTTTCCGTCAACGGACGGCCCCGGCGCCGTGTCCCCGGTTACTACCGCGAATCGGGCTTGCGACACCCGCGGTCCTGAGCCATACACGGCCACCGGGCCGGCGGCTCGGTATGGCCGGTGTGCCCGGCCGCCCGGTCGATGTCCGGAGGCGCCGTCAGCCTGTCGCAGCGGCGAGTTCGTCGATCGCCGTGGCGACGTAACGCATGCCGTGCGCCACGTCGCAGCGCGGGCACCCCGCCCGGCGGCCCAGCCGACCGCCACACTCGTCGCAGGTCAGGCGGTCGAGCGCGGCGTCGACCACGCGCCAGTCATGCCGATCCGGCTCGTCGGCCACCATCTCGGCGAGCGCCCGCTCGTCGTCGGGCGTGACACGTCGCCGAACTCGCGCAGGAGGAAGTCCCGCCAGCCCTCTTCCACGATGGCGTCCACCAGCTCCGCACACCGCGGGCACTCGGGGGCACCGCCGTACTCCCAGCCGCCGCAGGACGGGCACCGCCGCAGCGACTCGGCCACCGCAGGTCGCGTGATCACCTTGCCGGAACTTCGCTCCCGGGCGTCACCCGACGCGGTCGCCTCGCTCATGGGCCGGCCCGGCGGGCGGTCGGCGCCCAGGTCAGATGTTCCTCCTGGGCTTGACGGCGGTTGCCAGGGGCGCGACGGTCCACTCCGCCGCGGCTCCCGCCCGTTCCCGCCAGTGGCAGCGTCAGAACGAACCGGGCGCCCACCGGCGAGTCCTCGATGCGCAGGGTGCCCTTGTGGGCGTGGGCGATGTCACGAGAGATCGCGAGGCCGAGTCCGCTGCCGCCGGCATCCCGGCGGCGTGCCTCGTCCAGGCGGACGAAGCGTTCGAAGACACGCTCGCGGTCCGCCGGGGGAACGCCCGCCCCGTCGTCGGTGACCGCCACGAGCGCCTGGCCGCCCGCGGAGTCGACCGTCACCGTGACGGCGCCGGCCGCATGCCGTCGCCCGTTGCTCAGGAGGTTGCCGATCACTCGGGCCAGCTGGATCCGGGAGCCGCGGACCCGCACGTCGCCGACCGCCCGCACACGCACCGGCACCCCGGGGCCCAGGGCCGACACCTCCTCCGTCACCAGCGCGCCGAGCTCTATCAGCTCCGGCGGCGCCGCATCGGCGCCGCGCAGCCGGGTCAGCAGCAACAGGTCGTCGACGATCTCCTCGAGCCGGCCGGTGGCCCGTAAGGCTCCCTGGATGGTGTCGCGCGGGTCGACGTCGTCGGGATAGAGGAGAGCCTCCTCAAGTCGCGCCCGCAGGCCGGCGATCGGCGTCCTGAGCTCATGGGAGGTGGTGGAGGCGAACTGGCGCTCCCGCTCCACCGGGCGAAGGGTCCGGCCCACCCCCCACCACGTCATCCAGGCCACCGAAACCAAGATCAAGACACCGCCGGCGGCGATGACGTACTCCAGATTGTGCGTGGCCAGGAGGGACGGCTGCGCCGTGCCGGCGTAGACGACCGGCGAGTCCGGCGCGGGAGAGACCCGATTGGCCATGAGCATGACACACCGGTCCTGCGCGGAGCACTCCGTGCGCTCTTGAAGGCGATCGTCGGCCGGAGGCCGCAGCGTGCTGAGCGGCCGCATGCCCGCCGCCTGCGGGCTGGAGTCGACGACCCGCCCGCGGGCGTCCACGAGCTGGACGAGGGTGATGTCGGTGAATGTGGGGATCGGAGCCGGCACGGCGCCGTTGCGCGCCGCCGCGCTCCATCGTGCGGCGACCTGCTCGGCCGAGAAGAAGACTTCGTTCTGGATCCGGTAGCGGATCGCCAGGTCGAGGCCGACGCCTCCCACGACCAACGCCACCAGCAAGAGCCCTGCCGCGGCGATCGTGGAGCGCGCTTGTATCGCATGCGGGTTCACATCCGGTTCCCCCCTCCCTGGTAACGGCAGATGGTTCTGGCGGGACGATCAGTTCTGCGCGTACCAGCGCCGGATCGCCTCGCCCGCCTGGGGCGCACGACGGTCCGCCGCGGCCAGCACGTCGGCCAGAGTCTGCGCGGCCAGTTCCCGCCGCCACGCCATCTCGGCCTTGCGCATCGCGGTCGAGACCGCGCACGGTGTGCGGAACTGCCACTCCGGCCGCGCCGCCCCGGCCCCGCGCCGTCGGATCTCCGTGCACTGGAACGCGTCGGCAGGTCCTTCGATCGCCGTGACCACGTCCATGACCGTGATCTCCTTCAGGGGCCGGGCCAGCCGGAACCCGCCCCTCACCCCCGGAGTGGATGTCATGATCCCCGCCTTCGCCAGCGCCTGGAGTTGCTTGTTGAGGTATGCGGGCGGCAACTCGAACCCGGCGGCGAGCTTGGCCGTCGAAACCGGCAGCTCGTTGCCGAGCCATGCCAGCGTCAGGCAACAGTGCATCGCCCACTCGACGCCCTCACTCATCCGCATAACCTGGATACTACACATCCAGGATTGAGGTCGGGAACCGTTTTGCCTGGTCAGAAGTGGTGCCGCCGCCGCTCGTGGGAGCGATCAGCCGTGTGGAGTGGAACCGGATGAGGGCGCGGCGGCCGGCGAGCGCGGCCAGGAGGCATCGCGTCGGCTCCGGCCGGCCCCGGGCCGGCTCGAGGGCCAGATCGAGGGCCGGATCCAGGACCAGATCGAGGGTCGGAGTGCGGCTCGGTCGCCTTACCGGGTGGCGGGCTCGAGCACCAGCACGGCGGTGTCGCCCTCGACCTGTGCGAGCCGCAGGCCGACGTCGCCGACGCGGCCCGGCCTGCTCGTGCTGACCGTCACCGCTCCCCTGACCCGGCAGCGGTCGTTGTAGCAGCTCCGGCTGATGCTGATGTTGGCGCCGTCGACGACCGTCGAGGTGCCGGTGAAGGCGAGCCTGACGGCGTCCGCCCGCAGACCCACCACGGTGATCTCGTCCACGCCCAGTTTCGGGTCGATGGGAATGCCGTCCCCCTCACGCACCCGCACCTCGCAGTCGCCGTCCCGGCACCCCGCGATGTCGCTCGGCGTCGCGGACGGGGTGGGCGCCGGCGACGATGCGGGGGTCGCGGACGGGCTGGGAGAGACCGGGGCGACCGTGACCGAATGGCTCACCGGCACCGCGGCCAACGACCGCACCGGGACCCCGCCGCAACCGGCGAGGAGCGCGGTCACCGACCCGGCGGTGAATGCGAGGCGGACGGCGGAGCTGGACGCGGTGGTCGTCGAACGCATGATTTCCCCGATTGCCGCAGACGGATTCGCCCGGCGGGAGCCGCTCGAACAAGCCGCCCCCTTGACGTGTGGCAGGAAATCCACGCGCCGACGAATGCCTTCCCCGCAACAGGCCAGGTCAACCTCATCCGGAGCCGCGCCCCGCTCATCAATTCGCGGCCGGCAGCGTTTTCAGCCGGATAAGTACGCCAAAACTCCAACCGGTTTCCGCGCTTCGCCCACCAACGATTCCAGCGCACAATTCACCAGAATTCGCCGAATTTCGAAACTCTGCCGCATAGGCGCCGGCACGGCGTGATGCCGCCCGCTCAGACCGCCCGGGCCGGCGGGCCCGGGCGGTCACGGCGCGGCAGTGCGCACGCGCCGCGGTCCGGCCGGCGGGGCCGGACGACTACGGCGCGATCGTGTCGCCCCGCTCAGACGGGTCACCGGGCGGTGATCGCGCGGTCGCTACGCCTCACTTCACGCCGGCCTCGCGCATGTCGCGGACCTCCCGCTTGAGCTCCTTGATCTCATCGCGCAGCCGGGCCGCCACCTCGAACTGCAGGTCGGCGGCGGCGTTGTGCATCTGCTCGGTCAGCGACTCGATCAGCGACTCCAACTGGGCCCGCGGCATCTCCCCCGCGATCGCCTTCGCGTGCTGGCCCGCCCCGCGGGACGCGAGGCCCGGCACCGGCGCCTTGCCGCGCGACTGCTGACGCCCGGCGCCGCCGAGAAGCTGGGCGGTGTCGGCGTCCTCGCGGACGAGGCTGTCCAGGATGTCGGCGATCTTCTTGCGCAGCGGCTGCGGGTCGATGCCGTGCGCCTCGTTGTAGGCGATCTGCTTGGCCCGGCGCCGGTTGGTCTCCTCGATCGCCCGCTCCATGCTCGGCGTGATCTTGTCGGCGTACATGTGGACCTGGCCGGACACGTTGCGGGCCGCGCGGCCGATCGTCTGGATGAGCGAGGTCTCCGAACGCAGGAAGCCCTCCTTGTCGGCGTCGAGGATCGACACCAGCGACACCTCGGGCAGGTCGAGGCCCTCACGCAGCAGGTTGATGCCGACCAGCACGTCGAACTCGCCCATGCGCAGCTCGCGCAGCAGCTCGATCCGGCGCAGCGTGTCGACCTCGCTGTGCAGGTAGCGGACCCGGATGCCGTTGTCGAGCAGATAGTCGGTGAGGTCCTCGGCCATCTTCTTGGTCAGCGTGGTGACCAGGACCCGCTCGTCCCGCTCCGCCCGGGCCCGGATCTCCTCCATGAGGTCGTCGATCTGGCCCTTGGTGGGCTTGATGATCACCTCGGGGTCCACCAGGCCGGTGGGGCGGATGACCTGCTCCACCACGTCGCCCTTGCTGCGGCCCAGCTCGTACGGACCCGGCGTGGCGGACAGGTAGACGGTCTGGCCGATGCGCTCCAGGAACTCCTCCCACTTGAGCGGGCGGTTGTCCATCGCCGACGGCAGGCGGAACCCGTGGTCGACCAGCGTCCGCTTGCGTGAGGCGTCGCCCTCGTACATCGCGCCGATCTGGGGGACGGTCTGGTGCGACTCGTCCAGCACGAGCAGGAAGTCGTCGGGGAAGAAGTCGAGCAGCGTGTGCGGCGCGGTGCCCGCCTCGCGGCCGTCGATGTGCCGCGAGTAGTTCTCGATCCCGGCGCAGGTGCCGACCTGGCGCATCATCTCGATGTCGTAGGTCGTGCGCATGCGCAGCCGCTGGGCCTCGAGCAGCTTGCCCTGCCGTTCCAGGTCGGCGAGCCGCTCCGCGAGCTCCGCCTCGATGCCGGCGATGGCCCGCTCCATCCGCTCGGGGCCGGCCACGTAGTGGGAGGCGGGGAAGATGTGCAGCTCGTCGTCCTCTTCGACGACCTCGCCGGTCAGCGGGTGCAGCGTCGCCAGCTTCTCGATCTCGTCGCCGAACATCTCGATGCGGACGGCCAGCTCCTGGTAGACCGGGATGACCTCGACCGTGTCGCCGCGCACCCGGAACGTGCCCCGGGTGAAGGCCAGGTCGTTGCGGGTGTACTGCATGTCGACCAGCCGCCGCAGCAGCTGGTCGCGCTCGATCTGCTGGCCGACCTTGAGCCCGACCATCCGGTCGACGTACTCCTGCGGAGTGCCCAGGCCGTAGATGCAGGAGACGGAGGCGACCACCACCACGTCGCGGCGCGACACCAGCGACCAGGTCGCCGAGTGGCGCAGCCGCTCGACCTCCTCGTTGATCGAGGAGTCCTTCTCGATGTAGGTGTCGCTCTGCGGGACGTACGCCTCGGGCTGGTAGTAGTCGTAGTAGGAAACGAAGTATTCGACCGCGTTGTTGGGCAGCATCTCGCGCAGCTCGTTGGCGAACTGGGCGGCGAGCGTCTTGTTCGGCTGCATGACCAGCGTCGGGCGTTGCGCCCGCTCGATCAGCCAGGCGATCGTGGCCGTCTTGCCGGTGCCGGTCGCGCCCAGCAGCACCGTGTCCTTCTCCCCGGCCTTGACCCGGCGCTCCAGCTCCGCGATCGCCGTGGGCTGGTCGCCGGACGGCGTCATGTCGGTGACGACCTGGAAGGGCGCGACCTTCCGCTTCAGGTCCATCATGGATGTCATCGCCCGCTCAGCTCCTCACTCGCCCCGTCCACCGGCGCGGGCGGGCGCACAGACACACCCGCGCGCCCGCTCCGGTTCACCTCCATAACCTACGCGCGGCGACCGACATTTCCGGTCCCGATGCCCGCTCCGCCCCTCGCTTCCGGGCCGCCCCGCCCCATCAGGCGAACCCTTTGCCGGACCATGACCCTGTCGTTACGATTCGAGTCGGGGGCCGACACTGACGGGATGGCGGGGCTGACCTATGGCGGGGTTGCGGAGTGCCGTCGGCCGGTCGCTCGCGTGGGCGGCCAAGAACGTCGACGGGGCCATCGCCCTCGTGCTGGCCGTGGCGGTGGGCGTGCTGGGCGTGCTGCCCGATCGCGTGATCCCCGACGAGGTGAAGACGCAGCTCGTCAGCGGCACCACACTGGTCGTCCTGGCCCTGGTCGCGACCGCGCTGCTGCGCGACCGGGTCCGGCAGGAGCCCGTCGAGGAGGCCATGCACGCGACCTCCGGCGTCCTCGCGCGGCTGCCCGAGCGCCTGGACCGCCTCGACGAGCTGGAGGACCTGGTCGCGGGCACCCGCCGGGCCCTGGAGGACATGGCGGTCATCCGCATCCTGGGCAGTCAGCACGAGATCGCGCAGGCGCACGCCGACGCCCGGAGGGGCACCGACCGCTGGACGTTCAAGGGCGGCACCGGCACCTACATGCGCGCCGTCACGCTGCCCGAGTGCGTGGCCGCCGCACGGCGTGAGAAGCGGCACCTCACGGTCCGCCTGGAGATCATCGACCCGACGGACGAGGCGGTGTGCGAGAGCTACGCGCACTACCGCAGGTCGCTGTCGGACCGCCCGGACGGCACCGGCGAGCTGTGGACGACCGACCGGGCCAGGAAGGAGTCGTACGCGAGCGTCCTGGCCGCGTTCTGGTATCGCCAGCGGTACGGCCTGCTCGACATCGCGGTGGGGCTCTCGCCGGTCATGACGACCTTCCGCTGGGACATGTCCGGCCGCGCCCTGATCATGACGTCCGAGGACCCCAACCGGGCCATCATCGCCTTCAGCGGCTCGTTCTTCTACGAGAGCTGCGGCACCGAGCTGCGCACGAGCTTCGAGCAGGCCCGCCGCGTGGCGATCGACCGCTACCGGTCGGTGCCGCTGAGCGACGAGCCGACCGTCGAGGAGGTCCGCAGGCTGTTCGACCGCGTCGACCTCCCCCTGCCCAAGTCGTTCACCGACCGCGACGTGGTCGAGGTCACCCGCAAGGCGCTGCGCGCCAAGGACCCGTACGCGCCATGAGGTACGGGGACGTGCTCGACGTGCTCGCCGGCGGCGACGTCCGCGAGTGGGCCCTCGGCGTGCTCGGCGAGATCGCAGAGGGTGGCTCACGCGGGCCGGGCGTGCGGGGCGTGCGGCATCCGCTGGGGTTCCTCTGCCTGCCGCTGGTCCGCGAGGGAGACCTCGGGGTGTGCGTGCACGTGTGGACCGCCGCCGCGCGGCGCGCCCGCAGCACCACCTCCCAGGTCCACTGCCACAGCTGGGACCTGGTCAGCCACGTCCTGTACGGCCAGGTGCGCAACGTCCACGCCGTGGTGACCGACACCACCCGGTCTCCCACCCACCGCGTCTTCGAGGTGGTCAGCACACCGTCGGGCGACGTCGTCCGCCCCACCCCGAGGACCGTGGCGTACGCCCCGGGGCGCGCCGAGCTGTTCGGCGCCGGGGACACCTACACGCTCGTCGCGGGCGCCTTCCACAGCAGCGTCATCCCCGAGGACGGCGAGGCCGCCACCGTGGCGCTCGGCCGCGGCCGGCCGGGTCTCGGGGACCTGTCGCTCGGGCCGCTCGCCACGCCCCTCCACCACGTCAGGCGGGAACGCCTCGACGACGCCGAGACCGCACGTGCCGCCGAGCTGGCCAGGAGGAGCCTGTGGACCTCGAACACGCCAGGCGGGTAGCCGTCGAGGCCGCCCTGGCCGCGGGGGCCGTGCTGCGCGAGAGCGCGCCGGGAGCGGTCGCCGTCCACGACAAGGGCGGGTCGGGCGACGTCGTGACCGACCTCGACGTGGCCGCCGAGAAGCTGATCCTCGACCGCATCAGGGCCGAGTTCCCCTCCCACCGGATCGTGGCCGAGGAGTCGGGCGTCCACGGCGGTGACCGTCCCGACGGCGGATGGACCTGGCTGGTCGACCCGCTCGACGGCACGAACAACGTGGCGATCGGCCTTCCCGCGTACGTCGTGGGCCTGGCGCT
Source organism: Microbispora sp. KK1-11 (assembly GCF_006874435.1). Taxonomy (NCBI): domain Bacteria; kingdom Bacillati; phylum Actinomycetota; class Actinomycetes; order Streptosporangiales; family Streptosporangiaceae; genus Microbispora; species Microbispora sp. KK1-11. The sequence continues at coordinate 497,405 of NZ_VIRJ01000001.1, read as the reverse complement.
GTGCGCCGGCGGCCGCCCGGTGCTCGGGGTGGTCCACGAACCGCTCTCCGGCCGCACCTGGTCCGCCGTCAGCGGCGCCGGAGCCCGCGGGCCTGCGGGGCCGCTGACCGGGCCCCCGGACCGCGACCTCCGGCACGGGCCGGTGCTGGCCTGGACGCAGGGCCACGGGGTCTCGCGGCTGGACCCGGCGGCGCGGTCGCTGAAGATGACGATGGACGCCCGCGCCCGGCGGGTGCTCCAGCTCTGGGCGCCGCTGATGTGCTGGGCCATGCTCGCGCGGGGCGACATCGACGGCATGATCGGCTACCGCGCGGAGGGACTCGACCTGCCCGCCGGGGCCCTGATCGCACGCGAGGCCGGTGTGGAGATCCGCGGGCTCGACGGCGGGCCTTTCGAGGCGTCCGCCGAGGGCCCGCCCGAGGACCGCAGCTTCGTCGCCGCGCCGCCCGCTCTGGTCGGGGACCTGCTCGATCTGGTCGCCGAGGCCCGCCGCCTGGCGCCCGCCCTGCCGCCGCTCTGACTCGCCGCCGACCCGGGGTCAGTCGTCGAGACCGCGCGCGGCGAGCGCCTCGCCCAGCGCGTCGGCGTGCCGCAGGGCGCCCACCACCAGCGGGACGGCGAAGGCCCTCGGGCTCCGCTCGACCCCTCTGGCGCGCTGCGCCTCCCGCACCCGGGTGACCAGATCCGCGATCACGGGCACGCTGCGCAGCGTGAGGGACAGCAGCAGCGACAGGCGGAACGGATCGAGGCCGGCGAACCTGGCGGGGGCGAGGCAGCGCTCCAGAGCGGCCATGAGGGCGCTGGTGCGCGTCGTGAGGGTGACCAGCCCGGCCAGGGCGACGGCGAGCACGACCCGGAGCGTCGAGGACGCCGCCGTGGGCAGGTCCGCGAACACCAGCTGCACGCCGAACAGGGCCACGGCGAACCAGCGGACGGGCCGCACCTGCGCCCAGGCCGCGGCGAGCCCGACCCCGGAGACGGCGTACAGCAGCACGACGGCGGCCGCGGCGCCCGCCAGCGCCGCGGGCGAGCGCAGCAGCAGGAGCGCCGTGCAGGACACGGCGAGCCCGGCGAGCTTGACCCCGGCGGGCAGCCGGTGCAGGAGCGAACCGCCGGGCACGTAGGCGCCGGTGAGGCCGCTCACGCCATCATCTTCCTGTAGTGGCCGATCGCGGCGGCGGGCTCGGCGTCGGCGACGATCCGCCCCTCGTCGATCACGAGCACGCGATCGAAGTCCTCCAGCAGCGGGAGGTCGTGGGTCACCACGACCACCTGCTGCGGAAGGGTCCGGAGCAGCGCGGCGACCTGCCGGGAGTGGCGCAGGTCGAGCAGCGTGGTCGGCTCGTCCATGACCAGGATCTCCGGTTCGAGCACCAGGACCGAGCAGAGGGCCAGCAGCTGCTTCTGGCCGCCGGACAGGTGATGCGCGGGGTGGTCGGCGTGCTCCCCCAGGCCGTACCTCTCCAGGACCTCCCGCACCCGGCGCTCGACCTCCTCGCGCGCCAGCCCCTTGCGGCGCAGCGAGAAGGCCACGTCCTCGGCCACGGTGGGCATCACGATCTGCGCGTCCGGGTCGGTGAACAGGAACCCCACGCCGCGCCTGATGCGGGCCGCGTGCCTGCGGGTGTCGAGCCCGGACACCGTCACGGTGCCCGAGGACGGCAGGACCAGGCCGTTGACGAGGCGGGCGAGCGTGCTCTTGCCCGAGCCGTTGGCCCCGACCACGCCCACGCGGCGCTCGGTCAGCGAGGCCGTGACTCCGCGCAGCACCTCGCGCTGCCCGAGCCGCACATGGACGTCCTCCAGCCGGATCACTCAGACCACCTCGAACAGGGCGGCGATCCCGAGACCGCCGCCGACCGCGACCGCCGCCAGGCCCAGCGTCCCCGGAGGAGCCCCGAGGAGCCGGCTGAACAGCCGGGTCACCACCACCGCTCCGCTCGCGCCCCAGGGATGGCCGAGGGCGAGCGCGCCGCCGTCGGCGCACACGCGGCCGGCGTCCGCGCCGAGAGGATCGAGGCCGAGCGCGTCGGTGACCGCGAGCGCCTGCGCCGCGAACGCCTCCACGATCTCCACCGCCGCCACCCTCTCCAGGTCCACTCCGGCCCGCCGCAGCACGCGCCGTACGGCGGGCACCGGTCCCCACCCGGGGAGCGCGGGGTCGCAGCCGGCGACGGCGCCGGCCAGCAGGCGCAGACCGGGCAGGCCGGCCGCCGCGCGCAGCCGCTCGGGCACGACCGCGACGGCCGCGGCGCCGTCGCTCACCGGGGAGGAGTTGCCGGCCGTCACCGTACCCCCCGGCACGAACGCGGCGGGCAGCCGGGCCAGCGACCGCGGCCGCAGCACGCGCGGGCGCTGGTCGTCCGTCCGGCCGCCGATCGGGACGATCTCGCGCGTGAACCGTCCCGCCTCCCGTGCGGCCAGCGCCCGGGCATGGCTCCGGCAGGCGTACGCGTCCTGGCGCTCCCTGGTCACGCCGCGCGCGGCGGCGAGCGCCTCGGCGGCCGGGCCCATGTCCGGGTCGGGGTGCCCCTCCGGCGCGAACGGCGCGCGCTCGTACGGCACGCCCGGCTCGCCCTCCCGCCGGCGAACCCGCAGCGGAGCGGTGGAGGCGCTCTCGACGCCCCCGGCGACGACGAGGTCCGCCTCGCCGCAGCGGACCGCCTGGGCGGCCAGCAGGATCGCGGCGAGCCCGCTGCCGCACTGCCGGTCGACGGTGACGCCGGGCACCTCGTGACCCAGCCCCGCGGCCAGCGCGCAGACCCGGGCGAGGTTGCCCCCGGGTCCCGTGCAGTTGCCCAGCACCACGTCGTCCACCGGGACGCCGAGAGGCGCCACGTCGCGGGCGACCGCCTCGATGACGGGCGCGGCGAGCCGGTCGGCCGTCAGGCTCCGGAACGCGTGGCCGGCGGTGCCGATGGGGGTGCGGCGGGCCGCCACGACGACCGCGTGCTCGTCCATGTCAGGCGAGCCGCCGCAGGCCGGGGTCGTCGCCGGCGACGAGACGGGCGGCGACGAGGCCGCGGGCCGGCTTCCCGGTGGGGGTCCGCGGCAGGGACGCGGCGGCGTACCAGCGCCGGGGCCGCTGGGCCGGGTCGAGTTCGGCGCGCGCCGCCGCCTCCAGCACGGCCCTCACCACGTCCTCGCCCTCGACGACCGCGGTGACCACGGCACCGAGGTAGGGGTGCGGCGTGCCGACCACGACCACGTCGTCCACTCCCGGCACCTTCCTCAGCACCTCCTCGACGTCCTCGGGCACCACCGTCGCGCCGCCGGTCTGGATCGCGCCGTCGCCCCGGCCGCGCAGCCGCAGTACCTCGCCGGGCCGGTGCGGCTCCGCCAGGTCGCCGACCGTCATCCAGCCGCCGTCATCCTGCCGCAGGGGGCCGGTCGCACCGGCCAGGTAACCCTCGCAGAGCCACGGGGAGCGCACCCACACCTCGCCCAGGACCTGCCCGGGCGGCACCCTGACGTCGATCTCGACGCCGGGGAACGGCCGCAGCCCGGCGCCGTCGGCGTCCACGGCGACGAACGACAGCTCGGTGGCGCCGTAATAGGAGACCACACGCACTCCGGCCGCCGCTGCCCGGGTCCTGGCGGCGGCGTCCAGGGCGGCCCCGCCGACCACGGCGGTGCGCAGCGGGCCTCCGGCTGCCTCCAGGGCGTCCAGCACGGCCGGCAGGCGGTGGGGCACCACGTGGACCGCGGTGGCCCGGCGCGACCACTCCGCCAGCCCTCCCGGAGACCACCGGCCGGGGACGACGGCGGTCGCGCCCGCCGCCAGCGCGTGCACGGCGGCGAAGCCGTACAGAGAGGAGACCAGCGGGCCGGGGATCAGCACGACGTCGCCGGGACCGATCCCGGTCATCTCGTCGAGGTGGCCGAACGACGCGGTCCACGAGGCCCGGCTGCGCACCACCGCGCGGGGCCTGCCGGTGCTGCCGGAGCTGAAGCAGGCCCAGGTCAGGTCGTCCGGCGCGGGGCGGTGCCGTACGGGCGGGCCGTCCGTCTCCGGCAGCGGGGCGTCGAAGCGGGCGGCGACCGGCACCGCGGCCATGACCTGCGCCCGTCGTTCCTCGCTCCAGGCGTGGTCGCACAGCAGCGGCGTGGCCCCCGCCAGGTCGGCGGCGAGCACGGCGACGAGCAGGGCCACCGGGTCGGCCTGGCCGACCGCGACGAGCGCGCCGGACCCGACGCCCTCGTCGGCCAGACCGCGGGCGGCGCGAGCGGCCCTGGCCGCGAGTTCGGCGTAGCCGAGGTCGCCTCCGGGGCCGGACAGCGCGATCCGCCCGGGGCGGGCCGAGGCGTGTCGCATGACCTGCGCGGCTACCGGCACGGGCGCGTCACCGTTCCCCTGCCCGCAGCCGCTCGCGGTGCACGGCGGGGACCGCGTCGGGGTAGGCCCGCTGGGTGCCCCTCGCCACGATCGACGCCAGCACCGCCTTGGCCAGGTCGCCGGGCAGGAAGGCGGCGCTGAGCAGCGCGGTCTTGCCCAGGGACAGCCCGGTGACCAGGGCCTGCACGGGGATGCCGCAGAGGTAGACCACGCCGACGCCGCCGGCGAGGCAGGCGGTCACCAGCCGCACCGTGGACGGCGTGCGCCCGCCGCGTTCGACGATCCATCCGGTCAGGGCCGCGCCGGGAAGCCAGCCGATCAGGAAGCCGGCCGAGGGCCCGGTGAAGACGCCGAGCCCGCCGCGTCCGCCGGCCAGCAGGGGCAACCCGGCGGCGACCAGCACGAGCAGGACCACGATGGCGAGGGCGGAGCGCCACGTGCCGAGGATCGCTCCGGCGAGCATGACGCCGAGCGTCTGCAACGTGATCGGCACCGCGTCGCCGAAGATGTTCAGCGCGCCCGGCATGCCGAGCACGGCGATCAGCGCGGCGAAGACGCTGACCCTGGCGACGTCGGCCGCGGGGAAACGCCGCCGAGGCGGACTCTGTTCATCTGTCACGGATCGATCCCATACCAAGACCCTCCGTACGGCGAATGAGGATTCCCACAACATTCCGCCGTGTCGTTCTCACGGGCGCCCATAGCCGGACGACCTGCGGCGGAGGTCAGGCGGTGAGGATCAGGACGGTCACCGTCGCGGCAAGGCCGGTCACGGCGAGGCCCGCGCCGGTGACGACGAACTTGGCCAGCGGCACCCGCACGTCCCCCCGCCGGCACCACTCGAACCACAGCAGCGTCGCGAGCGAGCCCCACGGCGTGATCACCGGGCCCAGGTTGGTGCCCGCGAGCAGCGACAGCAGCTGCGTGTGGTTGGCCGCGGGGACGACCTGCTCGCCCGCGACGTACGCCGGGAGGTTGTTGAGCACGTTGGACAGCGCGGCTCCGGCGGCGGCCGCGCGGTAGGCGCCGTCCCCCTCGCCGCCCACGCCGATGAGCGCGCGCATCACGTCGGCCAGGCCGAGGCGGCTGAGCGTCGGGACCACGAGGAACAGCCCGGTGACGAAGACCAGCAGCCGCCAGGGGATCAGGCCCCACACGAGCCTGGCGCGGTCGCGCCAGGCGAAGGCGGCGACCACCGCGACCGCCGCGACGAGGGCCGCGACGCCGATCTCCACGCCCGCCAGGATCGCGGCGATGAACAGCAGGCACGCCACCCCGGCGACGCCGAACAGCACCCGGTCGGCCACCGGCACCGGAGGCGGCGGCACGTAGCGGTCCTCGCCCCGCTCGCCGCGCCGCCAGTAGAACGCCCACAGGAACGCCATCGTCACCGCGATCGACACGGCCTGGGGCGCCCACATCCGCGCGGCGAACTCCTGCGTGGTCAGCGCGACCCGGTTCATGGCGAGCAGGTTGGTGAGGTTGGAGACCGGCAGCAGCAGGCTGGCGGTGTTGGCCAGCCAGACCGTGGTCATCACGAGCGGCAGCGGCGCGATCTTCGCGCGCGGCGCCAGGGCCAGCATGACCGGCGTCAGCAGCACGGCCGTCGTGTCCAGGTTCAAGACGATCGTGACCAGCGAGGCGAAGGCCGTGCAGAGCAGGAAGAGAGCGGCGTAGCTCCCCCGGCCGACGATCGCGATGCGGGTCGCGATGACGTCGAAGACCTGCGCCTCCTTGGTCAGCTCCGCCAGCACGATCACCGCGCCGAGGAACAGCAGCAGGGGGGCGATGCGTTCGACGCTGCCCCTGGCCTCCTCGGCCGGCAACAGGCCGGTGGCCACGAAGACCAGGCCCGCCGCGAGCAGCCCGAACCTGATCCAGTCGAGAACGCTCAGTCTCCGCAGCCCGGTCGCCACGCGGACACCCTATCTCGCCGCCCGCGGAGATGATCGAACCCCTCCAAACCGTCGGTGGCAGCGGGAATACTGGGCTCCATGACGCACACGGGGCGGGGGGACGCGCGGACCGAGATCTTCGTCAGCTACTCCCCCGCCGACGAGCGGTGGGCGACGTGGATCGCCTGGCAGCTCGAAGCCGCCGGCTATCGCACGATGCTGCAGGCGTGGGACTTCGTGCCGGGCACCAACTTCATCGACTTCATGGACCGCGGGGTCAGCGAGGCCGACCTGGTCGTCGCGGTGCTCACCCGCAACTACCTGGGTTCCCGGTACGGCAGGCTCGAATGGCAGGCGGCGCTGCGCGCCGATCCCGACAACCCGTCCAACAAGCTCGTGACGGTCCGGCTGGAGGACTGCCCGCTCGACGGCCTGCTGTCCACGATCACCTGGGTGGACCTCCTCGGCGTGACCGACCCCGCCGAGGCGCGGCGGCTGCTGCTGACCCGGATCCGGCAGGCGCTGGCCGGCCGGGCCAAGCCGGCCGAGCCGCCCCGCTTCCCTGCGGGGCCGGGCGCGCATGCCCTCCAGCCGCCCGCCGACCCCGCGCCCCCCGCCGTACGGGTGCCCCGGGCCCGGCGCACCCCGGCCGCCGAACCGGCGTTCCCGACGGCCGAGCGCGCGGGCGGCGCCTCCTCGGTGACCGTGCTGCACGTCGCCGGGCCGCGGTTCGGGCGCGGCCTGGCCGAGGCGGACGAGCCGCTCGACGCGGGCGAGTTGCAGGCGAGCGTGTGGGCCGATCTGACCCGCCTCGCCGACGCCGGGGTGCCCAGGCCCGACCTGCTGATGGTGACCGGCGACCTCACCGAGTCGGGCAGCATCCGCGAGTGCGAGCAGGCGCTGGCGTTCCTCACCGGGCTGCGCGTGCTGCTGGGGCTGGAACCCGGACGGCTGGTGGTCGTCCCCGGGCCGCGCGACGTCACCAAGGCGGCCTGCCGGGCCTACTTCGCGACGTGCGAGGCCGACGACGTGCGCCCGCAGCCGCCCTACTGGCCGAAGTGGCGGCACTTCTCCACGCTCTTCGGCGAGCTCTACCAGGGCCTCGACGGCCCGGCCTTCGACAGCGCCCAGCCGTGGACGCTGTTCGAGCTGCCCGAGCTGCGCACGGTCGTCGCCGGGATCAACTCCACGATCGCGATGAGCCACCGTGAGGAGGACGACTACGGCTTCGTCGGCGAGGCCCAGGCGGCGTGGTTCGCCGAGCGGCTGCGGCCGTTCGAGGGATGGCTGCGGATCGGCGTCGTCGCCCATCCTCCGCGCCCCGGCCTGCGCGACGCCGCCACCCTGGAACGACTGCTCGGCACCCGGCTCGACCTGCTCGTCCACGGGCGGGACGCCCGGCGCGGCGGTCCGGATGAGGTCTGGGATCTGGACGGGCTGCCGTGCGTGCCCGCGCTCGCCCCGGGCCGTCACCAGATCCTCCAGGTCACGCCGCAGGGGCTGCGCCGGTGGACCAGGGACCGGCCGGAGCTGGGTGACCCCGAGGCCCTGCCGTACGGCTGGCGCGGCTGGCGGCCGCAGACCCCGGCCGTGGCGGCTCCCGAGCCGCCGGCGCGAGAGCCGGAGGAGCCCGCCGGCCCGGCCGACCTGCTGCTGGACCGGATCGCCGAGGTCTGCGAGACCCGCTTCGAACGGGCCAAGATCCGCCGTGTGGCGGGCGACCCGCCGCGCCTGCTCGTCACCCACCCGGAGGACGGGTTCGTCCGCCAGGTCCTGATCGGCGCGCACGCCGGGGAGCTGGACCAGGCGCGGGTCGAGGCGTTCCTCGGTCATGTCCACGCGGCGGGGCTGGAGCACGCGGCCGAGCTGGTCTACCAGGGACCGCAGCCGTCCCGGGCGTTACGCGACGACGCGCTGCGGCGCGGGCTGCGGCTGCGCAGCTTCACCGAGTTCCAGGGCCTGCTCGACCTGTCGTCCTACGTGGCCGGGCAGACGGCCAGGCTGCGCGGCGACCGCCGCTACCCGCCCGAGCTGTACGTCCCGCAGCGGTTCAGGGAGCTCGACAGGACCGGCGGCGAGGTGCGCGACGACCTGACCGACGAGCTGATGCGGCTGCTCGCGGCCGACCACGGGCGGTTCGCGCTCGTGCTCGGCGACTTCGGCCGGGGCAAGACGTTCTCGCTGCACGAGGTGGCCAGGCGCATCCCCGCCGAGCTGCCGCACCTCACGCCGATCCTGATCGAGCTGCGCGCCCTCGACAAGGCGCACTCGGTCGCCGGGCTGGTCGCGGCGCACCTCGCCAACCACGGCGAGGAGCTGATCGACCTCAAGGCGTTCCACTACATGCTCCGCCAGGGGCGCATCGTGCTGCTGTTCGACGGCTTCGACGAACTGGTCACCCGCGTGACGTACGAGCGGGCGGCCGACCACCTCGACACCCTGCTGCGCGCGGCGGAGGACAAGGCGAAGATCGTCGTTGCCGGCCGCACCCAGCACTTCAAGTCGCGCAGCCAGGTGATGACCGCCCTCGGGGAGAAGGTCGGCCTGCTGCCGAACCGCCGGGTGCTCAGCATCGAGGAGTTCACCGAGGAGCAGATCCGCGCCTACCTGGTCAACCGGTACGGCTCGCAGCAGGCGGCCGACGACCGGATGGCCCTGCTCACGGGCATCGGCGACCTGCTCGGCCTGGCGCACAACCCCCGCATGCTCAGCTTCATCGCCGACCTGCCCGCCGAAAGGCTGCGCGCCGTCGCCCAGGCCGGGGAGGCGATCAGCGCCGCCGGTCTCTACCAGGAGATCCTCGACACCTGGCTGGCCTTCGAGGAGGAGCGCGTACGCGGCGTGGCCGGAGCCCCGGGCGGGCTGACCCGCGAGGAGCTGTGGCGGGCCGCGACGACGCTCGCGCTGCGGCTGTGGGAGACCGGCGAGACCTACCTGCGGCCTGCGGAGCTGGCCGAGGTCGCCGACACGCTCACCGGCCTGGCCGCAGACACGCAGAGCCGCGTGCCGTACGGACCGGGGACCGGTTCCGGGCAGGCGGAGCGCGCAGACCCGGCCGACGCGGACGGCGCCGGAGTCGCGGGAGGGCAGGGCGCCGCTGGAGGGCAGGGGGCCGCGCGGCTGACGCCCGAGCAGGCCGTGCACGCCGTCGGAGCCGGCAGCCTGCTGGTCCGCACCGACGAGGGATTGTTCGGGTTCATCCACGCCTCGGTCGTGGAGTGGCTGGTGGCCCGGCACCTCGCGGAATCGCTCGACGCCGGCCGCGCGCCGGGGCTCGGCCTGCGGCCGTTGTCGGCGCTGGCCGTCGACTTCCTGTGCGACCTGGCCGACGCCTCGCGGCTGCAGGCGTGGGCGGCGCGCACGCTCGCCTCCCCCGGCGCCGGCGACGTCGCACGGGCCAACGCCATCAAGGTGACCACCCGGCTGCGCACCTCGGCCAGGACCGACCTGCGCGGAGCCCGGCTCAGCGGCGAGGACCTGTCCTACCGCGAGTTGCAGGGCGTGGACCTCACCGGCGCCGACCTGACCGACACCCGGCTCGTCGGGGCCGACCTGTCCCACGCCGTGCTCAGGGACGCCCGGCTGGCCGGGGCGCGCCTGGACGAGGCCGTGCTGGTGGGGGCCGACCTGCGCGGCGCCGACCTCACCCGGGCCCGGCTCGCCCGCGCCGACCTGCGGGACGTCGCCGTCGAGGGCAGCCGCTGGGACCGGGCCGCGCTCATCGACGTCACCGGCGTCCCCCGGGGAGCGCCGGAGCTGCGCGGCGCGGCCGTGGCGCCCGCCGTCCCCGGGACGGACGGCGGCCGGGTCGGCGCCGAGCCGGCCCCCGCCGTCGTCGGCGTGCCGTACGGCTACCACTTCGAGAGCAGCCGCCTGCCCGAACCGGTCGCCTACGACCCCGGTGGCGGCGTCGTCGCCCTGGGCGGGGAGGACGGCGGCGTCCTGGTCTGCGACAGCGTCACCGGGTCCGCCCTGCGCACGCTGCAGGGCCACCGGGGCCGCGTCTACAAGGTCGCCTACGGTGAGGCCGGGCTGGTGACCGGCGCGAGCGACGGGACCGTCCGGGTGTGGGACCCGGCCACCGGGGAGCCGTCGCACGTCCTGCGCGGCCATCCCGAGGGAGTGTGGCCCGTGGTCACCTCGGGCGACCTGATCGCGGCCGGCGGCGCGGACGGGGTCATGCGGGTCTGGGCGTCCGGGGAACTCGCATGGGAGCTGCCGGGCCACACCGCCCCGATATACACGGCCGTGTTCCTGCCGGGGCTGCTGGTGACCGGCGACAGCGCGGGCGCGATCCGCGTGTGGGACCTCGCCACCGGGCAGGTGCGCCACCACCTCCACGGCCACAGCGGAGCCGTCTACCGCCTGGTCCTCAGCCCCGACGGCACCCGCCTGGCCGCCGGGGACGGCCAGGGCGTGCTGCGCATCTGGGACCCCCGCACCGGCGCCGCACTGCACGAGCTGACCGGTCACCCCGGCCGGATCTACTCGCTCGCCTTCCACCCCGAGGGCCGGCTGGTCGCCTCCGGCGACACGGAGGGAGCCGTACGGCTGTGGGACGCTGCCACGGGCGCGGCCGCCGGCAGCCTGCCGGGGCACCGCGGTGCCGTCTACCAGGTCCTGTTCGACCCCACCGGCGAGCTGCTGGCGACCGGCGACAGTGACGGCGTCGTACGGATCTGGGACCACCGCACCGGGCAGGCGCGTGCCGAGCTGACCGGGCACCGGGGCTCCGTGTGGCCGTTCGCGTTCCGCCCCGACGGCCGGCAGCTCGCGACCTGCAGCAACGACGGCACCGCCCGCCTGTGGGACCCGCACAGCGGTCAGTGCGTCCAGACACTGCGGGGCCACGGCCGCCGCATCACGTCGGTCCGCTTCTCCGCCGACGGCGGCATGCTGGCCGCCTGCGGCAACGACGGTTACGTACGGCTGTGGGACCCGGTCACGGGCCGCCGCCTGCGTTCCCTCACCGGGGCGGCCGACCGGCTGGTGTCGGCCGTCTTCAGCCCGGCAGGCCCGCTGCTGGCGACCGCGAGCAACGACGGCGGCGTCTACCTGTGGAATCCGGTGGCCGGGACGTACGAGCGCGAGCTCAACGTGGAGACCGACCATGTGTGGGCCGAGGCGTTCAGCCCCGACGGGCAACTGCTGGCCACCGCGAACGACGACGACACCGTCCGCCTGTGGTACCGCCCCTCCGGGCGGCAGGTCGCCAACCTCGCCGGGCACCGGGGACGCGTCAGGTCGATCGCGTTCAGCCCCGACGGCAGGCTCGTGGCCACCGGCTGCGACGACCGCAACGTGCGGCTCTGGGACGTGTCGACCGGCCAGTGGACGGCGACGTTGAGCGGCCACGACGACAGGGTGTACGCGGTGGCCTTCTCCCCGTCGGGCGACCTGCTGGCGAGCGCGAGCAACGACGGCACCGCCCGCCTGTGGGAGGTCGCCTCCGGCGAGTGCCTGCACGTCCTCGCCGGCGGCGGGCGGCTGTGGACGGCGGCCTTCAGCCCGTCGGGCGACCTGCTGGCCACGGCCGGGGACGATCTCGCCGTCCACCTGTGGGACCCGGCCTCCGGCGCGCGCGTCGGCGCCCTCGCCGGTCACGGCCGCCGGATCTGGTCGGTCGCGTTCCACCCGTCGGGCGACCTGCTCGCCAGCGCCGGGGACGACGGCGTGGTGATCCTGTGGGACGTCCCCCGGCGCGAACGCCGCGCCACGCTGCTCGGCCTGCCGGAGGGATGGGCCGCGTTCTCGCCCGGCGGGCTGTACAAGCTGGAGGGCGACGTGACGGGCCAGTTCTGGTACGTGATCGGCATGTGCCGGTTCGAGCCCGGCGAGCTGGACGAATACCTGCCCGAGGTCAGGCGGCTGGCCCTGGACGAGCCGTTCTAGGCCTCGGGCGCCCTGCGGAACCCGGACACGACCATGTGCGTCAGCAGGGCGTGGCTCTCGTCGAGGTCCTCGGCGAGCTGGAAGGCGCCCGCCGCCTCCAGGACCGCGAAGCCGTGCATGGCGGCGCGCAGGCAGCGGACCGCGTGGATCGCGGCCGAGCCCTCCAGGCCGTACGCCCGCAGCGCGGCGAGGATGATGCCGATCAGCCGGTCTCCCGCCTCGGCCGTCTCCGGCCGGGGCGCCTGGATCAGGGCCGAGTAACGGCGCGGATGCCGGGCGGCGTAGGAGCGCCAGCCGGCCATCAGTGCGCGCAGCGCCTCGTCGCCGGACCGGCCGAGCACCGCCTCGCTCGCGACCTCCGTCAGCTCGCCCAGCACCCGCCCGGAGACCAGGACCCGCAGCTCGGCGAGGTTGCGCACGTGCTTGTAGAGCGAGGGGGTGGCGACCCCCGCGCGCCCGGCCACCGCGGACAGGGTGAGCGCGTCGGGGCCCTCCTCGTCCACGATCCGCAGCGCGAGGTCGACGACGGCGTCCGGGGACAGCGCCGCCCTAGCCACGGGCCCGCTCCCCGAGGAAGGCGAGCATCGCGGCGGCGACCTCGTCGGGGTACTGCGCGTGCGGGTAGTGCCCGGCGCCCTCGATCATCACCACTTTCCCGAGCCCGGCCGGCATGCCGGCGACGATCCCGTCCGCCTCGGCGCGGGGGTCGGCCCAGTCGGGGTCGCGGGTGCCCATGACGACCAGGGCGGGACAGCGGATGCCGCCCAGGTGGGCCCCGGCGTCCGTGGGCGCGGCAAAGCCCATCGTGCTGACCACGGCCATCCGGCCGGGCCTGCGCAGATCCTTCTCCAGCGCCGCCAGATAGCCGGCCCAGTCCGCGGGCTTGACGCCGGGGTAGGCGTAATCGAGGTAGCTCTTCCACAGCCCGACGCTGCGCAGCAGCCCCGCGCTCATGAGCCGCGTCATGCCCCGGCGATGGTGGGCGTTGCGCAGCAGGCCGCCCAGGTCGGGCTTCTGGGCGCGGGTGAAGGGGCCGATCTCCACGATGGCGGTGACCAGTTCGGGCCGCCGCGCCGCCGCGATGGTGGCGGATCCCCCGGCGAAGGAGTGCCCGACGACGACGGCGGGCCCGCCCAGGTGCTCGATCAGGGCGACGATGTCGTCGGCGGTGTCGGTGCGGGGGTAGGAGTCCCAGCCGAGGCTCGACTCGCCGTGCCCGCGCAGGTCCATGGTCGCCACGCGATACCCGGCGGCGGCCAGCGCCGGGGCGAGGAATCGGTAGGTGTTCCGCGTGATCCCCATGCCGGGGACCATCACGACCAGCGGGCCCTCCCCGGTCACGTCGTACGCGATCTCGCCGCCGTCGATCTTCAAGAACTCCGTCATGCCGCCCTCCAGGCTCATATGCATAGCTAAAAGGCTAATGGCATTAGCCGAGATGCGTCAAGACGGGCCCGTCCACCAGTTGGGGCATGGATGCGAGTGACGGCAGCTCCCGACCTTCCCGCCGCTACTAAGGTTGTGGACGTGAGCCCGAGGCCCGTACGCGCGATGGACGCCGATGAGAAAGTCGACCGGCAGGCGCGGATCCTCGAGGCGGTGCTCCGGCTCCTGTCCCTGCAGGGCATATCCGGGGTCAGCATGCGTGCCGTCGCCCGTGAGGCCGGGGTCTCGCTGGGGCTGGTGAACTACCACTACGAGGACAAGACGAGCCTGATCCGTGCGGCCCTGCACCGCATCGAGGAGCAGGACATCGCGCTGGTCGAGCCGGACCTCACTCTCGAACCGGAAGATCGGCTGCGTGCCGCGCTGACGCGGGTGGCCGACCCGGAGTTCCTGACGACGGAGTACCTGTCCCTGCGGCTTCAGCTCTGGGCGCTCGCCCAGGCCCACGAGGACTTCGAGCGCATCAACACGGAGGCCCAGAAACGCTACCGAGCCGGGCTTGCCGCCCTCATCGGCGCGGCTCGCCCCGAGCTGTCACCCGACGAGTGCGGCAAGCGGGCCGCCGACATCGACGTCATCCAGAACGGTCTGTGGCTCACGGCCCTGCTCGGGCTCGACCGCGCCTCCATCAGCAGGAGCGTCGCTCGCTGCGAGGAGATCGCACTCGCCGACTGACCGGCGGCTTTGAACGAACGTCCAGGGATATATTGAACGATCGTTCAGTCCTTCGTATGCTCCCACCATGGCACCAGTCACGATGGCCGACGTACGCCGCGTCGGCACCGGATTCCACCAGGACCCAGGACGATCGATGTCGCTGCGGGCGGAGGCGTACACGGACCCGCGGTGGCTCGGCGTCGACGTCCGGGCGATCTTCGCCCGCACCTGGCAGTGGGTCTGCCACGTGGAGAAGCTCTCGTCGCCCGGCAGCTACGTGTCGGCCACCGTGGCCGGCATGCCGATCGCGATCGTGCGTGATCGTGACGGAGCGCTGCGCGCGTTCTACAACGTCTGCAAGCACCGTGCCCATGAACTGCTCACCGGCTCCGGCACCACGCGCAACATCGTCTGCCCCTACCACGCGTGGACCTACGGCCTGGACGGGCAGTTGAAGGCGGCTCGTCGCGCCGACAAGATGGAGGACTTCGACAAGAGCGAGATCTGCCTCGACCAGGTGCTGGTGGAGGAGTTCGGCGGCTTCGTCTACGTGAACCTGGACCCGGGCGCCGCTCCCCTGGCCGAGCAGGCCGGTGATCTGGCGGCCGACATCGCCAAGTGGGCCCCCGACGTGGCCGGACTGACCCACGCGAAGCGGCTGACCTACGACATCGCGTCGAACTGGAAGAACGTCGTCGACAACTTCCTGGAGTGCTACCACTGTCACATCGCCCACAAGGAGTTCGTCGACCTCGTCGACATGGACACCTACGAGGTGAAGACCCACGGCATCTGGTCGAGCCACTTCGCCGAGGCCGGCAAGCAGGAGAACGCCGCGTACGACGTCGCGGGCGCCTCGGTCACGCAGCACGCGGTGTGGTGGCTGTGGCCCAACACCTGTCTGCTGCGCTACCCCGGCCGCGGCAACTTCATGGTCCTGCAGATCATTCCGGCCGGTCCCGACCGCACCCTGGAGACCTGGGACTTCTACTTCGAGACGGCCGAGCTCATGGACGCCGAGGTGGAGGCGGTGCGATACATCGACGAGGTGCTGCAGCAGCAGGACATCACCATCGTGGAGAGCGTCCAGCGTGGCATGAACACCCCGGCCTTCGACCAGGGCCGCATCGTCTACGACCCGTCCGGCTCAGGGCTGTCCGAACACGGCGTGCATCACTTCCACGGCCTGGTCCTCGACGCCTACCGGTCGTGGGTGGAAGGCGCAGTCCGACCGGACCTACCCGCCGGCCGACCGGCTGTTGTCGAGTCGTACCCGTGACGTCGAGGACTTCCCCAGCTCCCGGGGAGCCACCGAGCCGCTGTGGCGGGCCCGGCTGTGGCGGGCCCGGCTGTGGGAGACCGCACCGGGCGCGGTCGCACGGCTGGGGGCCACGCATATCGCGTCGACGGACCTCGCGTTCTTCCGGCTCGTCTTCGGGGAACCGCTGGGGCCCGGGTGACTGGAGACGACTCCGCCCTGGACCTGTCGTGGCCCGGCGGATCGGTCCGGGTCCACGCCTCGGACCGCCCGGGCGTGACCGGAATGAGCCTGCGCGGCGATCCCGCCGACGGCATCGCGATCGGTCCCGCCCGGCTCGGCGCGGAGGTGCTGGGACGCCCGTCGGCTTTACGCTGTAGATTCCTAACGAGGTCGTCGCCCATGCGATTCCGGGGCATGGGCAGCCCGCTCAGGCCTTCGAGGAGACCCGGGCGCCCAGGTCCTGCCAGACCTTGTCGACCTGGGCGTCCAGGTCGTCCAGGGAACCCTCGTTGCGGATCACGATGTCGGCGATCCTCAGCCGGTCCTCGCGGGAGGCCTGGGCGGCGATCCGAGCGCGGGCGTCCGCCTCCGGCATGCCGCGAAACCGCAGCAGACGCTCCAGCCGCACCTCGTCCGGTGTGTCCACGACGATCACCACGTCGTACAGGGGGGCCAGGTTGTTCTCGGCCAGCAGCGGCACGTCGTAGACGACGACCGCGTCGTCCGGGGCCTCTCGCTGGAGCTGCTCGCTGCGCTCGCCCACCTTCGGATGGACGATCCCGTTGAGGACCTTCAGCTTCTCGGCGTCTGCGAAGACGATCGCGCCGAGCCGTTCCCGGTCGAGCGTGCCGTCGGGGCGGAGCACGTCCTCGCCGAACGCCTCGACGATCTCCGCGAGCCCGGGGGTGCCGGGCTCCACGACCTCTCTGGCGATCTTGTCCGCGTCGACGACGACGGCGCCGCGCGCCGCGAGCCGGCGCGACACCTCGCTCTTGCCCGAACCTATGCCGCCCGTGAGCCCAACTTTCAGCACGTCCCGCAGCCTATCGGGCGGACTGGTGCAGGCGCTCCCGGCGCAGGTGGACCAGCGTCAGGTGGTCCTGCACCCGTTCCCGCTGGGTCTCCCGATAACCGAGGCGGCGGTAGAGCCGCAGGTTGCCCTCCGACAGGTGCCCTGTGAACAGGTCGAACACCGTCGCCTCGGGCACGGCCTCGTGGATCGCGGCCAGCAGCGCACTGCCGATCCCCTGCCCCTGCCG
Organism: Microbispora sp. KK1-11; assembly: GCF_006874435.1. Taxonomy (NCBI): domain Bacteria; kingdom Bacillati; phylum Actinomycetota; class Actinomycetes; order Streptosporangiales; family Streptosporangiaceae; genus Microbispora; species Microbispora sp. KK1-11. Next base: position 480,659 of record NZ_VIRJ01000001.1, on the reverse strand, counting down.
GTCGGGCGCGACCACGAGACGGCCCACCAGGCAGGTCGAACCGGACATCTGGCCCCGGACCGCGCCGACCAGCCGCCCGCCGTCCGTCGCCTTCAGCACGACCGCCATCTCGATCACCGTACGCATCTGGTCGAGCGACTCGACGAGCGGCGCGATGAACGGGTCCCCGTAGAGCTGTGCCTCGGTCACGTACGCGGCCCGCTGCAGGGTGAGGAGCTCCCCCGCGTCCGCGGGCACGGCTCTCGCGATCTCCACCACGGGGGCCACCCTATCGGCACCCTGCCTCCGCCGGGCACGGGCCGGTTCCCGGAGGTCACTCGCCGCGGCCGGCCACCGCGTACCGCAGGATCACGTTGTCCGAGCCGTCCACGCTTCGGGGGAAGGGTGTCCCCCCGGTCGCGAAGGACCGCGGAAAGGGGAAAGGCCCCGCCGGAGCGGGGCCTTTCGTGGTGCTGTGGAGGACTCGGCTCGACCTCCGGTCGGAGACCGGATGTCAGCTCTGGCCGCCCGCCAGCTTCTCGCGCAGGGCGGCGAGGGCCTCGTCGGAGGCGAGGGCGCCGCCGCCGCTGGACTGCGAGGTGGTCTCGCCGCTGTAGGACGACGGAGCGGCCTCGCTGGCCGCCGCCTCCTCCTGGCGGGCCTTCTCGATCTGCGAGCGGTGCGCCTCGAAGCGGGCCTGGGCCTCGGCGTACTGCCGCTCCCACTCCTCACGCTGCTTGTCGAAGCCCTCGAGCCACTCGCCGGTCTCGGCGTCGAAGCCCTCGGGGTAGATGTAGTTGCCCTGGTCGTCGTAGGTCGCCGCCATGCCGTACAGCGTGGGGTCGAACTCGACCTCGGCACCGACACCCTCGTTGGCCTGCTTGAGGGACAGCGAGATGCGGCGGCGGTCCAGGTCGATGTCGATGATCTTCACGAAGATCTCGTCGCCGACCTGCACGACCTGCTCCGGGATCTCCACGTGGCGCTCGGCCAGCTCGGAGATGTGGACCAGGCCCTCGATGCCCTCCTCGACCCGGACGAAGGCACCGAACGGCACCAGCTTGGTGACGCGGCCGGGCACGACCTGGCCGATCTGGTGGGTCCGGGCGAACTGCTGCCACGGGTCCTCCTGCGTCGCCTTGAGCGACAGCGAGACCCGCTCGCGCTCCATGTCGACGTCGAGAACCTCGACCGTGACCTCCTGGCCCACCTCGACGACCTCGGACGGGTGGTCGATGTGCTTCCAGGACAGCTCGGACACGTGCACCAGGCCGTCGACGCCGCCGAGGTCCACGAACGCACCGAAGTTGACGATCGAGGACACGACGCCCTTGCGGACCTGGCCCTTCTGGAGGGTGTTGAGGAACGTCTGGCGAACCTCGGACTGCGTCTGCTCCAGCCAGGCACGGCGGGACAGGACCACGTTGTTGCGGTTCTTGTCCAGCTCGATGATCTTGGCCTCGAGCTCGCGCCCGACGTACGGCTGCAGGTCGCGGACGCGGCGCATCTCCACCAGGGAGGCGGGGAGGAAGCCGCGCAGACCGATGTCGAGGATCAGGCCACCCTTGACGACCTCGATGACCGTGCCGGTGACGATGCCGTCCTCGTCCTTGATCTTCTCGATCGTGCCCCAGGCGCGCTCGTACTGGGCGCGCTTCTTGGACAGGATGAGACGGCCTTCCTTGTCCTCCTTCTGGAGAACCAGGGCCTCGACGTGCTCTCCGACCTCGACAACCTCGGCCGGGTCGACATCGTGCTTGATCGAGAGCTCGCGCGACGGGATAACGCCCTCGGTCTTGTAGCCAATGTCGAGCAAGACCTCGTCTCGATCGACCTTGACAACGGTGCCTTCAACGATGTCTCCGTCGTTGAAGTACTTGATGGTCTCGTCGATCGCGGCGAGGAAGGCCTCCTCGGAACCGATGTCGTTGACCGCTACCTGCGGGGTGCTCGAGGTGGCCTCAGTGCTGCTCGTCATGTGTGGAATTGCTCCGAACCGGACAGATGTCGTTGTGACAGAAGCGCGGCGGGCCGTTTTCGTTCACCGGATGTTCCTGGTAGCCACCAGATGACCGAGCGCGAGCCCGCTCCGTCCGTGACGCGCGCGAGCCCACAGCGCAGCGATCAGCATATGAGACGGAGCGAGCTGGGTCAATCCGAGGCAACCAGACGAACACCTAGTACGTGATCACCGACTTCGCCCGCGCCGGTGAGAGCGTTGCCCGGAGTTTACGCGGCACCGACACCCGGGCCGGATCCCCATCCGACGTATAACGCTCTCCTGGGTGTTTGTCGAGCCAGTCGAGCCAGTAGGTCGTGCACCAGCGCCGGCATTCGCCGTGTTTCCCGTTGGACTGGATCCTCGGGATCGCGTATCGCGGGAAACTTTTCGCGTAGGGCGAAACCGTGGGCTGCGCCCCGGCCAGGAAGACGGCGTCGAAGTGATAGCGGGTGCCGTCCCACGTGCCGTCGTGCGCCCTGCTCAGCTTCCTCGGCCGCGACCCGTACGGCAGCGCGAAGGTCGTCGAGGCCGGCGCGCCGATCTTCTTCAGCAGCCGCTCCTGCCGGACGATCTGCTCGCCGACCCGCTTGTTGGAGAGCCGGCGGAGATCGGGATGGGAGTAGGTGTGGTTGGCCACCTCGAAGCCGTGGTCGACCAGCCACTTCACCGCCTGTTTCTGCCTCTCCCGGTCACGCAGGCCGAAGGGGTCGCGGTTGACCCAGAAGGTGGCGGTCGGCCGGAAGTTCGGATACTTCGCCGCGACCTCGTAGATGATGCCGACGGCCGTGTCGTTCCTCGGCATGCCGTGCTGGTCCATCGCGAAGTGGCTGGGGTGGCCGTCGTCGAAGGTCAGGACGACCGGATGGGTCCCGGCCGGGATGTCGATCTTCCTGGCGACCAGTTCGGCCGCGGTGATCGGCACGTAGCCGTCCTTGGCCAGGCGCTCCAGTTCCTTGCGCAGCTGGGCGGGGGTCCGGTCGATGGACGCCAGCCGCTTGGGCAGGATGCGGTGGTACATGATCACGGGCACCAGGCCGGCCTCGTTCGCCTTGACCTTCCTGGCCGATTCGGCGGTCGCCTTCTGCGGGGCCGCGCTGGGCTTGGGCGACGGCGACCGCGGCTGCGCCCGCACCTGTGACCGTTCCTCGCCGGTGGAGCGGGGCAGCAGCACGAGCGCGACAAGACCGATCACGACAACGACGACATTGGCGATTGCAGTCATTCGGGCAAGGTTGCGCACAGTTATTTGACCTTACTGCCCGACGTGTCCGTATTCGCATGTGTTGCAATTTTCCTGTGGACTGGAGCCTGCGTGCCTGCGGACGGCACGGGCACGTGACGTACGCCCCGGACGAGGAGGCGCTGCGGGGCCGCCTGCGCGCCGAGACCGCGCTGGGCGAGGCGTGGCGCTGCCTGCGCTGCGGCGACTTCACCCTGGGCCCTCCGCACGGGGCCGGACCGGCCGGCGACGCGCCCGTCGTGCTGCGGGGCCGGGCGCTGCGGGACGCCGCCGTGCTACGGCTGATCGCCGTCTTCCGCTGGGCCAAGGCCGTGCTCGTGATCGTGGGAGCGTACGGCGTGTGGCGGTTCCGGGCCCACCACGACGCCGTACGGCGGGCGTTCGACCAGGACCTCCCGCTGGTCAGGCCGCTGGCCCACAAGCTCGGGTGGAACCTCGACCAGTCCGGGGTGGTGCACACGCTGCGGACCGCGCTGGGCGCGCGGACGACGACCCTCACCTGGATCTTCCTCGCCCTGCTCGCCCTCGCGGCCCTGCTGCTGACCGAGGGGATCGGCCTGTGGCTGCTGAGGCGATGGGGCGAGTACTTCTCGGTGATCGTCACCTCGGCGTTCATCCCGGTGGAGATCTACGAGATCGTTGAGAAGGTGAGCCCGTTCCGGATCGTGATCCTCCTGATCAACATCGCGGCCGTGCTCTACATCGCACTCAGCAAGCGCCTGTTCGGGCTGCGCGGCGGGCGGGCGGCGTACGAGTCGGAGCGGCAGGAGGCGAGCCTGCTGGAGGTCGAGCAGGCGGGCCTGACCCTGGCCGAGCGGGACCACAGGCCCACCCGCCCGACCACCCGCCCGACCACCCGCCCGACCGGCCGCCCCTGACCCGCCGCGCGGCGAACCAGCCCGGTGCGATGAGGCCAGTGCGATGAGGCCGGTGCGACGACCCGGAACGGGCCGTGCTCAGTGGCCGGCGTCCTCCCAGGTGGTCCCGACGCCCACGCTGACCTCCAGCGGCACGCTCAGGTCGTAGGCCCGGCACATCTGCGTGCGCACGACCTCGGTCAGCTCCTCCAGCTCGCCCGGCGCGACCTCGAACACCAGCTCGTCGTGGACCTGGAGCAGCATGCGGGAGCGCATGCCCTCGATCGCCTTCTGCACGTTCAGCATGGCGACCTTGATGATGTCGGCGGCCGAGCCCTGGATGGGCGCGTTGAGCGCCATCCGCTCGGCCATCTCCCGGCGCTGCCGGTTGTCGCTGGTCAGGTCGGGCAGGTAGCGGCGGCGGCCGAGGATGGTCTCGGTGTAGCCGTCCTTGCGGGCCTGGGCGACGATCGACTCCAAGTAGTCGCGGACGCCGCCGAACTCCTCGAAGTACTCCTCCTTGAGCGCCCTGGCCTCCGCGACGGGGATGTTGAGCTGCCCCGACAGGCCGAAGTCGGACAGGCCGTAGGCCAGACCGTAGTTCATGGCCTTGATCCGGGCGCGCAGGTCGGCGTCCACCTGCTCCGGGGGCAGGTCGAAGACCCGGGACGCGGTCGCCTGGTGGAAGTCGTGGCCCGACTCGAAGGCCGCGATCAGCGACTCGTCCCGGGACAGGTGCGCCATGATCCGCAGCTCGATCTGGCTGTAGTCGGCCGTCAGCAGCGTGTCGTAGCCCTCCCCCACCACGAAGCCCTTGCGGATGCGCCGGCCCTCGACGGTGCGGATCGGGATGTTCTGCAGGTTGGGCTTCTCGCTCGACAGGCGCCCGGTGGCCGCCACGATCTGGTTGAACGTGGTGTGGATCCGCCCGTCGTCGGCGATCTCCTTGATCAGGCCCTCGACCGTGGTGCGCAGCTTGGTCTGGTCACGGTGGCGCAGCAGGATCACCGGCAGCTCGTTGTCGGTCTGCTGGGCCAGCCAGGCGAGCGCGTCGGCGTCGGTCGTGTAGCCCGTCTTGATCTTCTTGGTCTTGGGCAGGCCGAGCTTGCCGAACAGGATCTCCTGCAACTGCTTGGGCGAGCCGAGGTTGAACTGCTCCCCCACCGCCTGGTGGGCGGCCTCGACCGCCTGCTTGACGGCCGCGCCGAACTCGGCCTCCAGCGCCGCGAAGTACTGCCGGTCGGCGGCGATGCCGGCCCGCTCCAGCTCGGCCAGCACCCGCACCAGCGGGAGCTCGACCTCGGTCACCAGCCGGGTGCCGCCGCGCTTGGACAGGTGGGCCTCCAGCGCGTCGGCCAGGTCGCGCACGGCCTGGGCCCGCAGCGCCAGATCCCGGGCCACGCCCTCGTCGGCGTCCTCGAACAGGGAGGTCTGCCCGCCGGGCGCGGACTCCGCCCTCAGCTCGCGGTGGAGGTAGCGCAGGACCAGGTCGTCGAGCGGGAACGACCGCTGCCCCGGCATCGCGAGATACGCGGCGAGCGCCGTGTCGCAGGTGAGGCCGCGCAGGTCGTGCCCGTGCGCCCACAGCGCGAGCAGCGGCCCCTTGGCGTCGTGCACGGCCTTCGGCCTGTCGTCGTCGGCCAGCCAGGCGTGCAGCGCCGCCTCGTCCTCCTGAGTGAGGCGCGTGGGGTCGAGGTAGGCGGCGCCGCCGGAAGAGGCGATCGCCAGGCCCTCGAAGCGCCCGGTGCCACTGCCGTACGCACCCTGGAAGGCCAGGCCGGCGCGGTCCTCGGGGAGGGCGGCCAGCCAGCCGGCCACCTGGCCCGGCTCGAGCACGGTCACCTCGAGCTCGAAGCCCTCGCCCACCTCCGGTTCCGTGGTGCCGAGGGTCTTGAACAGGCGCTCGCGCAGCTCGCCGCGGATCTGCAGCGCGTCGAGGAGCTTGTTGACCTCCTCGCGGTCCCACAGGCCCATCGTCAGCGCGGACACCTCGGCGTCGACCGGGGCGTCGCGCTTCAGCTCGGTCAGCATCCGGTTGTGGATCACCTGGCCGAGGTGCTCGCGGAGCTTGTCGCCGACCTTGCCCTTCACCTCGTCGGCCCGCCGGACCAGCTCGTCCAGCGAGCCGTACTCGGAGATCCACTTGGTGGCGGTCTTCTCCCCCACGCTCGGGATGCTCGGCAGGTTGTCACTGGGGTCGCCGCGCAGGGCCGCGAAGTCGGGGTACTGCGCCGGGGTGAGGCCGTACTTCTCCACCACGGCCTCGGGGGTGAAGCGGGTCATGTCGCTGATGCCCCGCCTGGTCATCAGCACCGTGACCTTGTCGTCCACGAGCTGGAGCGCGTCGCGGTCGCCGGTCACGATGAGCACGTTCATGCCTTCGCCGGAGGCCCGCGTCGCCAGCGTCGCGATCAGATCGTCCGCCTCGAAGCCGGCCACGGACATGCGGGGGATCCGCAGCGCGTCGAGCAGCTCGAAGATGAGCTGCACCTGGCCGCGGAAGTCCTCGGGGGTCTCCGCCCTGTTGGCCTTGTAGCCGTCGTACGCCTCGTGCCTGAAGGTCGGCTCGCTCCGGTCGAAGCACACCGCGACGTGACTCGGCTGCTCATCGCGCAGGATGTTGGCCAGCATCGAGGTGAAGCCGTACACCGCCTCGGTGTGCTGACCGTCGGTGGTCATGAGGTTCGCGTCCTTCAACGCGTAGAACGCGCGATAAGCAAGAGAATGCCCATCCAGCAGCAACAGACACGGACGGGTGGGGGTCGCTTCACTCTTCGGCACATCCGCAGCCTAGTCTCCCTGTACGACAGAAAACCCGTGCTCTTCCCACAGGAGGCGTCCCCTTGACCTTGACGAATCCCGAGGAGTTCGTGGCGTCGATGAACGCGCCCGGGGACCACCTGCACCAGCGGATGGGCCTCGAGATCCTGGAGGCCAGCGCCGAGCGGGTGGTCGGCCGGATGCCCGTCAAGGGCAACACGCAGCCGTACGGGCTTCTGCACGGCGGCGCGTCCTGCGTGCTGGCCGAGACCCTCGGCTCGACCGGCGCCGCCCTGCACGCCGGCGCGGGCAGGATCGCCGTCGGCATCGAGATCAACGCCACCCACCACCGCTCCGCCACCTCGGGACACGTCACCGCCGTCGCCACCCGCGTGCACGGCGGGCGCACGCTCGCGACGTACGCCATCGAGATCACCGACGACCAGGGCCGGGCGGTCTGCACGGCCCGTCTGACCTGCATGCTCAGGGACGCTCCCTGAGGCCGCCCGGCTCTCGGGGCGCGCTCGCCCGCGAGCCGGCCGGGCAACCACCACGAAAACCCCTTACGACGCATTGGGCCTGATAACGGAACGGCTTGCGACTCTCTTTGCACGGGAGTCGCTCCGGTCGCTACCGTTGTGGCTCCAGAGCCCGTGGGAAGACCGAGTAGACAACGTGCGGAGCCGGGGAAGCTGTGTACGGTCCCAAAGGTCCTCCCACGGGCTCATGCTCTTCCACAGCACCGACCCCGCGGTTGACTCCTTACATGCCCTGACCTGCGAACCCTTTCTCACGTCAGTGACACACCATGGTCACCAATTGGTGACGAACGACCCCGAAACGGGCGTCTCAGGCTTATGCTCCGGCCACAACATCGCAGCAACCTCGCCGATGTTGCGCGTCCGCAGTGGGGGGCACGACCCCGCCATGACCTGAAACAGAGGGAGCACCATTGCGCAGAGCCGTGATCGCGTTCACGGCCTTCCTGGGTGGACTCGTCTTTCTGCTCTCCTCCCCCGCCTGGGCGGACGGGGAGGCGTTGAAGGGCACACTCCAAAACCAAGGCCAGCCGGTGAACGGCGTGAAGATCAGCGTGGCGGGCGAAGACGGCAAACCCGTCGGCGACGCCACCACGGGTGCGGACGGCAAGTGGGAGGTGCCGGTCCCCAAGGCGGGCAGATACAAGGTCACGCTTGACCGGTCGACGCTCCCCAAGGATGTCGGGCTGAAGTTCCAGGACCGGGCCACCCTGGACGTGCAGGTCTACGAGGGCAGCGAACGCAACGTCCTGTTCGCCCTCGCGCCCGCCGGCAAGCAGGGCGGGGGCGCCGCGCAGGCCTCGTCGGACTCCTCTTCCTCCTTCTGGGACCGGGTCGCCCAGCTCACCTTCGAGGGCTTCAACCTCGGGCTCATCATCGCCCTCGCGGCCATGGGCCTGTCGCTGGTGTTCGGCACCACCGGGCTCACCAACTTCGCCCACGGCGAGTTGCTCACATTCGGCGCCATGAGCGCCTACTTCTTCAACGTGGTCGTGGGAATCCCGCTCATCTGGGCCGCGGTGATCGCGGTCGTGATCGGCGGGGTCTTCGGGTACACCCAGGACCGGTTCTTCTGGGGAGTGCTGCGCAAACGGGGCAGCAGCCTGGTCGCCATGATGATCATCTCGATCGGCCTGGCACTGTTCCTCCGCTACATCTTCCTGTTCTTCTTCGGCGGCGAGGGCGCTCCGTACGCGGACTACAACGCCCAGCCCGGCATCCAGGTGGGCCCGATCTCCGCCGCGCCGAAGAACTTCATCGCGATGGGCATCGAGCTCGCCGTGCTCGTGATCGTCGGGCTCGCGCTCCTCAAGACCCGCCTCGGCAAGGCCGCCAGGGCCGTCGCCGACAACCCCGCGCTTGCGGCCTCCTCCGGCATCAACGTCGACGGCGTCATCCGGATCATCTGGACCGTCGGCGGCGCCGTCGCGTCGCTCGCGGGCGTCATGCTCGGCCTGTCGCAGAACGTCAGCTACCAGATGGGCTTCCAGATCCTGCTGCTCGTCTTCGCGGGGGTCACCCTCGGCGGCCTCGGCACCGCCTTCGGCGCCCTCGTCGGCTCCATCGTCGTCGGCCTGTTCATCCAGCTGTCCACCGTCGTGGTGCCGACAGAGCTGAAGACCGTCGGCGCGCTGCTGGTGCTCATCCTCGTCATGCTCTTCCGGCCGCAGGGCATTCTCGGCCGGCGCGAGCGCATCGGCTGATCGGAGACCACACGTGGACTGGAACACCATTTTCGTCACCACGGTCAAGGCCTCGATCGGCCTGGAGACCGTCGTCTACGCGCTCGCCGCGATCGGCGTCAACATCCAGTTCGGCTACGCCGGGCTGCTCAACTTCGGCCAGGCGGCCTTCCTCGGCGTCGCCGCGTACGGCATGGCCGTCACCGTGGCCACCTTCCACCTGCCGTTCTGGCTCGGCATCCTGATCGGCCTGGCGGCCACCGTCGTCCTGGCCTTCCTGCTCGGCATCCCCACCCTGCGGCTGCGCGCCGACTACCTCGCCATCGTCACCATCGCGGCGGCCGAGATCGTCCGGCTCGTCTTCAGGTCGGTCAAGTTCAGCAGCGTCTTCGGCGGCTCTGACGGCCGGCAGAACTTCTCCGGCGACTTCTTCGCGATGAACCCCTACTCCCCCGGCACGTACGGCATCGGCCCGATCAGCTTCAACGAGCGGGTGACGTGGGTGCTGACCGTCGGCTGGGTGCTCATCGCGATCGCCTGCGGGCTGGTCTACCTCCTCATGAAGAGCCCCTGGGGCCGCGTGCTCAAGGCCATCCGCGAGGACGAGGACGCCGTGCGCAGCCTCGGCAAGAACGTCTTCTCCTACAAGATGCAGGCGCTCGTGCTCGGCGGCGTGGTCGGCTGCCTCGGCGGCTTCCTGTTCGCGCTCGGCCAGGCGTCGGTGCAGCCCGACCTGTTCAGCACGGAGTTCACCTTCTACGCCTACACGATCGTGATCCTCGGCGGCGCGGCCCGCGTCTTCAGCCCCGTCGTCGGCGCCGCTATCTTCTGGGTGCTGCTGGTCTTCGTCGGGAACACGCTCAGCGAGGCCGTGAGCGCCGGGCTGCTCCCCTCGTTGTTCACCGTGAACAACATCGGCGCGGTCCGCTTCATGCTGGTCGGCCTCGGCCTGATGCTCCTGCTCATCTTCCGGCCTCAGGGCATCTTCGGCGACAAGAGGGAGATCGCGCTCGATGCACGCTGACACCACCCCGACCAGGAAGGCGGCGGCGCTGGCCGCCTTCGCGGGCCTCGATCGCGAGCCCGGCGTGCCCAAGCCCGACCCCATCCTCGTCGTCGACAAGGTCGTGCGCCGGTTCGGCGGCCTCACCGCCGTCGACGTCGACCACGTGGAGGTCCAGCGCGGGTCGATCACCGCGCTCATCGGCCCGAACGGCGCCGGCAAGACCACGTTCTTCAACCAGCTCACCGGCTTCGACAGCGCCGACGAGGGGTCCTGGACGTTCAACGGCAAGCAGCTCAAGGGCGTGCCGGCCCACCGGGTGGCCCGGGCGGGCATGGTCCGCACGTTCCAGCTCACCAAGGCCCTGTCGAAGCTCACCGTGATGGAGAACATGCGGCTCGGCGCGCAGAACCAGCTCGGCGAGAACTTCTTCCGCGCGCTGATCCCGGGCAGCTGGCGCCGCCAGGAGGACGAGATCACCGAACGCGCCGAGGAGCTCCTCGAGCGCTTCAAGCTCGACGCCAAGCGCGACGACTTCGCCGGCTCGCTGTCCGGCGGCCAGCGCAAGCTGCTGGAGATGGCGCGAGCCCTGATGGTCGGGCCCGAGCTGGTCATGCTGGACGAGCCCATGGCGGGCGTGAACCCGGCCCTGACCCAGTCGCTCCTCGGTCACGTGAAGGACCTGCGCGAGGAGGGCATGACCGTGCTCTTCGTGGAGCACGACATGGACATGGTCCGCGACATCAGCGACTGGGTGATCGTGATGGCCCAGGGGGCCGTGATCGCGGAGGGGCCGCCGGACACCATCATGTCGGACCCGCGCGTGATCGACGCCTACCTGGGCGCCCACCACGACGCGCCGATGTCCGCCGAGGAGTTCGAGGAGCAGCTGCAGGAGGCCGAGGCCGAGCTGGAGTCCGAGATCGAGGAGAAGGCATGACCGCCCCCACGCCGGAAAACCACGCAGAGCCAGACCGCGCGCCCACGCCGGACGAGGCCGCCGAGCCGGACCGCACCGGTACGCCGGACGACGTCGCCGCGGCGGACGGCACCGGCGAGGCCGCGCCGGTCGCGGCGGCGGACGAGGACGGCGCCGAGTCCGTCTCGCGGGCGGCCGTCGTCGACCGTTCCGACCACGTCGCCGGAGCCGAGAACGCGCTGCTGCGGGCCGACGAGCTGTTCGCCGGCTACATCCCCGGCGTCAACATCCTCAACGGCGCCGACCTGTACGTGAAGAAGGGCGAGCTGATCGGCATCATCGGCCCGAACGGCGCCGGCAAGTCGACCCTGCTGAAGACCCTGTTCGGGCTCGTGCCGGTGCGCAGCGGCTCGGTCACCCTGAACGGCGAGGACATCACCAACCTCAAGGCCCACTCGCTGGTGGCCCGCGGGGTCGGCTACGTCCCGCAGACGAACAACGTCTTCCCCAGCCTCACCATCGAGGAGAACCTGGAGATGGGCGCCTTCCAGGTGCCCGGCAAGTTCAAGGAGCGGTTCGAGTTCGTCTGCGAGATCTTCCCCGCCCTCCGGGAGCGCCGCAAGCAGCGCGCCGGCTCGCTGTCCGGCGGTGAGCGGCAGATGGTCGCCATGGGCCGGGCGCTCATGACCGAGCCGTCGGTCCTGCTCCTGGACGAGCCGTCCGCGGGCCTGTCGCCCAAGCTGCAGGACCTGGTCTTCATCCAGGCCCAGCAGATCAACAAGGCCGGCGTGACCGTGATCATGGTGGAGCAGAACGCGCGCCGCTGCCTGCAGATCTGCCACCGGGGCTACGTGCTCGACCAGGGCCACAACGCCTACATGGCCAGCGGTCGCGACCTGATCAACGACCCGAAGGTCATCCAGCTCTACCTGGGCACCCTCGCCCGGGCCTGAGCCGCTCTTTCGAGGGCCCGGCGAATCCCGCCCGGGCGAGGCGCTCTTTCGAGGGCCCGGCGGATCCCGCCGGGCCCTCGTCGTATGTCTGTGACCGTATTTCCACGTGATCGGCAACCAGCGGGGTGACAATGGGCCGTATGACCCGAACCCCCCTCCGCATCGCACTGGCCGTCTCGGCGCTCGCGGTGGGCCTGTCCGCCTGCCAGTCGCCGTCCCCGGAGCCCGAAGCCTCGTCGGACGCCGTGTCGTCCACGGCGTCGTCCACGGCGTCGTCCACGGGAACCGCGTCCGGGAAGACCAGCGGCGCGGTCTACGTCACCGGTGCGAAGGCCGGAGACGACCCCTGCGCCCGCGTGGTGTCCGCCATCGGCTACCTGGGGCTGTCGCTGCTGCCCGCCGGGCAGGAGGAGGCCCAGCACTGGGACGGGGACGTACGCGGCCGTTTCGGCTATCTGCGCGGCACGCTGGCGATGTACGGCCCCCACCTGCCGGCCTCGGCCTCGTCCGCCGTCGCGACCGTCGACGGCCTCGCCGAGACCCTGTCCAGGGCCGACACCGCCGATTCCCGGCGTACAGACCTGCTGCGCCGGTATCGCAAGGCGTCCGCCGCGGTGCTCACCGCCTGCGGCCGTTCCTGACCCGCGCGGCGAGACGCCCGGGACGTCCCCCACGACGGCGGAGGGTCCCGGAACGCGGAAAGGGCCCGCCCCAGGGGAGCGGGCCCTTCGTGCGCGCGATCAGCCGGCGATCTTGCCGGTGTTGAAGGCGATGTTCTTGTTGGTGTTGTCGGCGCCGTACTGGTAGATGCCGATCGTCGCCTCGGCCGGGTCACCGGCCTCGTTGAACTCGATCGGGCCGGACGCGCCGTCGTAGTCGATGTCCTTGCCGGCCGACAGCAGGTCGTTGCAGGACTTGAAGTCCTTGCACTTCTCCCCGCCCGAGGAGACCTCGGCCAGGTGGGCCGCGATGTCCTTGGGCGCGTCGCTCTTGGCGGCGATCGCCGCGAGCGCCGTGAGGATGGTCGCGTCGTACGACTCGGGGCCGTAGTTGAAGTCCTTCAGGTTCGGGTCGACCGTCTTCAGCTTCGCCTTGAAGTCGTCGGAGACCTGGGCGCCCGGCTGGGTGCCCTTGGCGCCGTCGAGCGTGCCCTTGGGGAAGCCGTCCTTGCCCGTGCCGTAGTTGGACAGGTTGCCGTCGACGAAGTAGTACTTCACCTTCTTGGCGGTCAGGCCCTGCTTGACGAGCTCAGGAATGATCTTCTTGGTCTCGTCGAAGCCGATCAGCGCGACGGCCTTCGGGTTGGCTTCCTTGATCTTGGCGACGTCCGCCGAGTAGTCGGGCGCCTTCGGGTCGTAGATGACCTTCTCCACGACCTGGCCGCCGCCACCCTCGACCGCCTTCTGCACGTTGTCCGCAAGCCCGGTGCCGTACGCGTCCTGGAGGGCCAGGATGCCGACCGTGTCGTTGCCGTCGGCGAGGATGAGGTCGCCGAGGACACGGCCCTGCAGCACGTCCGGCGGAGCCGTACGGAAGTACAGGCCCTTGTCGTTGTAGGTGGTGAACTGGTCGGAGGTGTTCGCCGGCGAGATCTGGACAACACCGGCACCAGTGATCTTGTCGATGACCGACAGCGACACCGAGGACGAGGCGGCACCGATGACCACGTCGGCCTTCTGCTGCAGCAACTTGTCGACAGACTGGGACGCAATGTTGGTCGAGGTGTCACCCGAGTCCGTGTCGACCTCGGTCACCGGCTTGCCGAGGACACCACCGGCGTCGTTGATCTCCTTGATCGCCAGCCCGACACCCGCGAACTCCGGCGGGCCGAGGAAGGCGAGCGAACCGGTCTGCGGCAGCAGCGTGCCGACGGTGAGAACGCCATCGCCCTGAGCGGGGGCGGCAGCGGGCGCGGAGGACTGGGCCGCCGGCGCCGAGGAGGCCGGCGCGGCGCTGTCCTCACCACCACCACAGGCCGTCAGCGCGAGGCTGGCGGCCGCGGCGACGGCCAGCGCCCGCCCAAGGGGGGCAATGCGGATCATGAAGCATCTCCTTCATCCAGGCCCGGGAATCGTCAGCGCTGCCGACTGGTCCCGATCGACTGGCTGAAAGGTACATAGGCAAGGCACGGCCCGACCAGGGATGCATCAGAACTGTCCGCACTTGGATGCGGAGTCGTAATAACTCCTCAACTTAGCGGGACGGCCCCTGACCAGGAGTCTTCTCCCCAGCGATCAGCAGGGCGGCGTTCAGGCGGGCGGCTGGGTCTCGCCGCCGTTCTCGTTCACCACGATCTGGGCCACCTGGCGCATGCTCAGGCGCCGGTCCATGGACGCCTTCTGGATCCACCGGAAGGCCTGTGGCTCCGTCCACCCGTGCTGGGCCATGAGCAGGCCCTTCGCGCGCTCCACGAGCTTCCTGGTCTCCAGCCGCTCCGACAGCGTGGAGACCTCCTTCTCCAGCGCGGCGATCTCCTCGTGCCGGCTCACCGCCATCTCGATGGCCGGAACCAGGTCGCCCTTGGTGAACGGCTTGACCAGGTAGGCCATCGCGCCCGCGTCCCTGGCCCGCTCGACCAGGTCGCGCTGCGAGAACGCGGTGAGGATGAGGCACGGCGCGATACGTTCGGAGACGATGCGCTCGGCCGCGGAGATCCCGTCGAGCACGGGCATCTTGACATCCAGGATCACCAGATCAGGCCGGAGCTCCATGGCGAGCTTGACCGCCGTCTCGCCATCGCCGGCCTCGCCGACCACGGCGTAACCGTCCTCTTCGAGCATCTCCTTCAGGTCGAGGCGAATCAGCGCCTCGTCTTCCGCGATCACCACTCGCCGCTGCGTACTCACGCACAAGAGGTTACCGACGTCCGCTACATTAGGACCACGGCAGGGGATGTCCCAAGCGATCTCCAAGCAAGATCGACTGCTGGGTGGCACCCATTGCCAAAACCGGACAAATCCGGAAATAGCCCCGATAGACCAATCGGCAGAGTCGATGGCCTCAAAATCCATTCAGTGTGGGTTCGAATCCCACTCGGGGCACTTGCACGAATAGCGACCCCTAACAAGCCGTCAGAGCGACGACGGGACCATGGTTGCGCTCCAGCGGCCAGCGGTGACATGCTGTGACCACCGGGCCCCGCTGGGGTCTCGCGGAAGTGAGGCCGGGACCTCCCGATGGAATCGGACGCCCGGCCTTAGCGGTTTCAGAGCCGGACGCTGCGTCGTCCACCGATCTCCTCCACTCCGCTCGCAGGCCGCGCTCGACTCGACCGGCCCCTCGAAGCGCGTCCACCAATGCGCGGTCTCGTCTGTCGTGCCACTGGTCCCGCGCCTCGATACAGACCGTCTCCACCTTCTGCTGAGACAACTCGCACAGGAGCCGGTCAGCGCTGTAACCGGGAAGTCACCCTGGATGCGAGGAATCAGGTGCCGGGGAGGAGGCGGACGGCGTCGAGGGCGAGGGAGAGTTCGACGACGTCGAGGGGGCGGGCCAGCGACCGGCCGGTGAGCTGCTCGATGCGGCGCACCCGGTTGAAGACGGTGTTGCGGTGACAGTAGAGCTCTGCGGCCGCCCGGGCCGCGGACCCCTCGCAGCGCAGCCACGCCTCCAGCGTCGCGAGCAGCACGCCGCCGTCGGGTGAGGAGGTGATCGGCCCGAGAACGCCGCCCGCGAGGTGCCCGGCCAGCTCCGGCTGGCAGACCACCAGGGCCGCGGGCAGCCGCCGGTCGAGCCGCGCGATCTCCGGCGCGGTCCCCGAACACGTGCGCATGGCCACCTCCGCCAGGCGGCGGGCCGTGCCGAGGTCCGCGAGGCTCTCCACCACCGGGCTGACGCCGGCGCTCGCGCAGACGACCGGGGTGATCGCGGCCACCAGGTCGTCCAGCTCCCGGTCGCCGAGGTACACCACCGCCATCTCCAGGTCGGGGCGCATGCGCCACAGGAAGCGCAGCCCGCCGATCTCGTCGGGGCGGTGCACGCGGTCGGGCTGCGCGGGCAGCCGCGTTGTGACGACCGCATAGCGACCGTGCTCGGGCAGGCCGAGGGCGTCGGCGGCCACTCCGGCCACGGCGGAGTCGGCCCGGCCCTCCAGGAGGGCGTCGAGCATGGCGTTGACCCGCTGGTTGGTCCGGCCGAGCAGCTCGTTCTCCCGGCGGCGGTAGGCGTCGGCCGCCGCCACGGCCTGGCGGTCGATGGCGTGCCACACGTGGGTGGCGCTGCGCAGCAGGGCGGGCAGCCGCTCCTGGCCCTGGTCGCCGATGATGTCGATGACGCCGTTCCAGGTGACCTGTGCGGCCAGGCGGTAGCTGCGCATGAGCGAGTCCAGCGGGAGCCCGAACTCGGCCCGCCTGCGCCCGACCGTCTGGGCGTACGCCACGTCGCGCCGCTCGTGCCGGGGCTGCAGGATCGCGGTGATGCCGACGCGCAGCCCCTCGTGGGTGCTCTTCCAGTGGTCCTCGTAGGGGACCGTCATGCGGTAGGCCTCGTCGCTTTCCCTGCCGCGCCTCACCAGCTCGTCGGCGAGCTCGGGGAGCCGTTCCAGCAGGCCTGCGGCGGAGGTCCGCAGCAGTTCCCGGACCTCGGCGTCCGTCCTGGACCTCATGCCCCGAATGTGCCAGCCGGCGGCGTCCGGAACAAGGTTCGGTTTTCGTTTCGTGATGCGGGATTGTGCTGAAGCACAGGGCACGGCCGGCGGGCATGGGCTGGGGTCCCGACTTGACTCCCGGCGCTGGACGGCCCTCGACCACGGTGGGTTGGGTGTGCCTTCATCGGAGTCACAGGAGGCGCGGATGTCTGGTGAGGCGGGCCCGGGGATCGGCGGCCGGGAGTTCGACGGCCCGGAGACTGCTGACCCGGACAGTGGGGGTCTCGAGATCAGGGGCCTGGAGGTGCGGTACGGACCCGTGCGCGCCCTGCGGGGCGTCCACCTGGCCGTGCCCCGGGGCGCGGTGGCCGCGGTGCTCGGCGCGAACGGCGCGGGCAAGACGACGCTGCTGCGCGCGGTGTCGGGGACGCTGCGGTTCCACCGGGGCGCGATCACGTCGGGGACGGTCGCCTTCGGCGGATCCCGCCTCGACGGAGTGCCGGCCGCGGCCGTCGTACGGCGCGGCGTGGTCCAGGTGCCGGAGGGACGGCGGGTGTTCGCCCGGATGACGGTGGCGGAGAACCTCCGCGCCGGAGCGCTGGGCGTGCCGGGCAGGCGCGTCCCGGCGGCCCGCGAGCGGGTGCTCGAGCTCTTCCCCGTGCTGGCCGAGCGGGCCCACCAGCGGGCCGGTCTGCTGTCGGGCGGCGAGCAGCAGATGCTGGCGATCGGCCGGGCGCTCATGGCCGGGCCCTCGCTGCTGTTGCTGGACGAGCCCACGCTCGGACTCGCGCCGCTGATGGCGGCCCGGATCGCCGACACCGTGCGGCAGATCAACGCCCAGGGGACGTCGGTGCTGCTGGTGGAGCAGAACGCGGCCATGGCGCTCGCGCTGGCCGAGCGGGCGTACGTGCTGGAGGTGGGCGAGGTGGCGCTGTCGGGACCGGCGGCGGACCTCGCGGCCAGCGACGAGGTGCGCCGCCGCTACCTCGGTGTCGGCGCGCCCGCGACAGACCGACCGGTCGGTACCGACCCCGGTCGGAAGACGCACGAGAGGACCAGGCTGGCGAGATGGACGGCATGACCCACCGCCGCGGCGAACCGCGCACACAGCCGACGAGGCGCCGCCGCATACCCGTGACAAACCAACCGGTCGGTACGGTCAGCGGCGACGACCCGGCGGAACTCGTGGTCAGCGAGGTGACGGTGCGCTTCGCCGGGCTCACCGCGCTCGACGCGGTGAGCTTCGCCGTGGCCCCCGGCAGCCTGCACGCGCTGATCGGCCCGAACGGCGCGGGCAAGTCCACCTGCTTCAACGTGCTGTCGGGCGTCTACCGCGCCACCTCCGGCAGCGTGCGATTCGGCGGCGCCGAGCTGACTTCGCTGCGCCCGCACCAGGTGGCCGCGCTGGGCGTGGCGCGGACGTTCCAGAACATCGCCCTGTCGCCGCACCTGACGGTCCGCGACAACCTCATGCTCGGCCGGCACCGCCTGACCCGTGCCGGCTTCGTCTCGGCCGGCCTGCGGCTGCCCTCGGCCAGGCGCGAGGCCGTACGGCACGGCGCGCGCGTCGCGGAGATCGCGGAGTTCGCCGGCGTCGGCGACGCGATGTCCATCCCGGTGGGGCTGCTGCCGTACGGCGTGCAGAAGCGGGTGGAGCTGGCCCGGGCGCTGTGCATGGAGCCACGGCTGCTCCTGCTGGACGAGCCCGTGGCGGGGATGAACGGCGGCGAGCGGCGGGAGATGGCCGGCCTCATCGAGTCGGCGCGCGAGAGCCTCGGCATCTCGATCCTGCTGGTCGAGCACGACATGGGCATGGTCATGCGGATCGCCGACGCGGTGACCGTGCTCGACTTCGGCAGGCGGATCGCGGACGGGCCGCCCGAGGAGGTCCAGCGCGACCCCGAGGTGATCCGCGCCTATCTCGGCGACTTCGGCGCCCCCTCCGGTGAGCGGGGAGAGGCGTGATGGCGGTCTTCCTGGAGCTGCTCGTCAACGGGATCTCGGTCGGAGCCGTGTACGCGCTGATCGCGCTCGGCTTCGTGGTGATCTTCAAGGCGACCGAGGTGGTCAACTTCACGCACGCGTCGCTGCTGCTGGCCGGCGGCTACGTGATCGCCCGGCTGCACCCGCTGATCGGGTTCTGGGCGGCGCTGGCGGCCGGGATCGGGGCGGCGGCGCTGGTCGGCGCGCTGGTGGAGTTCCTGATCCTGCGCCGGGCGCACGTCGGCTCGCGCGGCGTGCTGGCCATCGTCACGATCGGCGTGGACATCCTGCTCACGACCGAGCTCACCCGCCGGATCGGCACCGAGGTGCTCGCCCTCGGCGACCCCTGGGGCGACCGGGTGCTGCGGCTTGGCCCGGTCGCGGTCGCCGAGACCCGCGTCGTGGCCCTCGCGGTCGCTGCCGCGCTGATCGTGGCGTTCCTGCTCGCCTTCAAGTTCACCGGCTGGGGCGTGGCGATGCGCGCCACGGCCGAGGACGCGGAGACCGCCGCGCTGATGGGCGTGCGGCTCGGCCGGGTCTCGCTCAGCGCGTGGGCCGTCGCCGGGGCGCTGGCCGCGGTCGCGGCGATGTTCCTGTGCGTCTTCCCGACACCGGGCCTGGACAGGGGCACGGCCGCCGCGGCGATGAAGGCGTTCCCCGCCGCCATCCTCGGCGGGCTCGACTCGACCACGGGCGCGCTGGCCGGCGGGCTGATCGTAGGCGTCACCGAGACGCTGATGAGCGGCTACCAGAGCGAGCTCGCCTTCCTGGGCCGCGGCATCGGCGACGCGGCGCCGTTCCTCGTGATGATCGTGATCCTGCTGCTGCGGCCCTCCGGGCTGTTCGGCACGAAGGAGCCGGCCCGTGTCTGACCCCACGCCCACAGCCGCGACGCCCGCGCGCGGCACATCCCGGCGCCTCAGGGCCGCGCGATGGTCCGGAGCGCGGCCACTCCGGGCCGCGCTGTGTGTCGCGGTGCTCGCGGGGGCCGTCGCGGTGCCCTTCTACCTGGAGGGGTTCTGGCTGCAGGCCGGGCTGTTCGCGATGTCGGCGGCGATCGGCGCGATCGGGATCAACCTGCTGACCGGGGCGACCGGGCAACTGTCCCTGGGACACGCCTTCTTCCTCGCGGTCGGGGCGTACTCCTACGTCTCCCTGTCGTCCGACGTGGGGCTGCCGACGCCGCTCGCGGCCGTGGCGGCGGTGATCGTCGCGGGAGTGTCCGGCGGCCTGTTCAGCCCGATCGCGGGCCGCCTCAAGGGCGCCTACCTGGGCATCGCCACACTCGCCCTGATCTTCGTCGGCCAGCACATCCTGTTCAACGCCGAGTCGGTGACCGGCGGCTTCAATGGACGGCCGGTGGCGCCGATGGAGCTGTTCGGTTTCGTCTTCGCCGACACCCCGGAGCTGGTGGTGCTGAACGTGCCGTTCGGCTCGCTCGAACGGCTGTGGTTCCTCGGGATCGCGCTGCTCGCGGGCGCGGCGGTGTTCGCCAGGGGCGTGCTGCGCGGCCGTCCCGGCCTGGCGATGAACACGATCAGGGACCACGAGATCGCCGCGGGGGTCATGGGCGTCCCCGTCGCCCGATACCGCGCGGGCGTGTTCGTCCTGTCGTCCATGTACGGCGGGCTCGCCGGGGTGCTGGTCGCCCTGGTCTTCCAGCAGGTCGTGCCGGACTACTTCGGCATGCTGCTGTCGCTCGACTACCTCGCGATGATCGTGATCGGCGGCCTGGGATCGGTCGCCGGGGCGGTCGTCGGGGCCGCGTTCGTCTCCCTGCTCCCCCAGTTGCTCACGCGCTACAGCGACGCCCTGCCGCTGGTGGCCGAGCCGGGTTCCGGCGGGGTCTCCCCCGCCGAGGCCGCGCGGATCCTCTACGGCGCCGCCGTCGTCGCGGTGGTGCTGTTCCTGCCCGGCGGTCTGGCCGGGCTCGCCACGCGGCTCGGCCGCGTCCGACTCAAGGAGCTCAGATGGGCAAAATCGGCACCCGCGCCGGCGTCGCGGCGTTAGCCCTGCTGTCCCTGGCCGTCGCGGCCTCGGGGTGCGCCAGCGGCAAGGCCACGGGCGGTGACGGGGGCGGAGGCGCCGGGGCGGCGGCCGGCGGCGACGGGGTCAAGACCGGCCCCGGCGTCACGGCCACCACGATCACCGTGAGCGCGCTCACCGACCTGACCGGCCCCTACGCGTCGTTCGGCAAGAGCCAGACGCAGGCGCAGCAGCTGTACTTCGACCAGGTCAACGCCGGCGGCGGGGTCTGCGGCCGCAAGTACGAGCTGGTCGTGCGCGACCACGGCTACGACACGCAGAAGGCGGTGGCCGCCTACACCGAGGTCGCGCCCAAGTCGGCCGCGATCGTGCAGTTCATCGGTTCCCCGATGATCACCGCGCTGAAGCGGCGCATCGACGGCGACAAGCTGCTCACGATCCCGATGGCGTGGGCGACCACGCTGCTCGGCAGCCGGGCCATCCAGGTGACCGGCACGACGTACGACGTGGACATGATCAACGCCGTCGAGTTCCTCACGAAGGAGAAGGGGATCAAGTCCGGCGACAAGATCGGGCACCTGTACTTCGAGGGAGACTACGGCGAGAGCTCGCTCAACGGCTCGAAGTACGCCGCGGGCAAGCTCGGCCTGCAGATCGTCGAGCAGAAGATCAAGGCGACCGACCAGGACATGAGCGCCCAGGTGGCGGCGTTCAAGGCGGCGGGGGTGAAGGCCGTGCTCGTCTCGGTGGGGCCCCGGCAGACGGCCTCGCTGGTCGGCGTGTCCCTGGCCAAGGGCATGGACGTGCCGTTCGTCGGCAGCAACTCGGCCTACGCTCCGCAGCTTCTCGCGACCCCGGCCGGGCCGGCCCTGCTGAAGGACTTCTCCTACGTGTCCGCGGGGACGCCGGTCAGCGCGAAGACTCCCGGGATGCAGAAGCTGGTGGCCGACTACCAGGCGAAGTATCCCGGCGAGACGCTCGACAGCGGCGTCCCCACCGGCTGGAGCGCGGCCATGATCGTGGACGAGGCGATGAAGAGGGCGTGCGAGGCCAAGGACCTCACCCGCGAGGGCGTCCTGACCGCGCACCGCTCGCAGTCGAACTTCGGCGGCGACCTCGGCACGCCGATGAACTTCACGTTCTTCGACAAGCCCGCCTCCCGGTCGTCGTACGTGCTCAAGCCCGACAAGGCGGCGCTCGGCGGCGCGGTGGTCTTCAGGGAGCCGGAGGTCTCCGAGCTGGCGAAGGACTACCCGGTCCCGGTGGGCTGACGCGCGATGGCCGCCATGTCCGCGCCGGAGGTTACTCGCAGGTGTCGCGATTGACGAGATTTGCCCGGAAGGAGCGGTGTCCAGAGTGGTGCATCGCAAGGCGGAGGAGGAGCCGATGACAGCGTCATCGGCGACGACGACAACGCAGCGAGGCGCCGCTCTGGGCGACGCGACGGGGCAAAGATCGGAAAGAGGGACACTAGTATCCCCATACCGAACAATCGTCTGGAGAATCGATGCGACGCACCATCTACGGCGAGGACCACGAGGCCTTCCGCGACTCCGTGCGGCAGTTCGTGATCCGCTCGGTCGCCCCGAGGGCCGAGGAGTTCATCGAACGCCGGCTGATCGACCGCGAGGTGTGGCGGGAGGCCGGCCGGCAGGGATTCCTCGGCCTGGAGGTCCCCGAGGAGTACGACGGCGCGGCTGCGGGCGACTACCGCTTCAACGCCGTGCTCACCGAGGAACTGGCCGGGGTGGGCATGGCTCTGGCGTCCAGTTTCAGCATCCACTTCGACGTGGTGGCGCCCTACCTGGTGGAGCTGACGACGGACGAGCAGAAGAAGCGCTGGCTGCCGCCGTTCTGCTCGGGAGAGATGATCACCGCGATCGGCATGACCGAGCCGAGCGGCGGGTCGGACCTGGCGGCGTTGCGCACGACCGCCGTCAGGGACGGCTCCGACTGGATCATCGACGGCTCCAAGACGTTCATCACCAACGGCTACCAGGCCGGCCTCGTCGTGGTGGCGGCCCGGACCAGCCCGGAGAAGCGGGCCAAGGGCATCACGCTGTTCGCGGTCGAGGAGGGCATGCCCGGCTTCCACCGGGGGCGCAAGCTGGACAAGGTCGGCCAGCCGGAGGCCGACACGGCCGAGCTGTTCTTCGAGGGCGTGCGGGTGCCCGCAGGCAACGTGATCGGCGAGGTGGACCGGGGGTTCGTCGCCATGATGGAGCGCCTCCCCCAGGAGCGGCTCGGCAGCGCCGTCACCAACATCTCCCACGCCGCCGCCGTGCTCGCCGAGACCTTGTCGTACGTGAAGGAGCGCAGGGCGTTCGGCCAGGCGGTCGGCAGCTTCCAGTACAACAAGTTCACCCTGGCCGATCTGGTGACCAAGGTGGAGGTGACCCGGGCGTACGTCGACCAGTGCGTGGCCGCCCACGCCGACGGGGAGCTGACGGCGGTCGACGCGGCCAAGGCCAAGATGTGGACCGCCGAGGTGCAGAACCAGGTCATCGACGCCTGCGTGCAGCTCTACGGCGGCTACGGCTACATGAAGGAGTACCGGGTGGCGCGGGCCTGGACGGACGCCCGGGTGACCCGCATCTGGGCGGGGTCCAACGAGATCATGCGCGAGATCATCGGCCGGGACCTCGGACTGTGAACGGGCCTGCGAACGACCGGACGGCGTATCCCCACTGGCGGGAGGTGCCCACCCGGTGGAAGGACAACGACGTCTACGGGCACGTCAACAACGTCGTGCACTATTCGCTGATGGACACCGTGATCAACACCTGGCTGATCGAGGAGGCCGGGCTGGACATCCACGAGGGCCCGGCGATCGGGCTGTGCGTGGAGTCGCGCTGCTCCTACCTGGCCTCGGTGTCCTTCCCGCAGGTGATCAGTGTGGGCCTGCGGATCGGACACCTCGGCCGCTCCAGCGTCCGCTACGAGCTCGCGCTGTTCGCCGGCGACATGCTGGTCGCCGAGGGCGACTTCACGCACGTCTTCGTCGACCGGCACACCCGCCGCCCCGTGGAGATCGGCCCGCCCCTGCGCCCCGCCATGGAACGCCTCCTGCCCCCTCCCCCCGCTTAGTGGTGTCAGCGACCGTGGACGTTGACGGCCACGCCGCTCAGGTGGCCCTCCTCGGCGATGTCCAGCAGCGTGGTCGCCACGTCCGCCCGGGTCAGGGAACGCGGCGTGGCCAGCAGCTCGCGGCGGATCACGACCGACCCCGCGGCGGGCCGGTCGGTGAGCCGGGTCAGCCGGACGATGGTCCAGTCCAGGTCGCTGGTGCTCACGGCCTCCTCCAGGTCGCGAGCGTCGGCGTACTGAGTGGCCAGCAGGCGGCGCAGCAGCCAGATGAGCAGGAACGGCTTGCGGGCGACGATCGGGTAGGGAGTGGTGACGATCAGCCGCTCGACCCCGGAATCGGTCATGGCCTGGATGACGGTGCGGGTGGCCTCGGCCGCGCGGTGCGGGTCGTTGCTGTCGCCGCCGTTGATGATGGAGATCACCGCGTCCGCGCCCTCCACGGCCGCGCGCATCTTCTCCAGGTCGCGGCCGTCGCCTTCGACGACGGCATGCGGCCGCGCCTCCAGGGCGGCGGCGTTGCGGGTGAAGGCGGTGACCCGGTGGCCCCGGCGCAGCGCCTCGGCCAGGACGTAGCGGCCGGTGCGGCCGGTGGAGCCGATGAGAGTGAGGTTCACGGCTTCACCGTCCGGGTGATCGAGTCGACGCGCTGAACCCGTCCGTCGGGGGCGAACCGGGCGAACAGGTGAACCTCGATCTGCAGGGTCGTGTCCTTTCTGGTCAGGGCGGTCATGGTGTAGCGGGCGGCGGCCCGGTCGTCGTCGACCAGCGTGTCGTGGACCTCGATCTCCAGCTCGCGGGTGTTCCTCCGGGCCGGGCGGGCGTGGTCGATCAGCCGCTGCCGGTCGAGGACGACACCGTCGTTGTGATATTCGAGGTCGGGGGTGTAGTAGCGGTCCACGATCGTGGCCGGATCCTCCCGGCTGAAGGCCAGTTCGTACGGCAGGCGCGTCACAAAGGCGTGGAAGCCGGGCATCAGAGCACCTCGCACACGATCGTCGTGAGCATGTCCCCGGGTTCGGGGTTCTCCGCCCCGCCGGGCTCGGGAGGTCCGGCGGCACAGTGACCAGGACGGCGACGGAACATGGCTGTTCTCCTTAGCGGCCGGAGGGCCGGTTGACGACGGCAATGGAAACGATCAAGACGAAAGCGGCCAACGCGGTCAGGGTGCGCAGGTCGTGGAACAGCTCCCACCGCCGGAAGACCTCGGCGTAGCCGTCCGGGACCGGACCGGCGGCCCACTTCCGGAAACGCGCATGCAGCGGGACGTTGCCGAACACGGTGACGAGCAGCGAGGTCAGCGCCAGCGCACCGGCGCCGAGCGCCAGCCGGCGCGCCCAGCCGCGGCCGGCGATCGCCAGGCCGAAGGTGGTGAGGATGGCCAGCGCCATCGCGCTCTGCATGACCGGCTCGTTGACCTTCATCATCGTGGTGTGGAAGGTCAGGCGCACATCCAGCGGAACGGTCCCGAACGTGGGGATCACGTTGGCCGCGCCGTACGCGAACGCGCCCGCGAGCAGGCCGGTGGCCAGCAACGCCGCCCCGTGGATGTACCTGAATGGGGTTCCCATGAACGGCTATCGTCGTCCAGCCGGAGTTCGACGGCGTCCCACGCACGGAGTCATCTGCCGCTACCCCACCGGGATCACCCCGGCTGCCCGGGGCTAAGACTCCGGGAGTAGTCCCGGTCGCGGAAGGTCAGGCGAGGCTGTCGAGCCAGGCCCGGTGGAGGCGGGCGAACCGGCCGGCGCCGGCGATCAGGCGGTCCGGCGGGCCGTCCTCCACGATCCGGCCGTGCTCCATGACGAGCACCCGGTCGGCGATCTCCACGGTGGACAGGCGGTGAGCGATGATCAGTGCGGTCCTGTCGGCGAGGATCGTCCGCAGCGCCCGCTGCACGAGGCGCTCGCTGGGCACGTCGAGGCTGGAGGTGGCCTCGTCCAGGATCAGCACGGCGGGGTCGGCGAGGAACGCCCGGGCGAACGCCACGAGCTGCCGCTGCCCTGCCGACATGCGGCCGCCGCGCTTGCCGACCTGGGTCTCGTATCCGTCGGGGAGCGCGGAGACGAACGTGTGGGCGCCGATGGCCTCGGCGGCCCGCTCGATCTCCGAATCCGGCGCGCCGGGCCGCCCGAACCGCACGTTGTCCGCGACCGTGCCGCTGAACAGGTAGTTCTCCTGGGTGACCATCACCACGTGACGGCGCAGGGTGTCCTCGTCCAGGTCGCGCAGGTCCACGCCGTCGAGGAGCACCCGCCCGGCGACCGGGTCGTGGAACCGGGCGATGAGCTTGGCCAGCGTCGTCTTGCCCGCGCCCGTGGTGCCGACGACGGCCACGGTCTGCCCGGCGGGGATCTCCAGGTCGAGCAGCGGCAGCACCGGCGGGCCGTCGGAATAGGCGAACCTGACGGCCTCGAAACGCAACGCCCCGGCGGCGCGCGGCAGCGGCGCCGGGCGGCGGGGCTCGGCCACCGAGGGCCGCTCCTCCAGCACGCCCGACAGCTTCTCCAGCGCCGCCCCCGCCGACTGCAGGGCGTTGTAGAACTGGCTGATCTCCTGCATCGGCTCGTAGAACTGGCGCAGGTAGAGCAGGAAGGCGGCGAGCACGCCGACCGTGACCGTGCCGCGCAGCGCCAGCAGGCCGCCGTACAGCAGGACGGCGGCGACGGTGACGTTCCCGATCAGCTTGATCCCGGGCATGAACACGGCGACCAGGCGCATGCCCCGCGTGTTGGCGGCGCGGTAGTCCGCGTTGAGCCGCTCGAAGATCTCCTGGTTGCGCGGCTCCCGCCGGAACGCCTGCACCGCGCGGATCCCGGTCATCGACTCCACGAAGTGGACGATGACCAGCGCGACCGCCTCCCGCGTACGGCGGTAGGCGACGCTCGACTGGCGGCGGAACCACCGGGTGAACAGCAGCAGGACCGGCAGCGGCAGCAGCGCCACCAGGCCGAGGCGTACGTCGAGCACGAGCAGCATGACCGCGGTGCCGAACAGCGTGAGCACGGCCGTGACCAGCCCGTCGAAACCGGAGTCGAGCAGTTCGGCGATGGCGTCCACGTCGGAGGTGAGCCGGGAGATGACCCGCCCGGAGGTGTACTTCTCGTGGAACGACAGCGACAGGCGCTGGAAGTGGTCGAAGACCCGGCGGCGCAGCTCCAGCAGGATGTCCTGGCCGATCCGGCCCGACATCTGCAGGAACGCCTGCCGGGTGAGCGCCTGGGTGATCGCGGCGGCCAGCACCGTTCCGACGATCGCGAGCAGCGTGCCCGCGCCCTGCCCGCGCAGCATGGGCGGGATGCCGTCGTCGATGCCCGTCTTCACCAGGTAGGGCAGGGCCAGCCCGGCGGCGTTGGACACCACGATGACCGCAGTGAGCACGCCGATCGCCCGGCGGTGCGGGCGCAGCAGGTCGCCGAGCAGGCGGCGCGAGCGGGTGCGCAGCAGCAGGGAGA
This sequence comes from Microbispora sp. KK1-11, assembly GCF_006874435.1. Classification (NCBI taxonomy): domain Bacteria; kingdom Bacillati; phylum Actinomycetota; class Actinomycetes; order Streptosporangiales; family Streptosporangiaceae; genus Microbispora; species Microbispora sp. KK1-11. The sequence continues at coordinate 453,632 of NZ_VIRJ01000001.1, read as the reverse complement.
CGCGCTCGGAGATCTCGTCCCGATCCTCCGCGGCGACCCCGCGCCATCTTTCTGTGCCTCCCGCGTCGCTCGTCGAGGCGCTCTTATCCGCGGTCTTCCCTCGTCGCGCTTGGTCGCTTCGCTCCCGCGCGCTCCTCAGTCCAGACCCGCGGCGCGCCCCTCCGGCTCGCTCGGTGCCTCCCGCGTCGCTCGTCGAGGCGTTCGCAGCCGCGGGGGTCGTGTCCTCCGCGTCGCTGTCGGTTCCCTGGGTCATCGCATCGATCCCTCGGAGTCGAGGTCGGCGTCCTGGGCGAGCAGTTCGCGATACTCCGGCACGGCCGACAGCAGGTCGCCGTGGCGGCCGACGTGGGTGACGGTGCCGTCGCGCAGCAGCGCCACCCGGTCGGCGAGCAGCACGGTCGAGGCGCGGTGCGCCACCACGATGCCGGTCGCCTCGGCGAGCACCCGCCGCAGCGCCTCCTCGACCAGCGCCTCGGTCTCCACGTCGAGCGCCGACAGGGTGTCGTCGAGGACGAGCACCCGCGGCCTGCCGAGGACCGCCCTGGCCAGCGCGAGCCGCTGCCGCTGACCGCCCGACAGCGACATCCCCTGCTCTCCGATGCGGGTGTCGAGCCCCCACGGCAGGTCGTAGGCGAAGGTCGCCTGCGCGATCTCCAGGGCCTGCCTGATCTCGTCCTCGGTGGCGGGTCCATGGCCGAGCGTCACGTTCTCGCGGACGCTCATCGAAAACAGCGTCGGCTCCTCGAACGCCGTGGCGACCACCGAGCGCAGCGAGGTGAGCGACAGGTCCCGCACGTCGTGGCGACCACCGAGCGCAGCGAGGTGAGCGACAGGTCCCGCACGTCGTGCCCGTCCACGGTGACGCGGCCCGCGGTGACGTCGAGCAGGCGGGGCACGAGCGCGGTGAGCGTCGTCTTGCCCGATCCTGTGGCCCCCACGAGGGCGACGGTCTCCCCCGGCCGCACCTCCAGCCACACGTCGCGCAGCACCGGCCGGTCGGCGCCGGGGAAGCGGAACCCGACGCCTTCGAAGCGCACGTGGCCGCGCGGGCGCTCGATGACGGCCGGGCCGCCGCTGATCGCGGGCACCGTGTCGAGCACCTCGACCACCCGGTCGGCCGAGGTCATGGCCTCCTGGCCCATGGCGAGGATGTAGCCGAGCGAGGCGACCGGCCAGACGAGCTGGAGGACCAGCGTGGTGAAGGCGACCAGGGTGCCGAGCGTCAGCGCGCCGGCGCCGACCGCGATCGCGCCGAGCAGCAGGACCAGGGCGAGCGTGACGTTCGGCACGACTTCGAGGAAGGTGAAGAACCGGGAGGCCAGCCGCACCTTCGCCAGCGAGGTGCGGCGGATCTCGCGGGCGGCGGCGGCGAAGTTCGCGAAGACGTGCTCGCGCCGCCCGAACGCCTTGACCGTGCGGATTCCCACGGCCGACTCCTCGACCAGCGTGGCGAGGTCGCCCTGCTGGTCCTGCACCTGCCGGGAGATGACGATGTAGCGCCGTTCGAAGCGCAGCGCCAGGACCACGACCGGGACGGCGGAGACGGCGACGAGCAGGCCGAGCGGCCAGTACATCCGCAGGAGCACCACGGTGACCGCGGTGAGCTGCAGGATGTTCATGATCAGGAAAAGGACGCCGAAGCCGAGGAACCTGCGGATCGTCGACAGGTCGCTCGTCGCCCTGGACAGCAGCTGGCCCGACTGCCATCCGTCGTGGAAGCCCATCGGCAGCCGCTGGAGGTGCCGGTAGAGGTCGTCGCGGATCGCGGTCTCGAGGCCGAGGACCGGCCCTGCCTGCGACCAGCGGCGGACGAACGTGAGCACCGCCTCGGCGACGCCGAGGCCGAGGGCCAGCAGCCCGAGGGGGGCCAGCCCGCCGAGGTCTCCGTGGGCCACCGGGCCGTCGATGATCTCCTTGCTCACCAGCGGGATCACCGTGCCCGCGGCGATGCCGAGCAGCGCGGCGAGCCAGGACACCACCAGGCTGGGCACGTACGGGCGCAGGTAGGACCGCAACCGCCACAGCGAGCGCCACGACGACCGGCGAACAGCGTCGTCACTCGCGTCCGGCCCAGGTGTCTGAGGAGAGTCCAGTGCCTGAGGGGAGTCCATCAACGGGCGCGCGCTCCTCCGGCATCTGACAGGAAAGGTCGACTCGCTCCTGCCATGCTCCGTCGAAGGGCGCCGCGCCTTCAAGGGGTTTTCTCCCGCCGCCGGGTGCCCCAGGCCGCGTGGCCCGGGGGAACCCGGCCGCCGGGGTCAGGACGACGGGTGGGCGACCGCCGAGCCGATGGTGTGGACCCGCAGGGCGTTGGTGGAGCCGTGGTTGCCGGGCGGGGAGCCGGCCACGACGACGACCTTGTCGCCCTTCTCGCAGACGCCGAGCGACAGCAGCGAGGCCTCCACCTGGCGCACCATGTCGTCGGTGTGGTGCACGAACGGCACCTCGAACGTCTCGACGCCCCAGGTCAGCGCGAGCTGGCCGCGCACCTGCGGGTTGGAGGTGAACGCCAGCAGCGGGATCGGCGAGCGGTAGCGGGCCAGCCGCCTGGCGGTCTCGCCGGACATCGTGAACGCCACCAGGGCCTTGGCCCCGACGATGGCGCCGACCTCGGCCGCGGCGCGGGCGATGGCCCCGCCGGTCGTCTCGGGCAGGCGCTCCAGCGTGTGGGTGGCCTGCAGCGTGGTGCCCTCCGCGGCGACCGCGATGCGGGCCATCGTGGAGACCGACTCGATCGGGTAGTTGCCGACCGAGGTCTCGCCGGACAGCATCACCGCGTCCGCGCCGTCCATCACCGCGTACGCGACGTCGGACGCCTCGGCGCGGGTGGGCCGGGGGGCGCTCATCATCGAGTCGAGCATCTGGGTGGCCACGATGACCGGGTGGGCCTTCTCCCGGCACAGCTCGATGATGCGGCGCTGGACGATCGGCACCTGCTCCAGCGGCAGCTCGACGCCGAGGTCGCCGCGGGCGACCATCACGCCGTCGAAGGCGTCCACGATCTCCTCGAGGCAGTCGACGGCCTGCGGCTTCTCGATCTTGGCGAGGAGCGGGAGCCTGACGCCCTCCTCCTCCATGATCGCGTGGACGAGCGCGGCGTCGTCCGGCGACCGGACGAACGACAGGGCGATCATGTCGAAGCCGGTGCGCAGGGCCCAGCGCAGGTCCTCCTCGTCCTTGTCCGTGAGCGCCGGGGCGCTGACGGCCACGCCGGGGAGGTTGAGGCCCTTGTTGTCGGAGATCATGCCGCCGATGACGACACGGGTGACGACCCGCGGCCCCTCGACCGCGGTCACCTCGAGGTTCAGCCGGCCGTCGTCCACGAGGATCGTGTCGCCGGCCTTGACGTCGCCCGGCAGGCCCGCGTACGTCGTGGAGACGATGTCCCGGTCTCCGGGGACGTCCTCGGTCGTGATCGTGAAGACGTCGCCGTAGCCGAGCCGTACGGGACCGGAGGCGAAGCGACCGACGCGGATCTTGGGGCCCTGGAGGTCGGCGAGGACGCCCACGGCACAGCCCAGCTCGTCGGCGGCGGCTCTGACCCGGTCGAACACCTCCTTGTGCAACTCGTGGCTGCCGTGCGAGAGGTTGAAGCGGGCGACGTTCATGCCCGCCTTGATGAGCTCGCGTAGGCGCTCCGGTGAGGAGGTGGCGGGCCCGAGGGTACAGACGATCTTTGCTCGACGACTCACAGCACTACCCTAATTGGTACAGACCACTTGCAGTGACGGCGCACACAGCTGTCGCCAAATGTTCAGACACTTCACGCGATCATCCGCGTGCCCTAGCCTTGGCAGCCATGGGACGTACCCGGACCTGGGGGGTAATAACGGCGCTGTTCACCCTGGCCGCGTGCGGAGGCCAGGGTACCGAATCGACCGCGCCGCCGACGGGTGTTTCGGTATCGCTGAACCAGTGGCGCAGCGACGAGACATCCCACGACCTGGAGGTGTCCGTGCGCAACGACACCGGCACGCGGGTGCGCTTCCAGGACGTCCAGCTCGTGACCGGCTCGTTCGCGACGCTCCCGCCGACTCGCCTGGACACCACACTCGGCAAGACGCCGCGCACGGACCTGCGGATCCCGTACGGCGAGGCGCGCTGCGACCCGGCGAAGATCCCGCCGGTGCGCCCGGCCACGGTGGTGGCGCACATCCAGGTCGGCGACGGGACACTCCGCAAGGTGGAGTTCCCGATCCACCACCCCGATCCTACGCTGGACGGGCTGGTGAAGGCCGAGTGCGGGGCCTACATCCTGCGCCAGTCGGTCGACGTGACCTTCGGGGACACCTGGACCCGCGTGGGCCGGACCCTCCACGGGAACCTCGTCGTCACCAGGAAGGGCGGATCGGAGCCGATCACCATCGACGACATCGGCGCCACCACGCACTACACGATGCTCCCCCGCTCCGGCAGGCGCAGGCCGGTGGCCGAGCTCGCGGCGGACGCCACGCGGCTGGAGATCCCGGTGGAGGTCACCCCCATGCGGTGCGACTGGCACGCGTTCGCGGAGGCCAAGAAGGCCTACCTCTTCCCGATCTACGGCACCGTGGGCGGCGGCGAGAAACGTTACCTCATCGCGACGCCCCCGGCTCCGGTGCAGCAGACGTTCCTGGCGTACGCGCAGGACGTGTGCGGCGTCGGCGGATCCTGATCGCGAGACCCGCCCAGGAGGCGAGCACGACGGCGATCACCGCCAGCCGCACGTGCCAGACGTACGCCTCCGGGTAGACGACGCCCTCGATGTAGGTGTCGATGAAGCCGCCGGGCAGCAGGCCGTGCTCCCCCGCCCTGGCCCGCCCCCAGTTCTCCAGCGCGGTCAGCGGGCACTCCACGAGCCCGGCGAGCTGCACCAGCCCCCAGGCGCACAACGCGAGGTGCGGCCAGATCAGCCGGGGCCGCCACCAGGCGAGGAAGCCGCCCAGGGCGATGTAGGCGATGACGAGGAAATGCGCCACCATCGTGGCCTGCCAGACGAGCCGGTAGATCATGATCTGCCCTCCTCCGCGAAGGAGGGTAGGCCGCCGTGGCCCGCCAGGCATCCGGCGGGCTACTCAGGCGCGTACTCAGGTGGCGACGAGCCCCGGGACAAGCCCCAGGACGCGGCTCAGGGCACGGCTCAGGGCGCGGCGGTGGCGGCCCGGGCGGCGTCGACCAGGCCGTGGCCGAAGAAGCCGTTCTTGGCCGTGGGCCCCTCGCAGACCTGGCTCTCACCCGTGCCGTACCGGTAGGCGCGGGGGGCCGGGCAGCCCTTCTGCGTCGCCGTCGCGTACAGCAGGCGCTCCACCTGCGCGGGGTCCATCTGGAGCCCGCCCTTGCCGGGCTTGCCGAACCGGCCGATGATCAGCGCCGCCACCCCGGTGACGTGCGGCGCGGCCATGGAGGTGCCCTCCAGGTACTGGTAGTAGGCGCACTTGCCGTCGTGGCAGTCGCGGATCACCGTGGACGTCTTCGGCTTGCCCGCGGCGTCGATGAGGCCCTTGGCGCGCAGGACGTTCTCGGGGGCGGCGGCCAGGATCTCCCGGCTCGCACCCTTGAGGCCGGTACCGCCGTCGAACATGTCGCCGCCCGGCGCGGCGATGTCGGTCTGCTCGACGCCGTAGTCGGAGTACGACGCCTTCTGCCCGGCGGGGCCGACGGATGACACCGAGATGACGCCGTCGAGCTCGGCCGGGACGCTGAGGCAGGTGTTGTCGACGGACCGCTTCTTCTCCGAGCCCTTCGGGAAGTCGGGGCTGGAGGTGTCGGTCTTCACCTTGCCGAGGTCGAGGCCCTCGTTCCCGATCGCGGTGACGAGTGTGACGCCGTGCGCGCGGGCGTACTTGACCGCGCGGCGCATGCCCTCCAGGATCGCCCGCTGCTCCAGGCGCTCCCTGTTGGTGTCGCTCGGGTTGTTCGCGCAGTTGAACGTCCAGGGGTCGACGTAGAAGCTCATGTTGACCACGTCGACGCCGACGTCGGCGGCGTACTCCAGGGCGTCCATGGTGGGCTTGAGGAAGAAGAAGCCCGAGTCGGTGCCGGCGCGGAGGTTGACCAGCGACACGTCGGGGGCGACCCCGCCGACGCCGATGCCGTTGATCGGCGAGCCGATGGTGCTCGCGACGTGGGTGCCGTGGCCGTCGTCGTCGACGTCGGCCGGGTCCTTGCAGCCCTTGTGCTCACAGGGCCCGTCGAGCGTCTTGCCGTTCTCGTCGGTCGGCTGGTCGACGACGAAGTTTCGGCTGAGCGTCCGGTTGAAGTTGGGCGCGATGTCGGGGTGCTTGCCGTCGACGCCGGTGTCGATGATGCCCACCAGCACCTTGTGGCTGCCCCGGGCCTTGGCGTACGACCCGGTGGGGGTGGCGCCGATCATCTTCATGTCCCACTGGCGGCCCGAGAGCGGGTCGCCGCCCTGTGCTGACCTGACATGCTTCGCGGCCGACCGGGCGTGCTCCGCCGACCGGACGTGCTTCGCCGACCGGACGTGCTTTGCGGGCCGGGCTCCGGAGGCGGCGGGCGCGTCGGAGGTCTTGCCGATGGGACGGTCGAGCGTGACGCCGACCACGGAGGGGTCGGCGCCGATCTTCTCGGGGTCGGACGCGCGCACGACGAGGTAGCCGAGCTTGTCGTCCCGCCCTTGGATCGTTCCTCCGGCCGACTCGGCCGCCCGCTGCGCGGCGGCCGAGCCGCCGTCTTTGTAGAAGACCAGGTAGTTCTGCGCGGGCTCGGACGCGGCCGCCGCCCCCGGCAGTGCCGCGGCCCCCAGCCCGCCGAGCATGGTGATGGACATGATGGCCCCGGCGAGCCGCCCCCGTGCGTACAACGATCCTCCTCGATGGCGGGCCCCTGGTGCCGGGGCCCCTCGATCCGGGCACAGCATCCTCCCGGCAGCCGCACGCGCTCGCAACCCGGCCACCGAACTGGGATATGCCCGTTTTATCCCCTAAACCCCGACCGCCGTGGTCCGGTCCCCTGGGACCACGGCCGCCGGATCACCCCTCAGACGAGAGGCCGCGCCGTCGGCGGGATGGGAACGGGCAGGACGGTCCGCCCGCTCAGGTAGCGGTCCACCGCCGCCGCCGCCGACCGGCCCTCGGCGATCGCCCACACGATCAGCGACTGGCCCCGGCCCATGTCACCGGCCGCGAACACGCCCTCGACCGACGTCTCGTACGACGCGTTCCTGGCCACATTGCCCCGCGCGTCGAAGAACGACTCCGGGTCGCCGGACAGCGCCGCGAGGTCGTTCAGCAGCGGGCCCTTCTCCGGGCCGAGGAAGCCCATGGCGAGCGTCACCAGCTCGGCCGGGATCTCCCGCTCGGTGCCGGGGATCGGCCTGAACCCCGCCGCCGGGCCCTCGACCTCGACCAGGCGCAGCGCCCGCACGTTGCCCTCGTCGTCGCCGGCGAACTCGGTGGTGGACACCGCGTACACGCGGTCGCCCGCCCCGGCCTCCAGCTCCTCGTGCGCGCTCTCCATCTTGAACAGCATCGGGTAGGTCGGCCACGGCTGGCTGCCCGGCCGGGCCTCCGGCGGCCTCGGCATGATCTCAAGCTGGGTGACCGACAGGGCGCCCTGGCGGATCGCCGTGCCGATGCAGTCGGCGCCGGTGTCGCCGCCGCCGATCACGACGACGTGCTTGCCCTCCGCCGAGATCGGCGACTCGGCGTAGTCGCCCTCCTGGGTCTTGTTCGCGGGCGGGAGGTACTCCATCGCCTGGTAGACGCCCTTGAGCTCGCGGCCGGGCACCGGCAGGTCGCGCCAGGCCGTGGCGCCGCCCGCCAGCACGACCGCGTCGAACTCCTCCCGGAGCCGAGCCACCGTGACGTCCACGCCGACGTTGACGCCGGTGCGGAACTCGGTGCCCTCGGCCTCCATCTGGGCGATGCGGCGGTCGACGTGCCGCTTCTCCATCTTGAACTCGGGGATGCCGTAGCGGAGCAGCCCGCCGATCCGGTCGGCCCGCTCGAACACGACCACGTCGTGCCCGGCGCGGGTGAGCTGCTGCGCGGCGGCGAGGCCGGCCGGGCCCGAGCCGACGACCGCGACCTTCCTGCCCGTCTTGGCGGCGGGCGGCTGCGGCGTGACCCAGCCCTCGGCGAAGGCGCGGTCGACGATCTCGACCTCGACCCGCTTGATCGCGACCGGGTCGGAGTTGATGCCGAGGACGCACGCCGACTCGCACGGCGCGGGGCACAGGCGGCCGGTGAACTCCGGGAAGTTGTTGGTCGCGTGCAGCCGCTCGATCGCCTCGCGCCAGTCGTCGCGGTAGACGAGGTCGTTCCACTCGGGGATGAGGTTCCCGAGCGGGCAGCCGTTGTGGCAGAACGGGATGCCGCAGTCCATGCAGCGGGCCGCCTGCTTGGTGAGCGCGGGCCGGGGGAAGTCCTCGTAGACCTCGCGCCAGTCGCGGATGCGGACATCGACCGGGCGGCGCGCCGGCAGCTCGCGCCCGTGTGTCAGGAACCCCTTCGGGTCAGCCAACGGTGTTACCCCCCTCTATCCCTGCGTGGAAACGGTCGTGGAGACGGTCGCGATGATTCGCATCGGCGTCACCCGTGGGCGGCGGCCATGACCGCCTCGTCGATGTCGCGGCCCTCGGCCTCCGCGGCGGCCCGCGCCCGCAGGACCCGCTTGTAGTCGGTCGGCATGACCTTCCCGAACCGGCCGAGCGCGGCGTCCCAGTCGGCGAGCAGCGCCTTGGCCACCGTGGAGCCGGTCTCCGCGAAGTGCTTCTCGACGATCTCCCGCAGGAACTCGGCGTCGTCGTCGTCCAGCGCCTCGAGCTCGACCATCTCGCGGTTGACCCGCTCGGGCCGCAGGTCGAGCACGTACGCGACGCCGCCCGACATGCCCGCGGCGAAGTTGCGGCCGGTCGGCCCGAGGACGACGGCCCGGCCGCCGGTCATGTACTCGCAGCCGTGGTCGCCCACGCCCTCCACGACGGCGGTCGCGCCGGAGTTGCGCACGCAGAACCGCTCGCCCACGACGCCGCGGACGAAGACCTCGCCGGACGTCGCGCCGTACAGGCCGACGTTGCCGGAGATGACCTGCGTCTCGGCCTCGAACGGCGCGTCGGGGTGCGGGCGGACGATGATGCGGCCGCCCGACAGGCCCTTGCCGAGGTAGTCGTTGGCGTCGCCGGTCAGCCGCAGCGTGACGCCGCGCGGCACGAACGCGCCGAACGAGTTGCCCGCCGAGCCGGTGAACGACACGTCGATCGTGTTGTCCGGCAGGCCGGCCCCGCCGTACCGCTTGGTCACCTCGTGGCCGAGCATCGTGCCGACCGTGCGGTTGACGTTGCGGATGGGCAGCTCCAGCGTGACCGGGTCGCCGAGGTTCAGCGCGCCCTCGGCGAGCTGGATCAGCGTGTTGTCCAGCGCCTTGTCGAGCCCGTGGTCCTGCTCGACGACCTTGCGGCGCGGGGTGCCCTCGGGCAGCTCCGGCTGGTGCAGGATCGGCGACAGGTCGAGGCCTGAGGCCTTCCAGTGCTCGACCGCCCGGGTGGTGTCGAGCAGGTCGGCCCGCCCGATGACCTCGTCGAGCGAGCGGTAGCCGAGCTCGGCGAGGTACTCGCGCACCTCCTGGGCGATGAACTCGAAGAAGTTCACCACGAACTCGGGCTTGCCGGTGAACCGCTTGCGCAGCTCGGGGTTCTGCGTGGCCACGCCCACCGGGCAGGTGTCGAGGTGGCAGACCCGCATCATGACGCAGCCGGAGACGACCAGCGGAGCGGTGGCGAAGCCGTACTCCTCGGCGCCGAGCAGCGCCGCGATGATCACGTCGCGGCCGGTCTTGAGCTGGCCGTCGGCCTGGACGACGATGCGGTCGCGCAGGCCGTTGAGCAGCAGGGTCTGCTGGGTCTCGGCCAGGCCGAGCTCCCAGGGGGCGCCCGCGTGCTTGACCGAGGTCAGCGGGGAGGCGCCGGTGCCGCCGTCGTGGCCGGAGATCAGCACGACGTCGGCGTGGGCCTTGCTGACGCCCGCCGCCACGGTCCCGACCCCGACCTCGGCCACCAGCTTCACGTGGACGCGGGCGCGCGGGTTGGAGTTCTTCAGGTCGTGGATGAGCTGGGCCAGGTCCTCGATCGAGTAGATGTCGTGGTGCGGCGGCGGCGAGATGAGGCCGACGCCGGGCGTGGAGTGCCGGGTCTTGGCGATCCACGGGTACACCTTGTGCCCGGGCAGCTGGCCGCCCTCGCCGGGCTTGGCGCCCTGCGCCATCTTGATCTGCAGGTCGTCGGCGTTGACGAGGTACTCGCTGGTCACGCCGAAGCGGCCGGAGGCCACCTGCTTGATCGCGCTGCGCCGCTCGGGGTCGTGCAGCCGCTCGGGGTCCTCGCCGCCCTCACCGGTGTTCGACTTGGCGCCGAGCCGGTTCATCGCGATGGCCAGCGTCTCGTGCGCCTCCATCGAGATGGAGCCGTACGACATGGCGCCGGTGGAGAACCGCTTGACGATCGACTCGACCGACTCGACCTCGTCGATCGGCACGGGCGCGCCGCCGGGACGCAGCGTGAACAGGCCGCGCAGCGTCATGAGCTTCTCGGACTGCCCGTCCACCAGGGACGTGTACTCCTTGAAGATCTCGTACCGCCGGGTGCGGGTGGAGTGCTGCAGCTTGAAGACGGTGGTCGGGTTGAACAGGTGCGGCTCACCCTCGCGGCGCCACTGGTACTCGCCGCCGACCTCCAGCCGCCGGTGCGGGTTCTCCGCGCGGGGGTAGGCCCGCGCGTGCCGCTCCAGCGCCTCCTTGGCGAGCACGTCGAAGCCGACGCCGCCGAGGCGGGAGGTGGTGCCGGCGAAGCACTGGTCGATGACCTCGGCGCCGAGGCCGAGGGCCTCGAAGATCTGCGCGCCGGTGTAGGACGCGACCGTGGACACGCCCATCTTGGACATGACCTTCAGCACGCCCTTGCCGTACGCCTTGATCAGGTTGCGCACGGCCTTGCGCGGGTCGAGGTCGAGCTGACCGGTGGCGATCATGTCCTCGACCGTCTCCAGGGCGAGGTAGGGGTTGATCGCGCTGGCGCCGTAGCCGATGAGCAGGGCCATGTGGTGGCACTCGCGGGCCTCGCCGGTCTCGATCACGAGCCCGACCCGGGTGCGGGACTTCTCCCGGATGAGGTGGTGGTGCACGGCGCCGGTGAGCAGCAGCGACGGGATCGGCGCCTTCTCACGGGAGGACCCGCGGTCGGACAGCACGATGATCCGCGCGCCGTCCTCGATGGCCCGGGAGACCTCCTGGCGGATCTCCTCCAGCCGCCGCACCAGCGCCTCGCCGCCGCCGGCCGCGTCGAACAGGCCGGACACGACGTACGGCTGGAAGCCGGGCAGCGCGCCCTCGTCGTTGATGTGGATGATCTTGGCGAGCTCGTCGTTGTCGATCACCGGGTAGGGCAGCACGAGCCGGCGGCACGAGGCCGGGCCGGGGTCGAGCAGGTTGCCCTCAGGGCCGATCGTCGACTGCAGCGAGGTGACGAGCTCCTCGCGGATGGCGTCCAGCGGCGGGTTGGTGACCTGCGCGAACAGCTGGCTGAAGTAGTCGAACAGCAGCCTCGGCTTCTCGCTCAGCACCGCCACCGGGGTGTCGGTGCCCATCGAGCCGATCGGCTCGGCGCCGTTCCTGGCCATCGGCGTGAGGATGACCCGCAGCTCCTCCTGGGTGTAGCCGAAGGTCTGCTGCCGCTTGACCAGCGCCTCGTGAGTGGGGTGCTCGTGCTCGCGCTCGGGCAGCTCCTCGAAGCGGACCAGGCCCGCGTGCAGCCACTCGCCGTACGGCTCGGAGGCGGCGAGCTCGGCCTTGATCTCGTCGTCCTCGATGATCCGGCCGCGCGCGGTGTCCACCAGGAACATGCGGCCCGGCTGCAGGCGGCCCTTGCGGACGACCTTCTCCTGCGGGATGTCGGACAGCACGCCCGCCTCGGAGGCGAGCACGACCAGGCCGTCGTCGGTGACCCAGAACCGGCCCGGGCGCAGGCCGTTGCGGTCGAGGACCGCGCCGACCAGCGTGCCGTCGGAGAAGGTGATGGACGCGGGGCCGTCCCACGCCTCCATGAGGGTGGAGTGGAACTCGTAGAAGGCCCGGCGGGCCGGGTCCATCTCGGTGTGGTTCTCCCACGCCTCCGGGATCATCATCAGCACGGCGTGCGGGAGCGACCGGCCGCCGAGGTGCAGCAGCTCCAGCGTCTCGTCGAACGAGGCGGTGTCGGAGCCGTCGGGGTCGCAGATCGGGAACAGCCGCCGCAGGTCGCCCGGGATCAGGCCGGTGGCGAGCATGGCCTCGCGGGCGCGCATCCAGTTGCGGTTGCCGCGCACGGTGTTGATCTCACCGTTGTGGGCGACGTACCGGTACGGGTGGGCCAGCGGCCAGGAGGGGAAGGTGTTGGTCGAGAAACGCGAGTGGACCAGCGCGATGGCGCTGACGTACCGCTCGTCGGACAGGTCGGCGAAGAACGGCTCGACCTGCAGCGAGGTCAGCATGCCCTTGTAGACGATGGTCCGCGAGGACAGCGAGGAGAAGTAGACGTCCGCCTCGTGCTCGGCCCGCTTGCGGAAGGCGAACACGATCCGGTCGAGGTCGACGCCGGTCTCGCCGCCGGGCGAGGTGACGAACAGCTGGGCGAAGTGGGGCATGACCGCCCGCGCGGTGGCGCCGGGCAGGTCGCGGTCCACCGGCAGGTCGCGCCAGCCGAGGACGGTCACGCCCTCCTCGGCGGCGATCTGCTCGATGAGGCCGACCGCGGAGGCCCTCGCCTGCTCGTCGAGCGGCAGGAACGCGGTGCCCGCGGCGTACGCGCCCTCGGGCGGCAGCGGGCTGCTCCATCCCAATTCGGCCACCACCGCGCGGAAGAACGCGTCGGGGATCTGCGTGAGGATGCCCGCGCCGTCGCCGGTGTCCGGCTCGCTGCCGCTGGCACCCCGGTGGTCGAGGTTGCGGAGCGCGGTCAGTGCCTTGGCGACGATGTCGTAGCTGCGGCGGCCCGAAACATCGGCCACCATGGCTACGCCACAGGCGTCGTGCTCGAATCCGGGGTCGTAGAGTCCCTGGGGCTCGGGGAGACCTCCGGGAAGGCCAAGGCGGGCAGCAGGCATGTAGTCACTCCCGTCGTCAACGTCTGCGTGGAACAGAGGGACGACGCTGGCCCTGCTGCGGTTGTGGTTCTTAGAGATTACAACACGCTGCCGGAATAGTGCCCCTCAGGTCCGCTTCGCGAACCTTCACAGGTCAGCGCCGTGGATAGGGTTTGCGCATGGGTGGTCATGAGGCGATCGACGAACTGCTGGCGGATGCCGGCGTGGACGGCCTGCGCCTGCGCGGAGCGCTGGCGCTCCTGTCAGGCGGCCGCTGGTGGACCCTGGCGGACCTGGTCCGGGAGACCGCCACGTCGCGGCGGACGATCGAGTCGCTGCTGCGGGTGCTCCCCCTTGAGCACCGCGGCGACCATGTCCGTATTCCCATTGATCAGGTCAACCGCTACAACGCCGGGATTGATACGGATATTTCCGGTCTTGGGAATCCGGTCGCCGGAATGGTCGCGGCGCACGCCGAGACGCTCGAACGCCTGGAGACGCTGATCGCGGGGGCCCCCCGGGGACGGCACGCGCTCGACCACGTCTCCGCGACCGCCGAGACCGTGCTGCGCCGCGCCCTGCTGCTGGGGCGGCGGTTCTGGCTGCCCGGCGCCCGCCTGCTGTGCGTCGGCGACCACGACCTGACCTCGCTGGCCGTGCGGATGGTCCACCCCGAGGTCGAGGTCGCCGTGGCCGACATCGACGACCGCATCCTCGAGTACATCGACGCCCAGGACCTGGGGGTCCGCACCCGCTGGGCCGACCTGCGCCTCGGCCTGCCGCCGTCGCTGCGCGGCTGGGCCGACCTCGCGATCACCGACCCGCCGTACACGCCCGAGGGGATCGGGCTGTTCGCCGCCCGCGCCGCCGAGGGCCTGCGCGACCGCGACCAGGGACGGATCCTCGTGGCGTACGGCGCCTCGGAGCGCACCCCGATGCTCGCACTGAAGGTGCAAAAAGCCCTCTTCGACCTCAACCTGCTGCACGAGGCGATATTTCCGCACTTCAACCGGTATCACGGGGCGGAGGCGATCGGCAGCGCGGCAGACCTGTACGTGCTGCGGCCCACCACGAAGACGTGGCCGGCGATCGCCGCCCGGCTCGACCGCCTCGCCACGGCCATCTACACCCAGGGCCCCCAGGCCGTCGAGTCCGCCCCGGCGGCGGCGCCGGACGAGGCGGCCGTGACCGCGTTCGGACCGCACCTGCTCGCCGGGGACTGGCCGCGCGGCCTGCTGCCGCAGGTGCCGCGCACCCGGCTCGCCACCCTGCTGGCCAAGCCGTACGCCGCCGATCCCGAGAGGGTGGCGATCGCCGTGCCGGCCGGGCTGGAGGCCGCGCTGCCCCGCCTGCTGCTCGCGACGCGCGCCCGGCACGTGCGCGTGCTCACCGCGGGCCCTGTGGCGGACACGGTCGCCGACCTGCCCGCGCTCGCCGCCCTGCTCGCCCCCGTCTATCGCCTGGCCGCCGAAGGCCACGTCCTCGACGCCGTACGGCTCCCGCCCCCGGACAGCGGCCCGGAGCGGGTGGTGCGCAGGATCATGGACAGCGCCCACGGGAAGGTCGCCAACGCCTGGCGCGAGGCGCTCACCGAACCTGGGCCGGCGGGGACGGCCGGGCTCACCAAGCGGCAGGCCAGGGCCGCCGTCGAGGAGGCCGCACCCTGGGCCCTCGACGCCACCCCGCTGGAACTCCCCCTCCACCGCCTCGCCGGGATGAGGGCCCGGACGAGGTCGCAGATCGGCGCTTCCACCACGACCTGACGAGGCCGGGCCGGGCGGATCACGCTGAGTCCGCCGGCCGATCTATCGCGCTCGTCTATCTGGCGGCGGGGACGGACGGCTGCGCGGACGTGCTCGCGCCGGGCGCGGACACGGCAGGAGAGGCGCCGGGTTCGGAGGGGGGCTCCTCGGAGGGCTGGGCGGTGTCGGCCGGGCCCGGCGGTTGCGCGGGGTCCGACGGCACCCCGGCCACCTTGACCACACGCCGGAAGACCGCCTTCTCGGCCTCCCGCACGGCCAGGCCGAGCATGATGAAGTCGTCCTTCTCCCCCGGTTCCACGCCGTCGGCCCTGCCGATCCAGGCGACCCCGAGGTAGTGCCCCAGGACGTAGGCGTTTCCCTCGCTGTAGGCGCCGAACTTCGCCCGCGGCGACTCCAGCGGCTGCACCCAGGCGCCCCGGTAAAGCGACGCCAGCGACTTCGCCAGCGACTCGGCCGCCGCGACGTCCGCGAGGTTGAACAGGGTGTACTGCGCGACGTAGACCCCGTCGGCGGTGGCGTACAGGCCGCGGACCGCCTGGCCGCATCCGGCCTCGGCCAGGGCCTCGGCGAGGTCGGCCCCCCACACGGCGCCCGCGCACGCCTGGTCCAGGCGACCGGCCAGCCTGCGCAGCGTGACCTTCCCGGCCGTGAGCGTCCGCGCGCCGAACACCTCCTGGACGGTCAGCGGCGCAGTGTCGGCCTTCCTGTCGGCGATCGGGGCCAGTTCCTTCAGGGACGGCCAGGACTGGAAGGTGGCGGGCAGGCCCTCCCCTGACACCTCGCCCGACGCCTGCACCGGCTGCGACTGCCCGCCGCCGATCGCGTTGACCACCAGCGTCAGCACCAGGGCGATCGCCAGCACTCCCACAGCGGTGACCGACCACACGAACACACGCTGCTGCCGGTCGTCCAGCCCCAGCTCGGCGAGGGCGGCCCCGGTCCGCCCCTCGGCGGGCGCGGACGACCGGCGCTTGCGCTTGGTCATAGACCGCCGGTTCCAATCAGCGAGCCCAGGCCCCAGGTCAGCGCCGCCGCGACGGCCCCCACCACGAGCTGGCGCAGGCCGCTGAACCACCAGCTGCGGGCCGTCACCCGGGAGACCACGGCGCCGGCGGCGAACAGCGCCACCATCGACACCACGGCGGAGATCCACAGCCCCCGCACGCCCAGCAGGTAGGGCAGGAGCGGGACCAGCGCACCGATGCTGAACGACAGGAACGACGACACGGCGGCCAGCACAGGCGAGGGCAGGTCGTCGGGGTCCACGCCCAGCTCGGCCCGCGTGTGGACCGCCAGGGCCTCCTCCGGGTTGCGGGAGATCTGCCGGGCGACCTCCCTGGCGGTCTCCGGGTCCACGCCCCGCTGCTCGTACATCCGGGCGAGCTCGGCCTCCTCGGCCTCGGGGTGCCGCTCCAGCTCCCGGCGCTCGACGTCGATCTCCGCCTGGGCGAGCTCGCGCTGGCTGGCGACCGACACGTACTCGCCGCCCGCCATGGAGAACGCTCCGGCGGCCAGGCCGGCGATGCCGGCGAGAGCGATGATCCTGGTCTCCGCGGTGCCGCCGGCGACGCCCGCGATCAGCGCGAAGTTGGAGACCAGCCCGTCCATCGCGCCGAAGACCGCGGGGCGTAACCAGCCGCCGGTGACGTCCCGGTGCTCATGGTGGATCTCGGCCCGCGCCCCCGTCGTGGCCTTCGTCATCGCTGGCCGGCCTCCGGTTCCGCCGCCACGCCGTCGCTCGCGGCGCCCGCTCTCGCGGTCGCCGCCGGTGTGCCGGAGCCCGCGTCGCCGTCCGGTGGAGGCAGATCTCCGGCGCCGCCTCGCGTCTCCCGGTCCTCCCGCTCGTCGTCGCGCAGGAGTTCCGGCTCGTCGGCCTGGTCCCGCCCGTGGGCGGGGTCGGCGTGGTCCGCGCCGGTGTCGCCGGCCTGCACGCCCAGCGGCTCCTCGCCGGTGCGGTTGCGGGCCAGCCACAGGTACGCCAGCGCGCACAGGAAGATGACGACCGAGGTCCACTGGTTCAGCCGCAGGCCGAGAATGTGGTGGGCGGGGTCCACCCGCAGCCCCTCGATCCAGAACCGGCCGAGCGTGTAGCCCGCGACGTACATCGCGAACACCCGGCCGTGCCGCAGACCGAACCGGCGGGCGGCCAGGATCAGCACGCCGGCGAGCGCGAGGTCCCACAGCGACTCGTACAGGAACGTCGGGTGGTAGGTGCTCGCGCCGGGGACGGTGCCCGGGCGGCCCGGCTCGATCTCCAGGCCCCACGGGAGGTCGGTGGGGCCGCCGAACAGTTCCTGGTTGAAGTAGTTGCCCCACCGGCCGATGGCCTGGGCCACGGCGACGCCGGGGGCGAGGGTGTCGGCGATGGCGGTGAAGGAGATGCCGCGACGGCGGCAGGCGATCCAGACGCCGAGCGCGCCGAGGGCGATCGCGCCCCAGATGCCGAGGCCGCCCTCCCAGATGAACAGAGCGTCGATCGGCCGCTTGGGCGCTTCCGAGCCGAAGTAGATCTGCCAGTCGGTGATGACGTGATAAAGGCGTCCGCCGACGAGGCCGAACGGCACGGCCCAGACCGCGAGATCGGTGATCGTCCCGGGGGCGCCGCCGCGGGCGCGCCAACGGCGTTCGCCGATCCAGACGGCGACGATGACGCCGAGCACGATGCACAGCGCATACGCGCGGATCGGGATCGGTCCGAGATTCCAGACCCCCTGTGACGGGCTGGGAATCGAGGCGAGGAGGGGCATGTAACGTGACGTTACCGCAAGAGAGGGCGGGTCCGGAGCGAGGCGCGGGCATCCGCCCCGCGACCTGCGCCGACCACCCGCCGCACCCCGCTCAGAGCCCGGAGGCAGGCCTGTCGCGGAGGGCGGCCAGGCGTGCGGCGAGCTCCTGCAGGCCCGGGTATTCGCCGAGATCCACCAGCCCCAGCCAGCCGAGTGCGGCGACCCCCTCGGGGTCGAGTGCGCCGAGGACGCCGCCCGCGAGCGCCGCGACCGTGTCGGTGTCCCCGCCGAGCGACACTGCGTACGGGAGCGCCGCGGCCAGGCCGGGGGCCTCGCGGATCACGTGGACCACCGCGGCGGCCGTCTCCACGGCGTCCAGGGAGACGCCCTCGGGCGGGGGCGACCACCGGCCGCGGGCGGCGTCCGCCACGGCGGCCATCGGCCCGTAGTGCTCGCCCGCCCAGCGGGCCTCGGCCTCGGCCGCGGCCAGAAGGTCGGCCGTGCCCGCACCCTCGACCGCGGACGACGCCATTGCCGCGATCACGCAGGCCGCCGCCACGGCCGCGGGCGCGCGGTGCGTCGCGGCCGACAGCACCTCGCACAGGCTCCGGCGGCGTTCCGGCAGGTGGGGCGGCACGGCCCAGCCGGCGGGGGCGATGCGCATGGCCGCGCCGTTGGTGGGCAGGTCGCCGGCCGAAGGCGGCGGGAGCTCCCCCGTGGCGCGGAAGTGCGCGAGGGCCCGCATCGTCGTCGGCCCGAGACCGCGCACCCCGGGCGCCGCGCCGGCCAGACGGGTCAGGAAGTCCATGGAGGCGGGCCGCCCGCCCGTGTCGGCCAGGCAGCGGGCGACCAGCACCATCTGCGCGGTGTCGTCGGAGGTCGCACCGCGCGGCCACCCCCGGTCCGGGGCCGGCAGCCGGACGACCTCGGCCGGGTCGATGCGCTCCGGCGGGCGGCCCTCCCAGGGCACGCCGAGCGCGTCGCCCGCCGCGAAGGCGATCATCGCCCCGTGGATCCTCCTCGCGGCGCCCGCGGGTCCGATGAAGGGAGACCGGTCGTCGTACGGCATGCGGGCATGCTAACCACGGCCGCGGAGGCGAAACCCGGCACGCGGCCGTCCCGACGGCGGGTCAGGTGGGTCAGGCGGGCTCGCGCGGACGCTCATCGGCCCGGCGGCACCGGCATCGGCCGCCGCTCGGTCACGAGCGGTTGTCCGGCTCTACCCCCGTCACGGGAGAGTCGCGCGGCCCTTGCCCGATTCTTGGCCGGCGAAGGGCGGGCGCGGGACGGCCCGCGTGGGGCCGTCCCCGCGGGAGGTCACTTGCCCGCGCTCTCCACCGCGTCGCGCAGCGAGCTCGGCACGAAGGCGACGTTGGTGTCGAGCTCCTTGCCGTCGAGCTTGACGGTCGGCGTGCCGGTCAGCTTCTGCGCGCTCATGGTCTGCGCGGAGAACTCCTGGTGCGCGGCGACGTTGCGCTGCTGCCGCACGCAGTTGTCGAAGTCCTCGGCGGTGACGCCGGCCTGCTTGCCCCACTTGATCAGCTCGTCGACGGTGAAGCCGGTCACGGTCTCGCTCGGCTGGTTCTTGTAGAGCACGTCGTGGAACGCCAGCCACTGCCGGCCGTCGGTGATGCAGCGGGCGGCGGAGGCCGCGCGCAGCGAGTTACCCTTGGTCGGCTCCTGGGTGAAGATCGTGATCGGGTGGTACACGACCTTGGCCTTGCCCTCGGCGGCCAGGTTCTTCAGCGTCGAGCCGCTGGTCTCCTCGAACTGCTTGCACGCGGGGCACTGGAAGTCCTCGAACACGTCGACCACGGGCTTGGTCACGCCGGACTTGGCCATCACGACCGTCCCGTCCTTCTCCACGGTGACGGGAGCGGCGTTCCCCGAGGTCTCCTCCGCGCTTCCCTGCCGCACCGACCACACCGTGAAGGCGACGGCGATCACGACGATCACGGCGATGGTGACGATCATCGTGATGCGCTTGCGCTGCTCCTGCTTGCGCAAGGTCTCCCGCTGGGCCGCGATCCGGGCCCTGGCCGCCTCACTCGTCCGCTTGCTCACGAAGCTTCCCCCCTGGCTTTCCTCACGGCGACGTCCCGCGATCGTCCGCGGTCACGCACCGTCGTCCTCCCCGCCGTCCGAGTCGTCCTCGTCCGCCGTTTCCCGCTCCCCCGTGAAGCCCAGCGCGGAGTCCAGCGACAGGCGGCCCGCCGGCCTGACCACGATCCACGCCGCGCAGACCAGCAGCCCGATGTCGCGCATCAACTCCCAGAAGTAATTGGGGTCCTGTCCCGCGGCGAGCGTGCCGTCGCCGCCGAAGCAGCCGCAGTCGATGCGCAGCCCCCTGGCCCAGGCCGACGCGATGCCGATGACGAACGCCACCATCAGCACCCCGCCGACGGCCGCCACCGCGCGCGTGAACAGCCCGACGAGCAGCAGCAGGCCCGTGATGATCTCCAGGACGGGCAGGCCGTACCCGACCACCTGCGCGACGGAGTCCGGCAGGAGCTGGTAGGCCCGCACCGCCTGCACCGACAACGCGGGCGCTCCGATCTTGAGCGCCCCGGCGACGATCAGTACGCCGGCGAGCACGACCCGTGCGGCGGTCGTGACCCAGGAGAGCACGGGTTTCGCGGGCTGTAACCGTTCGGACACCGAGGCGCCGGATGCCAACTGAACCATGAGTCTCCTCGCCCGGTAGGCAACACCGACTGAACAGTACCGGGACTCAACCTCACCATGTGCTGGATAAGAGCATGGTAAGCCGCCTCATCTTGGCTGCTCACGGCGCATGTACGGGAAGGAAACCCCAGGGCGCCTCAGCGCCGGACACCCCGGGCGAGTTCGGATGCGAGTTCACGTACCGCCGCGAGACCGGACTTCTCGTCCGGCGCGTCGAGCAGGCGCCGGATGAAGGCGGACCCGACGATGACACCGTCGGCGTACGCCGCGACCTCGGCGGCCTGGGCGCCGTTCCCGACGCCGAGCCCGACGCAGACGGGCAGCGGCGTGTTCGCCTTGGTCCGCTTGACCAGACCCTCCGCCGCCGAGCCGACGGTCTCCCTGGCGCCGGTCACGCCCATCAGCGAGGCCGCGTACACGAAGCCCGTGCAGCAGGCGGCGACCCGGGCGATCCGCTCGTCCGGCGAGCTGGGCGCGACGAGGAAGACCGTGTCGATGCCGGCCTCCTTGCTCGCGGCGAGCCAGGGCTCGGACTCCTCGGGCGTCAGGTCCGGCGTGATGGTCCCGACGCCGCCCGCGGAGGCGAGGTCGCGCGCGAAGCGCTCGGCGCCGTAGCGGTCGATCGGGTTCCAGTACGTCATGACCAGCGTCGCGGCCCCCGACTTCGCCACGCCCTCGACGGTGCGCAGCACGTCGGCGATACGGGTGCCGTTGGTCAGCGACCGGTGCACCGCGTCCTGGATGGTCGGGCCGTCCATGAGCGGATCGGAGTACGGCAGGCCGATCTCGATCACGTCGCAGCCCGCCTCGACCATCGCGGTCGCCGCGGCGACCGCGCCGTCCTTGGTCGGGAAGCCGGCCGGCAGGTAGCCGACCAGCGCGGCCCTGTCCTCGGCGCGGGCCTTGTCGAACACCGCGTGGAGTGTCGTCATCGGGATGCCCTATCGATGCTGATCAGAGGTTGAAGTACTTCATAGCGGTGCCCATGTCCTTGTCACCGCGGCCCGACAGGTTCACCAGGATGACGGCGTCCGGGCCGAGTTCGCGGCCCAGCCGCAGCGCGCCCGCGAGCGCGTGCGAGGACTCGATGGCCGGGATGATGCCCTCGGTGCGGGCGAGCAGGGCGAAGGCCTCCATGGCCTCCTCGTCCGTCACGCCCTCGTAGGTGGCCCGGCCGGTGTCCTTCAGCCACGCGTGCTCCGGGCCCACGCCCGGATAGTCGAGGCCGGCCGAGATCGAGTGCGACTCGATCGTCTGGCCCTCCTCGTCCTGCAGGACGTAGGTGCGCGCGCCGTGCAGCACGCCGACGCTGCCCTCGGTCAGGGTCAGCGCGTGCTCGCCGGTGTCCACGCCCCGGCCGCCGGCCTCGTAGCCGTACAGCCGGACGTCCTCGTCCTCGATGAAGGCGTGGAAGACGCCGATGGCGTTCGACCCGCCGCCGACGGCGGCGCAGACCGCGTCCGGCAGCTTGCCGGTGAGCTCGAGCACCTGACGGCGGGCCTCGACGCCGATGATCCGGGCGAAGTCCCGCACGATCTCCGGGAACGGGTGCGGACCGGCGACGGTGCCGAACAGGTAGTGGGTGTGGTCGACGTTGGTGACCCAGTCGCGGAACGCCTCGTTGATGGCGTCCTTGAGGGTCTGGCTGCCGTTGGTGACCGGCACGACCGTCGCGCCGAGGAGCTTCATCCTGGCGACGTTGAGCGCCTGGCGCTCGCAGTCGACCGCGCCCATGTAGATGACGCACTCCAGGCCCATGAGCGCCGCGGCGGTGGCGGTGGCGACGCCGTGCTGGCCCGCCCCGGTCTCCGCGATGACGCGCCGCTTGCCCAGCCGCTTGGTCAGCAGCGCCTGACCGAGCACGTTGTTGATCTTGTGTGCGCCCGTGTGGGTCAGGTCCTCGCGCTTGAGCAGGATCCGCGCGCCGCCCGCGTGCTCGGCGAAGCGCGGCACCTCGGTCAGCGTCGTGGGACGGCCGGCGTACGTGCGGAGCAGGTGGTCGAACTCGCGCAGGAAGCCCAGGTCGGTCTTGGCCTTCTCGTACTCCGCGGCGACCTCGTCGAGGGCCGGGATGAGCGCCTCCGGCACGTACCTGCCGCCGAATTTGCCGAACTTGCCGTGGATGTCCGGGTCGTTTCCGTGGACCCCGTTGCCGGCCAGGTCCGCGGAGGTGAGGATGGTCCCCTCCGTCGCGGTCACGTGGCCTCCTTCCGCTGCGCTGTCGTTCACGAGTGCCTCTCGGAGCCGGTGTCCTGCCGGGAGGCCGGGTGGGCGCCCGCGGTCACGAGGTCGTTGACCGCCGTCTTGGGGTCCCTGCCGGTGACCAGGCTCTCGCCCACCAGCACGGCGTCCGCCCCCGCCCGCGCGTACGCGAGCAGGTCGTGGGGACCGCGCACCCCGGACTCGGCCACCTTGATGACGCCGTCCGGCACCTTGGGCGCGAGCGTGGCGAACACCTCGCGGTCCACCTCGAGCGTCTTCAGGTTGCGGGCGTTCACCCCGATGATCTTCGCGCCGGCGTCGACCGCGCGGACCAGCTCCTCCTCGGTGTGCACCTCGACGAGCGGGGCGAGCCCGATCGACTCGGCCCGCTCGATCAGCGAGACGAGCGCCTGCTGGTCGAGGGCCGCCACGATGAGCAGGGCGAGGTCCGCACCGTGCGCCCTGGCCTCCCACAGCTGGTAGGAGGTGACGATGAAGTCCTTGCGCAGGACGGGGATGTCCACGGCGGCGCGCACGGCCGCGAGGTCGGCGAGCGTCCCGCCGAACCTGCGCCGCTCCGTCAGCACGCTGATGACGTGGGCGCCGCCCTCCTCGTAGTCCGCCGCGAGGGCGGCGGGGTCGGCGATGGCGGCGAGCGCGCCCTTCGAGGGGCTCGACCGCTTCACCTCCGCGATGACCGACACCCGGTCGCCGCCGAGCGCGGCGTAGGCGTCCCGGGGCTCGGGGGCACGGGCGGCGAGCCGCTTGAGCTCCTCGATCGGCACGTTGCGCTGCCGCTCCTCGAGGTCCTCCCGCACGCCCAGGATGATGTCCTCAAGAACACTCACGCGTCCTCCTCGCCTTCGGCTCGGAGCTCGCGCGATTTGCCTGTCCGCTCGCTCACGCGTAAGGGTCCCTCCGGTCGGCTGCTCTGCGTGTCCTGCCCTGCGATGGTATCGGCCCGTCTCGCGTCGGTCCGCCACCGGGTCGATTCACGGTGCGAGGAATTGCCCCAAAGGCGTATTACGCACCACTCCGAAGACGGCCGCGACGGCGAGGAGTCCCCACAGGTATGCGGGGCGCGCCATGTCCGGGCGCGCGGGCCGTCCCTGCCATGATCGTAACGCCCAGCGGGCCCACAACGTGATTACGACAGGAACGCAGAAGACAAAGAGCAGGTTCATCCGCGCCGCCCCTGCGAGGTCGGCGTGGGCGAGGTCGTGCACGGCGCGCAGCGCGCCGCACCCGGGGCAGTACAGGCCGGTCAGGTAATAGAGGGGGCAGACGGGGTAGTGACCCGGCTCGTGCGGGTCGACCACCGCCAGGTACGTCACCGCCGCGGTCAGAACGGCCGCGGCGCCGAACGGCGCGCGCAGCGACCGCACCCGGTCCCACGCGCGCCGTCCGGTCTCTTCCATGAAGGTCAGCCTAACGCGGGGCGCGCACGACCACCGTGCCGACGATCTTGTCGGCGAAGGTCTGCCGCTTGGCGTCCCACAGCGGCCACAGGTAGCCGATGTAGCAGGGCAGGCCGTCCACGATGTGGCAGATGTACCGGACGACGGCCATGCCGAAGCCGATGTACTCGCCGGTCTGCTCCTTGACCGTCTGGATGCCGACGACCTTCTTGCCCACCGTCTGGCCGGTCGTGCCCTCCTTGTGCTTCAGCCACAGGCCGAGGCCGAGGCCGACGACGATGGCCACGAGGGAGAGCACCAGGCCGATGCCGAAGCCGGAGCCGACCTGACCGGTCTCCTGGTCCACCGAGCCGGCGCTCAGGGCGCTGCCGATGATGCTCAGGATCCAGGTGGGGACGCCGACGATGAGGCCGTCGATCAGCGTGGCGCCGACGCGCAGGCCCCAGTGCGCGAGCTCGGGAGCCGGGTAGCCGCCGGGCGCGCCGTACTGGCCGCCGTACTGACCGCCGTA
Source organism: Microbispora sp. KK1-11 (assembly GCF_006874435.1). Lineage (NCBI taxonomy): Bacteria > Bacillati > Actinomycetota > Actinomycetes > Streptosporangiales > Streptosporangiaceae > Microbispora > Microbispora sp. KK1-11. Next base: position 429,275 of record NZ_VIRJ01000001.1, on the reverse strand, counting down.
CTGGTCACCGCCGGGCGGGGCCGGGTACGAGCCCTGCGGCGGCGGGTAGCCGCCGCCCTGCGGGTAGCCACCCTGGGAAGGCGGCGGGTAGCCGCCCTGCGGCGGGGGATATCCGCCCTGCGGGCCGGGCTGGTTCTGGGGGTGACCACCCGGGTTGTAGCCCGGGTCGTTGCCGTACGTCATGTGGTACTCCTGCGTGAGTGGGGGAAAAGGAGTCTCGGATCTTCTTCAGCGCGACGAGACCGGAGACGGCCCCGAGGATCCGCGGAGCACCGCTTGGAGACGGGCCGGGGATGCCGGGGAGGAGCGACGCGGCGACCATGCCGTTCCCACCGGCGCCGGAGGGTGGCCGGCGCCGGTGCGGACCGGCCGGAGCGGATGGCGATGGCCGCCGGAGGCCGGAGGCCGGTCACCCCGGCCGTGCGGGCGGCCGTGGCCGCCCGTGCCGCCCGGCCGGCTCCCGTGGCTCATTCGGTCTCCTGTGCGATGATCAGAGGTCGGCGCGAAGCCTATCGGCAGCGGGGCGGCCGGTCCGGCAAGAATCGGCTTTGTGGACAATTTGTAATCTGAGGTGGGAACGGTCCAACTCGCGTGCGAGGACTCCCTCGCCGGCGGACCGGCTACGCGGTGGGGTCCTCGCCCTCGTCGATCGCGTCCCACATCGCCCTGTCGGCGTCCTTCACCCGGGTGGCTCCGTCCGTGCTCGCGTGCCCGGCCCCCCGCTCGTACCTGCTCGACATGCCGGGCCAGCGCACGCTCAGGACCGCCGCCGCCACGCCCGCCCCGGCCAGGACGAGCCCGCCCGCGGCGGTCAGCACCGGCCAGACCCAGGCGCGCGACTCCAGGGAGATGTGGCCTGCGGACGTCACCGCGGTCGTCATGTGCTGGGCGGCCGCGGAGGCGATCGTCGCGCCGCGCGTGCCGTCCCACGCCCCGGCCGCGACCGCCGCGCCGAGGAGTGCGACCACCACGCTCGTCACCCGCCGCGCGATCCCCCGGGTCGCCAGCACGGCCAGCACGGCGGCCAGCGCGGCCAGCGCCGCGGGGGTGAGCCACGCGACCAGGTCGTTGCCGGTGAGGGAGCCGCCGCCCGCTCCTGCGGGGCCTTCCGCCGTGCCGAGCGTGACCCACACGCGGCCCGCGGACAGCAGCGCGAGGCCGCCTCCCAGGGCGCAGGCGGCCAGCCAGGCGAGCAGCGAGCGCCGCGCCGTACGCGACTGGTCGCGGGCGGGCGCGGGAGCGGTCACGGCGCGCCGCTCACGTCGAGGACGTCGGCGTCGAAGCAGGTGCGGTCGCCGGTGTGGCAGGCCGCCCCCACCTGGTCGACCTTGAGCAGGATCGTGTCGCCGTCGCAGTCGAGCGCCGCGTGCTTGACCCACTGCACGTGGCCGGAGGTGTCGCCCTTCACCCAGTACTCCCCCCGGCTGCGGGACCAGTAGGTCGCCCGGCCGGTGGTGAGCGTGCGGTGCAGCGCCTCGTCGTCCATCCAGGCGAGCATGAGCACCTCGCCGGTGTCGTGCTGCTGGACGATCGCGGGCACCAGGCCGTCCGGTGTGCGCTTCAGCCGGTCGGCGATCTTCGGGTCGAGGGCCATGAGGCCAATTGTGCCGCAGGTCCCGGCCGCCCCCGCCGCCACTACCCCGCCGCCACTACCCCGCCGCCGAGCCGCCGCTGACCCGCGGCCGTTACACGGCCTCGCCGGTCGTCGCGGTCACCAGGGACAGCGGCAGGTCGCCCACCCGGCGTACGACGTGGTCACCGTCGCGCGAGCCGCCCCGGTAGACCGATCCCGCGACCCGGCTCGCGGTGTTGGACGCGACGACCCGCCCCTCGGCGTTGACCAGGAACGCCGGGCCGGGGATCTCCCGCAGCGCCGGAAGCACCGCGGCCTCGAACCGCCGCACGAACACGTCGGCCGCGGCCACCCCGGCGAAGCTCCCCCCGGCCAGCACGGGCACCGACAGCGTGAGGCTGTACTCGTCGGTGCACAGGTAGTCGACGTACGGGCCGCAGATCGTGCGCTCCGCGCCGGAGGACGGGCCGGCGTACCAGTCCCAGTGGGTGTAGTCGTAGAAGGCGCTGCTCGCCGGGTCCATGTCCCGCAGCAGCTGCACGGGGTCGCCGGAGGGGTTCTCCTGCCACCATTCGAGGTACCAGGGCGCGTCGGCCAGCAGGCCGGGCGCGGCGATGAAGCCGATCCCCGCGATCAGCGCCGGAAGATGGGCCGGCAGATGGGCGGGCAGATGGACGGGCAGATGGACGGGCAGCGCGCCGCCGCGCAGCCGGGCCCACAGCAGCGGGCGCAGCGCCGCGAGGTCGGCCACGACCGGGCGGCGCGTGCCGCCCGCGGGCAGGACGCAGGCGACGGCGGCGTCGCGGACCTCGCGCAGCGCCTCGAAGACGCCCTCGGCCGCCTCGCGCACCCGCGCCACCGCCGCGGCGGCGTGGTCCTGCCCGGCCTGCACAAGTGACGCCGGTGTGCTCATGCTTCTTACTCCCGCAGCCGCAACCGAAGCTCGATGAGGTGTCGTGTCGCGTCGAGCACGTGCCGCTCGGCGACGGCCCTGGCCTGCTCGCCGTCGCCGCGCTCGACGGCCCCGGCGATGGCGCGATGCTGTGCCGCCGTCTCATCGTGCCCGCTCAGGCCCTCGCGCGGAAGCCAGAGCAACGGTCCGATGTCAGCCTGTAACCGGATCTCCTCCTGAGTGAGGCGGGCCGACTGCGAGGCCGCCGCCACCTCGATGTGGAACCGGCCGTCGAGCCTGCGCAGCCGGGCGCACGCCTCCGCGGACCCGGCCGTCTCCGGCGCGGCAGCGACGGCGTCCATCTCGTCCAGGGTGCGCCACAGGGGCGCGACGTCCGAGGGCAGCGAGCGCTCGGCGGCGAGCCTGGCCGCCGTCCCGGCGATGGCCGCGTAGTGGTCGCCGAAGTCGCGCAGCTCGTCGGCCGCGAACGCGCGCAGCCGAGCCAGGGGGTCGAGCCCGGCGGGCAGGCGTACGAAGCTGCCGCCGCCGCGGCCGCGCCGCGTCTCGACCATCCCCTGCTGGCGCAGCGCCATGAGCGCCTCCCGCAGGGTCACGGTGGAGACGCCGAGCCTGCCGGCGAGCTCCGCCTCGCTGGGCAGCTGCTCGCCGTCGGCGAGCAGGCCGACCGCGATCGCGTCGGCGAGCCGCCGGACCACGACGTCCACCCGCGCGGTGCTGTCCACGGGTGAGAAGACGGCCAGGCGAGCCATGTTCACGGTCGCACTCCTGTTCGCCCACGCCGTCCGCGAAAGGGGACTCCCGCGAAAGTTGACAACAGTGATGCCGGATCGGGTCTTTACGTGAAACATTTAACTCCATATGTTTCAGTTCATGCCAGACCAAGCAGTCAGTCTCCGTGGCCTGCGCAAGAGCTTCGGGCCGGTCGAGGCGGTCGCCGGGATCGACCTCGACGTCGCCGACGGGGAGTTCTTCGCGATGCTCGGGCCGTCCGGCTCGGGGAAGACCACCGTGCTGCGCATGATCGCGGGGTTCGAGTCGCCCACCGCAGGGACGGTCGAGCTGGGCGGGCGTGACGTCACGCGGCTCGCGCCGTTCGAGCGGGATGTGAACACGGTCTTCCAGGACTACGCGCTGTTCCCCCACATGAGCGTGCTGGACAACGTCGAGTACGGCCTGCGGGTGAAGAAGGTGCCCAGGGCGGAGCGGCGCGAGCGGGCGCTCGCCGCGCTGCGCTCGGTGCGGCTGGAGGGCTTCGAGAAGCGGCGCCCGGCCCAGCTGTCCGGCGGCCAGCGCCAGCGGGTCGCGCTGGCCCGCGCGCTGGTCAACCGGCCGCGCGTGCTCCTGCTCGACGAGCCGCTCGGCGCCCTCGACCTCAAGCTCCGCGAGGAGATGCAGGTCGAGCTGAAGGCGATCCAGCGGGAGGTCGGCATCACGTTCCTGTTCGTGACCCACGACCAGGAGGAGGCGCTGACGATGAGCGACCGGATCGCGGTGTTCAACCAGGGCGGGATCGAGCAGGTCGGCACCCCCGCCGAGGTGTACGAGCGCCCGGCCACCGCCTTCGTCGCCTCCTTCGTCGGCACCTCCAACCTCATCTCCGGCGAGGCCGCGCGGGCCGTGCTGGGCAGGGAGGGGACCTTCAGCGTCCGGCCCGAGAAGCTGCGCGTCGTGCTCGGCGACGAGCCGCCGGGACCGGACGAGCACGAGGCCGCCGGTGTGATCCGCGAGGTCGTGTACGCCGGTCCGGCGACCCGGTTCGTCGTGGACCTCGACGCGGGCGGGCGCCTGATCGCCCTCCAGCAGAACCTGCAGGCGTCGTCCATGGACGTGACGGGCCTGCGCGGCGCCCGCGTCCGCCTCGTGTGGAACCGCCGGCACGAGTTCCCCATCGACGCCCCCGCCGAGCCGGTCACCGCCGGCTGACTCCGCCACCGCGCACACAGCACCACTCACAGCAAGGAGAACCACGATGCGGTCCCCCCGTCCGCGTTTCGCCAGGCCTTCTCTCGTCGTCACCGCCGCGCTGGCGCTCGCCGCCGTCGCGGGCTGCGGCGGCGGGTCGTCCACCACTGGCGGCGGCCCGGCCGCGGCCCCCGGCGGCGGCGCCTTCACCCCGCCGAAGATCGAGGCCCTGAAGTCCCTCGGCCCCGGCGAGGGACAGGTCAACCTCGTCGCCTGGGCCGGGTACGCGGAGGACGGCTCCAACGACCCCAAGGTCGACTGGGTCCACCCGTTCGAGAAGGCCACGGGCTGCACGGTCAACACCAAGACGGCCGGCACCTCCGACGAGATGGTCAACCTGATGAAGACCGGCGAGTACGACGCCGTGTCGGCCTCGGGCGACGCCTCGCTGCGCCTGATCGCCTCGGGCACGGTCGCGCCGGTCAACACCGACCTCGTGCCGAACTACGCGGACGTGTTCGACGGGCTGAAGCTCAAGCCGTGGAACTCGGTCAACGGGGTCGCGTACGGCATCCCGCACGGCCGCGGCGCGAACCTGCTCATGTGGCGCACGGACACCGTGAAGCCGGCCCCCGACTCCTGGGGCGTCGTGTTCGACCCCGCCTCGCCGTACAAGGGCAAGGTGACGGCGTACGACTCGCCCATCTACATCGCCGACGCCGCGCTCTACCTGATGTCGGCCAAGCCGGAGCTGGGGATCAAGGACCCGTACGCGCTGGACGACAAGCAGCTCCAGGCCGCGGTCGACCTGCTCAAGCAGCAGAAGCAGAACATCGGCGAGTACTGGTCCGACTACACCAAGGCGGTGCAGTCGTTCAAGTCCGGCGACACGGTCGTGGGCACGACCTGGCAGGTGATCGCCAACCTGGTGGAGGCCGACAAGGCGCCGGTGGAGACGACGCTGCCGAAGGAGGGCTCCACCGGCTGGTCGGACACCTGGATGGTCGCCGCGAAGGCCAAGCACCCCAACTGCGCCTACAAGTGGCTCGACTGGATCATCTCCCCCAAGGCCAACGCGCAGGTGGCCGAGTGGTTCGGCGAGGCGCCGTCCAACGCCAAGGCGTGCGAGCAGACCTCCGACAAGTCGTTCTGCGACACCTACCACGCGACCGACGAGGAGTACTTCTCCAAGGTCCACTACTGGACCACGCCGATCACGCAGTGCCTCGACGGGCGCACCGACGTCAAGTGCACCGACTACTCCGAGTGGACCCGGGCCTGGACCGAGATCAAGGGCTGAGCGCTCCCCAGCGGGGACGGCCGCCCGGCCGTCCCCCTCGGCCGCACGGAGACAAGCCGCACGGAGAGAAGACGATGACGACCATCACCACGACGGCCGCCTCCCCCGGGATGCGGAGGCGGGCCGCCTCGTTCCTGCACCGGCACGCCGGGGTGCGGCTGTCGCTGCTGCTGTCGGCGCCCCTGGCCTGGCTGGGGCTGGCCTACCTGGGCGCGCTCGCGGCCCTTCTCGTCACCGCGTTCTGGTCGACCGACGTGTTCACCGGCGACGTGGTCAAGGTGTTCACCTGGGCCAACTTCACCGACCTGGTCACCGGCGAGGTCTACCGCACGGTCGCCCTGCGCTCGATCGGCGTGGCCGCGGCGGTCACGCTGATCGACCTGGTGGTGGCCTTCCCCATGGCGTTCGCGATGGCCAAGCTGGCCTCGCCGCGGGCCCAGCGCTGGCTGGTGATCGCCGTGCTCACCCCGCTGTGGGCGTCCTACCTGGTCAAGGCGTACGCGTGGCGGGTGATGCTGTCCTCGGACGGCGTGCTCGGCTGGGGCTACGGCCTGACCGCCACCGTGGTGACCTTGTCGTACCTGTGGCTGCCGTACATGATCCTGCCGATCTACGCGGGCCTCGAACGGCTGCCGGACTCGCTGCTCGACGCCGCCGGCGACCTCGGCGCGCGCGGGTGGCGGACCTTCCGCACGGTGGTCTGGCCGCTGACCTTCCCCGCCGCCGTGGCGGGGTCGATCTTCACGTTCTCGCTCTCGCTGGGCGACTACATCACCGTGAAGATCGTCGGCGGCAAGACCCAGCTCATCGGCAACGTGGTCTACGACAACATCGGCGCGGCCAACAACCTGCCCTTCGCCGCCGCCGTCGCCACCGTCCCCGTCGTGATCATGCTGGTCTACCTCGCGGCCGTACGCCGCACCGGAGCGCTGGAGAACCTGTGAGACAGCGAAGCGAACGAACCGGCAAGCACAGCGATCTGGTCCACCGGCCGGCGAAGGAGGCCCGGTGAATCTCTCTCGTACGTCCCGGACGCTGCTGCGGGCGGCGCTGGTGATCGGCCTGGCCGTCGTCTACGTGCCGCTGGCCGTGGTGCTGCTCAACTCGTTCAACTCCGACCGGACCTTCTCCTGGCCGCCCGCCGGGTTCACACTGCGCTGGTGGGGCGCCGCCTGGGACTCGGCCGGTCTGCGCGACGCGCTGTGGACCTCGGTCCAGGCGGGTCTCGGCGCGACCGCGATCGCGCTCGTGCTCGGCACGATGGCCGCCTTCGCGGTGCAGCGCTACCGGTTCTTCGGCCGGGAGACGGTCTCGCTCGTGATCGTGCTGCCCATCGCGCTGCCCGGCATCGTGACCGGCATCGCGCTGAGCAACACCTTCCACACGGTGCTGGGCCTCCCCCTCGGGCTGCTGACCGTGATCGTCGGCCACGCGACGTTCTGCGTGGTCACCGTCTACAACAACGTGCTGGCCCGGCTGCGCCGCATGGGCCTGAACCTGGAGGAGGCGTCGGCCGACCTCGGGGCGGACACGTTCACCACGTTCCGTCTGGTGACGTTTCCGATGATGCGCTCGGCGCTGCTCGCGGGCGGGCTGCTCGCCTTCGCGCTGTCGTTCGACGAGATCATCGTCACGACGTTCACCGCCGGGGCCGGCGTCCGCACGCTGCCGATCTGGATCTTCGAGAACCTGTTCCGGCCCAACCAGGCGCCGGTGGTCAACGTGGTCGCCGCCGCGTTGATCCTGCTGTCGGTGATCCCGATCTACCTGGCCCAGCGCCTGTCCGGCGGAGACCCGCAGACCCACTGAACGCGCGGGAGACGGCAGATCTGTGCGCCCACCGCTGTCCTCTGCCGCAGAGCGGGGAAGAGCGCGGGGAAGTCCTCCGGCGTCATCCCGGCACCACCGCCACCGAGGCGATCTCTACCAGCAGGTCCTCGCGGGCCAGCCCGGCCACCACGCACAACGAGTTGATCGGATAGTCCCCCTCGGGGAACCACTCGGCGAAGACCTCGCCGATGCCGCGGCGCACGCCGGGAAGCGCCTCCCGGCTCGCGACCATCGTGAACAGCGAGACCAGCCCCTCCGCCGGGGTGCCTCCGGCGTCCTCGACGACCGCGGCGATGTTGCGCAACGCCTGGACGGCCTGCCCGTACGCGTCCGGGGCGACCGTTCCGTCGGGGGCGTTGCCGACCTGCCCCGCGATGTGCAGGACGGCACCCTCCGGTGAGACACGCGCCGCATGGCTGTACGCACCGAGGGGCGGGGCGATCCTGTCCGTGCTACCCCGCTCGACCAGCACCGGCTTCCCCACGACGTCCTCCATGTCCCGCTCGCTTCCGCTCATACGGCCGCCCTGGCGGCGATCTCCTTCATGACAGTCTCGGCGCAGATCAGCCGTCCGCGCCCGTCAGGGAGCGCAGGCAGGGGCGCAGCAGTTCGGCGATCTGCTCGGGAGGCGCGTCGCGCAGCTCTTCGAGCTTCAGCAGGTGCCGTCCGAGGACCACGCCGATGAGCACCGCGCTGATCAGCGCGGCCCGTACGCCGGCGTCGGCGGCGGGGATGGCCTCGGCGAGCTGCGCCCGGTATCGGGCCGCTCCCTCGGAGGCGGCCTCGGAGGCTCCCGGATGGGTGAGCATCGAGCGCAGGACGGCCAGCGACTCGACCGGCTCGTCGGCCATCGAGGCGGCGAGCCGGTCGAGCATCTCTTCGACGACCTGCTCCGGCTCGCCTCCGAGAGGCCCGGACGGCCGGGCCCTGGCGACGCTCAGGAAGAGCTCCTCCTTGGAGCCGAAGTAGTGCATGACGAGCCCGGGGTTCACCCCGGCGGCCGCGGCGACGGCCCGGATCGTCGTGTCCGCGTATCCCGACTCGGCGAACAGGCGACCCGCCGCCGCGAGGATCCGCGCCTCGGTCCTGCGGCGTCGCTCCGCCCGCGTCAGGCGGGCTCCGGCCTCGGTCACCGATCGATTCTACGGCGTGATTGATCCCTTTCCGCATTTCGTTGTACGGTCGTTTAGTAAACACGCGTTCAACGAACGGAGTGCCCGATGGACCGGCCGGCCCCACGAGACGTGCTCGCCCGCAGACGCTCCCTGATCCTCGGCGGCGACCTGGACGGCTTCGCCGATCTGTTCGCCCCCGACGGGGTGATCGAGCTGCCGTTCGCCCCGCCGGGGATGCCCGCGCGCGTCGAGGGCCGCGAGGCCATCCGCGCCTTCTCCTCGGGCCAGGCGACCGCGGCGATGCGGATCGAGGACATGTGGACCACGAGCGTCTACGAGACGACGGATCCGGAGGTGCTCGTCGTCGAACTCGAGACCAGGGCCGTGGTGACGGCGACGGGCGCCCCCTACCAGGCCCGCTCCGTGCAGGTGTTCCGCATCCGCGACGGACAGATCCTCCTCCTGCGCGACTACTGGAACCCGCTCGGCCTCTCCGACGCCTTACGGGCCTGATCAAGGCCGGAAGACGTCGGCCGCGGTGATCGGCGGAACGTCAGCGCGCGGTGGTGGCGGTGGTCCAGGACGCGTAGAGGTCGGCGTACACGCCGGGCTGCTCGACCAGGACGGCGTGCGGGCCGCGCTGGACGATCCGGCCGTGCTCGAACACCAGCACCTCGTCGGCCGCCTGGGCGGTGGACAGGCGGTGGGCGATCGAGATGGCCGTACGACCGCGGGTGACGCCGTCGAGGGCGCGGGCGAGGCGCACCTCGGTGGCCGGGTCCACGGCGGAGGTGGCCTCGTCGAGCAGCAGCAGGTCGGGGTCGGCGAGGTAGGCACGGGCGAGCGCGACGAGCTGCCGCTCTCCGGCCGACAGGGACTCGCCCCGCTGGCCGACCGGGGTGTCCAGGCCGGCGGGCAGGCCGTCGAGCCAGTCGGCCAGGCCGAGCTCGGTCAGCGCCCGGGCGATCTCCTCCCGGGTCGCCGAGGGCCGTCCGAAGCGGATGTTGTCCTCAAGCGTCGAGTCGAACAGGAACCCGTCCTGCGGGACCATGACAATCCGCTCCCTGAGCGAGGAGAAGCTGACCGTGCGCAGGTCGGTCCCGTCCACGAGGATCCGGCCGGAGGTCGGGTCCATGAGCCGGGTGAGCAGCTTGGCGAAGGTCGTCTTGCCCGAGCCGGTCTCCCCCACCACCGCGACCCGCGTACGCGGCGGGATCTCGACCGACACGTCGTGGAGGACGGGCGGCCCGCCGGGGTAGGCGAAGCCCACGCCGTCGAAGCGGACCGAGATCGGCCCGCGCGGCAGCACCGCGCCGTTCTCCGGGTCGGCCACATCGGCCGGGGTGTCGAGCACGCCCAGGATGCGGCGCCATCCGGCGATCGCGTTCTGCGCCTCGTTCAGCACCTCGGTCGCGGTCTGCAGCGGGCTGATGAACAGCGTGATCAGGAACAGGAACGCGATGAGCCGCCCCGCCGTGATCGAGTCGGCGACGCCCAGCCAGACCCCGGCCACCACCACCAGCGCGACCGTGATCGAGGCGATCAGCTCGGTGGCCGGGAACGTGAACCCGACGATCTTCTGGGCTCGGGTCTGCGCCGCCCGCATCCCGTCAACCGCCGTGTCGATCCGCTCGGCCGTGCGGTCCTCCGAGCCGTACGCCCGGATCACCGCGCTGCCGACGACCGACTCGCTGACGGCGGCGAGGACGTCGCCCGCGCGCTCGCGCACCCGGGTGTACGCCCCGGCCACCAGGCGCTGGAACCGGGGCAGGGCCAGCACCAGCGGCAGGAAGCAGGCCCACACGATCAGCGTGAGCTGCCAGGAGTAGACGGCCATGAGCACGGTCGCCACCACCAGCTGGCCGGCGGACACGATGACCATCAGCCCGCCCCACTGCATGAACGTGCTGATCTGGTCGACGTCGCCGGTCACGCGGGAGACCAGGCCGCCGCGCCGCTCGGTGTTCTGCGTCAGCACCGACAGGTCGTGCACGTGGCGGAAGCCCTTGCCGCGCAGGGTCGCCAGGCCCGACTCGGTGGAACGGTAGAGCCGGATGTTCATGAGGTAGCCGCACAGCGCGGTCAGCACGACGGCGAGCGCGCACAGGACCACCGCGTTCCGGATGAACGGCAGGTCGGGCACGCCCGAGCGCAGGCCGCGGTCGATCACCTGTTGCACGGCGATCGGCACGACGACCTTGCCCAGGGTGGCCAGCACGGCCAGCACGAGCGTCCCGGCGAGCCCGCGGCGGAACTCCGGCGACAGCCGCAGGCCCTGCCTGAGCGTCTCCAGGGCGCCCCGGTCGGCCGACCGCAGGGACGAGGTCTCTCCTGTGGCCGTGCCGGTCGCGGGGTCGGTCACGGCGGTCACCGCGTCACACTCCTCGTCAAGGGCTTCGGGCCGTGCGTCATGCGACGACCTCCTCATCGGTGTCTTCGCGGATGTCGAGCGCGGCCCGCTCGGCCTCCTCGCGCTCGTAGGCGGTGACGAGGTCGCGGTAGCCCGCGCAGCGGACCAGCAGCTCCTCGTGCGTGCCGTGGTCGGCGACCACGCCCTGCTCCAGGTAGACGACCTCGTCGGCCAGCGCGATCGTCGCCATCCGGTAGGCGACCACGATCACCGTGGCCTCGGCGGCGCCGTCGCGCAGGCCGTACAGGATGCGCTTTTCGACCTGCGGGTCGACGCTGGAGGTGGCGTCGTCGAGGATGAGCAGCCGGGGGTCGCGCACGAGCGCGCGGGCCAGCGCGAGGCGCTGGCGCTGACCGCCCGACAGCGTGGCCCCGCGCTCGCCGATCCGCGTGTCCAGGCCGGACGGCAGCGCGCTGACGAAGCCGTCGGCCTGCGCGAGCCGCAGCGCGGCCCAGACCCGCTCGTCGGGCATCTGCCCGCCGAGCGCGATGTTGCCGCGCACGGTGTCGTCGAACAGGAACGTCTGCTGCGGGACGAGCGCCACCGAGGCGCTCACCTCGCCCTTGGCCACCTCGCGCAGGTCGACGCCGTCGACGCGGACGACGCCCTCGCCGGGGTCGATCAGGCGCGCGAGCAGCTGGGTGAGCGTCGACTTGCCCGCCCCGGTCGGTCCGACGACCGCGATCGTACGGCCCGGCGCGACGGCGAAGCGCACGTCCCTCAGCACCGGGCTCCCCGGCACATAGGCGTAGGAGACGCCCTCGGCCTCCACCCGGGCCGGGCCGGAGGCGTCCAGGCGGGCGGTGCCGTACTCCATGGAGCCGGTGGCGTCGAGGACGTCCCTGACCCGCGTCCAGCCGACGACGCTGCGCGGCAGCTCGGCCAGCACCCAGCCGAGCGCCCGTACGGGGAAGGCGAGAAGGGTGAACAGGTAGGCGACCTGGATCAGGTCACCGGCCGCGACGCCGCCGGACTCCAGCCGCAGCGACCCGACGAGCAGCACGGCGAGCACGCCCAGCGTGGGCAGCGCCTCGAGCATGGGGTCGAACAGTCCGCGGACGCGGCCGACCGCGACGTTCGCGTCCCGCAGTGCGTCGGCCTTCGTCTGGAACCGCGCGGTCTCCGCGTCCTCCCTGCCGAGGGTCTTGACGACGAGCGCGCCGTCGAAGCTCTCGTGCGCGACCTCGCTCACCTCGGCCCGCAACTGCTGGGCACGCATCGCGAGCGGTGAAAGCCTGCGCTGGTAGACCAGGTTGAGCACGGCCACGGCCGGGAAGATCAGGAAGCCGACGACGGCGAGGACCGGGTCGACCAGCACGATCGCCACGGCGGCCGTCACCAGCATCACGACCACACCCACCGCCATCGGCAGCGGGGCGAGCGGCCCCCAGGCCGCCTCGACGTCGGAGTTGGCGTTGGACAGCAGTTGCCCGGTCGGGTGACGGTGGTGCCAGGCGAGGGGCAGCCGCAGGTACTGCCGGGTGACGGCGCGGCGGGAGTGGGCCTGCATGCGGTACTGGTGGATCCCGGCCATGATGCGCCGGCCCATGATCCCCGCGGCCTTGAGCACCGCCACGCCCACGATCAGCAGGGCCGCCGCGACCAGCGCGCCGGTGCTCGCCGCGCCGTCCCTGAACGCGGGCAGCACCGCGTTGTCGGTCGCCCAGCCGAGCGCCCAGGACGAGGCGACGGTCATCGCGCCGTAGAGGGCGCTGGCGAGGACCGCGCCGGTGAAGATCCTCGGCTCGGTTCTGATCGCCACGCCGATGACCTTGAGACCCTGGAGCATGACTGAGCTGCCGGGCCGCGTGGGGGACTCCTTCGTCGGCACGCGGTGCGTTCCTTCCGATCGGGGGACCTGCCGGGGCCGCTCCCTGCGAGCGCCCCGGAGGGGGACGTTACTCACTCGGGGACGCCACCGGATCGGTCACCGGACCGACGCCGCCCAAGCCCTTGGTCCTAGTCGTGTCTCGCGGATCGCTGCGAGGGGCAGCATCTGCTCGACAGTCCTAGTTACTCCCTATCATCCTGATCAATCTGTTTATTCCTCGGTGATGCGCGGCCGCAGGTCCGGACGGGACGACGGACGCATAGGCTGATCACGTGACACACGCCCAGACGGAGCGCGCGGCGCTCTGCGACCTGCTCGACCGCCTCGGTCCTGAGGCGCCCACGCTGTGCGAGGGGTGGGCGACCGGGGACCTCACGGCCCACCTCGTCCTGCGCGAGCGCCGGCTCGACGCCGCGCCCGGCATCGCGCTGCCGTTCCTGGCGGGTTACACCGCCGCCGTGCAGGACCGCATCAAGCGGAGCCATCCCTATCCCGAGCTGGTCGGGCTCGTCCGTCACGGCCCGCCGCGCTGGACGCCGTACGGGCTGGTCCCCCGCCTGGACGAGATCGTCAACACGGTGGAGCTTTTCGTCCACCACGAGGACGTGCGCCGGGCGCAGGCCGGCTGGGAGCCTCGTGTCATCCCGCGGGACCTGCAGGAGGCGTTCTGGAACCGGCTGCGCGGCGGCGCCCGGCTCTTCCTGCGCAAGGCTCCGGTGGGCGTCGTGCTCCGCCGTCCCGACGGGGCCAAGGCCGCCGGGCGGATGGCGGAGCCCGCGGTGGTGGTCACCGGCGAACCGTCGGAGCTGCTGCTGTTCGCGTTCGGACGGCAGGCGCACGCCCGGGTGACGTACGACGGGGACGCCGCGGCGGTCGCCCGGCTCCAAGAGGCCCGATTGGGGCCATGAGAACGAAGTCGCGGGAGTTGTCCGGAATCCTCCACGTAAACGTCGTGCAATGGGGCAGCATGAGACCAGAGCACGATGTGTGGGAGCGTTTGGGAGCCCGGATGAACCTCAAAAAGGTCCTGACCTACCTGGCCATCGCGTTCGTGATCTTTTATTTGTTCACGCAGCCCGCGAACGCCGCCGGCGCGGTCAGGAACGTCTTCGGGGGCATCAGCACGGGAGCCGAACGCCTGTCCGCGTTCTTCACCTCGCTCTTCTCGGGCTGAGCCCCTCTCTTTTCGGGTTGAGCCCCGTTCTTATCGGGCTGTGCCCTGCCCTTTCCAGGCCGGACCGCGCTCGTTCCGGGCCGCGCCGCGTTCTTTCCGGGCCTGGCCGGCGGCGTCCCGGCAGGCCCGCGAGGGCTCCTGGACGCGGCGCGAGGAGGCCGTCGATCCCGCCGTCTCACGATGAGGGCGGAACGGCCTCATGTCCTCTCGGCTAGTTATGATCAACACTGCCGCCGGGTACAAACAACCGGGATACCGATTGCAGGAGGCCCCCCGATGAAGGTGAAGAAGGTTCTTACGTACGCGGCCATCGCGTTCGTGGTCTTCTACCTCTACAGCCAGCCGCACGCGGCGGCAGGCGCCGTGCGAGGCGTGTTCGACACGGTCAACACCGGAGCCAGCCGACTGGCGACCTTCTTCACCTCGGTCCTGAGTTGAGGCCGCGGACCGCCCGCCCCCGCTCCCCCTCAGGCAACCCCGACCCCGACCACAGGCAGCGACGAACGACAACAGAACCGTAGTAACAGCCAGAGCCGCGAGGCTCTCCGCGCAGGGTCGGCAGAGCACAGGGCCGGCAGGGCATTCGCCTTGCTCCGCCGGCCTCTCCTTTCGCATCCCCTCATGACCGGCGAGCAGCTCACCCCGAGGTCGGCACCTCTGCCCCCACATCTCGCTCTCACACCCGCCCCGGCTCCTACGAGTCCCGGTGAACTGAAGCGGCCGAGGCGAGCCCGCCGCGACGTGCTACCCGCGTCGGTGCTCCGTGAGCTCGTACTCCACGAACGCCCCGATCATCGCCCGCCAGACGGCCTCGGCGACCTCCGGGGACAGCCCCTCGCGCTCCGCGCGCTCCCGCGCCGCGGTCACGACCCGCTCCACCCGGTCGGGAGCCCGTACGGCCTGCTCGTCCGTCTTGAAAGCGGCTGCGGCGCGCACGAGACGCTGCCGCTCGGCCAGCAGCGTCGTCAGACGGGCGTCGAGCTCGTCGATCCGGCGCCGGACGTCGTCGAGCGAGGTGGGGCCGGACACATGTTCCTCCGGATGGCGAGACGATGATCACCGGCAACTCTAGGGCCGGTGCGGGAGAGCCCGTACATCCGCCCCCGGGGTTCGAGCCCACACCTCGTGCCCTCGCCTCACGCGTGCTCGGAACTGATCGGTTCCACCCGGCCGGCCGCGTCGACCGGGCCCCGGAAGAGCCGGTAGCCGAACGCGACGTACCAGGCGTAGTGCCAGACGAAGTCCGCGCGTTCGAGCAGGCCGCCGACGTGCAGCGCGTGCAGCGGCGAGCGGGGCATGAGAAGGGCGTACTCGGCCGCCACCAGGGCGAGGGCGACCACGGCGGCGGCGAGGGAGTAGCCGCCCCAGCGGCGCCACCGGGCGTCGCGCCGGAGCGCGACTCCGATGACGGCGAAGGCGACCAGTGTGCTGATCGCGCCGAGCGAGGCGCCGGCGGTGTGCAGCGCGGTGGTCGCGGGAGCGTCGGTGAACACCCCCGCGGTGGCGACGCCGAGCCCGTCCAGCACGATGCACACGGCGGCGAACCGGCGGACGCCGCGGCCCAGGACCGGCCGCAGCAGCGTCGCGAAGACGACGGCGAAGACGACGAGCCCGGCTCCCATCGCCACCGCGACCGCGTCGACGAGCCGGCCGCCGGCGCCGTTCCCGAGCGCGCTGATCGCCTGGTGCACCGGCGAGTAACCGGGCCTGAGCGCGCCCGCCACCGTGAACACGAGGACCGACAGGATCGGCCCGACGACACCGGTCAACGCCAGCCGGCGTAACGCGACGCGCTCGCCCCCGGGGACGCGGTCATCACTGTCATTGGGCATGCCCCCAGGGTCGGCGGCGGACGTCCGCCGCGCATCCGGCATGGGGCGGCGCCGGGACTACTCCCGTCGGCGTACCGCTAAGGACGGTGTACGGATCCTCAGGCGAGAGCAGCGCACTAAGCACTGACACGTTGCCGCCGTCACGAGTGTGGCGGCTTCAAGATGAACTGGCGGCAGCTAGCGGAGTGGACGCATGCCCGGGTCTCCCACAGCTGAGGTTGGTGGAGGGTAGGCGCGGCATGGTCGAGCGGATGGGAGATGCGCAGTTAGCGATGATGTGGCGCAGACGACGGTCGTGCCATCGATTGGTGTGACGAGAACGGCGGTCGCCAGTTCCCCTGGGGCCTCACGCGCACGGGGCCATGATGGCGCGGCGCTTGGCCCGTACCTGGTTCAGGCGGAGGACGAAGGCGGAGAAGCTGATCACCGCGATCGCCAGCGCGTAGATCACGGTGGCGGTCCTCAGCCCCAGAGTGGTGACGGCGATTCCGCCGAGTACGGCGGGCACGCTGTTGCCCAGATAGCTGATGATGTTGGCCAGAGCGAAGACCGCGCTGCGCTCGTGCGGCCTAGCGATCCGGGCGAAGGTGCCGAACGTCGCCAGCACCGACGCGCCGAAGCCGAGACCCGCGACGATGGTGCCGGCGGCGGCAAGCCAGGTGAGGTTCTCCGCCGTCCCGGCGAGCGAGATCAGGGTGCCGAGCCCGAGCATTGCGGACGCGGGGGTCAGCAGCGAGGATGCGGGACGGGTGCGGAGCAGGGCGACTGCGAGCGCTCCGGTGCCCGCCAGGAGCGCCACGACGACGCCGCCGATCAGATGGTTGTGCAGCCCCAGCAACTCCGCGGCAACGGATGGGCCGAGCGAGAGGTACATCCCGGCCAAGGCCCAGGTGGCGATCATCGCCGGCACCACCGGGACGATGTCCGCGCGCAGGTGCGCAGGCATCGCGACCCGCGGGCGAAGGGAGGCGACGGCTCCCGGCCGGCGGAGCGACGTCTCCGGAATGAGGGCGACGACCACCGCCGCCAGCACCATCGCGCCGAGCAGCAGCGCGTAGACCAGCCGGGTCGGTGCGGGGCCGAACTCCACCAGCACGCCGCTGCCGAGAGCGCCGAGAGCGAGCCCGGTCAGGGGGGCTACCGAGGTGATGACGCCTGCCCGCCCGCGGGCATGCGACGGCTCGAGATCGACGAGAGCGGCGCTCAGCGTGGTCGTCGCCGCCCCGGTCGCGATGCCCTGGAGCACCCGGGCGGCGGACAGGACGAGCACGTTCCCGGCGACCAGGAACAGGACGAGCGCGACCGCCTCCAGTGCGATCGCCGCGGCGAGTACCGGTCGGCGGCCGAGGTGGTCCGACAGTGCTCCGACGACGAGCAGCGAGCCCAGCAGGCCGAACACATACAGGGCGAAGACAACGGTCAGCACCCACGCGGTGAACTGCCATTGCTGCTGGTAGATCACGTAGATCGGGGACGGTGCGCTGGAAGCGGCCAGGAAGAGGACGAAGATGGCGGCCACGCAAGGAAAGGCGCCCTTCCACGGCACGCGATGCGGGCCACGGACGGGTGGTGCGGCGGTGTCGGAGGATTCAACAGACATGCAAGCCTCGCAGCGATCGTTGCGTTAGTGGCTTCAACGTACCACAAACGCAGTGATCGCTGCGATTATAAAGCAGTGATCAATGCAATAATGGTCACATGCCCGCTACGACCAACCCGTCCCGCACCGAGAGCCGGCCGGGCGGCCGCTCGGCCCAAGTCCGCGCGGCCGTCCACCAGGCGGTCAAGGAACTGCTCGCCGACGAGGCCAGCGAACTGACGATCCCGGTGATAGCCGCCCGCGCAGGTGTGCACGCCACCACGGTCTACCGCCGTTGGGGCTCCGTCGGCGACCTGCTCGCCGACGTCGCAACCAGCCGCTTCTCCGGCAACATCGTGATCCCGGACACCGGCAGCCTCCGCGGGGACCTGGAACGCTTTGCATCCGACCTGGCCAAGGACCTCAGTGACCCGGACACCCTTGTCCTGGTACGCGCCATCATCGGCACAGGCGGAGAAGGCGCCGGCGTGTGCCGCAGGGAGCGCCAGCAACAGCTCGAAGCCATACTCGAGCGGGAACAGGCCCGGGGCAATCAGACCCCGGCCGTCGAACGCGCCATAGACGCCCTGCTCGCCCCCCTCTACTACCGGGCCGTCTTCACCGACCAGCCCCCTTCTCCCGAATGGGCACGCAGCCTCGTGTCGCACCTGCTGCCGGACTGACAACACCCGCACCGGCCGATACCACCCGAGCCGCCAGTGACAAGAGCAACCCGGCGTGGAGTGCCGGGGTTCATGCTCATGCTTCCTCCATCGATTGAAAGGACTGTCCCGACGCGACAGGTCGTAGCTCCGGCAGGAATCGGTCGCCCTTAGGCGGGTGGTGACCGGGCGGTCTGCCCGGCGGCCCGCCGGCCATATCAAAGCGATCTTCGGCCGACGTGCCGCCGTGCCGCCGAGTGCCGGTCAGAACGTGACGACGGCCTTGAACCGCGCCTCGCCTGCGGCGGCCTTCTAGGCCGCCCGGCGGCGCACCCACCGCTGACGGCCGCTCGCCCGGACAGGTCGAGGGCCGTCCCTCTCACCACAGAAGGGATCCCGGTAAAAGACCACACAATCGCGTATGCCGATTTTCGCCCACTATCGCCCTATTTGCGGTGATTGGTATGGACGGTTGAGTGATGTCCGGCCGACCATTGAGGAGGGCGGACTCCGGAGCGCCGCATGATCCCTCGACGGACAGGAGACAGCTATGCGTGCCAAGCGTTTCCCGAGCCTGCTGGGCCTCGCGTTCCTCGCCGCCGTCGGCCTCGCTGCGGCCCAACCGGCCCACGACGCCTCCGCCGCCACGACCTGCTGGGGCGACAACGGGTGCGGCCAGGGCGGCTCCTTCCAGGGACAGTGGCAGTACCAGTCGATGGCGTCCTCCTCACTCGGCACCGGCCCGGACGCCTACCCCACGGCGATCGTCGACATCGACTGAGGATCCACCGGCCGAGGACCCACCGACCGGGGGCCGGATCCCGGCCCCCGGTGGGCGCTCAGCGGACCGGGTGACCGGCCGCGCGCAGCGTGTCCTTGACCTCGTGGATCTTGAGCTGGCCGAAGTGGAAGACCGAGGCGGCCAGCACCGCGTCCGCCCCGGCGTCCACCGCGGGCGGGAAGTCCTCCAGCCGCCCGGCGCCGCCGGAGGCGATCAGCGGGACGCTCACCGCCGCCCGAACGGCCCGCAGCATCTCCAGGTCGTATCCCGACTTGGTGCCGTCGCCGTCCATCGAGTTGAGCAGGATCTCGCCGACGCCGAGCTCCTCCCCGCGCCGGGCCCACTCCACCGCGTCGATGCCGGTCCCCCGGCGACCGCCGTGGGTGGTCACCTCGAACCCGGAGGGCGTGGGCGGCCCGTCGACCACGCGGCGCGCGTCCACCGACAGCACGATGCACTGCGACCCGAACCGGCGCGAGGTCTCGGTCAGCAGTTCCGGCCGGGCGATGGCGGCGGTGTTGATGCCGACCTTGTCGGCGCCCGCGCGCAACAGCCGGTCCACGTCGTCGGCCGACCGCACGCCTCCGCCTACCGTCAGCGGGATGAACACCTGCTCGGCCGTACGGCGCACCACGTCGAGCATGGTCTCGCGCTCGCCCGAGGAGGCGGTGATGTCGAGGAAGGTCAGCTCGTCGGCTCCCTCGGCGTCGTAACGCGCGGCCAGCTCGACCGGATCGCCGGCGTCCCTGAGGTTCTCGAAGTTGACCCCCTTGACGACCCGGCCCGCGTCGACGTCCAGGCAGGGGATCACCCGCACCGCTACGGTCATCGCTCAGCCCTCATCGTCGCCGGGTGCCACCGGCCGGTAGGCCTCGACCTCGACCTCGACCAGCATGCGCGCGTCGACCAGCCCGGCGACCTGCACGCTCGTGCACGCGGGCCGTACGTCGCCGAAGATCTCGCCGTGCGCCTTGCCCGCCGCGTCGAAGTCGTCGGCGTTCACCACGTACATGCGGGTGCGCACCACGTCGGCCCGGGTGGTGCCGGCCTTCTCCACGGCGTCCAGCGCGATGGAGAAGGCGGTGAGCGTCTGCTGGTAGGCGTCGCCCACGTGCTGGACCTCACCGCCCACGGTGGCGGTGCAGCCGGACACGAGCACGTGCGGCCCGGCGACGACCGCGCGGGCGTAGCCGTAACGGTCCTCCCACGGGCCGCCGGAGGAGATCCGCCCTTCGGGCATCTGCGTGCTCATGCCACCTCCTCGCCTTCGGCTCGGAGTCCGGTCGTGCCGGAGGCGCGCAATTCAGCACCTCGCCAGGCGCTGTGCTCTCTGATTCGCTCGCTGCGCTCGCTCATGCGCTCTTCACCGCCGCGAGCGCCTCTTCCAGCGTGAACGCCTGGGCGTACAGCGCCTTGCCCACGATGGCGCCCTCGACGCCGTCCGGCACGAGCGACGCGATCGCCCGCAGATCGTCGAGCGAGGACACCCCGCCGCTGGCGACGACCGGGCGGTCGGTCCGCGCGCAGACCTCGCGCAGCAGGTCGAGGTTGGGACCGCGCAGCGTGCCGTCCTTGGTGACGTCGGTGACGACGTAGCGCGGGCAGCCCTCCGACTCCAGCCGGTCGAGCACCTCCCACAGGTCGCCGCCCTCCTGGGTCCAGCCGCGGGCGGCCAGCGTGGTGCCGCGCACGTCGAGCCCCACCGCGATGCGGTCGCCGTGCTCGGCGATCGCCTTGGCGCACCACTCCGGGTTCTCCAGCGCGGCGGTGCCGATGTTGACCCGGCGGCAGCCGGTGCTCAGCGCGGCCTCGAGCGAGGCGTCGTCGCGGATCCCGCCGGACAGCTCCACGTGCACGTCGAGCGCGCCGACGACGGAGGCGAGCAGCTCCCGGTTGCTCCCCCGGCCGAACGCCGCGTCGAGGTCGACCAGGTGGACCCACTCCGCGCCGGCCTTCTGCCAGGCCAGAGCGGCGGCGAGCGGATCCCCGTACGAGGTCTCCGTCCCCGCCTCGCCCTGTACGAGGCGGACGGCTTGGCCGTCGGCGACGTCGACGGCTGGGAGCAATACGAGCGACATTTGGTCATGACCTCCGGTCGAAGACGATGGTGACGAGCACCGGGAGCAACAGGATCGAGCCGAGGAACACGCCCAGCCGGGCCATCCACGAGTCGAGCAGGATCCAGGCGAGCACCTGGACGAGGAACCACAGCACGACGACGACGGCG
Organism: Microbispora sp. KK1-11; assembly: GCF_006874435.1. NCBI lineage: Bacteria > Bacillati > Actinomycetota > Actinomycetes > Streptosporangiales > Streptosporangiaceae > Microbispora > Microbispora sp. KK1-11. The sequence continues at coordinate 408,146 of NZ_VIRJ01000001.1, read as the reverse complement.
TTCTCCGTGCGGCGGCGGCGGGCGAGATACCCGCGCTGCCGGGCCACCCGCACCGGCCTGGCCGGCCGCGGCAGCACCGCGCCCACGGCTCCGGCGACGGGCCCGACGAGCCGCTCGCGCAACTCGCGCCGCCTGGCGGCCCTCGCCACGCGCTCGGCCCGGGCCGCCGCGAGGCGTTCGCGCTCGGCTTCGCGCTCCGCCCTCCGGCGGGCCCGTTCCTTGCTCATCGGGCCTCCCGCTCGGGTCCGGTCACGGCCTGGCCGGCCGTGCGCGCCGGAGCCCCGCCGGTTCCCAGTGTCGCACCGCTGCCTCGAGATTTCGCGTGCCGGACACGCTCACAACGTGCTCAGCCAGTTGGACAGCAGCACGGCCCCCGCGTCCCCGGACTTCTCCGGGTGGAACTGGGTGGCCATGAGGGGACCGTTCTCGACGGCGGCCACGAACGGCACGCCGTGCTCGGCCCAGGTCACCAGCGGTTCGCGGAAGCCGTCGCCGGCCCGCAGCCGCCAGTCGCGCACGCCGTAGGAGTGGACGAAGTAGAAGCGCGTCCCCTCCTCCAGGCCACGGAACAGCACGCTGCCCTCGGGCACGGTCACGGTGTTCCACCCCATGTGGGGCAGCACGGGCGCGTCGAGCCGCTCGACCGTGCCGGGCCACTCGCCGCAGCCCTCGGTGTGGACGCCGTGCTCGACGCCCTTCTCGAACAGGATCTGCATGCCGACGCAGATCCCGAGCACCGGGCGCCCGCCGGACAGGCGGCGGCCGACGATCTGGTCGCCGCGCACGCCCTTCAGCCCCTCCATGCACGCGGCGAACGCCCCGACGCCGGGGACGACGAGCCCGTCCGCGTCGAGGGCCGCGTCGAAGTCGGCGGTGACGGTGACGTCCGCCCCCACCCGGGCCAGCGCCCGCTCGGCCGAGCGGAGGTTGCCCGAGCCGTAGTCGAGAACGACGACCCGTCTGCTCACTGCCACCACATCACTCCCGCGGTGATCGCCACTGCGGCCCCGACGCCGGCGAGCGCCGCCAGCAGCTTGAGGCCCTGCCGGATGCCCGAGATGACCCCGCCGATCAGGAAGAGGCCGATGAAGATCATCCCGCCGGACGCGAAGGTCATCAGAGCACGCCCTTGGTGCTGGGCACGCCGGTCGCCCGGGGATCCCGCTCCGACGCCTCGCGCAGCGCCCGCGCGAGCGCCTTGAACTGCGCCTCCACGATGTGGTGGGCGTTGCGCCCGTACGGCACGTGCACGTGGAGGCAGACCGCCGCCTGCGCGACGAACGACTCCAGGATGTGCCGGGTCATGGTGGTGTCGTAGTCGGGCCCGATCATCGGGGCCATGCCCTCGGGCTCGGTGTGGACGAGGTACGGCCGGCCGGACAGGTCCACCGTGACCTGCGCGAGCGCCTCGTCCAGCGGGCAGGAGGCGCTGCCGAACCGCCGGATGCCCGACTTGTCGCCCAAGGCCTCGCGGAACGCCGCGCCGAGCGCGATCGAGGTGTCCTCGATCGTGTGGTGGGCGTCGATGTGCAGGTCGCCCTCGGTCTTCACGGTCAGGTCGAACAGGCCGTGCTTGCCGAGCTGGGCGAGCATGTGGTCGTAGAACCCGACGCCGGTGGACACGTCGACGATCCCGGTGCCGTCGAGGCCCACCTCGACCAGCACCGACGTCTCCTTCGTCGTGCGCTCGACGCGGCCGCGGCGCTCGTTGAGCTCGGTCATGCGAGGACCCCTTCCAGCGCGGCGCGGAACGCCGCCATCTCTTCCGGCGTGCCGATGGACACGCGCAGCCAGCCCGCGGGGCCGGTCTCCCGGATCAGCACCCCGCGATCGAGCAGTCCCTCCCACACGGACCGCCGATCCGCAAACGTACCGAACAGCACGAAGTTGGCGTCGGAGTCGGCGGCCACCAGGCCACGCCCCCGCAGCCAGTCCACGGTGGCGTCCCGCTCGGCGCGCAGCGTGTCCACCGTGCCCAGCAGCTCCTCGCGGTGCGCCAGCGCCACCCGGGCCGCCGCCTGGGTCAGCGTGGACAGGTGGTAGGGCAGGCGGACCAGCAGCATGGCGTCGACCACGGCCGGGTCGGCGGCGAGGTAGCCGAGCCGGGTGCCGGCCATCGCGAACGCCTTGGACATGGTGCGCGTCACGATCAGCCGGGGGTTGCCGGGCAGCAGGGTCAGGGCCGACGGCGTGCCCGTGCGGGCGAACTCGGCGTACGCCTCGTCCACCACGACCATGCCGGGCGCGGCGGCGAGGATCCGCTCGATCACCTCCAGCGGCAGGGCCGTGCCGGTCGGGTTGTTCGGCGAGGTCAGGAACACCACGTCGGGGCGGTGTTCCTCGATCGCGGCGACGGCGGCGCCGGGGTCGATCGCGAAGTCCTCCTCGCGCAGGCCCTCGATCCAGCGGGTGTTCGTGCCGCCCGCGATGATCGGGTGCATGGAGTACGACGGCTCGAACCCCATGGCTGACCGGCCGGGGCCGCCGAACGCCTGGAGGATCTGCTGGATGATCTCGTTGGAGCCGTTGGCCGCCCACAGCCGGCCGGCCGTCAGCCCGTGGCCGAGGTAGTCGGCGAGGTCCTTGCGCAGCTCGACGGCGTCCCTGTCGGGGTAGCGGTTCAGCGTCGTCGCGCCCTGCCGTACGGCACGGGCGAGATCGTCGATCAGCGCGGCGGACGGCGGATAGGGGTTCTCGTTGGTGTTGAGCTGCACCGGCACGTCGAGCTGCGGCGCGCCGTACGGGTGCTTGCCGCGCAGGTCGTCGCGGATCGGCAGGTCGTCGAGGGTCGTCATGCGGGTACTTCCCAGTCGAAGCGGGCGCGGACGGCGGCGCCGTGGGCGGGCAGGTCCTCGGCGTCGGCGAGCGCGCACACGTACGGCGCGGCCCCGGCCAGCGCCTCGCGGCTGTAGTTCACCACGTGGATGCCGCGCAGGAACGTCTGCACCGACAGCCCCGAGGAGTGGCAGGCGCAGCCGCCGGTCGGCAGCACGTGGTTGGAGCCCGCCATGTAGTCGCCGAGCGACACCGGCGCGTACGGCCCGACGAAGATCGCACCGGCGTTGCGCACCCGGGCGGCGACCGCGCGGGCGCCGGCCGTCTGGATCTCCAGGTGCTCGGCGGCGTAGGCGTCCACGACCTTCAGCCCGTCCTCGATGTCCGAGACGAGCACGATGCCCGACTGACGGCCGGCGAGCGCCTCGGTGATCCGCTCGCTGTGCCGGGTCGCGGCCACCTGGCCGGGCAGTTCCTTCTCCACCGCGTCGGCCAGCTCCACGCTGGTGGTGACCAGCACGGATGCGGCGATGACGTCGTGCTCGGCCTGGCTGATCAGGTCGGCCGCGACGTGCACCGGGTCGGCGGTCTCGTCGGCGAGGACCGCGATCTCGGTGGGCCCGGCCTCGGAGTCGATGCCGATGCGGCCCTTGAGCAGGCGCTTGGCCGCGGCCACCCAGATGTTGCCGGGACCGGTCACCATCGTGGCCGGGCGGCACTCCTCGGTGCCGTAGGCGAACATCGCGACGGCCTGGGCGCCGCCCACGGCGTACACCTCCTCGACGCCGAGCAGCGCGCAGGCGGCGAGGATGGTGGGGTGCGGGAGCCCGCCGAACTCCTTCTGCGCGGGCGAGGTGACGGCCAGCGAGGGCACGCCCGCCTCCTGGGCGGGGACCACGTTCATGACCACGCTGGAGGGGTAGACGGCCCGGCCGCCGGGGACGTACAGCCCCACGCGGTCGACCGGCACCCAGCGCTCGGTGACCGTGCCGCCCGGCACGACCTGCGTCGTGGTGTCGGTGCGCCGCTGGTCGCGGTGGACCAGGCGGGCGCGGCGGATCGACTCCTCCAGCGCCGCGCGCACGGCCGGGTCCAGCTCCTCCAGGGCGCGGGTGATCGCCTCGGCGGGCACCCGGGCGGACTCCAGCTCGACACCGTCGAATCTCGCGGTCAGCTCCCGTACGGCTGCCGCGCCACGATGGCGTACGTCCTCACAGATGGGCCGCACCTTCTCCAGGGCGGCCTCGACGTCGAGTTCGGCGCGGGGCAGCACGTCGCGCAGGTCGGCAGGAAGGGACCCGCGCAGGTCGATACGGGAAATCACCGTCCCAGTCTACGGACGACCAGGGACGGATCAGCGCGTGTCCAGCATTCGGGACGGGCGTTTCACCCGCGCGCGCACCCCCCGGGAGCTGGGACTCTTCTCCGCCGCCCGTTTTCCGGGCCCGCCCCTTGACAGGTTTTCGGGCACTAATCCACACTCTCGGGCAATACCAGTCACATTCGGTCAAAGGCGGATCTCTTGCTTCCGGCACAGCGCCACCAGCGGATCATCGAAGCCCTCGGGCGGAAGGGGACGGTGCGCACCGAGGACCTCGCCGCGCTGCTCGGCGTCTCCCACGAGACCGTCCGGCGCGACCTGGCGATCCTGGAGCGCCGGGCGCTGCTCGTCCGTGTCCACGGCGGGGCGACCTCGGCGCCGTCCGGGACCGGCGAGGAGCTGTCCTACCTGGAGCGCTCGACCAGCCAGTCGGAGGCGAAGGCCGTGATCGGCGAGCTCGCGGCGCAGCTCCTGCGCCCGGGCCAGACCGTGATCATCGACGTCGGCACCACCGCCGTCCACGTCGCCAGGGCCGTCCCCCCGTCCTTCCGGGGGGTGGTCGCCACCTGCTCGCTGCTGGTGGCGGCCGAGCTCGCGGGCCGTCCCGGCGTGGAGGTGCTGGTGGCGGGCGGGCGGGTCCGGCAGGGCGACCTCGCCGTCTCCAACGCCCACACCCTGGGGTTCTTCCAGGACCTGCGCGCCGACGTGGCGTTCCTCGGCTCGGGCGGGGTGGACGCCGAAGCCGGGCTCACCGACTACTTCCTCGACGAGGTCGCGACCAAGCGCGTGATCCTCGCCAACACCGCCAGGACGTACGTGCTCGCCGACAACTCGAAGCACGGCAGGGTCGCCGCCTACCGGGTGTGCGCCCTGGACGACCTGTCCGGCCTCATCACGGACGGGGAACCCTCTCCCGCGCTCACATCCGCCCTGGTCAGGGCGGGTGCCGAGGTGATCAACCCGTAGGGTGGCCCGGCGGCGCGGCCACGCCGCCGGGCCCGGACCGTTGCAATCTCCCCAGCTCCAGCCAGGAGACGATCCATGACCCATCCTTCCACGCGCCCGCCATCTCATGATCGAAACAGCGCTCACAGGAACGGCGCGAATCGAAAAGGCGCCGATCAGGCCGACGCGGCCATCTCCCACGCCGGGTACGCCCAGCAGTTCTCGCGCACGCTGAAGTCGTTCGAGTCCTTCGCCGTCGCGTTCTCCTTCATCTCGATCACCACCGGCCTGTTCACGACGTACGGCACCGTGCTCAACTCGGGCGGGCCCGCGGGCATCTGGACCTGGCCGATCGTCGGCGCGGGCACGGTCGCGGTCGCCCTCCTGTACGGCGCGCTGGCCAGCCGAATCCCGCTGTCGGGCTACAGCTACCAGTGGGCGAGCAGGCTCGCCTCGCCGGTGCTGGGCTGGTGGTTCGGCTGGGTGTCGTTCGCGTTCCTCGCGATCGTCGCGGTGGCGGTCGACTACGGCCTGGCCCAGGTGGCGCTGTTCCCGTTGTTCGGCTGGGAGTACACGCCCATGGCCGGCGCGCTCACCACGCTCGTCGTGCTGGTCGTCCAGATGGCTCTGATCATCTGGTCCACCCCGATCACGACGGAGATCAACAATCTCGCGGTCAGCGCCGAGGTGATCGCGATGATCGGGCTGACCCTGCTGATCGCCGGGTTCGCGATCTTCGGCGGGCACGCCGAGTGGTCCAACCTCACCTCCACCGGCGCCGTCTCCGGCGACGGCTACTTCGGCTGGCTCGGGCCGTTCATGCTGTCGGCGCTGCTCGGCGCGTTCACGCTGGTCGGCTGGGAGTCCGCGGCCAACCTCGCCGAGGAGACGATCAACCCCAAGCAGGTGGTGCCCCGGGCGATGGTCCGCGCGATCCTGCTCAGCGTCGCCCTCGGCATGCTGTTCCTCGTCGTGGTCACCGCCGCCCTCGGGCACGACGTGGCGGCGATCACCGCCTCCTCCGCGCCGGTCGCCCAGGTCGTCGAGAACGTCCTCGGCGCCGGGGTGGCGCGGGCCTTCCTCGTCGTCGTGAGCCTCGCGATCTTCGCCTGCGGCCTGGTCATCATGGTGAGCTGCAGCCGCCTGGTCCACGCCATGGCCCGCGACGGCCGGCTGCCGTTCTCCACGGCGCTGAGCCGGGTGCCGCGCGCCACCGGCGGCCCGACCTGGGCCACCGTGCTCGCGGCCGGCGCGTCGATCGCCATCGTGCTCGCCTTCTCCGGCAACGCCGACGCCCTGTCGCAGCTCCTCGGGGCGGGCACGCTCATGCCGGCCCTTCTGTACGCCGGCACGGTCGCGCTCTACCTCGCCACCCGTCGCCGGCACCGGCCGCGGCCCGACGACTTCCGCCTCGGGAAGTGGGAGCCTCTGGTCGTGGCGGGGGCGGTGATCTGGCTGGTGATCGAGCTCGCCATCTTCCTCATCCCGTCCGACTTCCGCACGGCGCAGCTGTACGCCCTGGGCTCGCTCGTGCTCGGCGCCGTCGTGTTCGCCGTCGTGTGGGTGCGCGGCCGGGACCGCCTGACCCGCGAGAGCGGCGACTCCGCGGAGCTCCTGTGAGCGCGCCGGCCGTACTGGCGATCGACCAGGGCACCTCGGGCACCAAGGCGGTCGTGGTCGGCGGCGACGGCGCCGTCCTCGCGCTGGCCGAGACGCCGGTCCGCCCCGCGTACCTGCCGGGCGGGCGGGTGGAGCAGGACCCCCGCGAACTGCTCGGCTCGGTGCTGGCCGCCGGGCGCGAGGCGGTCGCGGCGGCGGGCGTGCCCGTCGGCGCGGTCACGCTGGCCAACCAGGGCGAGACCGTGCTGGCCTGGGACCCGGCGACCGGCGAGCCGCTGACCACCGCGCTGGTGTGGCAGGACCGGCGGGCCGAGGAGGTGTGCACCGGTCTCGCCGGGCACGCCGAGAGGATCGCCGAGCTGACCGGGCTCGTGCTCGACCCGTATTTTTCGGCTCCAAAGATGGCGTGGATCCGCCGCAACCTCACCCGCGAAGGGGTGGTGACGACCAGCGACACCTGGCTCGTCCACCACCTGACCGGGGAGTTCGTCACCGACGCGGCGACCGCGAGCAGGTCGGCCCTGCTCGACCTCGACGCGGTCGAGTGGAGCGGGGAACTGCTCGGCCTGTTCGGCCTGGACGGCGAGCGGCTGCCCGCGATCGTCGCCTGCGACGAGGTGGTCGGGACGACCCGGGCCTTCGGCGGGGAGATCCCGGTCGGCGGACTGGTCGTCGACCAGCAGGCCGCGCTGCTGGCCGAGGGCTGCCTGTCGGCCGGCGAGGCAAAGTGCACCTACGGCACCGGGGCGTTCCTGCTCGCCAACACCGGCGAGCGGGCCGTGCGCTCGGCCTCCGGCCTGACCACGTCGGTGGCGTGGCGGGCCAGGGGGGCCACGCCCTACTGCGTGGACGGGCAGGTCTACACGGCGGCCTCCGCCGTGCGGTGGCTGAACGGCCTCGGCCTCGTCGGCGACGCCTCCGACCTGGACACGCTGGCCGCGCCGGACGCCGAGGGCGCGCTGTTCGTCCCCGGGCTGGCCGGGCTGGCCGCGCCCTGGTGGCGGCCCGACGCGACCGGCGCGTTCCTCGGCATGACGCTGTCCACCCGGCCCGGTCACCTGATCCGCGCCGTCCTGGAGGGCATCGCCGCCCAGGTGGCCGACCTGGCCGCGGTCGTCGCGGCCGACCTCGGCCGCCCGCTGGCCCGCCTGCGGGTGGACGGCGGGCTCACCCGGTCGGCCGCTCTCATGCAGGCCCAGGCCGACCTGCTGCAGGCGCCGGTGGACGTCTACCCGTCGCCGCACGCGACCGCGCTCGGGGCCGCCGCGCTGGCCCGCCTCGCCGTGACCCCCTCGCTCACGGTGGCGGACGCCGTTCCCGCGTGGGCCCCGGCGACGACGTACGAGCCGCGCTGGCCGGCGGAGCGGGCGGAGGAGTTCATGACGCGCTGGCGGCGGGGTGTCCGCGCGGCGATCGACACGGGGAGGGACATGTGAACGGGGGAGTCAGCAGGTCCGGGCCGCTGCCGGACGGGACGGTCGACGTTGCGGTGGTCGGCGGCGGCGTCGTGGGCGCCGCCGTGGCCCGCGAGCTGGCAGGGCGGCAGGTGACAGGGCGTGAATCGGATGGCCGCGCCCTGTCGGTCGCGCTGGTCGAGGCGCGCTCGGACGTCGGCGACGGCACCAGCAAGGCCAACACCGCGATCCTGCACACCGGCTTCGACGCGACGCCGGGCACTCTGGAGTCGCGCCTGGTGCGGCGGGGATACGAGCTGCTCGGCGGATACGCCGAGCACGCCGGCATCCCGGTCGAGCGGACCGGCGCGCTGCTGGTCGCCTGGACCGGCGAGGAACTGGCCGCGCTCCCCACACTGGCGGACAAGGCGGTGAAGAACGGCTACCGCGAGTGCGAGATCGTCGGCGCGGACGAGGTCTACCGGCTGGTCCCGGCCCTCGGCCCGGGAGCGCTCGGCGGGCTGACCGTGCCCGGGGAGTCGATCATCTGCCCGTGGACCACCACGCTGGCGTTCGCCACGGAGGCGCTGGCGCGGGGGGCCGCCGTGCTGCTGAACACGCGGGTCGAGGGCGTCCAGCGCGACGGCGGCGACGAGACCGTGCTGCTGACGAACCGGGGCCCGCTGCGGGCCCGCTGGGTCGTCAACGCCGCGGGGCTGGGCTCCGACGCCGTCGACCGCCTGTTCGGGCACGAGCGGTTCACGGTCACGCCGCGCCGGGGCGAGCTGCTGGTCTTCGACAAGATGGCCAGGCCGCTGGCCGACCGCATCGTGCTGCCCGTGCCCAGCTCGCGCGGCAAGGGCGTGCTGATCAGCCCGACGATCTACGGCAACGTGATGCTCGGCCCGACCGCCGAGGACCTGCGCGACCGCGCCGACACCTCCACTTCAGAGGAGGGGTTCGCGTTCCTGGTGGACAAGGGCCTCGCGCTCATGCCCACCCTCATGACGGAGGAGGTCACGGCCTCCTACGCCGGGCTGCGTGCGGCCACCGAGCACGGCGACTACCAGGTGCACCTCGACGGCGCGCAGCGCTATCTCGTGCTCGGCGGCATCCGGTCCACCGGGCTGACCTCGTCCATGGCGCTGGCCGAGCACGCCGCCGGGCTGCTGGCCGAGGCGGGCCTCGCCACCTCCGTACGCGAGGATCTGCCGGAGCCGCCCCGGATGCCCAACATCGGCGAGGCGTTCCCCCGGCCGTACATGTGCGACGACCTCATCGCCGGGGACCCGGCGTACGGGACCGTGGTCTGCTTCTGCGAGCGGGTCACCGCCGGGGAGATCAGGGACGCCCTGGCCTCCCCGCTTCCCCCGGCCGACATCGACGGCCTGCGCCGCCGCACCCGGGCCATGATGGGCCGCTGCCAGGGCTTCTTCTGCGGAGCCGAGATCGGCCAACGCCTCGCTCTCACGAAGGAGTCGCGATGAACCTCGTCACCGACGTCGCCGTCGTGGGCGGCGGCCCCTCCGGCCTGACCGCCGCCGCCGGTCTCGCGGCGGCCGGTCTGCGGGTCCTGGTGCTCGACCGGGAGCGCGAGGCGGGAGGCATCCCCCGGCACAGCGACCACACCGGCTACGGCCTGCGCGACCTGCGCACGGTGATGACCGGCCCGGCGTACGCCCGCCTGCTGGCCAACCGCGCGCTGGAGTCCGGGGCGCAGGTGCGCACCTCGGCCATGGTCACCGGATGGGCCGGAGAGCGCATTCTCGACGTCACCACCCCGGAGGGCCGCCTGCGGGTGGACGCCCGCGCCGTCGTCCTGGCGACCGGCGCCAGGGAACGTCCACGTACGGCCCGCATGGTGCCGGGCGACCGCCCGCCGGGCGTGCTGACGACCGGGCAGCTTCAGAACGTGGTCCACCTGCACCACGGCAGGGTCGGCACGCGGGCCGTCGTCGTCGGGGCCGAGCTGGTGAGCTGGTCGGCCGTGCTCACCCTGCGCGAGGCGGGCTGCCGGACGGTGCTGATGACCAGCGAGCACGCCCGCGCCGAGTCGTACGCGGCGTTCAGCGTGCCGGGGCGGGCCGTGCTGCGCGTGCCGGTCGCCACCTCCACCCGGGTCGTGCGGATCGACGGCCGCGACGCCGTGGAGTCTGTCGAGGTCGAGGACCTGCGCACGGGCGAGCGCCGCACCGTGCCCTGCGACACGGTGGTGTTCACGGGCGACTGGGTTCCGGACCACGAACTGGCCCGGGCGGCCGGGCTGGCGATGGACCCGGGCAGCAGGAGCCCCGTCGTGGACAACACCCTGGCGACAAGCCGCCCCGGCGTCTTCGCCGTCGGCAACCTGGTCCACCCCGTGGACACCGCCGACGTGGCGGCCCTCGACGGCCGCCACGTGGTGCGGCACGTCCTGGCCTACCTGTCCGGGCACTCGGGCACGACGGACTCAGACACGACGGGCTCGGGCACGACGGACTCAGACACGACGGACTCAGACGCGACGGACTCGGGCACGGGCCGGGGTCCGGGGATCGAACTGCGGGCTGAGGCGCCGTTCCGATGGGTCTCCCCCGGCCTGGTCAGGCCGGGTGCGGGCGCGCCGCCCCGTCGCCGGATCCTGCTGTGGCCGGACGAACACCGCGCCGTCGCCAGGGTGGTGGTGACGCAGGACGGCCGTGAGATCGCCCGCCGCACCCTGCCGTGGCCGGTCTCCCCCGGCCGGGTGTTCCGGGTGCCGTCGTCCCTGCTGTCCGGCGCGGACCCGCGCGGCGGTCCGATCACCATCTCGCTGGCGTGACCACGACGGGTCGGACACCTGTAGTTCCAACTAATCGCCCAGCTGCGGTTGATTCAGGGAGGAGACCAGGAAAGAATTAGAACAGTGATTCGAATCTACTTGTGAACTCTGGGGGTGCGATGGACGCGTTCGGCCTCGTCCACGAGCACTCTCGGCGTCCGAATATCTTGAATCCCCGGTGGGCCGGAGTGTCGGCCCGATCACTTCCGTGGCCGTCGGATGCCTCCGGCCGTTTCTGCGCGGGTGTGGCCTGCCCGTGCCATGAAGGTGCCCCGCAACAGGGCACTCGGCGACAGGACGCTGACGGTGATACCGGTGATTCAGGAAGCGCTGAGGGCGCTGGTGCCGGTGGCCGCGGGTCGGGTAGCGATCGAGAAAAGACCCGGTCGTCGTGGGCTTTGGTGGCGTCGTTGCGTGAGTCGGCGCAGGCGTTGGCGCTGGCGCCGTTGCCGGACGATGCGGGCATCTGTCGTGCTGAGGCTGAGGATTTGCTGTTCGCGCGGGATCGGATCACGTGCGCGTTGGCGGATCGGGTGGGGCGGGTGCATGGTGCGGGGCAGGCCAAGCGGCATGGGCATGCCTCCACCCGTAGTTGGTTGCGCACCGCCGCAGGGATGAGCGTCGCGGGAGCGGGCCGCCTGCTCACGCTGGCGGTGGAGCTGGCGCGTCTGCCCCGGGTGCGGGAGAAGTTCGCTGAGGGTGGGTTGGCGGCGGGGGTGGTGGAGGCGATCTGCACGGCCACCGCGCAGTTGAGTGATGAGCACGCGGGGCTGGCCGAGCCGATCCTGCTGGAGCTGGCGGGCAAGGCAGGGGCGGCGGAGGTGGCCAAAGCCGGCCGCTACCTACGCGCGGTGCTCGACCCCGACGGGGAAGACCGCGACGAGCAGGCCGACTACGCGCGGCGGTTCCTGCGGGTCCGCCCCACCCGGGGCGGAGGCCTGGAGGGAGAGTTCCACCTCCCTCGCGAGGCCGCCGCCCGGTTGCGCGCCCTGCTGGACGCCTACGCCAAACCACGCGCGGAGGGCGACGACCGCCCGCTGCGAGTGCGTAACGCCGACGCGTTCATCGCGCTGCTGGAGCAGAAGATCGCCACCGAGCTCCTGGTCCTGGTCAACGCCGAATCCCTCCCTGCCGACCCCGAAGCCGCCGCCCCTCAACCCGCCGCCTCTCAACCCGCCGACCCTGGCACCGACCACTCCGATCACCCAGAAGACATCACCGAGACCGACACCAGCGACACTCGCAGCGGCGACACCAGCGACCACGCCCCCATCGACGCCGACACCCCTGGCGCCTTTAGCGAGATGGGCGGCCTCGCTGACGCGGGCAGCGCCGACGACGCCGCCCCTGCCCAGGATGAAAGCCCGTGCCGTCCCGCCGACCGCGGCCCTGTCGAGGCCGGGGCAGATGCCGGGGCAGGGAGCGATGCCGGTGCCGATGCAGCCGCGGACTCCGCCGCCGGGAGCTCCGACCATGCCACCACCGGCCCTCGCGATGAGGAAGCCCGCGACCCTGCGCCCGGTGAGCACGGGAACGGTAAGCACGGGAACGGTAAGCACGGGAACGGTAAGCAGCGAACCGGCGAGCACGACACCGCGAGCGCCGCCTCTGCCGAGGCCGACGACACGGCACCCACCGCGAGTGGGGAATGCGACCGTGGTGAGGCCCACGCTGGAGCAACGCGTGCCAGGCGCGCAGCTGCATGGCCTGCATGTGGCGGTAGCGCGCCTCCCCACACGGCGCCTCCGCACGCAGCGCGATTGCCGGATCCTCCTCCCGAGCACGCCGCTGCGCATCACGCCCACGCCGGGCATCGGCCTGCGGGGGACTGCCGGCATGGGCAGACCACGCGTGAAGGTCACGGTCACGAGCACCGGGGACACGGCGAGGGCGGATGCGGGTGCGACAACACAGCGCGGTGCTCGTGCGCAGCGCCGGGATGGCCACCGGGAGCGGTGCCGGGGACGGCGTTGGGGTCATTGTCGGGGACGGTGCCGGGGTTGTTGCTGGCGACCGGGCAGGTGCTGCCGGTCTCCAGCGTGCACCGGCTTGCCCGCACCTCCACCCTGGTGCGGCTGGTGATGGACGCCGAGGGGCAGGTGCTGGACATGGGCCGCAAGGTCCGCCTGGCCACCCCCGCCCAACGACGAGCCATCTTCACCCGCTACGCCACCTGCTGGATCGACGGCTGCCCACTCCCGGCAACCATGTGCCAGATCGACCACGCCGACAACTGGAGCACCGGCGGCTTGACCGACCTCAAACTGCTCGGACCGGCCTGCCAGTTCCACAACCGCGACCGCTACCGCCACCCTGACCGCTACACCCGCCACAAGATCGGCACCGACCGCTGGGCCTTCACCTACCGCAGCCGCTTTACGCCTTTCCGGCCGCGCAAGTGAGCCCGCCGGCTTGGCGCGGGACAATGCCCGCATGGAGATCTGGATCAATCCGGCCTGCTCGAAGTGCCGGTCGGCCTTGTCGCTGCTCGACGCCGAGGGCGCCAGGTACACCGTCCGTCACTACCTGGAGGACCCGCCGAGCACGAAGGAGCTCGCCGAGGTGCTGGGCCGCCTTGGCCTGGAGCCCTGGGACGTCGCCCGCCTCGGCGAGCCCGTCGCGGCCGAGCTGGACATGGAGTCGTGGCCGCGCGACCGGGCGTCCCGTGACCGGTGGATCGAGGCCATGGCCGCCCACCCGATCCTGATCCAGCGGCCGATCATCACCGCCGACGACGGCACGGCCGTGGTGGCCCGCTCCCCCGAGGCCGTGCGCTTCGTCCTGCCCTGACTTCCCCGCTGCCGGTGCGGGTTCCTGCCTCAGCCGAAGATCTGCTTGTTCGCGCTAGCCGGGCATTGTGCCGTGCGGCCATTCGTTGGTCTCCCGTGACCAGCACGGAAGAGACATCCCAGCGGTCGGACGTGGCGGAAGCGTGGGTGTCCCTTCGGCAGAACGGAGAGATGACCCGCTACCGCTGGGTCGCAGGCCGGGAGGTCGAGCCCTAGGCACGGGAGGTCGAGCCCTAGGCAATGGAAGAGGTAGACCGTAAGGTCCTGCTCGCTCGCTGGATCCAACTCGTCGAGGAGGATCTGAATCTGTCGAGAGGCATGAGCCGTGACCAGTGGAAGGGCAAGGAAGCACAGCTTCAGGAGTACCGACGAGAGCTGAGCCGCCTCGAACAGCTCGACCACGCGGTGACCGACGTGGCACAGGAACACGCGGACGAGTGATCCGTCTGCTCTCCCGTTCGGATCGCTGAGTTGTCCACAGGGGGCGAAGCGGGGAGGAGCCTCCGCACTAGGCTTACCGTCGTGAGCAAGACCAAGAGCAAGGGCGGCCAGAGCACTCCGGCGACGGTCGCCCTCACGCAGGCGAAGGCGGAGTTCACCCTTCACCCCTATGACCACGACCCCAACGCCCAGGCGTACGGCGAGGAGGCGGCCGACGCGCTCGGGCTGCCGTACGAGCGGATCTTCAAGACGCTGGTGGCGGAGACCGAGGCGGGCCTGGCGGTCGCGGTCGTGCCGGTGGCGGGCAAGCTCGACCTCAAGGCGTTCGCGGCGGCGCTGAAGGGCAAGCGGGCGGCGATGGCCGACGCGGCCAAGGTGGAGCGGGTCACCGGTTACGTGGTCGGCGGCATCAGCCCGCTCGGGCAGCGCAAGCGGCTGCCGACCGTGGTGGACGACTCCGCGCTCGGCTTCGAGACGATCTACTTCTCCGCCGGGCGGCGCGGCCTGCAGATCGAGACGGCGCCGGGCAACCTCGTCCGGCTCGCCCAGGCCGTGACCGCCCCCATCGCGAAGCTCTGAGCCTGTCTACTGTTGCCGTCGCCCGTACGGCTCAGCGGCCATAAGACTGGCCGGGGAACCGCACCGAACGGGGGAAACGTGAACGAACTGGTCGACCTCACCGCGACGGAGATGGCCGCGCTGCTGCGGGCGCGCGAGGTGAGCGCGGTCGAACTGACCGAGGCGTGCCTGCGGCGCGTCGAGGAGACGAACCCGCGGGTCAACGCCGTCGTGACGCTGACCGCCGAGCGGGCGCTCGACCAGGCCGCACGCGCCGACGAGGACCTGCGGCGCGGCCTGGTGCGCGGCCCGCTGCACGGCATCCCGGTCGCGCACAAGGACCTGGCCGACACCGCGGGCGTGCGGACCACGTACGGCTCGCGGGCGTTCGCCGACCACGTCCCCGCCGAGGACGACCCGCTCGTGCGGCGCATCCGCGAGGCGGGCGGGATCGCCCTGGGCAAGACGAACACCCCGGAGTTCGGCACCGGCTCGCACACGGTCAACGAGGTGTTCGGGGCGACCCGCAACCCCTACGACCTGTCGAAGAGCGCGGGCGGCAGCAGCGGGGGCGCCGCGGCGGCGCTGGCGTGCCGGATGGTGCCGCTCGCCGACGGCTCCGACATGGGCGGGTCGCTGCGCAATCCCGCGTCGTTCTGCAACGTGGCGGGCCTGCGGCCCACTCCGGGGCGGGTGCCGGCGAAGTCGGCGACGGCGGCCTGGTTCACGCTCAGCGTGCCGGGGCCGATGGCCCGCACGGCCGGCGACCTGGCGCTGTTCATGTCGGCCGTGGCCGGGTTCGACCCGGTCTCGCCCTTCTCGATCCGCGAGGACGGCTCGGCGTTCGCGGCGTCCCTCGACCTGGACATCTCCGGGGTCCGCGTCGCCTTCAGCCCCGACCTCGGCGGCCTCCCGGTCGACCCCCGCACGGCCGCGGCGACGGCGCGGGCGGCCGAGACGCTGGCCGCGCTGGGAGCCAAGGTCGAGCGGGTGGACCTTGACCTGTCCGGCGCCGAGGAGGCGTTCCGCGTCTACCGGTCGTGGTACTACGCGCTCAACTTCGGCGACCTCCCCGAGGTGGGCCCCAACGTCGCCTGGAACGTGGAGCAGGGGCGGAAGGTCACCGGGGCCGACCTCGCCAGGGCCGAGCGGCTGCGCACCGGGCTGTTCCACCGCATGCGCGAGTTCTTCGGCCGCTACGACTTCCTGGTGGCGCCCGTCAGCCAGGTGCCGCCGTTCCCGGTCGAGCAGCCGTACGTCACGGAGGTGGACGGGGTGGAGATGCCCGACTACCTGGCGTGGATGCGGTCGTGCTACTGGATCAGCGTGCTGCACGCGCCCGCGATGTCGGTGCCGTGCGGTTTCACGCCCGACGGTCTCCCGGTCGGCCTGCAGATCGTGGGCAGGCCGTGGGCCGACATGGACGTCCTGCGCCTCGGGCACGCCTTCGAACGGGCGACCGGCTTCTGGCGGACCGAGCCGGGCCTCGGCAGGGCTTAGGCGGCAGAGCTCAGGCGGCAGGGCTCAGTGGCAGGGCTCAGCAGGCAGGGTCTGGTGACAGAGCTCAGCGGCTTCGCTCGTTGTAGGTCACGGCGAACTCGATGACCCAGAAGACCGCGGTCGCCACGAGCGGCCAGGCGAACAGCACGCCGTGCGCGGTCAGGTCCAGCGAGGTCGTGGTGGTGTAGCCGCCCGGTCCCGCCGCCTGGACCCCGCCCTTGGCCGTGCCGCCGATCAGCATCGCGACGCATCCGGCGAGCAGCCCGCCGGCCGCGAGCCCCACGAGGACCTCGACCGGCCTGCCTCGCGACAGCACGTACCCCGCGATCCCGCAGACCAGGCCGAACGCGCCGGTGACCACGGCGAACCAGCCGTCGGCCTCGATGAGCGACTGCGTCTCTGGATCGGCCAGATGCGGCGTCCCGTCGACCAGCACGTACTGCGCGGCGGGGGCGAGCGCCGACCACACGTATCCGGCGGCCACCCCGAGGACGGCGAGCACCAGGACGGTAAGGCCGATCGTCGCCAGATTGCCCCTCAGATGCCGCACCGTCCCGATAGTACCCACGTGGTGATTGGGTCCGGTCCCGTTACTCTTGCTGGAGCCGGGTGCAGGGGACACACGGCATCGGTGTGGGCCAAGGAGGCCGAGTGAGCGAAGAAGTATGGCAGATCGACCCGTCCGGCCCCTTGCGGGGGGACGTGGAGGTCCGGGGATCGAAGAACGCGGTCTCGAAACACATGGTGGCGGCGATGCTCGGCACGGGTCCGAGCACGCTGCACAACGCCCCCGAGGTCGGCGAGGTGGGGCTCACCGCCGCCATGCTCGAAGCCCTCGGCATCCACGTGGAGATCACCCCGGGTGAGATCACCATCGAGCGGGGCAGCGAGATCCGGCCGCGGGTCCCGGAGGAGTACACCGGGCTCAACCGCATCCCGATCCTGATGCTCGGCCCGCTGCTGCACCTGGCGGGTGAGGCGTTCGTCCCCCTCGTCGGCGGCGACCCGATCGGCAGGCGGCCGGTCAACTTCCATGTCGAGGCGCTGCGGTCGATGGGCGCGGAGATCGAGGTCGGCGACAACGGCATCACCGCCAAGGCGGCCCGGCTGCGCGGCAGCCGCATCACGCTCCCCTACCCCAGCGTGGGCGCCACCGAGACGATCCTCATGACGGCGGTGCTGGCGGAGGGCAAGACCGTCATCAAGGGCGCGGCCATGGAGCCCGAGGTGGTGGAGCTGGCGCTGTTCCTCCAGCGCATGGGCGCGATGATCGAGCTGAGCCCCGACCGCCGCATCGTCATCGAGGGCGTCGAGCGGCTGCACGGCGCCTCCACGTGGCTGGCCGGCGACCGCATCGAGGCGTTCTCCTACCTCGTGGCGGGCCTGGTGACGGGCGGCGAGGTGCGCGTGCACGGCTGCCACCAGGACCGGCTCGTCACCGCCATCACCACGCTGGCGAGGATGGGCGCGCGGTTCGAGATAACCGACGAGTGGCTGTGCGCCTCCGCCCCGGACGGCCTGCGCGCCGCGGCGGTGCAGACCGACACCCACCCCGGTTTCATGACGGACTGGCAGACGCCGCTGATGGTGCTGTTCACCCGCGCCGAGGGCATGTCGGTGCTGCACGAGACGGTGTTCGAGAACCGGCTCGTGTACGTGCCCGCGCTGCAGAAGATGGGGTGCGAGATCGAGGTGTTCGCGCAGTGCCTGGGCGGACCGGCGTGCCGCTACCACGACACCAACGCCAAGCACTCGGCGGTCGTACGCGGAGTCTCCAACCTGCGCGGGGCCGACGTCACGCTCCCCGACATCCGCGCCGGGTTCTCCGCGGTGCTGGCCGCCGCCGTGGCCGAGGGCACCTCGACCCTGCGGGGCGTCAACCACATCGAACGCGGTTACCACAGACCGTTCGAACAGTTCACCTCCCTCGGGTTGAAGATCAACAGGCTCACGTAAAGCTTTGCGGCCCCCGGGTTTGGAGAAACGCCAGAGGTCGCACTGATATCCCGTGACCTCTCGTCTTCTCGGCCGCGTCGATCTCGGGCGCGCCGTCCTCGCCCTGGGCCTGTGCGGCGCGGCCGGGGGCATCCTGGTCGCCGGGCTGGTGATGCCTCTCGTGGGCGGGGCCGGCCTGGCGGCCAGGAGCGCGGCGTCCACCCTCACCGACCTGCCCGCGCCGCTGCGCGAGGAGCCGCTGCCCGAGGTGACCCGGCTGCTCGACCGCAACGGGCACCAGATCGCCCAGTTCTACTACCAGAACCGGCAGTCGGTGCCGCTGAGCGCGGTCGCCCCGGTCATGCGCCAGGCCATCGTGGCCATCGAGGACGCCCGGTTCTACGAGCACGGCGGCCTGGACCTCAAGGGCACGCTGCGTGCCTTCGTCACCAACACCCGGGCCGGCGGGATCAGGCAGGGCGGCTCGTCCATCAGCCAGCAGCTCGTCAAGAACATCATGCTGAGCCAGGCCGAGTCGGAACAGGAGCGCGCGCAGGCCCTCGTACGCTCGTTCCGCCGCAAACTGGACGAGCTGCGGTACGCGCTGGCGCTGGAGCGCAAATACACCAAGGACCAGATCCTCGAGCGCTACCTCAACATCGCCTACTTCGGCGCGGGGGCGTTCGGCGTCCAGGCGGCGGCCAAGCGGTTCTTCGGCGTCGACGCCGCCGACCTCACGCTCACGCAGGCCGCGACGCTCGCCGGCGCCGTGCGCACGCCGTACGACACCGATCCCTCACTGGGCGACGAGCGCCGTGAGCGGCTGCGCGCGCGGCGCGACCTGGTCCTGGGCCGGATGGCCGAGCTCGGGGTGATCGGCAAGGACGCGGCGCGCACCGCCGCCGCCGAGCCGCTGGCGCTGCACCTGCGCCCCGAGCCCGGCGGCTGCGCCGGCAGCGCCCACCCCTTCTTCTGCGTGTACGTGGAGCGCGAGGTGCTCACCAATCCCGCCTTCGGGTACACCAGGGCCGACCGGGAGCGGCGCCTCCAGCGGGGCGGGCTGACCATCTGGACGACCATCGACCCGGTCGCGCAGCGGGCCGCGGAGCGTGCCATCGCCGCGCGGGTCAGGCCCCGCGACAACCAGGTGGCGTCGGAGACCATGATCGAGCCGGGCACCGGGCTCATCCGCGCGATGGCGGTGAGCAAGCGCTACGGGCGCAACCCGCACGACCGCGACCTCGGGCCCAGCACCACCTACAACCTGGCTGCCGACACCGCGCACGGCGGCGGGCTCGGCCTGCAGGCGGGGTCCACGTTCAAGGTGTTCACGCTGGCCACCGCGCTCAAGCAGGGAATGCGGTTCGGCGACGGCTTCACGATCCCCGGCGCGTACGTCCCGTCGTACGGCTACCGCGACTGCTCGGGCAGGGCCGTCAACGACCCGAACACGGTCATCCACAACGCGGGCGGCGAGGGCGGCGGCGGGCCGTACAGCCTGGAGATGGGCACCTGGCAGTCGGTGAACATCTTCTACATGCGGCTGGAGCGCGAGGTCGGCCTGTGCGACGTCGTGCAGACGGCCAAGTCGCTCGGCATCAGGCGGGCGGACGGCACGCCGCTCCACGAGGTGCCGACGTTCACGCTGGGCGCCAACGAGATGGACCCGACGACCGTGGCGGCGGCGTACGCGGCGTTCGCCGCCCGCGGCCGCTACTGCCGGCCGATGGCCATCACCGCCGTCGTGGAGCGCGACGGCACCCGCACCGAGATACCGCCCGCCTGTGTGACCGCGCTCGAACCCGCGGTCGCCGACGCGGTGAGCCACGTGCTCACGGGAGTCTTCACCAAGGGCACCATGCGCGGCCAGTCCATCGGCCGGCCCGCCGCGGGCAAGACGGGCACGAACAACGGCTACACCTCGGCCTGGTTCGCCGGGTACACGCCCGGCCTCGCCGCCGCCGTCAGCGTGGGCGACATCCGCGGCTCCTACCGCTATCCGCTCACCGGCGTCACCATCGGCGGCCGCTACTACGGCGCGGTGCAGGGCGCCTCGCTGCCCGGCCCCATCTGGGTGGACTCGATGCACGCGGCCCTGCGGGACACCCCGCCGTACGGCTTCGTCCCACCGGACATGGCCCGGTTCGGCGGCGGCTTCACGCCCGGCCTGAAGGAGGCGCTGGAGAAGCAGCGCGAGAAGGAGAAGAAGAAGCGGGAGGCCGAGCGCGGGAAGCACGACGACGGCGACAGCGCCTCGGCCTCCGACAAGGACGCGACGGACGGCGCGGCGAGCGGCGGCGAGCAGGGCTCCGGCAGCGCCAGGACCACCCCCCTGGCCGGAGGCGGCAGGACCACCCCCACCGCCGTCCGCGCCGTCTCCGCCGCCCCTCCGAGCCGCTCCACCGTGGTCCACCCCACCCGCGACTCGCCGGCCGCCACCGGCGCCCGCTCGGTGGCCCGTGGCACCTCGCCCCGTGCGCCACTCCGCAGAGGGCCCGGCGGCGTGCCGGCGACGACAGACGGGACGGGCTGGGCGAGTCTCGCCCGCCCCCACGCCGCTCCTCCAGCGGCGCCGCCCGCCGTCCGACGCGCCGAAGCCCGACGTGACACGGCACGCCACGGCGCGGCGCAACACGGCGCGGCACAACACGGGGCGGCACAACACGGGGCGGCAGAGCGCGGGACGCAGAAACACGGTGCGAACAACCACGGGACGGCCGACCACGGGACGGCAGGACGCCGGGCGGCGGTTCCGCCCCGCACGCCCGGGGCCCGGCACGGCGCGGTGAGCCACGAGGGCCGGCACCCGCGAACGACCCACGACGCGACCCACGACGCGAAGCACGGTGCGGCGCACGCGGCGAAGCAGCCGGCGCGAGGCCGGGCATCTCGCCGAGCCGAAGCACCGGCTCGCCGCCACCACCCTGTCCACCGCGTACGGCGCCACGCCTGAGCGGATGATGCCGCGCCCGCCATTGCGCCTGCCGCGCGGGGAGGCGGGGGGCGATGATGGGGGCATGCGCGGACGTGTTCTCACACGTGTTCTCACATGGGCCGGCGGGATCGCCGCGGTCGGCGCCGGCTCGGCGCTCGCCGTGTACCTCTCCACGGTGGGGCTCGACAAGGCCGACAAACTCGCGAGCGTCATCGGGCTCTTCGTCGGCCTGGCGGGCCTGGGCGTCGGGGTGTGGGGGCTGCTGCTGACCCGCAGGCAGGAGACGGCGCCCACACCGGCGAGCGACGCGGGCAGGATGAACAACGCCGTGGGCAACGCGGTGGACAACGCCGTGCACCGCGACGTGCGGGCCGCGGTGCACAACGAGATCAGCGGCGGCACGATTTACGGCCCGGTCATCCAGGGGCACACGATCAGCGGACCGTTCGTCTCCGGTCCCCGCCCGTCCGCGCCGGACGAGCGCGCGGGGAAGGACTGAACGGGTGGCCGCGACCCGCAACACGATCAGCGGCGGGCTCTTCCTCAACGCGGTGATCCAGGGCCACACGGTCACCGTGCGGCTTCCCCCGCAGGTGACCCCGGCGCTGTCCGGGGCGCCCCCGCGGACGGAGGCGTTCACCGGCAGGGACGACGAGCTGTCCGTGCTGCTCGGCCTGCTCGGTCCCGCTCCGGATGCCGGTCCCGCTCCGGATGCCGGTGCCGGTACGCGCGCCGAGCCGGACCGCCCGCGCGCCGCCCTTGTCACGGGTCTCGGCGGCGCCGGCAAGACCGAGCTCGCCCTGCAGGCCGCGCACCTCGCCCGGGAGCGCGGCTGGTTTCCCGGCGGGGTGCTGTTCACCGACCTGCACGGCTACGCCGACCTCCCCTGCCACTGCGACGTCCCCGGCCACGCGGAACAGCACGGCAGGGACGAGCGTCCCGGCCGCGATCGGACCGCACAGGGGCGGCAGTGCGGCGCGCGGCCTGGCGAGGTGCTCGGCGAGCTGCTGCGGGCGCTTGGGCTGGACCCCGAACGCGTCCCTCCCGGCACCCAGGACAGGGCCCGGCTGTTCGCGACGGTGCTGGACGCGTACGCCGAGCAGGGCCGGCCGATCCTGCTGGTCCTCGACAACGCCTCCTCAGCCGAGCAGGTCAGGCCGCTGCTGCCCGGCACGGGGCAGGTGCTGATCACCTCCCGGCACACGCTGGACGTGGGGGCGCGCCTCCTCGACCTCGGCATGCTCGCGCCCGGCGCGGCCGTCGAACTCCTGGCCCGCGCGCTTCGCCTGGCCCTGGGCGACGCCGACACCCGGGTCGCCCGGGAGCCCGCCGCGGCGGCGGACATCGCCGGTCTGTGCGGCGGGCTGCCACTGGCCGTGCGGATCGTGGCCGCGCTCCTGGCCGCCGATCCCGCCCGTCCCCTGCGGGCGATGGCCGAGGACCTGGAGGAGGCCGCGACCCGGCTCGACGAGCTGTCGTACGAGGATCGTGGGGTGCGCGCGGCCTTCGAGCTGTCCTACCGCCGGCTGGAGGCGGAGGAGGCCCGGATGTTCCGGCTGATGACCGCCGCCCCCGGCCCCGACCTGTCCACCGAGACCGCCGCCGTCGTCGCGGACCGGGAGCCTCGCGGTGCCCGCCGCCTGCTGGAGGCCCTGCACCGCGCGCATCTCGTGGAGCGCGGCGGCGCGTACGGCCGGTGGCGCATGCACGACCTCGTCCGCCTGTACGCCGAGGAGCGGGCCCGCGACCAGGCGGGGCCCGACCGGCACGAGGAGGCGTGCGACCGGCTTCTCGACCACTGCTGCGCCCGGGCCCGTGCGGCCGGCGCGTGGCTGTCCCTGCCGGAGGCCCAGGCACAAGCACAAGCACAAGCACAAGCACAGGCCCAGGCCCGGCGGGAGGTGTTCGCCTCCCGGGAGGAGGCCGTGACGTGGCTGGACGCCGAGGGACGCACGCTCGTGGCGGCCGTCGCCGCCGCCGGGCGCGGCGACTGGGCGCGGTCGCACGCGCTCGCGGTGGACCTCGCGCCCTACTTCGAGTTCCGGCAGCGCACCGGCGAGTGGATCACCACGGCGCTGGCCGCCGTGGACGCGGCCGGACGGCTTGGACGTCACGCCGAACTCGCCGCGGCCATGACCCTGGGCAACGCCTACCGCCTCGCCCGCCGCTACGACGAGTCCGCCGCGCAGCTGCGCAGGGCCCTCGGCCTGGCGCGCGACGACCGCGCCCGCAGCCCGGTGCTGCACAACCTCGGGCTGACGTACCTGCGGATGGGGGCCCTGGCCAAGGCGGAGGCATGCCACCGCCGCGACCGCCGCATCTGCGCTCTCGCGGGCGACCTTCGCGGCAGGGCGCAGGCCGCCGTGGCGCTGGGGGACGCCCTGCGTGCGAGGCGGCGCCACCCTGAGGCGGCGAAGGTGCTGACCGAGGCCGTCACGCTGCTCCAGCGTCTCGACGGACTCGGACTGGGCAACCGCACCGCTCTCATGCACGCGCGGGTCAATCTCGCGCTCACCTACCTGAGCGGCCGCCCGGACCGCACGCCCACGTACATCCTCTGGCAGCTGTGCGCCGCCCTCGCCGCCGCGCGGGACCTCGACGACCGCCACGCGCAGGCGCTGATCTTCATGAACCTGTGCACGGCCTACCGGAACAGGTGCGCGGCCTGCCACGGACCGTCCGCTCTGGCGTGGGGCCGGCGCGCGGTCACGCTGTTCGAAGAGCTGGGCGACCCCTACCACCGGGCCCGGGCGCTGACGGCGCTCGGCCTCGCGGCCGGGCCGGAGGAGGCCCGCCGCAGCCTGGCGGAGGCGCTGTCGATCTTCGAGGATCTCGGCGCCGGGCGGGAGGTCCGGGAGGTGCGCGCCCTGTCGCGCGCGGACCGTACGGAGCCGCCCCGCAGGGAGGCGTGTACGGCCGACGAGTCCGAGCAGGTGCGCGACTGGGTGGACGACCTCCCGCACGCCGTGCTGCGCGGCGACGACGGACGACTCGGCCACGTGCTCATCCCCGGCTGCACGATCTGATCGCCGGTGCGGCACGAGCTCTTCGGCGGGCGGACATGCCCCCCCGGTCGAGGCGACGCCGTGCCGGGGCCGTCCACGGCAGCGGCCCTCCCGGTCCGCCGAGGTGTGTCACAGCGGGGGCGCCGTCATGCCCGCGAGCCGATGGATCCGGTGTGCCGCGAGGGTGGAGTAGACGTCGCAGTCGGCGGCGGAAGCGTCGTGGAACAGCGCGGGCGCGTCGGGGCACCGCAGGGGGCGCAGCAGCCGGGCCAGTTCGGCGCGGGTGGCCGAGTCCGGACGCCAGCCCAAGGCGTGCGCCGCCCCCAGCGCGGCCCAGGCCCGGACAAGGGAGCCGCTGCGCAGTTCGCTGATCGCCTCCGCCGCCGGCTGAGCAGGCCGTAGCGCCGCCGGGGCGGCCCCGGCGCCCAGTTCCAGCGTGACCAGGTGCCAGGCGTACCGCTGCTCGGGGGTGCGGTAGGGCCAGGGGACGATCCGGGGCGCGGGTGGGCGGGCGCCGGCCGCTCTCAGCGCCTCCGCCGTCTGGAACCAGCTCCGCACCTTCCTCAGGGTCAGCAGCGCGGGCCCGGCGAGCCCGGGCACGGGCACGGCGTCGCTCCGCTTGGTCCCTCCTGTGGCCAGCGACAGGGCGGCCAGCCACATCGCCCGCGTCCGCGGGTCGGAGCCGCCCAGTTCGGCCCGCCGCTCCTGAAGCGCACGGGTCAGGGCCGTGTCCCTGGTGTCCCGCCCCGACTCGGCCCGCAGGGTCTCCACGGCCAGCGACGCGGAAAGATCACCCGCGACCTGGACCTTCGTCACGAGCAGTCCGGGCCCGAGCGGGGCGGCGCGCAGGGCGTCGCGCAGCGGCGCGAGCGCACCCGGGTCTTCGCCGAGCGCCTGCCAGGCCAGCGCCGTCATCTGTGCCGGCTGGGTGTCGTCGCCCGGCGCGCCGGCGGGTTCGAGGGCCGCGGCGAGAGTGGCTCTGCGGCCCGTCAGGTCGGCGCCGAGCGCGCCGGCGAGCAGGACGTACGAGCAGGTCTCGACGCGTAGGTCCCCCGCCGCCGGCCGGTCGAGGCGGTCGCGCGCGCCGGCCCACCACCGGTCGAGTGCCCGGAGGAATTCGCGGCGCACCGCGCCGGGCAGCGGCGCCGCGATGGCGTCGAACGCCTGCACGAGGTGCCAGCGCTGGGTGAGGCTGGTGGCGGAGGCCGCCGGGCCGCGCTCCGAGAGCCAGCCGAGCACCGCTTGCCGCTCCCTCGCGGTGAGCACGCCGCCGAAGCCGGTGAGGGCGCGCAGCGCCGCGGTCGTTCCCGCCAGGCGCAGGCCGTCGTCGCGTGCGGGCGCGCCCGAGACGGACGGGTCGGCGAAAAAGCCCTCGCGGGTCAGCATCCCCCGTATCCGCTCCACGTCCTGAGCCGTGTGAAGGGTCGCGCCCGTGCTCTGCTCGATCATGGCGAGGTACAGGAGGCCGAAGAGGGGATCGCCGTCGAGCTGGTCGGCGACCTCCGCGCGGAAGGCCGCCGGGTCGCCGATCGGGCCGCCCGGGGAGCCGACGCGTCGCAGGACGTCCAGGGCGTACGCGGAGTCGTAGAGGCTGGGGGCGGGTGGACGGTGGAACGGGGCGTAGAGCCCGTCCGGCGTGCGCAGCACTTCCACCGAGGCCGCGCGCCGAGCCCCGGAACCCGCGTCGCCCGGGCCGGTCCCCTCGGAGTGGTGCCCGCATCCCGCCGTCGTCGTGGCCGCCAGCAGGAGGGCGGCGGCCCGCCGCCTCACGCCGGCACGAGACGCTCTGCTCACGCCATCCCTCACTTCGCCGATTTCGTGCCGGGGGCGGCCCGGCCCGTCGCCGGGCCGCCCGTGGGGTATGCCTTGCCGCCGCTGCGGCGCCTCCTGGAAGGGCCCTAGAACCAGCCGGCGCAGGTGGACACGACGCTGCTGGCGATGCCGAGGGACCGGGAGTAGGCCGAGCCCTGCCCGCAGACCTTCGTGCTGATCGTGGTCAGCACGCTGTTGCTGATGTTGCCCTTGACCTCGGACTCGTAGGCGTTCTCGTTGGTCCACTCCAGCGAGAGCTCGGTGCCGGACGTGTTCACGGTGCCGCTCGGCCCCCCCGACTCGGCGTAGCTGACGCTGAATCCGCTGACGCTGTTGACGTAGACAGTGGTGACGTCCTTGACCCAGTCCACCTTCCACAGGGCTGCCCCGTTGTAGGTCCAGACGGACGTGGAGAAGCCGGGGTTGTTGTTGCCGGGAGCCTTCCAGACCCGGACCTCTATATGCCGTCCGCTGCCGAACGATCCCGTCTTGGTGCTGTTGTCGGCGTACGCCGGGGCGGTCGGCGCACCCAGGACGAGCGCGCCGGCGACGGACAGGGCCAGGGCCG
Source organism: Microbispora sp. KK1-11 (assembly GCF_006874435.1). Classification (NCBI taxonomy): domain Bacteria; kingdom Bacillati; phylum Actinomycetota; class Actinomycetes; order Streptosporangiales; family Streptosporangiaceae; genus Microbispora; species Microbispora sp. KK1-11. Next base: position 381,748 of record NZ_VIRJ01000001.1, on the reverse strand, counting down.
ACCTTCGCGATGCCACGTTCGGTGTCTCCTTTTCCGGGGGAGGGAGGATCAGGGGAAGGAATAGCCGATGTACGGGCTGTTGATCACGTAGACCTTCGATCCGTTGACGATGGTGAGTTCGCTGTAGAGGCGGCCGTAACTGGCGGACGCCTCGAACGTCGGTCCGGCGTAGCGGCCCGTCCCGCAGAACCTCTGCCAGTCCTGCGTCGCGACCCGGTTGCCACTCCAGTCGAACTCTTCGATCTTCAGTTGGAAGCAACCGGATGGTTTGGCGTCGATGTAGGCGTCCGAGTGGTAGTAGGCCCTGCGCGAGTTCGACGTGTAGCTGACACAGGCACTGGCCGCGAAGCCGGAGCCGGTGGGGGCCTCCTTGTTGCATCCGCCGGGCGCCCAGCTGAGAGCGCTCGCCTGCGCCGGCGCGGGCGCGCCGAGCAACGCCGCGCCCAGGCCGAGGGCGGCGATCACGCCTCCCACGGCCCGGGCCTTGGAATTCCTGGAAGTTCTCACGATTGCCCGCCTCCTCGTGGCCGGTCGATCGCCGGAGGCCCTGATTCCCGCGCCGCCGCCATCCGGACGGCCGCGCCGTTCCCGGGCCTCGACGTACTCAGGCATACACATCCGGCGCATGGCGGCGCAGCAGCCGGCGAGTGATCGGAATCAACCACGAGCGATGCGAATCAAACCGCATCAATTCCGGGCCATGCGCTGTCGCGCGCGAAAGGGGCGGCCTGATCGGTGACGCCGGCGCACCGGGCGGTCGGCCGCGCGACCGGTGCGTCGCCGGTCGTCCGCCGGGGAGCAATGAGCCGGGGAGCAATGAGCCGGCGAGCGATGAGCCGGCGAGCGATGAGCCGGCAGGCGGCGCCGCCGAGCGCTCGGCGGCACCGCGATGTGAAGGACCCGCGGCCGGTCAGCCGGCCAGGCAGGCCGGGCCGAGCAGCTGCTTGAGGTCGCCCATCAGGGCGGGCGACGGGCTCACGCGGAGCCGGTCGTCCAGCCGCATGACCGTCGTACGCGGCCCGTTGTGCACCTGGAGGTGGACCTCCGTGGTCCCGGGATGGGTGGTCAGCACCTCCTTGAGCCGGCCGACGACGGGCGGCGTGCAGCGGTTGATCGGCATGCTCACCACCAGCGGCCCGCCCGACTCGGCCGTGAGGTCCGGCGCGGTCACCTCCATCGCGATGATCTTCGCGACGTCCTCCCGCTTGTCGATCCTGCCCTTGACGAAGACGATCGCGTCCTCGGCGAGCACGGTCGCGCAGAGCTGGTAGGCCGATGGGAAGATCATGACCTCGATCGAGCCCTCCAGGTCCTCCAGCATGGTGAGGACCCAGGTGTCGCCCTTCTTGGTCACCTTCCGCTGCAGGCCCGACAGGATGCCGCCGACCGTGACGACCTGCCCGTCGGGGCGGCTGTCGTCCTGCAGCGCGGCGATCGAGCAGTCGGCGCCGGCCGACAGGATGTGCTCGACGCCGAACAGCGGGTGGTCGGAGACGTACAGGCCGAGCATCTCCCGCTCGAACTGCAGCAACGTGGTCTTGTCCCACTCCCCCGGCGGGATCTGCACGTCGAAGGTCTGGTCCTCGCCGCCGTCGATCGCGCCGAACAGCGAGTCCTGGCCGATCGCCTCGTTCTTCTTGATGTCGATGATCGCGTCGACGGCCTGCTCGTGCACCATCAGCAGGCCCTTGCGCACGTGCCCGTACGAGTCGAACGCGCCCGACTTGATCAGCGACTCGATGACGCGCTTGTTGCAGACGACCGCCGGGACCTTGCGCAGGAAGTCCTTGAAGTCGGTGAACCTGCCCTTCTCCTTGCGCGCCGCGATGATCCCGTCCACGACGTTCGCGCCGACGTTGCGGATGGCCGACAGTCCGAACCGGATGTCGCTGCCGCGCGGGGTGAAGTCGAAGTCGGAGTCGTTGACGTCCGGCGGGAGCACCTTGATGCCCATGCGGCGGCACTCGTTGAGGTAGAGCGCCGACTTGTCCTTGTCGTCCTTGACGCTGGTCAGCAGCGCCGCCATGTACTCGGCCGGGTAGTTGGCCTTGAGGTAGGCGGTCCAGTACGACACCAGGCCGTAACCGGCGGTGTGGGCCTTGTTGAAGGCGTAGTCGGAGAACGGGAGAAGGATGTCCCACAGGGCCTTGATGGCCGCCGCGGAGAACCCGTTCTCCTTCATGCCCTTCTCGAAGAACTCGAACTGCTTGTCCAGCTCGGACTTCTTCTTCTTGCCCATCGCGCGGCGGAGCAGGTCGGCGCCGCCGAGCGTGTAGTTGGCCACCTTCTGCGCGATGGCCATGACCTGCTCCTGATAGACGATCAGGCCGTAGGTCGTGTTGAGGATGTCCTTGAGCGGCTCCTCCAGCTCGGGATGGATCGGGATGATCTCCTGCTGGCCGTTCTTGCGCAGCGCGTAGTTGGTGTGCGAGTTGGCGCCCATCGGGCCGGGCCGGTAGAGCGCGAGGGCCGCGGAGATGTCCTCGAAGTTGTCGGGCTTCATCAGCCGCAGCAGCGTGCGCATGCCGCCGCCGTCCAGCTGGAAGATGCCGAGCGTGTCGCCCTTGGCCAGCAGCTCGTACGTCCTGGTGTCGTCGAGCGGGAGCTCCAGCAGCTCGATCTTGTTCCCGGTGTTGCCCTCGATCATCTTCAGGCAGTCGTCGATGATCGTGAGGTTGCGCAGGCCCAGGAAGTCCATCTTCAGCAGGCCGAGCGTCTCGCAGGTCGGGTAGTCGAACTGCGTGATGATCGCGCCGTCCGAGTCGCGGCGCATGATCGGGATGTGGTCGGTCAGCGGCTCGGCCGACATGATGACGCCCGCGGCGTGCACGCCGGTCTGCCGGATCAGGCCCTCCAGGCCGCGCCCGAGGTCGATCGTCGCCTTGACGTCGACGTCCTCGTCGTACAGCTTGCGCAGCTCGCCCGCCTCGTTGTAGCGCGGGTGGTCGGAGTCGAAGATGCCCGACAGCGGGATGTCCTTGCCCATCACCGCCGGGGGGAACGCCTTGGAGATGCGGTCGCCCAGCGCGTACGGGTAGCCGAGGACGCGACCGGCGTCCTTCACGGCCGCCTTCGCCTTGATGGTGCCGAACGTGGCGATCATGGCGACCTTGTCGGCGCCCCACTTCTCGGTCACGTAGCGGATCACGTCGGCGCGCCGGCGCTCGTCGAAGTCGATGTCGATGTCGGGCATCGAGACGCGCTCGGGGTTGAGGAACCGCTCGAAGATCAGGCCGTGCGGGATCGGGTCGAGGTCGGTGATGCCCAGCGAGTACGCGACCAGCGAGCCCGCGGCGGAACCACGGCCAGGACCGACCCGGATGCCGTTGTTCTTCGCCCACATGATGAAGTCGGCGACCACGAGGAAGTAGCTCGGGAAGCCCATCTGGAGGATGACGCCGATCTCGTTCTCGACCCAGACGCGGTGCTCCTCGTCCACCCCGCCGGGGAAGCGGCGCTTCATGCCCTCCCAGACCTGCTGCCGGAAGTACTCCTCCTCCGTCATCCCCTCGGGGATCGGGTAGGTCGGCATCAGGTTGTGGTAGGGGAAGAAGCCCTCGGGCTCGACCTTCTCGGCCACGAGCAGCGTGTTGCGGCAGCCCTCCTGCCAGATGTCGGAGGAGTCGACCGCCCGCATCTCGTCGGCCGACTTCACGTAGTAACCGCTGCCGTCGAACCGGAACCGGTCGGGGTCGCTCAGCTGCTTGCCGGTCTGGATGCACAGGAGCGCGTCGTGGCCGGCCGCGTCCGACTCGTACGTGTAGTGGGAGTCGTTGGTGACCACCGGCGGGATGTCCAGCTCGCGGCTGATCCGGATCAGGCCGTCGCGGACCCGCCGCTCGATGTCGAGCCCGTGGTCCATGATCTCCAGGAAGTAGTTGTCCTTCCCGAAGATCTCCTGGTACCTCGCGGCCGCCTTGAGCGCCTCGTCGTACTGGCCGAGCCGCAGACGGGTCTGCACCTCTCCGGACGGGCAGCCGGTGGTGGCCATCAGGCCCTCGGCGTGCTCGGCGAGGATCTCGGCGTCCATCCGGGCCCACTTGCGCACGAAGCCCTCGGTGTAGGCGCGCGAGCTGAGCTTCATCAGGTTGTGCAGGCCGGTCTTGTTCCGCGCCCAGATGGTCATGTGGGTGTAGTAGCCACCCGCCGACACGTCGTCGCTCTTCTGGTGCGGCTCGCCCCACAGCACCGGCTTCTTGTGCATGCGCGACTCGGGCGCGACGTACGCCTCGATGCCGAGGATGGGCTTCACCCCGGCGGCGGTCGCCTGCTTGTAGAAGTCGTAGGCGCCGTGCATGTTGCCGTGGTCGGTGATCGCGATCGCGGGCATCTCCAGCTCGCCCACGAGTTTGAACATCTGCTTCAGCCGCGCCGCTCCGTCGAGCATCGAATACTCGGTGTGGACGTGCAGATGAACAAACGAATCACCCATGAGACCCCCATCGTCACCGGACCGCGGACCAGAGCCTACGCCGTGATCGCGAACCAGTGGGACTCAGGTGAAACAGAATCCTATCTCCGTTCCTCGCCGTCCCGCCTCTCCTCGGACAGGCGCAACCCGGCCTCGATCACGGCGTTCATGATGGGGGCGAGCAGCCCCGCGCCGAGGCTGGGGGCGCGGCGGGCCATGGCCGCGACGAGGCGCCGCTCGCGCTCCATGTCCCGCCCCCGGAACCCCCCGACGGGCTTGAGCCGCTGGATCCGCCCGGCCAGCGCGGCCCGGCGTTCGAGGAGCGTGGCGAGGGCCGCGTCCACCCGGTCGATCGCGGCCCGGGCCGCGTCGAGGGTCTCGGGATCGTCCGGCCGTACGAGCGCCGCCATGACGGTCGCCGCCTCGTGCGCCGCCGCGAGGGCCCGCTCGGGCGCGCCCGGGCCGACCAGCAGGCCGTCCGCCCCCGCCGCCACCGCCGCGTCCGCCAGCCCGCCGTCGCCGCCCAGCCCGGCGAGCACGGGGCGTCCGGTGCGCTCCCGGGCGGCGCGCATGAGCCCGAGGTCGGGCGCGGCGTCCTCCGGTTCGCCGTGGCCGCCGCTCTCGCAGAGCACGACCGCCTCGTTGCCCTCGGCCGCGCATTCGTCCACCGCGGCCAGCCACTCCTCCAGCGTCGCCGCGCGCCCATGCCGGGCGCCTCCCCGCTGGAGGACGACGGGGAGCCCGAGCCGGGCCGCGGCGCGGACGAGATCGGGGTCGGCCGCCCAGGCCGCCCCGACCACCACTCCGTCGGCGTGCCGGGCCACGGCGGGCAGGTCGGCGACCGTGGCGGGCTCCACCAGCAGCGGGCCCGCCCAGCGCGCCCTGGCCTCGGCGACCGCCCCGTCCCCGGAAGACCCGTCCCCAGAGGAGCCCCCCGGCATGTCCTGCACGGTCTCCGCTCCGTCGACGGGAGGGCCGCCGTCGCCGCGCAGGCGCAGCCAGCGGGCGTCCTGGCCCCCGATGACCACAACGGGGCGCCCGTCGCCGATCACGAGGTCGCCGATCCGTACGGCGTCGCGGTCGAGTTGGGCTGCCTTCGACATGTGGGCTCCTCCGTGGGCCGGCCCCGCGGAACCGGCCGTCTGCCATGGGGACTCGCTGAGATCGGACATCCGAGAGAACGAAAAAGGCAGAGACGCTGGCGTCCCTGCCTCAAGCCGGCTCCGGATGGTCGCTAGCTCACGTCACGCGACCGGCCCTCCCGGAGCCGGCCTCGTAAACGAGCTGTACCTACCCATAACAAGGACCTTAGCAGCGACGGGCCACGACTCGAACCGATCTGTCTCGGATTTCGGGATCGCCTGTCATGGACGCGGTTGATCCCTTTGCCATCCGTGGGACGATTCATGGGTCCAGGAAGGGGTTCGAGTGTCGCGTGCGGAAGGCCGGCTCGTCGGAGGCCGGTACCAGTTGATGGAGCCGATCGGCCGGGGTGGCATGGGCGTCGTCTGGCGCGCCCACGACCAGTTGCTGGACCGCGCGGTCGCGGTCAAGGAGGTCCGCTACGACAGCGCCATGGGCGACGAGCTCAGCGACCTCAATCGCCGGACCATGCGCGAGGCCCGGGCCGCGGGCCGCCTCACCCACCCGAACGTGGTGGTCGTCCACGACGTGATCGAAGAGGACGACCGCCCCTGGATCATCATGCAGCTGGTGCCGTCCCGCTCGCTCGGGCAGGTGATCAGGGAGGACGGCCCGCTGCCCCCCGAGCGCACCGTCGAGATCGGCCTGCAGATCCTGGACGCGCTGCGCGCCGCCCACCGCCAGGGCGTGCTGCACCGCGACGTCAAGCCCGAGAACGTGCTGCTCACCGATGACGCCCGGGTGGTCCTGACCGACTTCGGCATCGCCAGGCTCGAAGCCGACTCCACCATGACCCGCACCGGGCTCGTCGGCACCCCCGCCTTCATCGCCCCCGAGCGGCTCCGCGGCGAGGCCGCGCAGCGCGAATCGGACCTGTGGTCGCTCGGCGCCACGCTCTACACGGCGGTGGAGGGCAAGCCCCCGCACGACCGGGGCATGGCGATGGCCACCATGCACGCCGTGCTGAACGACGACCCGGCCCCGCCGCGGCACGCGGGCGCGCTGGGTCCCGTGCTCCTGCGGATGCTCGCCAAGGAGCCCGCCGACCGGCCGGGCTACGACGAGCTGACCCGGCTGCTCAAGCGCGCGTCGCGGGACCTGTCCCCGCCGCCGTCGCGGCCCGCCGCCGCGCCCGCCGAGCCTGCTTCGCCACGGCCCGCGAAGCCGGAGGCCGCGAAGCCGGAAACGCCCGCCTCACGGCAGGGCAAGGCCTCTCGGGGCGCGGCGCCGTACCCGCCCGTGTCTCCCCCGCCCGCGTCTCCCCCGCCCGCGTCCTCCGCCCGGCGGGACGAGCGTCCCTCGGACGGCGACGAGGCGGCGGAGGCGGGCCGTGCGCCCGCAGCCGGCGCGGGAGCGGCGGCCGGGCGCGGTGGGACCGGGGCCGCGGGCGAGGCCGCGGGCCCCGGCGAGATCACCTCGCCCCTCCCGGTCATCCGCGACGAAGGGGCGCCTGAGCAGGGGGACGGCCCGGTTCAGGAGCAGGCAGGGAAGGCGCCTGCGACCATGCCGGAGACCGGAGCGCAGGCCGCCCCGCCCGCCCGTACGAAGCCCTCGACCGGCTCTCCCGCCAAGGAGAAGCCCGGGAGACGATCCGGTCCCGCGGCGGCGGAAGCGAGCGCCGATGACGGCACCGCCAAGGTCGGCCCCGCCGTCACCTCCGGCGCGGCCTCCGGCACGGAGGACCGTGGGGCGCCGGAGGACTCGGCCACATCGGGGAAGACGAAGGGTTCCGGCACCTCCTCCGGCGAGCGCCCGCCCACGACGCCCCAATCGTCGCCGTCACAGTCGTCGCCGTCACAGTCCTCCGGCGCGGGCACCGCGGGAGGGACCACCGGATCGAAGGGCACGGCGGGTCCGGCGTCGTCCGCCTCCACCGGCTCGGGCACCGGCTCGGGCACCGGCTCCGGGGGCGGGAGCGACAGCCGTACGGACCGGGCGGACGACCGCGCCGGAGCGGCCCGCGCCGAGACGTCGCGGCCCTTCGCGAGCGGCGGATCCACGCCGGGCGCGGGCGCCGAACGACGCGCCGCCACGGCGGACCGAGCGCAGGACGGCTCGGGCGCGGCCGGGATCGCCGGCGTCGGCAGCCCGATCGCCGGACTGAGGCAGGCGCCTCCGGCAGTACCCCCGCAGGGCGGGGCGGGGTGGCACGAGGTGTCCACCAGCCCGGTCCCGCCCCGGTCGTCGAACGGCATGCTGAAGGTCGCACTGATCCTCATCCCCGCGCTGCTGGTCATCGCGGGCGTGGCGGGCTACCTCGGCCTGCGGGCGGGCGAGGGCGGCTCGGGCGGCGAGCGCGCCGCCGGGTCGGATCCGGCGGCGACGGGGAAGGGCGGCGAGAAGCCCTCCACCTCGGCGCCCTCCTCCGCCGCGCCGTCCTCCGGCGAGCCGTCCGCGTCCCCCTCCACCTCGGAGGAGGCGACGAAGTCCCCGTCTCCGGAGCCCTCCCCGAGCTCCGACACCCCCGGGCCCGGGGACGTCCCCGAGGGCTGGCACAAGTACAAGCACTCGAGCGGCTTCTCCATCTCGCTGCCGAAGGGGTGGAACGTCGACGGCAGGGGCAACGGCGAGGTCCGCTTCCGCGGGGACTCGCACACCTACCTGGAGGTCCACCACACCACGAGCCCCGAGTCGGACGCTCTGAAGGTCTGGCGGCGCGACGTGCCCGGCATGAGCCAGAACTTCCCCGGCTACAAGCTCGTCGAGATCAGAGAGGTCAAGGGGTACTGGAAGACCGCGGCCGACTGGGAGTTCACCTTCGGCGACAGCCGCTACCGGTCACGCGTGATCGACCGCGGCTTCGTCACCGACAAGCACAACGGCTACGCGCTGCTCTACAAGACCCAGGACAAGGACTGGAAGAAGAAGAAAAAGCTCTTCGAGACCATCGCCGCCACCTTCAAGCCCGCGAAGTGACGCGCTCCCCCGCCGGGGAGCCGACGGCGGCGCGGGAGTTCGGCGCCCGGCCGCCGGCCGTCCTAGTCCACCGGAGGACGGCCGGGCCGGACGGGGGGCGACGGGCCGTTCAGCCGGCCTGGCGGGCCTGTTCCAGGTAGGCCACCAGGCCCGCCATCCGCTCGGCCGGCCAGGGCAGGCTCCGGCCGATCTCCGCGCTGTTGTCCCGCCACATGCTGCGGGCCGCCGCCCTGGTCCGCTCGCCGTCCGGTCCGTCGGGGTGGAACCCGCCCGCCAGCGCGTCCCAGCGGCGTACGAGGTCCCGGGCGCGCTCGTCCTGCGCGGGCACGCCGCTCTCCACGAGCCGCAGGCCCTCCTCGACCAGCCCCGTCCACTCGCGCTTGGCCGCTTCGACACCCTCGCCGCCCAGCGCGTTCCTGCGCTCGGCCAGCCGCTCGCGCTGCTCTTCGGTGAAGTAGGTCTCGAACACCGACATCAACTCCAATGTGGTCATCAACCGATCCGGATCGAGGCCGGACGAGTCGCCGGTCTGCCGGAGCAGGCCGCGGATCCGCTGACGCAGCATCCCGATCAGCTCGGCGTGCTCGTCGAGCCTGCGCAACTGCACCGTGAGCAGCTCCCGCATCGACTCCGGGTCGTCCGCCGCGCCGTCGAGAACACCCGCGATCTCCTCCAGCGACAGGCCGAGCGCCCGCAGGGCGCGGACGCGGTACAACCGCCGCAGGTCGCGCTCGGTGTACCGGCGGTGCCCGGCGGGCGTACGCTCGCTCGCGCTCAGCAGTCCGATCTCGTCGTAGTGGTGCAGCGCGCGCACCGTCATCCCGGTCGCCCGCGCCAGTTCGCCGATCGACCATCGCCGTCCGGCGTCGTCTGCCCCGATCACGCCCGAAACGCTACGACCTCCCCCGGCGTGAGGTTCAAGCCCCCGCGAGCGCGCGATCGGCCGCGACCCGTGAGGTGGGCCCGGGCGTACGTACGGAAGGCCGCGACGAGGCGGTCGCGATCACGGGGCCGCGGGTCGCCGGCACGACGTGGCCGGGCCGGCGGCCGGCCCATCCCGGGCTCACCGAGGACCTCGGCAACGGCCGCCACTGACTACACTGCGGCAGCGAGAACCCCCGGTCACGACCCTGTCGACGGCTGGTCACCGACGCTCACGCGCGCAGACACGAAAGGCACCGCACAATGGTCGACCGCGACGCCGTCACACTCGACGACCCGGTCGGTGAGTCACTCCGCGGTCATCACGCCCACCTGGCCCGCCGGCTCGGCCGGGCGGCCGGTTATCTGCCGGAGGTCGCGACCTTCTCCACGGTGTCCGCCGACCCCGGCCCGGCGGAGTGGGCCGACCTCGCGCGCTTGCTGGGCCGTGGCGAATTCGCCGATCTGTTCAGCTGCCCGGCGACCCCGCCCGCGGACTGGGAGCCGGTCTTCACTCTCGGCGGCTTCCAGATGATCTGGCCCGCGGGCACCTCCCCGGGTCGCGCCGATGCCGAGCCCGGCTCGCGGATCGTCGAGCTGGGCGCCGGCGACGTGCCCGAGATGCTCGATCTCACCGCGCGGACCCGGCCGGGGCCGTTCTGGCCCCGGACGCACGAACTCGGCACCTATCTTGGCGTCCGCGAGAACGGCGCCCTGGTCGCCATGGCGGGCGAACGGCTCCGCCCGCCTGGATGGACCGAGATCAGCGCCGTCTGCGCCGCCCCCGAAGCCCGCGGGCGAGGTCATGCCTCGCGTCTGGTGCGCGCCCTGGTCACCCGCATCACGGCTCGGGACGAGCGCCCGTTCCTCCACGTGGCCGAGGCCAACGTCGACGCGATCGCACTCTACGAGCGGCTCGGCTTCGCGGTCCGCAAGCGCGTGACGTTCCGCGGGTTCCGTACGCCGTGACGGGTCGTCACGATAGGCCGTCGTCCGGGGAAGTCACCACACGACGGCATCGGGGCGGGTGAAGTGCCACAGTCTGTCGCCGGCCTCCGCTCGCCGATGAAAGTTGCACCTCCATACGAAATCAGCCCCAGGTCAGAGCCTTGCGGGCCGCCTGAGCGTTGACCGTACGACATGGCGGGGAAAAGGATGCGGCTCGACCTGCGCCCGGAGAGGGCGACAGCGCGACCGCTCGAAGGAGCTCCCCATGCACGGCTCGCTCACCCGCCGGCGGCGCGCCGGCCTGGCCCTGCTGACGTCGGCGGCGCTCGCCGCCGCGTCGGCCCTGGTGGCGGCGACGGCCGTCACCGCGCCCGCCTCGGCCGCGACCTCCGCCACAGTGTCGGTGAACACCGGCACGACTCTCGGCACGATCCCGGCCGCCGGGCACGGCGTCAACGTCGCCGTCTACGACGGGAACATGAACAGTTCCCCCATCTCGGGTCTGCTGCGGGACGCCGGCTTCACCGCCGTCCGCTACCCCGGCGGGTCGTACGGCGACATCTACCACTGGAAGACGCACACCACCGAGGGCGGCTATGTCGCCCCAGGCACCGACTTCGACACCTATGTGAGCACGGTGCGCTCCGCCGGCGCGCAGCCCGTCGTCATCGCCAACTACGGAACGGGCACGGCCCAGGAGGCCGCCGACTGGGTGCGGTACGCCAACGTCACCAAGGGGTACGGCGTCAAATACTGGGAGATCGGCAACGAGGTCTACGGCAACGGCCACTACGGCTCGGGCTGGGAGCAGGACAACCACGCCGACAAGAGCCCGAAGGCGTACGCGAACAACGTCCTGCAGTACGTCTCGGCGATGAAGGCGGTGGACTCCTCGATCAAGGTGGGCGTCGTGCTCACCACCCCGGGCGGCTGGCCGGACGGCGTCGTCGGCTCGGGTGACAGCGCGGACTGGAACAACACGGTCATGTCCATCGTGCAGGACAAGGCCGACTTCGTGATCGTCCACTGGTACCCGGGCGCCACGTCGGCGGACGACAGCCTGACGAAGGTCTCGCAGATCGCCCCCATGGTGAGCACGATCCGCTCCCTTCTCGGCAAGTACGCCGGGAGCAGGGCGTCGAGCATCGGCATCGCGGTCACGGAGGCGAACCTCAACTACCAGCTCAACAGCGCGACCACGGCCCTGGGCGCCGCGGACAGCTACCTCACCTGGTTCGAGAACGGGGTGATGAACGTCGACTGGTGGAGCCTCCACAACGGCACCAGCAGCAGCCCGAAGACCAACGACGACGGGACCCCCGACTACAACGACTTCGGCATCCTGTCCTCGGGCAGCTCAGGGGAGCCCGCGGTGAACACGCCGCTCCCGCCGTACTACGGCCTGGCCATGGTCGGCAGGGCCGGATCTCCGGGTGACACGCTGGTCAAGGCGTCCTCGTCCAGCTCGCTGCTCGCCGCGCACGCGGTGAAGACCAGCGGCGGGGTCAACGTCGTGCTCGTCAACAAGGACCTGAACAACTCCACGACGGTCTCGCTGTCCTACTCCGGCTTCTCCCCGGGCGGCGCGGCCACCGTCGTGCAGTGGCGCAAGGGCGCCACCTCGATCAGCACGAGCAGCGCGTCGTCCGCCACCTCGATCACGCTCCCGCCGTACTCCATCACGGTCCTGAAGGCGTCCGGCGGCGGCACCACGTCCCCCTCGCCGTCGCCGTCGCCGTCCGCCTCGCCCTCGCGTACGCCGTCGCCCTCGCCGTCCCCGTCGCCCTCGGCCTCTCCCACGCCCGGCGGCTCGGGGTGCTCGGCGACGTACACGGTGGTCAACTCCTGGCCGGGCGGCTTCCAGGCCGATGTGACGGTGACGAACACCCGCACCACCGCGATCTCCGGCTGGACCGTCGGCTGGTCGTACCGGAACGGCCAGACGATCAGCTCCTCGTGGAACGCCACGGTGTCCCAGTCGGGCGCCGCCGTCACCGCGAAGAACGTGAGCTACAACGGCGGCCTGGCCGCCGGTGCGTCCACGTCGTTCGGCTTCACCGCCAACGGCGCCGGTGACGTCCCGTCGCCGATCTCCTGCACCACCGGCTGACACCCGCCCGCGCCCGCCCGTACGCACGGGCGGGCGCCGGCCCCCGCTCTCAGACCGTCTCCGGGGCGGCCACCGGCTCGTGACCCGCACGCGCGCGGTACACCAATAGACGCGGGCATGACCGCGGTCATGGTTCCGATGGGCGATTGCGCCCGGTCCGAATCGCTCTAGGGTCGAGGCATGGCGCGTTTCGACTGGCTTCGCGACGCCGACCGGCCGTCCCTTTTCAATTTCGTATTCTGGGCGATGACGGCCATCCTGGCCGCCGGTCTCGCCCAAGCGGCCGCGACCGGCGCCACCGCCCCGCTGCAGTGCGTGCTCTTCGGCGCCAACCTGGTGCTGGCCACGGTGCTCTGGCCGGCCCTGCCCTGGAGCCGGGGGCGGGGCCGCCTCTGGGTGGCGCCGCTGTTCCTCGCGACGACGCTCATGATGGGGGTCACCGGGTCGGCCGGGTATCACCTGCCCCTGATCCTCCTCGCGGTGGCCGATCTGGCCTTCCTGTACGGCTTACGCGTCGCGACGGCCATCCTGTCGTGCGTCGTGGTCCTGTGCGCCGTCATGCCTCCGCTCGTGGGCTCGACGATCGCCGACGGCCTGGTCCAGGCGGCCTGGATGGCGGCGTTCTCCGCGTTCGTCCTGGGCATGGTGGCGTCCATCGTCGAGGCACGGCGCAGGCGCGAGGAGGCCCAGGGGTTGCTGGAGCGGATCAGGGAGCTGGCCGTCGCCGAGGAGCGGGCGCGGATGGCGGCGGAGATGCACGACTCGGTCGGCCACCACCTGACCGTCATCAAGATGGGCCTGGAGAACGCCGAGCGGTTCCGCGAGCGCCGCCCCGAGGCCGCCTGGGCGGAGGTCCGCCAGGCCAAGGAGCTCACCGTGGAGGCGCTGACCGACGCGCGGCGCTGGGTGCGCGCGCTGCGGCCGCTCGCGCTGGACGGCCGCGTCGGCAGCGCCGCGCTCGAACGGCTCGCGGCGTCGTTCGACGGCACCGGCATCACCGTGAGCTTCGAGGTGCGGGGCGAGGAGCGGCGCCTGGAGGCCGACACCGAGCTCGTCCTCTACCGGGTGCTGCAGGAGGGGCTCACCAACGCGCTGCGGCACGCGAAGGCGGAGCACGTCCACGGCACGCTCACGTTCGGCGACGACCAGGTGGCGCTCGTGGTCAGGGACGACGGAACGGGCAGGGACGACCGGGCGCGCGGCGGCTTCGGGCTGACGTCGCTGGCGGACAGGGCCAGGGCGCTCGGCGGCACGCTGGCCGGCGGCAACAGGCCGGGCGGCGGGTTCGAGTTGCGCGCCGAGCTGCCGCTGGGGGTCCGGGCATGACGCCGGTCAGGGTCGTGCTGGTGGACGACCAGGCGCTGCTGCGCCAGGGGCTGCGCAAGCTGCTGGAGGTCGAGGACGGCATCGAGGTCGTCGGCGAGGCGGCCGACGGCTACGAGGCGCTGCGGGTGATCGGCGAGCGCCGTCCGCACGTGGCGCTCGTGGACATGCGCATGCCGGGCATGAACGGCGTGGAGCTGATCGTCCGCCTGGCCGCCGAGCACCCGGAGGTGGCGGTCGTCGTGCTCAGCACGTTCGACGAGGACGAGTACATCTTCGGCGCGCTGCGCGGCGGCGCGACCGGCTATCTGCTGAAGGACTGCTCGCCGGAGGACCTGGTCGCGGCCGTCCACCGGGTGAGCCGCGGGGAGACGGTGCTGGGCAGCCCGGTCGCGGCCCGCCTGGTCGCCGAGCTGCGGCACCTGCCGGTGAGCCCGGTCGCCTTCCGCGGGCAGGAGTTGCTGTCGGCTCGCGAGGTGGAGGTGGCGCGGATGGTCGCCGCCGGGGCCGCCAACAGGGAGATCGCGGCGCGCCTGTTCATCACCGAGGGCACGGTCAAGAACCACGTGTCCAGCGTGCTGCGCAAGCTGGGCCTGCGCGACCGCATCCAGCTCGCCCTGCACCTGCGTTCGTGAACGCGCCACCCGGAAAGACCGGCGGCTCCCCCGCCGGGGAGCCGCCGGAACGGTTCACCAGGAGGCGGGCTTGCCCTTCTGGAACAGCCACACGTCGAAGAACGCCTTGAGGTCCGTGCCCGAGACCTTCTCCGCCGCCTGGATGAAGTCGGCGGTGCTCGTGTTGCCGTACCGGTGCCGGCCCGCCCAGTCCTTGATCAGCGTGAAGAAGGCGGCGTCGCCGATCTTGCCGCGCAGCGCGTGCAGCGTCATCGCGCCGCGGTTGTACGGCACGTTGCCGAACATGTCCTCGGGGCCGGGGTCGGCCGTGACGACCTGCCAGAACGACGAGGTCGCCGCCCGGCCGTAGTTGCTGGAGCTGTTGAACGTCTGCTGCGCGGTCGCGCCGCCGGTGTGCTCGGTCCACAGCCAGGTCGCGTACGTCGCGAAGCCCTCGTTCAGCCAGATGTCGGACCACTTGCCGACACTCACGCTGTCGCCGTACCACTGGTGCGCGAGCTCGTGCGCCATCGTGCCGACGCTGGGCGCGCTGGAGAAGATCGGCTTGGTCTGGCTCTCCAGGGCGTAGCCGACGTCCGGGGCGCGGTCGATGATGGCGCCCGCCTGGTTGAAGGGGTACGGCCCGAAGATCGAGGAGAAGTAGTCCAGGATGTCGGGGATCCGGGCGACGGCCGCGGCCGACTGGGTCACCAGGCGCGGGTCCACCGCCGTGTAGACCGGGATGCCGCCGGGCGTGGTCGTCTCGTTGACGACGAAGTTCCCCAGGGTCACCGTGGCGAGATAGGTCGCCATCGGCTCGGCCGAGTCCCAGACGAACGTCGTCGTGCCGTTCGCGGTCGTCTTCGACACCAGGCGGCCGTTGCCGACCACCGTGACGCCCTCGGGGACCGTCGCGCGGAAGGTGAACGTCGCCTTGTCCACAGGGCTGTCGTTGGCCGGCAGCCACGCCGGCGCGCCCTGCGGCTCGCCCGGTACGAAGGCGCCGTCGTCCGTCGGCACCCAGCCCTCGATGGAGCCGTCGGGGTCGGTGACGACCGGCGGCGTCCCGGCGTACGTCACCGTGACCGTGAAGGTCTCCCCGGTCTTGAGCTTCGGCCGCGGGGTGACGACGAGCTCCTGCCCGTCCCGCCGGTAGGCGGCCGGGTGCTTGCCCACCTTCAGCGACGTGATCTGCGGGCCGCGGAAGTCCAGGTCGAACCGGTCGAGGTCCTGGGTGGCGGCCGCGGTGATCACCGTCGTGGCGTCCATGACCTTGGTCGCGGGGTCGTAGGAGAACGTGACGTCGTAGTGCCGCACGTCGTAGCCGCCGTTGCCCTGGTCGGGGAAGTACGGGTCGCCGAGCGAGGGGGCGCCCGCGGAGTAGCGCGGCTCCCCGGGGTCGCCGGGAGCGGCGAGAGCGGTGGTCGCCTGGGTCGCGGTGAGCAGCGCGGCCGCGAGGGCGGCGCCGCCGAGCCGCGCCGCCCGGCGCGAGCGGGACGATGACATGGAAGTCCTTTCATGGGGCCGAGCGGCCGGGGAGGCCGGACGCTCGGCCCGGTTTCCTGCGTGGGATCAGGCGACGACGGAGCGGAGCGGGATGCCCGCCGCGCCGAGGTCGCGGACCAGGTCGCGGACGAACGGGTGCTCGTCGGCGGACAGTCCGTCGGGGTTCGGGATCGTGATGTAGGACGAGCCGTCCGCGGACGCGGTCAGCGCCGTGTCCGTGTAGCGCTGGACCACCGCCTGCGTCCGCGCCAGGTCGGCGTCGGCCACCTGGATGACGATCGGCCGCCACTCCCCGCCGAGGTTCGGCGGCTCCTGCGCCGTCGCCGCGGCGCTGCGCAGGGACTCCGTCTCCGGCTGTGCCGAAGCGATGCGCTGCTTCGCCTGAGGCGACGCGTGCGGAGCGCCGGCCGGGTAGAGCAGCGCGTTGGCGACGAGGTGGATGCCGTTCTCGTTGTACGCCCTGAACAGAGGGTTGTACGCGAACAGCACGGCGTGTCCCGCCCCGGTCGGCTCGTCGACGAGAGAGGCCGTGCCCTTGAGCGCCTCGGCGCCCACCGTGTAGCCGTTGGACCAGAACGTGTCATCCGAGGGGTAGGTGAGCACGTTCACCCCGGTCTGGCTGGGGTTGAGGATCGGGTCGCCGTTGTTGAACTGGAAGTCCTCCGCCGGGCGGCCGAGCGACACCGGGCTGCCCTGGGCCACGTCCACCCGGAAGTGCGAGCCGATGACCTGGTAGCCGGTCGGCTTGGCCTTCTCGGTCGTGGAGGTGAGACCGGCGGCCCTGGCGACCCGGGTGCCCTCGTTGCGCAGCCCGACGTACGTGCCGCCCGCGGCCACCCACTGCTTGAGGTTGGCCAGGCCCTGCGCGGTCAGCCCGCCGTTCGCGCTGCTGCCGTCCGGGACGAGCAGTACGGTCCGCTCGGTGAAGGCCGGGGTGTTGCCGTTGATGTCGGCCGTGGTCACCGGCGTGAGCCCGAGGCCCCAGCGGTCGCCGAGCACGTAGCGGGCCTCGCCGTACGAGCCGGAGGTGGTGGAGACACCGGTGCCGGCGAACAGGCCGACGTCGGGCGTGCGCAGCGCGGCGCCGGAGGCCGGGGCGCTGCCGCCCTCGACCGTCACGCCCAGCGAGCGAGCCAGCTTGTCCAGTTCGCCGCGGTTCATCGCCGTGGCGGGCAGGCTGACGACCCCGGTCCGGTCGTCACGCGTGAGCGGCACGCCCGCGCCGAGCAGCCGGAAGGTCAGCTCGGACGCGGCGGCCGAGTCCATCGGGTAGGAGTACGACCCGCCCCGGGGCGCGGCGGAGGCCACGCCGCCGTCGACGTCCTTGACGAGGTCGGCCTTCGGCGACAGCACGTCGCCGGTGGAGATCGTGTCCACGCCCGCGAGCAGCGGGTTGCTCCACGAGGAGACGTCGTAGAAGTAGGGGAACGGGACGTACGGGTCCTCCCCCATGACCGCCTGGATCCAGTGCTTCTGCGGCTGGTCCATCGGGATCCAGTAGGCCCCCTCGGGGACCGTCACGTCACTGGCCGTCCGGCCGCCGAAGACCCGCGCGGAGGGCACCTTCACGGGCTTGCTCACCCGGTAGACCTCGACGTCCATGCGGCGCAGCCGCTCGACCAGCCGGCGCACGTCGCCGAGCTGCCGGTCGGGCAGCAGGAAGTACGACCGGATCGTGATGTCGGGCACCGGGAACCGGACGGTGTTGGTCGGCTGGACGACCTCGTTCGGCTCCAGGGCGCCGGCGGCCCCCTCGGCGAGCGCGGTCCGCCAGATCGAGTAGTAGCCGTTCAGGACCTCGCGCCGGTTGTCGGCGGCCCAGCCGGTCGTCGCCCACTGGGTGTTGAACTGCTGCTGCACCCGGTCCTCGACCGCCGACGAGCTGCCCTTCTCGAACGTCATCCCGGCGGCGCCGAAGCCCGCGGCCGGGACGCTGTCGCCGTAGCCCATGTAGAACAGGTCGTACGTCGCGTAGTTGAAGTAGCACTCGGTGGTGACCGCGCCGCCGCAGGCGCCGTTGTAGCCGAAGCCCGCCGCGTTCGCCGCGCCGATCCGGTTGATCCAGTTCACCGGCTGGTCGGCGATCTCGTGGTGGATCGGGTCGGCGTTGGGCGGGAAGAAGTACTGCCGCCCGCCCATCTCGTGCGCGTCGACGAAGACCTGCGGCGGATACCGGCGCAGCATCTCGATCTTGCCGTCGGTCTCCGGCTGGGTGCGGGCGAACCAGTCCCGGTTGAGGTCGAAGCCGTACTCGTTCGTCCTGCGGCTCGCGTCGCGGCCGTCCGGGTTCTGGGTCGGCATGATGACCGTGACCAGGTTGTCGTTGCGCTTCGCGACGTCGCAGGACAGGCCGCTCGCCAGCTCGTACAGGGTCTTGAGCGCGGCGTCGGCGCCGCTCTTCTCGCCGCCGTGCACGTTGCCGGCGATCCAGACGATGGCGGGCGAGTCGTCGGCGATGCGCGCCGCCTTGTCGGCCCGCAGCGACCTCGGGTCGCGCAGCGAGCCGATCTGGTCCGCGATCTTCTTGAGCTGCCCGGGGACGATGTTGTGGGAGTCGGACACGATGGCGTACGGCAGGTCCTGGCCGGTCACGCTGTGCGCCACGGTGCCCGTGACCACGCGGTCCGAGGCGCCTCCCACGGCTTCCACGTACTTGTCGATCTCTTCGGTCGTGAGCACCCGGGGCTGTCCCTTGCCCAGCGGGAAGCCGAAGAACTGCTCGGGGGTCGGCACCGTGCCCAGGTGGGCGTTCGGGTCGGTGCTGCACCGTCCGGGCGCTTTGCGGGCGTCGGCCGGGTCGGCCTGCGCGGGGGACGCGGGCGTCAGCGTGAGCGCCGCCGACACCAGGACCGCGGCGCCGAGCGCCATGCCGTAGGGGGATCTTCCGCACAACGTGGTGCGTAACCGCATCTCGCCTCCAGGCGGGGGGACGGGGGATGTCTCGGGGGGAGCACCCGTCCGGGAAACGACAAAGTCACTGCGGACAGTATTAGAAGGGAATAAACCGGACAAGGCGCCGCGAATCATAACCACGCTTCAACGGAAACTGTGAGAAATGGCGTTTCCGCAAGTCAATGTGGGAGCAACTGACCGAATCGTCCTTTTATAACGTCCGATAACAACTGGGCATCGGGTTCGCCCGCGTCAGCGGCGGTCACAGTCCGCCGTCGCGGCGTGCGAGTTCCACCGCCGGCGCACGGTGTCATGAGATCGAAGACGGACGCCCGCATGCCGGGCTGTGGGACCATTCAGGGGGTTTCGAGGAGGACAGGGTGGACGAGGAGCGTCGGGTGGCGGGCAGGTATCACCTGCTCGAACCGATCGGCCGCGGAGGCATGGGCGTGGTCTGGCGTGCCCACGACGACCTGCTCGACCGCACGGTGGCCGTGAAAGAGGTGCTCTACCACCCCACCTCCGAAGAGGACAGGGAGACGTTCAACCGGCGGACCATCCGCGAGGCGCGGGCTGCGGGCCGCATCGACCATCCGAACGTCGTCGTCGTCCATGACGTGATCGAGGAGGACGGCCGCCCCTGGATCGTGATGCAACTCGTGCAGTCGCGGTCGCTGGGCCAGGTGCTGCGCGAGCAGGGCGCCCTCCCGCCCGGCCGGGTCGCCGCGATCGGCCTGCAGGTGCTCGACGCGCTGTGCACCGCGCACGCCGCGGGGGTGCTGCACCGGGACGTCAAGCCGGAGAACGTGCTGCTCAACGGGGAGACCCGGGTGGTGCTGACCGACTTCGGCATCGCGACGATGCCGGAGGAGAACGGGCTGACGATGACCGGCGGCATCATCGGCACCCCCGCGTTCATGCCACCGGAGCGGCTGAACGGCCACCCCGCGACCCCCGAGTCCGACCTGTGGTCGCTCGGCGCGACGCTGTACGCCGCGGTCGAGGGCGGGACCCCCTTCGACCGCAACTCCCCCGTGGCCACGATGGCGGCCATCCTGCACGACGACCCGGCTGTGCCCCAGCGGGCGGGCGCCCTCACGCCGGTGCTCGAAGGCCTGCTGCGCAAGGACCCGGCCAGACGCATGGGCGCGGCCGAGGCCGCCGCCCTGCTCAACGCCGCCATCGCGGCCGGCCCCGGACCCGCCGCCGCCCCCGATCCCCGGAGCATCGGGCCCGAGCCCGGCTCGTGGAGCAGTGCCCCGTCCGGGCCGCCGCGGCCTTCCGCCGGCCCGTGGCCGCAGACCTCCTCCGGCTGGAACAGCATGGACAGCGGGCCGTCCGTCCCGGGACAGCCCGCGCAGCCGGGGCAGCCCGGGTCCTGGAGCCAGAGCCCGGCCGGCCCCGGCGGCGCCGCCTGGCCCGGGGCCGCCGGTCACCCGGGGCCGACCGGCCCCGGCGGCGGCGCGGGCATGGCGGGTTACCCCACAAGTCCGGGCGGCCAAGGAGTCCAGACGGGCCACGCGGGCCCCGGCGGGCCCGCCGTCCCGCCGGGGAGCCACCCCGGCGCGTACCCCGCACCGGGTGCGCGCCCTCCGGGGCGCGGCTCCGCTGCCAAGGTGGCCCTGTTCGTCCTGTTACCGCTGCTGCTCGTGGCCGTCGTCGCGGGCGGCTGGTACGGCTACCGCTCACTGGCCGGCAGCGGGACCGTCGCCGAGGACCTCACGCCCTCGGGGACCGATCCCACCTCTGGCTCCGATCACACGTCGGGGAACACCGAGCCGAGCGCCTCCGGCGAGCCGTCCGCGCCCCCGTCACAGGAGCCGTCGAAGGAGCCGTCGGAGAAGCCGACGGAGGAGCCCTCGGAGGAGCCGTCGCCGGAATCCCCCACGCCGACGACGGGCGCGCTGCCGAAGGGGTGGAGAACCCACCGCGACCCGCTGGGCTTCTCGATCGCCCTGCCCTCCGGCTGGGTCCCGTTCCGAAGGGAGGCCACCCGCGTGCGCTTCCACGATCCGAGCGGGCGCGACTACCTGCAGGTCGACTTCACCCCCTGGGAGACCACCGACCCGGTGGCCGCCCTGCGCACGGTCGAGGCGGCCTCGACCAAGAAGGGCTACCTGCGCGGCTACGAGCGCATCGGCCTGACGTCCAGGAGATACCTCGGTGTTCCCGCCGCGGACTGGGAGTTCACCCACACCACCGACGCAGGCAAGGTGCGGGTGCTCGACCGCGCCTTCAGGCTCGACGACGGCCGTTGCGTCGCCCTCTACTGGCAGGTCGCCGACTCCCGATGGACATCCGGTTTGTCCTACTTCAACGCCTTCGCACGCACCTTCCAGCCATAGTAACGATTTGGTGAAGATCCGCAGGTTGAGGGGGATTTCGTCCCAGAACAGTAATCATGTCGCATGCGTTCGCTCAAGACGGGTAGCGCGACAACCATGGCTGAAGCGCAGACCTCCGAACGTGTAGTGGCAGGACGCTATCGCCTGATCGAGCCGCTGGGGCGGGGCGGCATGGGCACCGTGTGGCGAGCCGTCGACCAGGTGCTCGAACGGGAGGTCGCCGTCAAGGAACTGCTCGCGTCGGCCGAGCTCACCGGTCCGGAGCGGGAGGTCTTCACCATCAGGACCTTCCGCGAGGCCAGGGCGGCCGGGCGGTTGAGCCATCCGAGCGTGGCGGCAGTGTACGACGCCTTCGAGGAGAACGGCTACCCCTGGATCGTCCTCGAACTGATCCCGTCCCGGACGCTGGGATCGGTCATCCGCGAGGAGGGCCCCCTGCCGCCGCGGCGGGTGGCGGAGATCGGGTCCCAGGTGCTGGCCGCACTGCGCCTCGCCCACGCGAACGGGGTGCTGCACCGGGACGTCAAACCCGACAACGTGCTGCTCGCCGACGACGGCCGGGTGGTGCTGACGGACTTCGGCATCGCCGCGATGGAGGACGACTCGCCGGTCACCCGCACCGGCATGCTGATCGGCACCCCGGCGTTCATCGCACCGGAGCGGGCGGCGGGGCAGCAGGCGCAGCGGGCGTCGGACCTGTGGTCGCTCGGAGTGACGCTGTTCATGGCCGTCGAGGGACGCTCGCCGTTCCACCGTGGTCACGCGCTGGCGACGCTGGCCGCGGTCATGTACGAGGAGGCGGGCCCGATGCACCACGCCGGGCCGCTGGCACCGGTGATCGAGGGCCTGCTGATCAAGGACCCGGCCCGCAGGATGACCGCGGACTACGCGGCGCAGCACCTGCACGCCGTGGCCACCGGCCAGGTCACCGACCCGGTCGTGCCGCAGCCGCGGCAGCCGCCCCGGCTCGCCCGGCTGATGCCCATCTTCGACACCGCGCCTTCGGCTCCCGTGTCCATGCCCGTGTCCGCGCCCGTGCCCCTCGGCGAGGGCACCCCGACGCCGGTCCCGGTGCCCGCGTCCGTACCGGTGGGCGGACGCCGCAGGCCCTGGGCGCTGGCGGCGGGCTCCGGGGCGCTCGTCGCGTTCGTCGGACTGGCGGCCGGGGCCGTCGCGTTCGCCACCGCCAGGCTTCCGGCCGACCCGAGGGGGACCGCCGTGGTGAGCACGCCCACGGTGACGGTCTTCGCGACCAGGACCGCCGAACCCAGGAACGCCGAGGCCGCCAAGACCGGCAAGCGGACCGAGAGCCGCGAGGCGGAGAAGACGGCCGCCACCCGCCCGGTGGCGAACACCGGGAACGGCGCCGCCGGCGGGCACCGTACGGAGGATCGCGGCGGGCCCGCGGACAGGTCCGCCGGAAGGCCACCCGAGAAGCCCGGCAGGGGAAAGCCCAACGACAAGCCCACCGGGGCCTCGTCCAAGGGCACGTCCAAGGGCGCGGGCAAGCCCAAGGGCCCCGAGAAGCAGACAGGCAAGGGATCCGGCAAGGGGAAGCCCTCCACGCCCGGGAACGGCGGCGGAAGCGTCAAGCCGTCCCAGGGCAAGGGTGGGGGCCAGGGAAAAGACGAGGGCCAGGAGGCCACCACGGACGACACCGGTGACATCCCCGACGGCTACACCCAGCCGGAGAACGACTGGGATGCCTGACCGCGCCATCACTGCCTGACCGCGCCATCACTGCCTGACCACGTCATCACAGAGCGCCGCAAGGCTGCCACAACGGGCGACCCGGATGCCCGGAGCGCGGCGTCAGCCCTCGTCCGCGAGGATCTCCAGCGCGTTGGCCAGGTCCGCCGGGTAGTCGCTGGTGAAGGTCATCCACTCCCCCGTCGCCGGGTGCTCGAACGACAGCGAGACCGCGTGCAGCCACTGCCGGCCCACTCCGAGGCGGGCGGCGAGGGTGGGGTCGGCGCCGTACAGCAGGTCGCCCACGCACGGATGCCTGAGCGCGGCCATGTGGACCCGGATCTGATGGGTCCTGCCGGTCTCCAGCTTGATGTCGAGCAGCGACGCCGCCCGGAACGCCTCGATCGTGTCGTAGTGCGTGACCGAGTCCTTGCCGCCTGCCACCACCGCGAAGCGCCCGTCGCCCGACGGATGCCGGTCGATCGGGGCGTCCACGGTGCCCCGCAGCGGGTCCATGTGCCCCTGGACGAGCGCGTGGTAACGCTTGTCGACCGTGCGTTCCTTGAACGCCCGCTTGAGGTGCGAGTAGGCCCGCTCGCTCTTGGCGACGACCATGACGCCGGTGGTGTTGGCGTCGAGCCGGTGCACGATGCCCTGCCGCTCGGCCGCGCCGCTCGTGGACACCCGGTGGCCGCCGCCGAGCAGGCCGCCGATCACGGTGGGGCCGGTCCAGCCGACGGTGGGGTGCGCCGCGACGCCGATCGGCTTGCTCACCACGACGACGTCGTCGTCCTCGTACAGGATCGTCATGCCCGGCACGGGCTCGGCGACGGGCATCGGCGCGGCGGGCGGCGGCGGGATCGTGACGTCCAGCCAGGCCCCGGCGTGGACGCGGTCGGACTTCGCCGGGACGGCGCCGTCGACCAGCACGTCCCCCGAGGCGATCAGTTCGGCCGCGCGGGTGCGGGAGAAGCCGAAGAGCCGGGCCAGGGCGGCGTCGAGACGCTCGCCCTCCAGGCCGTCCGGCACGGGCAGGCTGCGCTGGTCACCCATCGGCCCGCTCCCCCGCCGGCTCGCCGGCCTGCTTGTCCGCCTCGCCCTCCGCGTGGTCCTGCGCGTGGTCCTCGGCGGACTCGTCCGTCTGGCGGGTGCCGTCGATCTGGTAGCCGCGCCAGGCGAGGAACACGGCGAGCACGCCGCCGCACACGATGCCCGAGTCGGCGAGGTTGAACACCGGGAACCGGGTGACCGGGAACACCTGGATGAAGTCGACCACATGCCCCTGGAACGGGGCCGGCGACCGGAAGATGCGGTCGGTCAGGTTGCCGACCGCCCCGCCCAGCAGCAGGCCGAGCGTGATCGCCCAGGGCAGGCTGTGCAGCTTCCGCGCCGTACGCACGATCGCGACGACGACGGCCAGCGCGATCACCGTGAACACGATCGTCATGCCGGTGCCGATGCTGAAGGCGGCGCCGGCGTTGCGGATCACGGTCAGCACCAGCGCGCCGGGCACGACGGTGAGAGGCTCCTCGTGCTCAAGGAACTCCACGACGAGGAACTTGCTGACCTGGTCGAGCGCGTACACGACCGCGGCCACGGCGACGAGGAGAGCGATCCTCCGCGCCCGGTTGGGCCGCGCCGGTTCACCGCTCAGCGGCGCTCCTCCCGCTGCTTGCACGCTACGCACAGCGTCGCCCTCGGGAATGCCCGCAGGCGTTCCTTGCCGATCGGCTTGTGGCACGATTCGCACTCTCCGTAAGTCCCTGCCTCGACGCGGGCGATCGCCCGCTCGTTCTGCGCGAGCAGGTCGCGCGCATTCAGGGTAAGGGCGATCTCACGCTCACGCTCATACGTCTTGGCCCCGGCGTCCGCCGGATCGTCCCCCGCGCCCTGGCTCACGTCCCCGGACGCGAGCTGTTCCTCCGCCCGGGCGATGTCGGCGCGCAACTCCTCGATCTCGTGCCGCAGCCGCTCATGGACCTCGGCGAGCTCCTCGTCGGACCAGACGTCGTCACTGGTGGCGGTTCTCGCCGTGCGCGTCGTCATTGCGGGCCTCCCCTTCGCCCAGAACCCTTCGACCCAGGGCACCTTCGCGGCGGGTGCGTTTCGAGCCGGTCCGGGCAGAATAAGTCGCCGATAACGGATCGGCAACGGACTCGCTGCGGCTTTTACCCCACCCGTAACCGGGTGGCGCATTCGGGCAGCTCCTCCTCGTCACCCTCTATTTCGATCATTTTGTCGCGGACGGTGCCACCGGGACCCATGCACCGGTTCCGAGGCGAGGGCCCGCGGGGCCGCCTCCGTCGCCCTTCCGCCGGCCGCCGGTGCCCACCCGCACACCCTCACAACAATCGCGGAGCCTCCGCGTGTTCCTCCCCACGTATTCCCGCGACGAGCCGGGTCTCACCCGGGACGTCACCCGTATATCGGGAAGCCCTTCCGGCCGGGTTGCGTTATCGTCTTAGTCTGCAAGGTGTTGATGGGGACGAGTACCTCCGCATCCGCCCGCTCAGCGACCCGGGGACGGTGTGAGCCCGGGGCGGGCCGCGAAGGGAAGATCACCCCGGAGCCGCCGGAAGAAAGGCCGTCCCGGCCGAGTAGAACCGGCAGCGCAGAGCGAAACGAGAGGGCGTCCGGCACCGGCCGGGCGTCAAGAAGGGTGGTACCGCGGAGCCGTCTACGGCTTCGTCCCTTCACGCCATGTCAGCAGCGCTGTCACAGCCACCGCGTGGAGGTCCCGCCCGACGATGTCTTCCCAATATTTCCGCTCACTTCCCGCGCAGGTCGACCTGCCGGCCCTCGAGCACGAGGTCCTCGAACGCTGGCGGGACGGGAAGGTCTTCGAGCGCTCGCTGGAGCAGAACGCCGACGGCCCCTCCTGGGTGTTCTTCGAGGGCCCGCCCACGGCCAACGGCATGCCCGGGGTGCACCATGTCGAGGCCCGCGTCTTCAAGGACGTCTTCCCCCGCTACAAGTCGATGCGCGGCTACCACGTGCCCCGCAAGGCCGGCTGGGACTGCCACGGCCTGCCCGTCGAGGTCGCCGTCGAGAAGGAACTCGGCCTTTCCGGCAAGCCCGAGATCGAGTCGTACGGCATCGCCGAGTTCAACGCGCGCTGCCGCGAATCGGTGCTGCGGAACGTCGACGCGTTCGAGGAGATGACCGAGCGGATGGGCTACTGGGTCGACATGTCCCAGGCCTACCGCACCATGGACCCCCAGTACGTCGAGGCCGTCTGGTGGTCGCTCAAGGCCATCTGGGACAAGGACCTGCTGTTCCGCGACCACAGGATCACGCCCTACTGCCCCCGGTGCGGCACCGGCCTGTCGGACCATGAGCTCGGCCAGCCCGGCGGCTACGAGACCGTCTCCAGCCCGTCGGTCTACGTGCGCATGCCCGTCGTCTCCGGCCCCTTGGCCGAGATGGGCGCCTCGCTGCTGATCTGGACCACCACTCCCTGGACCCTGGTGTCCAACACCGCGGTCGCCGTGCACCCCGACGTGACGTACGTCGCGGCCCGGCGCGGCGACGAGGTGCTGGTGGTGGCCGAGCCGCTGCTGCGGCGGGTCCTCGGCGAGGACGCCGAGGTGCTGGCCACCTACCGGGGCTCCGAGCTGGAGCACACGGCCTACCGGCGGCCCTTCGACCTGGTGGACATCGAGGGCGCCCACTACGTCGTGCTCGGCACGTACGTCACGGTCGAGGACGGCACCGGCCTGGTCCACCAGGCCCCCGCCTTCGGCGCCGACGACATGGCCGTCTGCAAGCGCTACGGCCTGCCGGTGGTGAACCCGATCGGCCCGGACGGGCGCTTCCTGCCGGACGTGCCGTTCGTGGGCGGCCTGTTCTTCAAGGACGCCGACGAGCCGCTGACGGAGAACCTGCGCGAGCGCGGGCTGCTGTTCCGCGGCGAGCACTTCGAGCACAGCTACCCGCACTGCTGGCGCTGCCACACCCCGCTGCTCTACTACGCGCTCCCGTCCTGGTACATCAGGACCACCGCGATCAAGGACCGGCTCCTCGCCGAGAACGAGCGCACCAACTGGTTCCCGGAGACGATCAAGCACGGCCGGTACGGCGAGTGGCTGCGCAACAACGTCGACTGGGCGCTGTCGCGGTCCCGCTACTGGGGCACCCCGCTGCCGCTGTGGGTCTGCTCGCAGGACGAGGATCACGTCACGTGCGTCGGCTCGCTGAAGGAGCTGGGCGAGCTGGCCGGCCGCGACCTGACCGCGCTGGACCCGCACCGCCCGTTCGTCGACGACGTCACGTTCCCCTGTCCCACCTGCGGGGCGGAGGCACGGCGGGTGCCCGACGTGATCGACGTCTGGTACGACTCGGGCGCCATGCCGTTCGCCCAGTGGGGCGCGCCGCTGGTCAACAAGGACGTCTTCGAGAACTCCTTCCCCGGCCAGTTCATCTGCGAGGCGATCGACCAGACCCGCGGCTGGTTCTACTCGATGATGACCGTCGGCACGCTGGTGTTCGGCCGGTCGTCGTACGAGAACGTGCTCTGCCTCGGCCTGATCCTCGCCGAGGACGGCCGCAAGATGAGCAAGCACCTGGGCAACGTGCTGCGCCCGATGCCGCTCATGGACCAGCACGGCGCCGACGCCCTGCGCTGGTACATGGCCACCTCCGGGTCCCCCTGGGCGCCCCGGCGGATCGGCCACGCCGCGCTGGAGGAGATCGTCCGCAAGGTCCTGCTGACCTACTGGAACACCGCGTCGTTCTTCGCGCTTTACGCCAACGCCGAGTCGTGGTCCCCGGCCCGGACGGCCGAGGCCCCGGCGTACGCCGAGCGGCCGCTGATCGACCGGTGGGCGCTGGCGGAGCTGCACCGCACGGTGGCCGAGGTCACCGCGTCGATGGAGGAGTTCGACACCGCCAGGGCCGGGCGACGGCTCACCGAGTTCCTGGACGACCTGTCCAACTGGTACGTCCGCCGCTCGCGCCGCCGCTTCTGGTCCGGTGAGGCGTCGGCCTTCGCGACGCTGTACGAGTGCCTGGAGACCGTCACCCGGCTCATGGCCCCGCTCGTGCCGTTCCTCACCGACTACCTGTGGGACGTGCTGCGCGACCCGGACGCCCCGGCCTCGGTGCACCTGGCCACCTGGCCGGAGGTGAACGCCGCGCTGCTCGACCCCGAGCTGTCGGAGCGGATGGCGCTGGTGCGACGGCTCGTGGAGCTGGGCCGGTCGGCGCGCGCCTCGTCGTCGGTCAAGACCCGCCAGCCGCTCGGCCGGGCCCTGGTCGGCGCCCCCGGCTGGGCCTCGCTCCCCGGCGAGCTGCGCGACCTGATCGCCGACGAGCTCAACGTGCAGCGGCTGGAGGACCTGTCCGGGTTCTCCGCCGACCTGGTGACGTTCACGGTCAAGCCCAACTTCCGCAGCCTCGGCAAGCGGTTCGGCTCGCAGACCAAGCTCGTCGCCGCGGCCGTGTCCGGCGCCGACGCGGCGGAGCTGGCCCGGGCCCTGCGCTCGGGCGGGTCCGCGACGGTCGAGGCCGGGGAACTGGGCATGGTGGAGCTGGGCGCGGACGACGTGATCGTGACCGAGCAGCCGAAGTCGGGCTGGGCCGTGGAGACCGGCGCGGTGGACACCGGCACCGGCGAGACCGTGGCGCTGGACCTGGCGATCACCGACGAGCTGCGCCGGGCCGGCCTGGTCCGCGACGTGATCCGGCTCGTCCAGGAGGCCCGCAAGTCCACCGGCCTGTCCATCACCGACCGCATCCACCTGTGGTGGTCGGCCGGCGGTGAGCTGGCCGAGGCGCTGCGCGAGGGCGGCGACGCCGTCGCCGACGAGGTGCTGGCGGCGAGCCTCACCGAAGGCGTCCCGGACGAGGACCTCCCGGTCCACGAGGACGCCGACCTCGGCCTGTCCTTCCGCCTGCGCAAGGCCTGATCCCGAAACCGATGGGGCCGGTCGCCGACCGGCCCCATCGGCATGTGTACCGCCCGCAGGCACGTTCGCCGCCGCCAACGTGCGACTGCGCGGGAGACGACTCAGACGACGACGACCCGGCGCCCGCGCGTGTGACCGGCCTGGCTGTCGATGTGCGCCGCCGCGGCCTCGGCGAGCGTGTACGACTTCTCGACCGGAATGTGGAGCTTCCCCCGGGAGATGAGGCCGACGGCCTCGGCGAGCGCTTCCGGCATGCTCCCGGCCACTCCGGAGAACCGGACACCGAGCTCCGGCGCCCCGAGATCGGCGATGGAGATCACCTTCTGCGGATCCCCGGTCAGCTCGACGAGCTCGCGGATCACGCCCGAGCCGGCCAGATCGAGAGCCGCGTCGACATGGCCGAGCTGCCGCACCCGCTCGACCCAGCCCTCGCCGTACGTCGTCGCGACGGCACCCAGGCTACGCAGGTAGTCCTGGTTCGCGGCCCCAGCCGTGCCGATCACCGCAATGCCGCGGTCGCGGGCGATCTGCAGCACCGCCGATCCGACTCCCCCGGACGCACCGCTGACCAGCAGCGTCTGCCCGGGCTGAACACCGACCTGGCGGATGACACGCAGCGCGGTCTCCACCACGGAGGGATACCCGGCCGCCTCTTCGAACGTCAGCCCCTCGGGCATACGGGCCCAGGCCGACAGCACGGCGAACTCGGCATAGGTGCTCGAACCTTCGCCGAACACGTGGTCGCCGATATCGACCCCTTCGACGCCCTCGCCGACCTCGTCCACCACCCCGGAGGCGTCCAGCCCGACTCCGGCGGGCAACTCGATCGGATGGACCTTCTGGAACTGGCCTTCGCGGATCCTCCAGTCGACGGGGTTCACGCCCGCCGCCCGCACGGCGATGCGTACCTGGCCGGGGCCCGCGTGAGGCTCCTCGGCGTCTACCACTTGCAGAACGTCCGGACCGCCGAACTCGGCGAAGCTCACTTTCTTCATGCGGCCGACCGTAGCACTAACCGTTAGCGTTTAAAAACGGTTCTGATTTTGCATCTGATAGCATCAGGGCATGACCGTGCCGTCCGGACGCCGTGAGCGCAAGAAGGCCGCCACCCGCCAGAAGATCGCCGACACCGCCCTGCGGCTCTTCCTGGAACGCGGGTACGACGCCGTGGGCATCCGTGACGTGGCCGCCGAGGCCGACGTGGCCGTCACCACGCTCTTCTCCCACTTCGCCTCGAAAGAGGCCCTGGTGTTCGAGCAGGACCAGGACTTCGAGCAACGCCTCACGCAGGCGGTCGCCGGCCGGGCCCCGCACCAGCCGCTCATCCCCGCGCTGCGCCGCGAGATCCATGCCTTGGTGCGGCATTGCACGGCCGACAGCGCCGCCCCGATCTGGCGCATGGTCGACGAATCGCCCGCCCTGCGGGAGTACGAGGAGTCGATGAGGCTGCGCCACGCGGAGTCGCTGGCCAGAGCCATCGCCGCCGATCTCGATCTGCCGGAGACCACGACCGCCTGCCGGACGATCGCGAGGTTCGTGATCGACGCCTACTCGCTGGCTCGTGAGGCGGCCGATCCGGAGGCCGCGGTGGACGAGATCTTCCGGATGATCGAGGCGGCGTGGGAGGTCGCCTGTCCTTCTGGACATGCGGGAGGAACCGTTCCTCCAGCTAGGACAGGGACGACCTAGCAGGGCCGCCTACGTGACCACGCCGCGGCGGAAACAGCGGCGCACCCCCATCGCGCACCCCCATCGCGCACCGTCAGATGCGGCAGGCAGATGCGGCAGGCCGCGTCAACGGTCGTTCTGGCAGACCGAGCAGGGGGTGAGGCCCGCCTCGTCGGCCTCGGCCCGTGTCATGGTCTCGATGCCCGAGTCGCCCATCCCGCTGATCAAGGGGCAACCGGCCTCGTGGTAGCGCCGGGTGCCGACCATGACCCGCACCGGCGTGTCCCCATCCGCGGACGGCTCCGCCGAGTCAGCGGTGAGATCCTCACCGGTCTCGTCTCCGGACCCGCCGCGGTCCTCGCCGTCCTTGTCCGTGCTGCCGGGACCGGACGTGCTGCCGGGACCGGACGTGGCCGTCTTTGCGGCGCGGGGCGCCGCGGCGGCGCCGTCGCCCTTGCCGGCGCCGTCCTCTTCGTGGGCGGAGCCGGTCTTCTCGCTGCTCTTCTTCGTGCTCTTCTCAGCGGTTCGCTCGGCGGCGGGCGCCGAGCCGGAGGTGGAGCCGGCCGAGGCCGCGGATCCGGCGCGCCCGGATCCGGGGGTCTCTGCCGGCTCCACCGGCTTTGCGGTCCCCGCACGCGGGGGCGTGGGGGCGTCCTCCGGGCGGGACGGCGCTTGCGCGTCCGCGGCGCCGGAGTGGCTCTGGTCGTCACGGGCCTGCTCGTCGTCCGCCCGGGAAGAGGTGGCCTTCTGGGGCGAGGCCGCAGCCGCACCCGGGGCCTTGTCCCCGGCCGCAGGGCCATCGGACTCCCCGTCCTCAGACGACGGGGTTTGCCTCCCCGCCTCCCCGGCCGCCTTTGACCGTGCGGGGTCCCACGGCAGGGGGACCCCGCCGGGCCTGAACCAGTCGTGCTCCGCGGTGTCGGTCAGCGAGTCGTCCGTCTCGTCGTCCTCCCGGCCCGACGCCGATCCTGCCGCCGGCGGAGACCAGGCCGGTGCGGACCATGACGTGGCAGAAGGCCAGGACGGCGCGGAGGATCCGGACGACCCTGCAGACGCGGCGGAGGTGGAAGCGGAAGACGAGGACGGCGGGGTGGAGGGGGTGGGGGCGGCAGGCCGCGGCGCCGTCGTCTCGGCGCCGGACTCCGGCGACGCGCTCCGGCCGAACCAGTCCACCGGCGTGTGCTCGTCGCCCTCGGTCCCGGCATCGGCCTCGGAAGCCGTGTCGCGCGCCGGGCCGTCCTGCTCATCGGCCTCGCCGGCGTCGGTGGTCTTCCCTGACGCCTTCTCCGCCGCCTCACGGGGCTCTTCGCGCGCTTCGTCGTCGGACGGCTTGCCGCCGGAGGGCGTGGACGGGCCGGACGATTCAGGGCCGGACGACTCGGGCAGGCGCGGCCCCGGGACGCCGGGCTGAGGGAACCGCGCGACGGGCGGCTCTCGATCAGCGGGCGTGGGACGGGACGGCTCCCTGCCGGTCGTGCCGGAGGTTCCGGCCGAAGACGTGGTGGTCGTGGGGGCGGCTTCCGCGCGCAGGCTCTCATCGCGAGCCGCGTCGCCGCGGGCCGTGTCGTCACGGAGGGAGGTCTCCTCCGGCTCCGCCGTACGGGTGGAGATCTCGGGGAGACAGGTGGTGCAGGGGGTGAAGCCCTCCTCGCGGGCCTCCTCGTACGTGAGCTCCTCGGTCTCACGCCCGGCGAGCTGGCGGCAGGTGGCCAGATGGAAGCGCTTGCGCCCGGGGATCACCAGAACGATCGCGTCGGGGGCGAGGCCGCGGCCGGAGCCGGCCGGCGGCCGCGTGATCGGTCCCGTCCGCTGGGGTGGCGGGGACGGGAAGGTCTGCGGGGGCAGTGCCCCGTGATGCGTGACCGGCGGTGCCGCCACCATGGGCGTCGCCACCGGATGCGCCGGTGCCCCGGCGAGGGCTCCGCCGTACGCCCCGCTCACGGCACCGATGTGCGCGAGCTGGGGCACGGACGAACCCTGGGGGGTGGGAGCGGTTCCTTCGGCGGCACGCCCACCGGCGGGGAACAGCTCGTGGCGCCTCAGCAGTGCCCCGATCAGCAGACAGACCGCCGACAGCACGCTGACGACGATCGACCACATCACGAGAGGGGGTGTCCCCAGCACGACGCCCGCGATGAGCAGGACGATTGCGGCGAGGACCAGTGCGGCACTGATGAGGATCACGGGGGGTTCTCCGAGCTTTCAGGTCCCTGTGAGGACCCGCAACTGCTTACCGGCGGTCGTTGTGGGGGCCGTCGGGTCCGGGGAAGGCGCCGGAGTGCTGCGAGGGCTCCTGGCCGAACGGGTTGGGGGCGGCGCTCATCTGCTGGGGACCGGGGGCGACGGCGTGGGCCATGGCCGGGGCGGCGCCCACGATCGGGAAGCCTCCGCTGCCCTCACCCGCGACGTTCAGCTCGGCGAGCTGGTTCTCCAGGTACAGCTTGAGACGGCTGCGGTACTCGCGCTCGAAGCTGCGCAGCTCCTCGACCTTGCGCTCCAGCTCGTCGCGGGTCTGCACGAGGGTGCCCATGGCCTGGCGGTGCCGCTCCTGGGCGTCGCGCTCCAGCGTCTCGGCGCGGGCGCGGGCGTCGCCGATGATCTGCTCGGCCTGGCGGCGGGCCTTGCCGAGGATGTCGTCGGCCTCACGCCGGGCGCGGGTCACGGTCTCGTCCGCCTCGCGACGGGCGTCGGCGATCGCCTGGTCGGCCGTCTGCTGGGCGAGGGCGAGCACGCGGGCCGCGGTGTCCATGTTGTCCTCGGCGGGCGGCAGGCCCATGCCGACGGGCACCGGCTCGGGACGGGCCGGCTCCGGAGGCTTGATCGGCTCCGGCTGGGGGGCCATCATCTCGGGCTTGGGCTCGGCCACGGGAGCGGGCGCCATCTGCATCGAGCCGGGCATGCCCATGCCCCCGGGGACCTTGCCCCTGAGGCACTCGGCCAGCTTCGCGCGGAGCTCCTCGTTCTCCTGGATGAGGCGGTCCAGTTCGGCCTCGACCTCGTCGAGGAACGCGTCGACCTCCTCCTCGTCGTACCCCGGCCTCAGCCGGGTGGTACTGAACTGCTTGTTCCGCACATCAGCGGGCGTCAACGGCATTTGGGTCTCCTTGGCGCGCTTGGAGTCTGTCCGGTCGGACGGTACCCGATCAACGAAGCGCGTTCACGACTTGGATCAAGACCAAAACCACAATGAACAGCACTGTGAAGCTCAGGTCAAAGGCCACCGTACCCAACCTGAGGGGCGGAATGAAACGGCGGAGGAACTTGAGAGGCGGGTCGGTCATTGTGTAAACAACCTCCGCCAGCACCAGGACGACCCCGGTGGGCCGCCAGGCGCGGGCGAACGCCTGCACCGTATCTATGATCATTCTGCCGATCAGCAGAACCAGGAAGAGGGTCAGGGCGATGACCAAGATCTCGCTAATGATCCCCACGGTCGAGCCCCGCCTCCCCTCGGTCCAGCCGTCCTCGGGCCGCACGGGCACCGCTCAGCCGGTCACTGTTCATGTATGGAACTCTAGCTCTGGTTGAAGAAGCCGCGTTCCGCGATTCTGGCCTTGTCCTCGGCGGTCACCTCAACGTTGGCGGGGGACAACAGGAACACCTTGTTGGTAACACGTTCGATGCTGCCGTGTAGGCCAAAGACGAGACCTGCCGCGAAATCGACAAGGCGCTTGGCGTCGCTGTCGACCATCTCTGTCAGATTCATGATGACCGGCGTGCCCTCGCGGAAGTGCTCGCCGATCGTCCGCGCCTCGTTGTACGTGCGGGGATGCAGGGTGGTGATGCGCGCCAGATCGGTCGTACGGCGCTCCAGCACGGTTGTGGGGGGACGCGGAGCGGGGACGGCCGTCTCGGTGTCGTCCTCGCGCTCCAGGGGCCCGGAGTGTGTGGCCGAGGGGCCGGCGAAGCCGCGCCGGGGCGACTCGTACTCCTCGTCGCCGTACTCCTCGTCGGTGCCGTACTCTGCCGCGTACCTGTCTTCGTAGCGGTCGTCCTCCACGAGACCGAGGTAGACCGCCATCTTGCGCATCGCGCCGGCCATCGCTCGTCGTCCTCCGCTTTACTGGTGCCTTCAAGGTCCCTTCGGAAGGCCAGGGCGGTAGCCGTACCCCCCTTGGAGCTCACCGCTGATCGACCTCTACCTGAGCGCGGACACCATGGTCCACTTGGGGGACATTACCTGACGAAGGGCTTTCTGCGGCCGAGCAACGCCGTACCGACTCGCAGGTGTGTCGCGCCGTTCGCCACAGCCTGGGGGATATCTCCACTCATCCCGGCCGATATCACATCGGCGGCGGGGTGTTCCTCGCGGACCCGCTCAGCGACGGCCCGCAGCCGGGCGAACGCGGCGGCCGGGTCCTCCCCCAGCGGGGCGACCGCCATGACCCCCCGCAGGCGCAGCCCCTCCGCCTTCGCGACGAGCCCAGCGAGCGCCGGCACCTCCTGCGGCGCGGCGCCGCCCCGCCCGGCATCGCCCTCGCCCGGTGCGGCGTCGAGGGCGACCTGGATGAGGCAGTCCACCTCTCGCTCCGCGCGTACGGCCTCGCGGCTGAGCGCGTCCACCAGACGGGGGCGGTCCACCGAGTGGACCATGTGGGCGTAGGAGGCGACCGAGCGGACCTTGTTCGTCTGTAACTGGCCGATGAAATGCCATGTGAGGCCGAGACCGGCGCACTCGGCCGCCTTGGCCGCCGCCTCCTGGTCGCGATTCTCGCCGACGTGCGACACGCCCAGCTCGGCGAGCAGCCGCACGTCGGAGGCCGGGTAGGTCTTCGTCACCGCGATCAGGGTGATCTCCGACCGCGACCGGCCCGCGGCCCTGCAGGCGTCGTCGATGCGCCGCTCCACCTCGGCCAGCGCCGCGGCCAGCTGCTCGCGCCGGTCACCCACGGACCGTGCCTCCGGCCGTACCAACGTCCAGCGTCACTTGAGGAAGTCCGGCACGTCGAGCTCCTCCTCCTGCTCCTCGAACACCACCGGACGCCGGGGACCCGGCTGAGCGGTCCTGGAGGTGATCGGGGTCGGCGGCTCGGGGGTAGGACGCGGGATCGACAGCGGCCCGGTGGCGCCCTGGTCGCGCCCGCCCTCGGCCGCCGCGTCGCGCGGGAACGGCGTGACCGCCTCGGCCTGCTGGGCCTGCGGCGCGGACGCGGCCTGCGGCGTCGCCTGCTGAACCGGCTGGCTCGCGGGCTGGGCCGGCGGCGGCACAGGGTTCGCCGGAAGCGCGTTCATCGGAAGCTGGGTCACCGGCGGAGTCGCGGGCTGCGCCGGCGCGGGCGCGGGCTGCGCCACGCTGCTCATCGGACGCACCGGCGGCTGCGCGGGCTCCGCACGCGGCTCCGGCTTGGCCGGGGCGGGCGCGGGACGGGTCGCGGGCGCGGCCTGCGCCGGGCGGGCCTGCTGGGGCCGCGACAGCGGCGCGGCCGCCGACTTGGCCGGTTCGGGCTCGTCGAACCCGGCCGCGATGACCGTCACCCGCACCTCGTCGCCGAGCGCGTCGTCGATGACCGTGCCGAAGATGATGTTGGCGTCGGGCGCGGCGGCGTTGCTGACGAGCTGGGCCGCCTCGTTGATCTCGAACAGGCCCAGGTCGGAGCCGCCCGCGATGGACAGCAGCACGCCGTGGGCGCCGTCGATGCTCGCCTCCAGCAGCGGGCTGGAGACCGCCATCTCGGCGGCGGCGACCGACCGGTCGTCGCCCCTGGCGTGGCCGATGCCCATGAGGGCCGAGCCCGCGCCGGACATGACCGACTTCACGTCGGCGAAGTCCAGGTTGATCAGACCGGGCGTGGTGATGAGGTCGGTGATGCCCTGCACACCGGACAGCAGCACCTGGTCGGCGGCCTTGAACGCGTCGAGCACGCTCACCTGGCGGTCGGAGATCGACAGCAGCCGGTCGTTCGGAATGACGATCAGCGTGTCGACCTCCTCGCGGAGGGTCTCGATGCCGGCCTCGGCCTGCATGGCCCG
Organism: Microbispora sp. KK1-11; assembly: GCF_006874435.1. Classification (NCBI taxonomy): domain Bacteria; kingdom Bacillati; phylum Actinomycetota; class Actinomycetes; order Streptosporangiales; family Streptosporangiaceae; genus Microbispora; species Microbispora sp. KK1-11. Next base: position 345,386 of record NZ_VIRJ01000001.1, on the reverse strand, counting down.
GCGCTTGCCCTCGAAGCTGAAGGGCCGGGTGACCACGCCGATCGTCAGCGCGCCGAGCGAGCGGGCGATGCTGGCCACGACCGGCGCGCCGCCGGTCCCGGTGCCGCCGCCCTCGCCCGCGGTCACGAAGACCATGTCGGCGCCCTTGATGACCTCCTCGATCTCCTCCCGGTGGTCCTCTGCGGCCTTGCGGCCCACCTCCGGGTTGGCGCCCGCGCCGAGGCCCCGCGTGAGCTCGCGCCCCACGTCGAGCTTCACGTCGGCGTCACTCATCAGCAGCGCCTGGGCGTCAGTGTTTATGGCGATGAACTCGACGCCCTTGAGTCCCTCCTCGATCATCCGGTTGACGGCGTTCACTCCGCCGCCGCCGATGCCGACGACCTTGATGACCGCGAGGTAGTTCTGCGGTGCTGCCACGACGAGGGGCCTTTCCGCTCGTTTGCGTTTCATGCGGGCAGGGCCCGCCGTCTTCTGAACTCTCACCCTCAAGTTGAGATTTAGAGTTATGTCAACCTGAGGATTGATACGGACAGTAGGGTTGCGCGTCCCCCAGGGTCAACTAACCGCGCCGCAAGGCCGTCCGGCGTGTCGCGCGCTGTCCTATTCACACGATGCCCCGCTGAAAGGCGGTCCCGGATCATGCGTCCGCGGCCCGTGAGATATCTCACTTGACCGTCACCACCTGCGGCGAGCTGACATCGAAGCTGGTTCCCGGCTTGGCGAGGGCGGCGAGCAGGACACGTCCCTTCTGCGCCGAGCGCCCCGCGTCTCCCCATACGACCGTGCGGCCGTCGGTGAGTTTGAGCGTGATCGACCGGGGCGAGGGGACGCGCAGCTCCCGCAGGCGCTGCAGGACGCTGTCCGGCAGCGCCCGCAGCACGGTGAGCCCGGCCCTGGTGGCGGGGTCGTCCACGGCGGCCCGCTGGACGCGCAGCACCGGCAGCCGGGGCGGGGCCGCGGTCACCTGCTGGAGGACGACGCCGTACCGGTCGATCACCGCGGTCGTCACGCCCATGGGCACGGCGGCGGCGGGGACGCGTTCCACCACGTTGATGCGCAGCGTTCCCGGCCAGCCGCGGTCGACCGTGGCCGACTCGATCGCGCGCATCGCCCGCAGCCGCCCTTCGACCCCGGCGAGGTCGACGGTGGCGAGCGGCGTGCCGGTGCGCACCCCCGCGGCCTGTCTCAGCTGCTCGGCGGGGATCCGGCTGTTGCCGGTGATCTCGACCTCCCGCACGCCGAGGACGGGCGAGAAGAACACGACCCACGTGGCGACGCCCACCACCCCGACGGCCAGCAGGGTGGCGAGGGCCGAACGCCGGACGGCCCGCCTCACCGGTCCCCCACGCTCCGGATCACGACCCGTATCACCGGGCGGACAGCTCCGCGACGATCTTCGGGCCGAGCTCCGTCACGTCTCCCGCGCCCATCGTCAGGACGATGTCCCCGGCACGGGCCCGGCCGGCGACGAGCGCCGGCACGGCCTGCCGGTCGGGCGCGTAGACGACCCGCTCGACGGGAAGCGGGATCTTCCCCGCGACCAGCGCGCCGGAGACCCCCGGTTCGGGGTCTTCGCGCGCGCCGTACACGTCCAGCACGACCACCTCGTCGGCGAGGCCGAGCGCCGCGCCGAACTCGTCGGCGAAGAACCGGGTGCGCGAGTAGAGGTGCGGCTGGAAGACCGCGATGACCCGGCCGTCGCCGGTGACGACGTCACGGGCGGCGCGCAGATCCGCGGTCAGCTCGGTCGGGTGGTGGGCGTAGCTGTCGAAGACCGTCACGCCCGCGGCCTCGCCCTTGGACTCGAACCGCCGCTTCGCCCCGGTGAAGGCGGCCAGGCCCTCCTTGACGTCGTCGAAGCGCAGGCCGAGGTGGAGCGCCACGGCGATCACCGCGGTGGCGTTGAGCGCGTTGTGCCGGCCCGGCACGGCGAGGCGCACCTCGCCGCGTCCCGCTCCCCCGGGCACGGCGGGGCCGAGCTCCACGCCGAACTCCACGCCGAGGCCGCGCGGCACCACGTCGGTCGTGCGCAGGTCGGCGCCGGCGCTCTCGCCGTACGTGACGACGGTGAGGCCGCGCTCACGCGCGACGGGCACGAGGGCGGCGGCGCCGGGGTCGTCGGCGCACACCACGAGCAGCGACCCGATCCGCTCGACGAAGCGGGCGAAACTGTCGTGGACGGCCTGGGGGTCGCCGTAGTTGTCGAGGTGGTCGGCCTCGACGTTGGTCACCACGGCGATGCCCGGAGCGAGCATGAGGAACGAGCCGTCGCTCTCGTCGGCCTCCGCCACGAACACCTCGCCCGCGCCGTCGTCGGCGCCGAGCCCGGTCGTCACGAGCTGCCCGCCGACGCAGTACGACGGGTCCTCGCCGCACTTCTGCAACGCCACGGTCAGCATCGAGGTGGTCGTGGTCTTGCCGTGCGTGCCGGCGACGGCGATGCCGGTGCGGCCGGTCATGACCGAGGCCAGCGCGGCGGCGCGCGGGATCACCCGCAGGTTCTGCCGCAACGCCTCCCCCAGCTCGGGGTTGGAGTCGCGGATCGCGGTGGACACCACGACCGTGTCCACGTCCTTGATGTGGGAAGCGGCGTGGCCGACGTGGATGACGGCGCCCAGCTCGCGCAGCTCCGCCAGCAGCTCGGATGGCCGCGCGTCGCTGCCCGACACCGGCACGCCCCGCTTGAGCAGGATCCGCGCGATGCCGGACATCCCGGCGCCGCCGATGCCGATGAAGTGCACCCGCCCCAGGTCGGCCGCAGGGACGGGATCCACGAGCTTGACGAGACTCATCGGTGAGCGATCTCCAGCACCTTGCGGGCGAGCGCCATGTCGGCGTCCTTGCGGCCCATCCGCGATGCGGCCTCGGACATCGCGACCACGCGCTCGGGGTCGTTCAGGATCGGCAGCAGCGTCTGGACGATCCAGGCGGCCGACAGGTTCGCGTCGTCGACCATCAGGCCGCCCCCGGCCCGCACGATGGGCTCGGCGTTGAGGCGCTGCTCGCCGTTGCCGTGCGGCAGCGGCACGAACGCCGCGGGCAGCCCCACGGCGGTGAGCTCGGCGCAGGTCATGGCGCCCGCGCGGGACAGCACGAGGTCGGCGGCGGCGTAGGCGAGGTCCATCCGGTCCACGTACGGGAGGATCACGTACTGGGGGTCGCCGGGCGGGGGCTCGACCTCGACGGCGTTCTTGGGCCCGATCACGTGCAGCACCTGGACGCCGGCCGCACGCAGGTACGGCGCGGCCTCCAGCGCCGCCTGGTTGATCGAGCGGGCGCCCTGGGAGCCGCCGAACACGAGCAGCGTCACCCGGTCGGACTCCAGCCCGAAGTACGACCGTGCCTTGTCGCCCATCGACAGGCGGTCCATCATGCTGATCTCGCGGCGCAGCGGGATGCCGATGTACTCGGCGTTCGGGAGCACGGCGTCGGGGTGGCCGGTGAAGACGTGATCGGTGAGGCGGGCGCCGAGCCGGTTGGCCAGGCCGGGCCGGGGGTTGGCCTCGTGGACCACGATCGGCACGCCGCGCCGCCGGGCGCCGAGGTAGCCGGGCGTGGCGACGTATCCGCCGAAGCCGACCAGGACGTCCGCGCCGACCTTGTCGAGGATGCCCGCGGCGCTGCCGATGGCCCCGGCGAGGCGGCCGGGCACGGTGAGGAGCTTGGGGCTGAGCGAGCGGGGCAGCGGCACGGCGGGCACGAGTTCGAGCTCGTAGCCCCGGGCGGGCACCAGGCGGGTCTCCAGGCCGCGCTCGGTGCCGAGGCAGGTGATGCCGATCCTCGGGTCGAGCCGGCGAAGCGCGTCGGCCAGCGCGAGCGCCGGCTCGATATGGCCGGCCGTCCCGCCGCCGGCGAGGACCACCCTCATGTCACTCCCTGTTCTCGCGGACGTCTTCGCGGACGTTCTCACGGACGTCGCCGCGGACGTCTTCCCTGATCTTCTCGCGAATGTTCCCGCGTCCGTTCCCTGTCGTTCCTCTTCGTGCCGTACGCGGCCGTGCCGCCCGCTGACGGGCCGATGCCCGCGAGGTCGCGGGCCGCCGCCCGGCGCGGCCGTTCAGGCCAAGCCAGCTTAGAGCCCGCGCGACCGGTCCCGGGCCACGGGCCGCCAGCGCCTCGGGCGCTCCGGGCTCCTGTTTGGCGAACGACACCAGCATGCCGAGCGCGGCGAGCGTCGGCAGCAGCGCCGATCCGCCGTACGACACCAGGGGCAGCGGGATGCCGGTGACCGGGAAGACGCCGATGACCGCGCCGATGTTGACGACGGCCTGCCCGGCGATCCAGGCGGTGACGGCGGCGGCCGACAGCCGGACGAAGGGGTCCTTCGTCCGGATGGCGATGCGCAGCCCGGCGTACCCGAGCAGGCCGAACAGCGCGACCACCACGAGCGTCCCCATCAGCCCGAGCTCCTCGCCCAGGATCGAGAAGATGAAGTCGCTCTCCGCGTGCGGAACGTAGTTCCACTTCTGCCGGCCCGCGCCGAGCCCGAGGCCGAACCAGCCGCCCGAACCGATGGCCATCAGTCCCTGGGCGGACTGGAATCCCTCGTTCTGCGCGGTCTCCCACACGTGCATGAAGCCGGTGAGGCGGCCGAGCCGGTACGGCTCGACGACGATCATAGTGGCGGTCGCCAGCGCGAGCAGCGCGAGGATCCCGCCGAACAGCCGCACCGGCGCGCCGACCACCCACAGCAGCGCCAGGAAGATCATCATGAGCACGAGCGTCGTGCCGAGGTCGCGCCCGAGCATGACCAGGACGGCCAGCAGGGCCACGCCCGGCATCAGCGGGATCAGCAGCTGGCGCCACTCGATGCGGCCGGCGCGCGCCCGCGTCGCGAGCAGGTCGGCGCCCCACAGCACCAGGGCCAGCTTCGCCGGCTCCGACGGCTGGACGGAGAACGGGCCGATGACGATCCAGCGCTGGGCGCCCAGCAGCTCCTGGCCGAGGAAGATGACCATCAGCAGGCCGAGGATCGACAGGCCCATCAGCGGGTAGCCGGCCAGGCGGAAGAACCGCTGCGGCAACCGGGAGCACACCCACATCAGGGGAAGCCCGATCGCCACCGACGTGACCTGCTTGAGGAACCAGTAGAACGGGTCGCCGGTCCGCTGCAGCGCCTCGATGCTCGACGCCGACAGCACCATCATCAGCCCGAGCGCAAGCAGCAGCGCGCTGCAGCCGAGCACCAGGTGGTAGGACGTCAGAGGGCGGCCGAGCAGCTCGCGCAGCGCGGCGAGCTGGGCGGCGGCCCAGCCGACGGGCTCGGGCCCCTGGCGCTCCGCCTTCCGCGCGGTCCCGGCACCGGCGGAGCCGGTCGCGGGGCCCGTCACCGGGCCGCCAGCCGCCGCACGGCTCGGGCGAAGGCCTCCCCACGCGCTCCGTAACTGGCGAACATGTCCAGTGACGCTCCGGCGGGGGCGAGCAGCACGGTGTCACCCGGGGTGGCGAGCCGGGCGGCTTCGGCGACGACACGGTCCATGACCCCAGTGTCTTGCCCCGGCACGTCCACCACGGGGACATTCGCGGCGTGTCGCGCCAATGCGCGGCGGATCACATCCCGGTCGGTCCCCAGCAGCACCGCGCCGCGCAGCCGGGGCGCGGACTGCCGTACGAGATCGTCGACGTCGGCGCCCTTGAGCTGGCCGCCCGCGATCCACACGACCGACTCGTAGGCGGCGAGGGACGCGGCGGCCGCGTGCGGGTTGGTGGCCTTGGAGTCGTCCACGTAGTCGACCTCGCCGACCCTGGCCACGTGCGCGATCCGGTGCGGGTCGGGCGTGAACTCCCGCAGGCCGCGCCGCACGGCCTCGGGGGGCACGCCGTACGCGCGGGCCAGGGCGGCGGCGGCGAGCGCGTTGGCGACGTTGTGCGGCGCGAACGGCCGCACGTCGGCGAGGCAGGCCAGCTCCTCCGCCGAGGTCGCCGGGTCGGCCACGAAGGCCCGGTCGACCAGCAGGTCCTCCACGACTCCGAGCTGACCGGGCCGGGGAACGGCGAGCGTGAAGCCCACCCGCGAGGCGTAAGGCTCGGCCAGGCGGGACGACGCCGCGTCGTCGGCGTTGTAGATCACCGTCCCCGCTCCCGCGAAGATACGCGCCTTGGCCGCGGCGTACTCCTCCATGGAGCCGTGCCAGTCGATGTGGTCGGGCGCCACGTTGAGCACGGCCGCCGCGAGCGGGGCCAGGGTCGAGGACCAGTGGAGCTGGAAGCTCGACAGCTCCACGGCCAGCACGTCGTACGGCCCGTCGACGGCCTCGACGATGGGGACCCCGACGTTGCCCACGGCCACGGCCTTGTGCCCGGCGGCGGACAGCATGGACGTGAGCATGCGGACGGCGGTGGTCTTGCCGTTGGTGCCGGTCAGCGCCAGCCAGGGGGCCGCGGGCTCCTGCCGCAGCCGCCAGGCCAGCTCGACCTCCCCGATGACCTCGACGCCCGCGTCCGCGGCGGCGACGAGCAGCGGGTGGGTGGGACGCCAGCCCGGCGAGGTGACCAGGAGCGAGGTCCCGGCGGGCAGGGCGGGCTCGCCGAAGCGCACCTCCACGCCCAGCTCGGCGAGCTCGGCGGCCGTCGTACGCTGCCGCTCGCCGTCCGCGGCCTCCAGCACGGTCACGCTCTCGCCGCGCGCCGCCAGGGCCCGCGCCGCGGCGGCGCCCGACACGCCGAGGCCGGCGACGACGACGTTCACTGTTTCGGCATCCATTCGAGGTAGAACAGTCCGAGACCGGCGGCGACGCACAAGGCGGCGATCAGCCAGAAGCGCACCACGATCGTCGTCTCGGCCCAGCCCGACAACTCGAAGTGGTGCTGGAGTGGCGCCATCCGGAAGACGCGTCTGCGGGTCAGCTTGAAGGACCCGACCTGGATGATCACCGACATCGTGATGATCGCGAACAGGCCGCCCAGGATGACGAGCAGGAGCTGGGTCCGGGTGGTGAAGGCCAGGCCGGCGATCACGCCGCCGAGGGCCAGCGAGCCGGTGTCACCCATGAAGATCTTGGCGGGCGGGGCGTTCCACCACAGGAAGCCCAGACATGCGCCCAGCACCGCCGCCGCGACCACCGCCAGGTCGAGCGGATCTCGGACCCAGTAGCAGTTGGGGCCGAAGCCGACCGTCGTGCAGCTGTTGCGCAGCTGCCAGTTGCCGATCAGCACGTACGCCGCGAGGACCAGGCAGGTGGCGCCGGAGGCCAGGCCGTCGAGGCCGTCGGTCAGGTTCACCGCGTTCGAGAAGCCCACGATGAAGAACACGACCCAGATCATGAACCCGATCAGCCCGATCGACGGCCCGATGTCCCGCAGGAACGACACGCGCGTCTCCGCGGGGGTCACGGCGTAGGCGTTGGGGAACCGCAGGACGAGCACCGCGAAGATCGCTCCGACGACGAGCTGCCCGCCCGCCTTGGCGCCGCTGCGCAGGCCCAGGCTCCGCTGCTTGTAGATCTTGATGAAGTCGTCGAGGAAGCCGACCGCGCCGAGGCCCGTCATCAGGAACAGCACCAGCAGTCCCGACGCCGTCGGGGGGTCGCTGACGGCCGAGAAGACGGTCGCCCCGTGAGCCACGAAGTAGCCGATCAGCGACGCGATGACGATCACCGTGCCGCCCATCGTGGGAGTGCCCTTCTTGTCGTAGTGTCCCGACGGGCCCTCCTCCCGGATGTTCTGGCCGTAACCCCTGCGGGCGAACAGCCGGATGGCCAGCGGCGTGCCGACCATGGAGAGAATCAGCGAGATCGCCCCCGCGATGAGGATGTTCCTCACCGGGCGTCACCTCCGAGGATCGCCTCGGCGACCCGCTCGAGTCCGGCCGCACGCGGCCCTTTCACCAGCACCACGTCGCCCGGCGCGAGCCGGCCCGACAACTCCCGCGCCGCCGCCGAGGCGTCCGGGACGTGGATCGCGCCGGGCGCGCCCCTGAGCACCGGCTCGGCGTCCTCCCCCACGACGACGACCGCCTCCAGGCCCGCGCCCGCGGCCAGCCGCCCGAGGTCCTCGTTCAGCGCCGGGCCGTCCTCGCCGAGTTCGCGCAGCGCGGCGATCACCGCGAACCGGCGCCGCCCCTCCCCCATCACCGCGAGGCTGCCGAAGGCGGCCCGCATGGAGTCGGGGTTGGCGTTGTAGGCGTCGTTGATCACGGTCACGCCGTCGGGCCGCTCGGTGACCTCCATCCGCCAGCGGCTGCGCGGCTCGGCCGCCGACAGCTCCTCGGCGATGTCGGCCACCGGCAGCCCCAGCTCGTGCGCGGCCGCCGCCGCGGCCAGGGCGTTCTCCACCGTGTGCGCGCCGTACAGGCGCAGCCGGACCGGGGCGGCGCCGGACGGCGTGCGCAGCGTGAACGAGGCGCGGCCGGTCGCGTCGAGCGTCTCGTCCTCCGCCCGCACGTGCGCCTCCGGCGAGCGCCCGAAGTAGGTCACCCGCGCGCTCGTACGTCCGGCCATCGCGCGCACCAGCGGGTCGTCGGCGTTGAGCACGGCGACCCCGTCGGCGGGCAGCGCCTCGACGAGCTCGCCCTTGGCCTGCGCGATCGCCTCCTTGCCGCCGAACACCCCCAGGTGCGCGGTGCCGACGTTGAGCACGACGCCGATGCGGGGCGGGGCGATCCCCGCGAGGTAGGCGATGTGGCCGATGTTGCGCGCGCTCAGCTCCAGTACCAGGAATCTGGTGGTCTCGTCGGCCTTGAGCACGGTCAGCGGGTGGCCGATCTCGTTGTTGTACGAGCCGACGGGGGCGACCGTGGGGCCGAGCCGGGCGGCGAGACCGGCCAGCAGGTCCTTGGTCGTGGTCTTGCCCGCGGAGCCGGTCACCCCGACCACGGTCGTGCCGGGCAGCTCCGACAGCACGGCGGTGGCGAGCGAGGCCAGGGCCGCGAGCGGGTCGCCCACGATCACGGCCGGCGCCTCGACGGGCCGGGTGGCGAGGACGGCGGCGGCGCCGGCGTCGCGGGCCTGCCGGGCGAAGTCGTGCCCGTCGGCCCGTTCCCCCTTGATCGCCACGAACAGCGAGCCCGGCCCGGCCGCCCGTGAGTCGATCACGACGGGCCCCCGGACCACGGCCGCGGGGTCGGCCGCCCCGTTAAGCGCTCCGGACGTGATCTCGGCCACCCGGGCCAGCGGCAACGGGATCATGGTGTCTTTCCTGCTCTCTTTCGCGTCGCTAACTCAGCCGCCAGGGCACGGCCCGGCATCGGCTCACGCATCGGCGGCCTCTCGCGCCGCCCGCCGCGCCCGGCTCCGCTCGGCGACGGCCGCGGCGGCCACCTCGCGGTCGTCGAAGGGTATGACCTCGCCCCCGACATACTGCCCCTGCTCGTGTCCCTTGCCGGCCACAACTACCACATCTCCGGGCGCCGCACCGCCGACGGCCAGGCGGATGGCGGCCGCCCGGTCCGGCTCCACGACCACGTGGGCCCGTTCCTTGACGGGTACCCGCAGCGCGCCCTCCAGCATCGCGGCGAGGATCGCGAGCGGGTCCTCCGTGCGAGGGTTGTCGCTGGTGAGCACGGCCAGGTCGGCGAGGCGGACGGCGGCCTCGCCCATCATCGGGCGCTTGCCGCGGTCGCGGTCGCCGCCGCAGCCGAGCACGATCACCAGGCGGCCTCCCGGCCCGTCGTCCAGCACGGCGCGCAGCGAGCGCAGGACCGACTCCACCGCGCCCGGCTTGTGCGCGTAGTCCACGATCACCTGGACGTCGTCCGCGCCCGGCACCCGCTCCATCCGGCCCGGCACGCCGCCGAACTCGCCGACGCCGGTCACCGCGGCCTGCAGGGGGACCCCTGCCTCCACCAGCGCCACCAGCGCGCCGAGCGTGTTGGCCACGTTGAACGGGCCGGGCAGGGCCACCGACACCTCGGCCTCGACCCCGCCGGGACCGACCAGGCGGAACGTGCTGCCGGCGGAGCCGAGGCGCACGTTCTCCGCGCGCCAGTCGGCCTCCCGCGCCCCGGTGGCGGAGAACGTGGTGATCGGGATCTTGGCCGTGGCGGCGAGCTCCCGTCCGTGGGCGTCGTCGATGTTCACCACGCCCGCCCGGCTGAACTCGGGGGTGAACAGGCGCGCCTTGGCCGCGAAGTAGTCGTCGAGGTCGCGGTGGAAGTCCAGATGGTCCTGCGAGAGGTTGGTGAAGATCGACACGTCGTAGAACAGGCCGTCCACGCGGCCGAGGGCCAGGGCGTGGCTGGAGACCTCCATGGCCGCCGCGCTCACGCCCCGCTCGCGCATCAGCGCGAACAGTCCCTGCAGGTCGGTCGCCTCCGGGGTGGTGAGCTCGGGGGTGAACCGCACGTCGCCCGCGCGGATCTCCACACCGCCGACCAGGCCCGTGCGGTGACCCGCCGCCCGCAGTCCCGCCTCCAGCAGGAACGTCGAGGTGGACTTGCCGCTGGTGCCGGTGACGCCGATGAGCGTGATGCCGGCCGCCGGCCTGCCGTACACCCAGGCGGCGACCTGGCCGAGCACCGCCCTCGGATCGGGCACGACGAGCACCGGCAGCCCGGTGGCGACGGCCCGGTCCCGCCCCTCCTCGTCGGTCAGGATCGCCGTCGCGCCCGACGCCAGGGCGTCGCCGGCGAACTCCGCGCCGTGCCGGGCGTTGCCCGGCGCGGCCACGTACAGATCGCCGCGCCGCACCCGGCGCGAGTCGAGGGTGATGCCGGTGACCGTGCCGCGCACCGCCCGCGCTCCGGGGGACGGGACGGCCGAAGACGTGCCGAGCAGGGACGCCAGCGCGGACAGGGGACGGGCCTGGACGGCCTCGGGACGCATGGACGACGGGGAACGCACGGCGAGAGCGTACCCTCCTCCGTCGCTCGCCCCGGCCACTCCTGCTCCGGTCACTCCGCCGTCACTCCGACGGGCGAAGGACCATCGCGGGCGCCTTCGTACCGGTCGGCGGGATCTTCCTGCTCTTCAACGCGAAAGTCATGACGTCCTTGAACACCGGGGCGGCGACGGAGCCGCCGTAGTGGTCCTTCTTCGGGTCCTGGATGACCGCCAGGGCCATCAGCCGGGGCTGGTCCGCGGGGGTGAAGCCGACGAACGTGGCGGTGTACCCGCAGTATCCCGCGCACTTCTCGTCGTACCGCATGGCGGTGCCGGTCTTGCCCGCGACACGGTAGCCCTCGATCGAGGCCTCCTCTCCCGTGCCCTCGTGGCCCACCACGGCCTCCAGCATCAGCGCGATCTTCTTGGCGGTGGTCTCGCTGATCACGCGCGTGCCCTTGGCCGCGGGGCTGGGGACGAACGCGCCGTGCTCGTCGGTGGTGCCCGCCACGATCGAGGGGGTCATCCGCACTCCGCCGTTGGCGATCGTCTGGTAGACGCTGGCCATCTGCAGCGCGGTGACCGAGATGCCCTGGCCGTAGGCGATCGTACAGCGCTGGCTGCCCGACCATGTCTGCCACTGCGGCAGCAGGCCGGCCTGCTCGCCGGGCACCCCCGATCCGCTGCGCGCGCCGAATCCGAAGGACCGGAACATGTCGTACAGCCGCTGGCTGGAGATCTTGTCGGATACCATGATCGTGCCGACGTTGCTCGACTCGGCGAGGATCCCGGTGAACGTCAGCGGCTCGGGCTTGTGCGGGTGGGCGTCCTTGAGCTGCTGGTCGGCGCACTGGATGTGGTCGGGCACGCGGAAGACGGTGTCGGGGGTGACGGCGCCCGCCTCCATCGCCGCCGCGGCCGTGATCACCTTGTTGGTGCTGCCCGGCTCGAACACCTCGGACGCCGCGCGGTTGGCGCGGTCCTCGGCCGGGGCCGACTGCCAGTCGTTGAGGTTGGCCTGGGGCGCGTTCGCCATGGCGATGATCTGCCCGGTCCGCACGTCCATGACGATCACGCTGCCGCTGCGCGCTCCCGTCGCGCGTACCTGCCGGTCCAGCGCCTGCTCCGCGGCCCACTGGATGTCCCTGTCGACGGTCAGGCGCACGTCCCGCCCGGGCACCGGCGCCTCGCGCTGGCTGCGCGTCATCGGGATGCGCTGCCGATTCGCGCCGAGTTCCACGCTCTGCTTGCCGTCCTTGCCCGCCAGGATGTCGTCGTACGCGCTCTCGAGGCCCTCCAGGCCCCTGCCGTCGACGCCGACGAAGCCGAGCAGGCCGCCCGCGAGCGAGCCCCCGGGATAGAGACGGCGGTAGGTCTCCTTCATGCCCACGCCCTTGAGCTCGAAGCCCATGATGCGCTTGGCCCGCGGCGGCTCGACGTCGCGGGCGATCGGGATGTACCGCTGGGTGGTCTTGGCCAGCGCGGCGGCGATCTGCTCCTTGGGCTTGTTCAGCTCCCGTGCCAGCGTGGTGGCGACCAGGTCGCGCTTGTCCGGGTCGACGTCCTTGGGGTCGACGTAGATCTCCCTGGCCTCGACCGTGACGGCGAGGTCGTGGCCCCCGGCGTCGGTGATCGAGCCGCGCCGCGCCGGCAGCGTCTCTGGCCGCACGCGCTGCTCCGCGGCCCTCGCCTGGAGCACCTTGGAGTCGAAGCCCTGGAGCTGGACCAGCCGGCCGGCGAACAGCGACAGCACGATCGCCATCACCACCAGCGCCGCCCTCAGCCGCCGGGCGGGGTTGCCCAGCCGGAGCACGGCGGGCGGACGCGGCGGGCCCGGCGGACCCGAAGAACGCTGAGGTCCCAGCGGTCCCTGCGGACGCTGGGGACGCGGCGGGGCGCCGCCGGTACGGGGACGGCCCGCGCCTGTCCCGCCGGGCGCTCCCGGCGCGGACGGGCGCGGTGCGGACGGGCGCGGTGCGGACGGGCGGGGTGCGGACGGGCGCGGTGCGCCGATCCTGCCCGGGGCCCCTGCCTTCGCCGAAGCGCCGTCCCCGGCCGTTCCCGATGTTCCCGGAACGCCGGGTCTGCCGGAAGCGCCGGGCTTTCCTGAGGCACCGGACTTTCCTGGGGCGCCCGGCCATCCTGAAGTGCCGGGCTTTCCCGGGACGCCTGGCTTTCCCGGGGCGCCGGAACGCGGATCGCCTGAGGCCGCGGCGCGTGGGCGGCCGGGAGCGCCGGACGCGGCTCCCCGCGCGCCGTGACCCGGCGCGCCGCCACGCGGGCGGTCGGAGCTTTCCTGCGCACCCGACCGCGACTGCCCGGACCCCGCGCCACGCGGCCGGTCACCGTCGTCGCCCGATCCGCTCGCGCGCGCGCCACGCGGACGCCCGCCACCCGGGGCCGGGTGCTGCGCGCCGGCGCGGCGCGGGCCTCCGCCGGGCACACCGGGCTCGCCCCTCCGCGGCGCGCGGGAGGGCGGGACCGATCCGCCCGGCGCGGACCGCCGCCTCCCGGGCGACTCGCCGGCGCGGCCGTTCCCGGCGTCGTCGCGCCCGCCCGCGGCGTCGCGCGCACCGTCCGCCCGGCCGCCGCCCTGCCTGCCTCCGCCTTCCGGGGCACCACCGGTCCTGCCGCGCCGTGCCGTTCCGCCCGTCGTGCCGCCCGCCGGGTCGTCACGTCCGGGGTCGGCGGGCCGGCCCGGACGGCCGGGCCTCGGCGGCCCGTCCTGGCGGGACGGCCGCCCCGGGGAGCCCGGGCTCCTCCTGTCACCGCCCGGGCCCTGGCCACCGCCGCGCCCGCTGGGACCCCCGCGGCCGGGACCCGGGTTCCGGCCGCTGTCTCTCACCGGTCCGTGCCCTCCTTCTGGGCCTGCTCCTGCGCCGCCGCGCCGCCGCCCGCGTCGATGAACTTCGGCGCGGACTTGTCGGGGTCGAGGCCCTGCGCCGCGGCCTGCTCGCCCAGCGGGCCCGGCTGCGTCCACTGGCGGAGCTGGTTCTCCTGCTCCGCGGCCTGCTCGTGCAGCTCGTCGATGCTCGACTGCAGGTCGCTCAGCCTGAACGAGTCCTGCGAGAGGACCACGTTCAGCAGCAGGAGGGTCACCAGGCCGCCGCACATGAGGCCCACCACGAGCAGCACGAAGGGCGCACGCGGCGGCCGCCGGAACGCCCGCCGCGCCATTGTGGCACGCGCGGCCGCCGCCGGCCGGGTTTCCGGGCCGCCGCGCCTGGCGCGCCGCGGAGCGGGCGCGACCTCGGTGAGGCCCCGGGCCCCACGGGACGGCGCGGGACGGGTGGCCGTGCGGGATTCGACCGTGCGGGATCCGACCGTGTCGGATGCGACTGCGCCGGAAGTGGCAGGGGCGGCCGTACGCGCCCGGGAGCCGTCGCGCTTCGGGGCCGTGACGGATCCCGCGGACGCCGCCGCGCCACCCGGCCGGGTGGCCGCGGCCGCCTCACCCCGGCGCCCGTCCGTAGGAGCCTTCCGGGGAGCCGGGACCTCCTCACGACGGAGCCGGCCGTCCGCGCCGGGCCGGGAAGCCGGGGCGGCCTCACGGCGACGGCTCTCCGCGCCGCCGCGGGGAGCCGGGGCGGCCTCGCGCGTGCGGTCGTCGCCTGTCGTGGGCGCGCCGGGGCGGACGCGGCGCTTCTCCGGAGCGGCCTCGCCCGCCGTCGCGGCGGTCCGGCCCGGCGTGCGGCCGGGCACGCGGGGCGGCACGGCCGTGCGCCCGGCCGCCCTCCTGCTCTCCTGCTCTGTCCTCATCCCTCGCGGATCCTCTCTGCCGCCCGCAAGCGGGCCGAGGCCGCCCGCGGGTTGCGGGCCACCTCCTCGTCGTCCGGGAGCTCCGCTCCCCTCGTCAGAAGGCGGAACCGGGGCTGGTGAGCCTCCAGAGGGACCGGCAGCCCGGGGGGGCTGGTGTCCCTGGTTCGCGCCGCGAGGACCTGCTTGGTGAGCCGGTCCTCCAGGGAGTGGTAGGCGAGCACGACCACGCGCCCGCCCAGCGCCAGCGCGTCGAGCGCGGCGGGGAGCGCGAGCTCGAGCGCCGACAGCTCTCCGTTCACCTCGATGCGCAGCGCCTGGAACGTTCTCTTCGCCGGATTTCCCCCGGTCCGCCTCGTGGCGGCGGGTATCGCCGCGCGGACCAGATCGGCAAGCCGTTTCGTGCTGGTGATGGGGTCCTTGGCGCGCTCCTTGACGATGAGGTTCGCGACGCGTGCCGCGAAGCGCTCCTCGCCGTAGTCGCGCAGGATGCGGGTGAGGTCCGCGGCGGAGTAGGTGTTCACCACACGCTCGGCGGTGAGCTCCTGCTCGCGGTCCATCCGCATGTCGAGGGGGGCGTCGTAGGAATAGGCGAAACCGCGCTCGGCCTCGTCGAGCTGAGGGGAGGACACGCCGAGGTCGAACAGCGCGGCGTCCACGCGGGGCCGTCCGGCGTCACGGAGCACGTCGGCCAGTTCGTCGGAGACGGCGCGCACCAGAGTGATCCGATCCGCGTACGGCGCGAGCCGGGCGGTGGAACGCTCGATGGCGGTGGGGTCGCGGTCGATGCCGACGAGGTGGAGAGAGGGGTGGGCGGCCAGAAGCGCCTCGGCGTGCCCGCCGAGACCGAGGTTGGCGTCCACGGCCACCGGCTCCGGTCCGGACAACGCCGGAGCGAGCAACTCCAGCACGCGATCGAGCATGACCGGAACGTGACCACCCGGCTGACCGGGCTCTTGCGACAACGCTTCCAACCCCCATTTACGCCGCAGTACTCGCGGATTCGCGGCTGTGCCGCCGGTGACTACCCAACGGACCCCCACCCATGCCGGTTCCCGGAGAACCGACCCGTCCGGCCAGGTCCCCATCCGCGTCGCCGGCCGTGGCGTCTGACACCGGGGAAGGTGCATCAGCTGCCACATGGGAGCGGGTGGAGACCTCGCCGAACGTCACCGACGGGTCAATTGATCAAAGAAAGGAACGATCTACAAAATCCCGGGCAGCACCTCCTCCGACAGATCGGAGAATGCCTGCTCCTGGGCCTCCAGGTAGGTGTCCCATGCCTGGGCGTCCCAGATCTCCAGCCGCGTGTTGGCGCCGATCACGACGCAGTCACGTTCCAGCCCGGCGTACCGCCGCAGCGTCTGGGGAATCGTGATGCGTCCCTGCTTGTCCGGCACCTCGTCGGACGCGCTGGCGAAGAAGACACGGCTGTAGTCGCGGACCGCCTTCGCCGTCACCGGAGCGGTACGCAGGGCCTCGGTTATGCGCTGGAACTCCTCTACGGGGAAGACGTAGAGGCAGCGCTCCTGGCCTTTGGTGATCACCAGACCCTCCGCCAGCTCCTCGCGATACTTCGCCGGCAGGAACAGCCGTCCTTTGTCGTCGAGGCGCGGGTGGTGGGTGCCGAGGAACACCGGACCCACCTCCTGTGCCTTGTGGAGCGCTCAGCGCTATAGCCCCTGCCCTCCACTGCGCACCACCATACTCCACTTCTCCCCACCGTCAACTGATTCTGCGTGTGTCGGCATTCAAAATCGGCGGCGTTTTCGCAGGTGAAATGGGGTGGGTCGGAGTGGGGCGCCGCGGCGCCCCCCGGCCCGCGCACGGGCGTGTCGGCCCCCAGGAAACCCCGGCGCGTACGGGGTTCCCGGCGGCGGCCCGAGCCCGGTGGAGGAACCCGGTGGGGGGAAGTGGAGCGCGCCTGGGCGCCCCGGCTTCATGTGTCACGGGATTCGGACCAACGCGCCACGTGACCGTGAAGAGATGCCACAACACTGTGGGCAGTTCACCCGGATTTCCGGACA
The DNA here is from genome assembly GCF_006874435.1 of Microbispora sp. KK1-11. Classification (NCBI taxonomy): domain Bacteria; kingdom Bacillati; phylum Actinomycetota; class Actinomycetes; order Streptosporangiales; family Streptosporangiaceae; genus Microbispora; species Microbispora sp. KK1-11. Next base: position 328,846 of record NZ_VIRJ01000001.1, on the reverse strand, counting down.
AAGTCGCCCGAGAACCAGAGGGGACATAGGGTCAGTACACAGAATGGAAAAGGAACGTTTAACGCCCCATTCTCGGGGACGCACCCTCATGGAGGCCTGGTGGCAGTAACTCCCGACGTCACCGATGCTTCAGCCCGGCTCGAGGATCTGATCGACACCGCCCACCGGATCCGCAACTCGATCGAATCAGTGATCGAGGGCAAGAGCGACGTCGTCCGCCTTACTCTCACCGTGCTCCTGGCGGAGGGCCACCTGCTGATCGAGGACGTGCCCGGCGTGGGCAAGACGATGCTCGCCAAGGCCCTGGCGCGCTCGATCGACTGCCCGGTCAAGCGCGTCCAGTTCACCCCCGACCTGCTGCCGAGCGACATCACCGGAGTCAGCGCGTACAACCAGCAGACGCGGGAGTTCGAGTTCAAGCCGGGACCGGTCTTCGCCAACATCGTCGTCGGCGACGAGATCAACCGCGCCTCCCCCAAGACGCAGTCCGCCCTCCTGGAGTGCATGGAGGAGCACCAGGTCACGGTCGACGGCGTGACCTACGCGCTGGAGTCGCCGTTCATGGTCATCGCGACGCAGAACCCGATCGAGATGGAGGGCACCTATCCCCTCCCCGAGGCGCAGCGCGACCGCTTCACCGCCAAGATCGCGATGGGGTACCCGGAGCCGGCCGCCGAGCTGGAGATGCTCGACGTGCACGGCGCCTCCCAGCCGCTGGACAAGATGGACCCGGTCGCGACCACGGCCGAGGTGGCCGCGCTGATCCAGGCCGTCCGCGCGGTCTACGTCTCCCAGCCGGTCAAGCGCTACGCCGTCGACATGGTGTCCGCCACCAGGCACTCCCCCGACCTGCGGCTCGGCGCCTCCCCGCGGGCCACCCTTCATCTGGTGCGCAGCGCGCGGGCCCACGCCGCGCTGTCCGGCCGCGACTACGTGATCCCGGACGACCTGCAGGAACTGGCCGTCCCCGTGCTGGCGCACCGCCTGCTGCCGAGCCTGGAGGCACAGGGGCAGCGCCGCCACCCCGAACAGCTCGTCGGCGAGCTGGTGCGGCGCGTCCCCGTCCCCGACGCCAAGTAGCGGACGCGAGTGAGCCGGGCGCACGCCCGGCGATGTGACAGTGAGCAAGTGACGGAGGGCCCATGACCGGGCTGAAGGCTCTGACCCCGCGGGGACGCTCGTTCCTCGCCTCCGGCGTGGCGGCCCTGCTGTGCGCCCTCGTCCTCGGGGAGCAGGACCTGCTGCGCGTGGCCGTGCTGATCGTCGCGATGCCGTTGATCGCGTCGATGGTCGTGGCGCGCACGCGATACCGGCTGGCCTCCGCCAGGCGGCTCAGCCCGGCGCGGGTGCAGGCCGGCGAGGAGAGCACGGTCACCCTGCGGCTGGAGAACGTCACCCGGCTGCCCACCGGGCTGCTCCTGGTGGAGGACACGCTGCAGTACGCGCTGGGCACGCGGCCGAGGTTCGTCCTCGACAGGATGGAGTCGCGCGGCGTCCGGGAGATCGACTACAAGGTGAGCTCGGACCTGCGGGGACGCTTCCCGATCGGGCCGCTCTCTGTGCGGATCGCCGACCCGTTCGGGCTGGTCGAGCTGACCCGCTCGTTCACCGTCACCGACACGCTCGTGGTCACCCCCGAGGTGGTGCCGCTGCCGCCGGTGCGCCTGTCGGGCGAGTACAGCGGCGGCGGCGACAGCCGTACGCGGTCGGTCGCGGCGGCGGGGGACGACGACGTGGCGCCCCGCGAGTACCGCCAGGGCGACGACCTGCGCCGGGTCCACTGGCGCTCGACCGCGCGGCGCGGCGAGCTGATGGTCAGGCGCGAGGAGCAGGAGTTGCAGAGCCGGGGCGCGCTGCTGCTCGACACCCGCAGGCACGCCCACCGGGGCGAGGGACCGCGCTCGTCGTTCGAGGTCGCGGTCTCGGCCGCCGCGTCCATCGGCGTGCACCTGTCCGCCGAGGGGCTCGCCCTGCGCCTGGTCACCGACCAGGGCGCGCGGCACGTGGTGGACACCGGTCAGTCGTGGTCGCTGCTCGACACGCTCGCCGTCATCCGGCAGAGCACGGCGCGCTCGCTGGAGCACGGCGTCGGCGCGCTCCGCCAGGGCGGCGGGGAAGGGCTGATCATCGCGGTCCTCGGGGCGCTCGACCAGGAGGAGGCCCGGGCGCTCGCCCAGCTCAGGCGTTCGGGCGTGACCGCGGTCGCGGTCCTGCTCGACCTCGCCTCGTGGGACCGCGCTTCCGGGAACGGGGCCTCCTGGGACGCCGTCGCCGACGAGAACGCGCGGGCCGCGCGCTCGGTCCTGACCGGCGCCGGGTGGCGGGTGCTCGACCTGCCCGCCGGCGCCTCGCTCGCGGGTGTGTGGCCGGAGGCCGGAAACAACAGGAGCGCGGCCTGAGCCGGCCGCTCCGGCGTGACGGAGGGTAAGAAGCAATGAAACTGCCGGTTGCGGCGGGGCTGGCCACGGCGGCCGTCACGGTCACGCTTTACCCGCTCTTCGAGGGCGGCGCCTGGTTCTGGTCCTGCATGGGGGCGATCCTCGTCACCACCGTGGCCGGGGCGGTGGCCTCCCGCCTGGGCGCCCGTCCGTGGGTGGCGCCCGCCGTGACGCCCGTGGCGGTCCTGCTCTACCTGACGCTCGTCTTCACGCCGGACGAGGCGTGGCTGCGGATCGTCCCCACCAAGGACTCGCTCGTCCGGCTCGCCGAACTGGTCGGCTCCGGGTTCGACGACATCCAGCAGTACGCCGCCCCGGTGCCGAACAATCCCGGCATCACGCTGCTCACCACGGCGGGCGTGGCGCTGATCGCCCTGCTCGTGGACGTCTTCGCGGTGCGGCTGCGACGGGCGGCGCTGGCCGGTCTGCCGCTGCTCGCCCTGTTCACGGTGCCCGCGGCGGTGGTCACGGAGCCGATCGGCTGGATCGCGTTCGTCGTCGCGGCGTTCGGCTACATCGGCCTGCTCGTCACCGACGGGCGGGAGCGTCTGAGCCGCTGGGGCCGGGCCGTCGTGGTGCGCCGTTCCTCCGGCTCCGCGCGCGGCGCCGCCCCCGACACCGAGCGGCTCGCCCTGTCCGGCAAGCGCATCGGCGTGACGGCGATCGCGCTGGCGGTCCTGGTGCCCGCGGTGCTGCCGGCGCTCTCCCCCGATCCGCTGTTCGGCTTCGGCGTCGGCAACGGCCTCGGCGGGGGCGGCGGCAACATCGGCATCCCCGACGCCATCGCCAAGCTCGGCGGCCAGCTCAGGCAGCAGAGCAACGCGACCGTGCTCACCTACACCAGCAGCGACGACGTACCGCGCTATCTGCGGATCTACTCTCTCGACATCTTCGACGGGTCGAAGTGGACGCTGTCCCCGCTGCGGGGGCTCTCGGAGGACCGCGTGTCGGAGGGGCCGCTGCCGCCCACTCCCGGCCTCCGCCCCGGGGTGTCGGTGAAGCGCGCCGAGATGCGGGTCACGATGAGCGAGGACATCGACAAGCTCAACTTCCTGCCGCTGCCGTACCCGGCCCGGCAGGTCGACGCGGACGGCGACTGGCGCGCCGACCGGTCCTCGCTCATGGTCTTCTCCACCGAGGACGAGGCGTCCGGGCTGGACTATCGGGTGGTGACCGAGGAGCCGGAGCCCACCGCGACCGAGCTGCGCACGGCGGTGACCCTCCCGGAAAGCGAGCGCTATCTGCAGCTGCCCGACGGGCTCGACCCCCGGGTGGCCGCCCTCGCGCGCCGGGTCACCGCCGACGCCGCCACGCCGTACGAGGCCGCGGTCGAGCTGCAGGAGTGGTTCACCCGGGCCGGCCGGTTCACCTACGACGTGCGCGCGTCCGGATCGGGCGCGCAGGCGCTGTCCCGCTTCCTGCTGCGGGACCGCACCGGCTACTGCGAGCAGTTCGCCGGGGCGATGGCCGTGATGGCGCGTCTGCTCAACATCCCGGCGCGGGTGTCGATCGGCTACACGGGCGGCACCAAGATCGGCGACGTGTGGACGGTCCGCACCCACGACGCCCACGCGTGGCCGGAGCTGTTCTTCGACGGGATCGGCTGGCTGCGGTTCGAGCCCACCCCCGCCGGGGCCGGTGGGCAGGGCACGGCCCAGGTGCCGCTGTACTCGCTGCCCGTCACGCCGACGGACGGTCCCACGACGGGCCCGTCCGACGGGCCGTCGGCGGACGAGAAGGACGACGGCGGCCAGAGCGCCGGACCGGCCCGGCCGAACCCGCGCCAGCTCGACCGCGACCTCGACGGCACGGCCATCGCGGCCGACCCGGGCACGCCCGTGGCCGTCAAGATCGGTATCGGCGCCGCCGCCGCGCTCGCGCTGCTGTTGCTGCCCGCCGCCGCGCGGCTCCTGGTGCGCCGCCGGCGCCTTCGCCGGATGACGCGGACGGCGACGGGCGGCCACGCGGCCTGGGCCGAGCTGCGCGACATGCTCACGGACCTGGGAATGGCCGGGGAGCCGAGCGAGACGCCGCGCGCGCTCGGCCGCCGGATCGGCGAGCGGTACGCGCCCGGGCCGCAGGCCGCCGAGTCGCTCACCCGCGTCGTCACGTCCGAGGAGCGGCTCAGGTACGCCCCCACGCCCTCGGCGTCGGGGCCCGTCCCCGCGGACCTGCGCCGGATCAGGCGCGATCTCGCATCGAGGGCCTCACGGTGGCGGCGCCTGGGGGCCGTGCTGGCCCCGATGTCCGTCCTGCTGCGGGTGCGTGCGGCCGGCGAGGGCGCGCTCGACGTGTTCGACCGGCTGGAGGGACTGCGGCTCTGGCGGGCGCGGCCCGGCGGAACGGGCACCTGGGCCGGGGCCGGGGCCGGCGACTCCGAGAGGGAGCGGACCCTTACCGGTGCCCGCCACTGACCGGTGCCCGCCACTGACCGGTGCCCGCTACTGATGTGTGCCCGCCACTGAGGCCCCCGGCAGCCGCGCTGCCGGACGACGCGGGGCCGGGGGCGTCTGACCCCTCACCGGGTCAAGCCCGGCACGCGGCCAGCGAGCGGCCGCACGGCGACGCGAGGGATGAGCGCGGATCGCCGCAGACGACTCGGTGGGCCCGCGACGCGGGCCCACCGGCGTTGCCTCGGATGGGGAGCGGTGATTCAGATGGGGATCAGTGCTCGTCGTGGCGGCGGCGCCAGCGCTCTTCCATGCGCTCCATGAAGCTCTGGCGCTGGGGGCGGCGGCCGCGGGTCCGGGACGGCGGGGAGTCACCGAACCCGTTCATGCGCTTCCAGCTCGACAGGCCCCACAGGCAGGTGGCCAGCATGACCACGAAGCCGGCGGCACCGAGCCAGATCTGGGCCGCGACGACGCCGACCATCAGCAGGACCACGCCGAGTGCGAAGCCTATGGAGGCCTTCACCAGGCGGCGCTTGTAGTGGCTGCGCGGATCGCTGATCCGTACGGTGTTCGCCCACTTCGGGTCCTCGGCATAGAGGGCCTGCTCGATCTGGTCGAGCAAGCGCTGCTCGTGCTCAGACAGCGGCACGGCGCCTCCCAAGGACGGCCCCATTCAGGGGAAGACGGCAACGGACGACACGGGGTGTCCGAACCTCGCGGTCGGTTATCCCCAGAATACGAGGCCTCAGACGTAGGCGAAAGAAAACGTCCAACGCGGTCCAAACCGGAGGTGACGTCATGGACCTATTGGACCAAACGGACGCCGAACAAGCGATGCCGGCTTCACGGCGTCCGGACCGAAGCGGCGGGCCGCCCGGTCCATGGCCTGTTCGGCCTCCCGCCAGCCGGTCTCCCGCTCCCCCAGGCCCAGCTGACGCGTCGCCGCGGCTGCCGGGAGCAGGTTCTCCACGCGCACGCCGACCAGCCGCAACCGCACCCGCTCCAGCCCGGCGGCCTCGTAGAGCTCGCATGATGTGTCGAAAATCTCCTTCGCGACGTCGGTCGCCTCGCGCAGCGTACGCGACCGGGTGATGGTCGTGAAGTCGGATCGGCGGAGTTTGACGCTGACCGTGCGGCCGACGTGCCCGCCGGCCCGCAGGCGCGCGGCGACCCGCTCCGACAGCCGCAGCAGCTCACGCCTGATCGTCTCGGGGTCGTCGACGTCGTGCGGGAACGTCTCCTCGTTGCCGATGCTCTTGTCGGGCGCGTGCGGCACCACCCGGCGCTCGTCGCGCCCCCAGGCCAGGGCCGCCAGGTGCGCGCCGACGGCGCCGAACTCGCGCTGGAGCGTCGCCGCCGGCACCTGGGCCAGGTCCCCCACGGTGCGGATGCCGAGCCGTACGAGGGCCTGCTCGGTGCGCTCTCCCACGCCCCACAGGGCGGCGACGGGCAGCGGGTGCAGGAACTCCACGACCCGGTCGGCCGGGACCACGAGCAGGCCGTCAGGCTTGCACTGGCGCGAGGCGAGCTTGGCCACGAACTTCGTGCTCGCCACCCCCACCGAGCAGGTGATGCCGTACCGCTCGGCGACCTGGGCGCGGATCAGCCGGGCGATGGCCGCCGGGCTGCCGAGCCTGCGGCGGGCCCCGCCGACGTCGAGGAACGCCTCGTCGGAGGCGATCGGCTCCACTTCGGGGGTGACCGCCTGGAAGATCTCCATGACGCCGCGGGACACCTCGGCGTACTTTGAGTGGCGGGGCGGGATGACCGTGGCCTGCGGGCAGATGCGCCGGGCCCGGGTCATCGGCATCGCCGAGTGGACCCCGAACCTGCGGGCCTCGTAGGTGGCGCTCAGCACGACCCCGCGCGCGCCGGTGGCGCCGACGATGACCGGGGTGCCCCGCAGCTCCGGGTGGTCGAGCAGCTCCACGCTGGCGTAGAAGGCGTCCATGTCCACGTGCAGGATGGGGCAGCCGCTGTCGTCGACCGGACCGTCCGGCGGTGGCGACGGATCCCGAGGCAGCAGCTGGTTCCGGGACATGAGGTCACCCTACCCGACCACGGCACTATCCGAACATTGTTTCTACTGGCGGTAGGCGATGACGTGGATCTGGGTGGCGACGTCGCGGAGCACGGGGTGGGTCGCCGCCGCCCGCTCCAACGCCACGAGGCCGTCGGGGTCGCTCTCGGCCAGCATGCCCGGGACGAGGTCGGCGAAGATCCGCACGCCGTGCACCTCGCCGACGGTGAACCCGGCACCGGCCAGCAGCGCGCCCAGCGTCTCCCGGGAGAAGCGGCGCGGCGTGGGGTCGCGGTCGCCCCAGCGGCCCGCCGGGTCCGACAGCACCCGGCGCGCCTCGTCGAAGTTGCCGGCCAGCGAGCGGTGGACGGCCGCGGCGACCGAGTTGGCGGCCAGCACGCTCACCACGCCGCCCGGCCGCAGGATGCCGCCGACCGCGCCCAGCGCGCCCGCCGGGTCCTCGACGTACTCCAGCACGCTGTGGCACAGCACCAGGTCGGCGCTGCCGGGGTCCAGCAGGTCGCCGAGGTCGGCGGCGTCGCCCTGCAGGCCCTTCACGCCGACGCCCGTCTCGGCGGCGCGCCGCTCCAGCGCGGCCAGCGAGTCGGGGGTCGGGTCGACCACGGTCACGGCGTGTCCGAGCGTGGCCAGCGGCACGGCGAAGCCGCCCGTGCCGCCGCCGGCGTCCACGATGTCGAGCGTGTCGCGCCCGGTGGCGGCCGTCCGCTCGGCCAGGAGCGCGCGCAGCGCCTCCCAGACGACGGCGCGGCGTGTGGCGTCACGCACTTGTGGCCTCCCTGTCCGGCCTCTCGGAACTGTCGGCCCCTCGGAACCACCGGAGCCGGCGGAGCTGCCGGGACTGCCGGGCCGAGGGCCGTGGGGTCAGAGCGAAAGCGAGGGCTTGAGCTGCTTGAATCGGGCCAGCAGTCCGTTGACGAACTGCGGCGACTCGTCGGTCGACAGCTCCGCGACCAGGTGGACCCACTCGCTGATGACCACGCCCTCCGGGACCTCCTCCGACCACAGCATCTCGTAGGTCCCGCCGCGCAGGGCGTTGCGGTCGACGGCCGGCATGCGCTCCAGGGTCCAGCCCTCGGCGTACGTCGAGATCAGCTCGTCGATGCGGTCGAGGTGCCGGACCACGCCCTCGACGAGGAAGGAGGTGTACTCGTTGACCGGCGGGTCCGCCCGCTCCACCCGCTCGGCGAGCACGTTGAGCGGGCTCAACTGCCGGGCCTCGGCCTCGAAGAGGACGTCCAGCGCGCGGCGGCGGGCCTTCCCCCGAGCCGACACGTCAGGCCCGACCGAGGTACTCGCCGGTGCGAGTGTCGACCTTGACCTTCTCGCCGGTCGTGATGAAGAGCGGGACCTTGATCTCGGCGCCGGTCTCCAGGGTGGCGGGCTTGGTGCCGCCGGTGGAGCGGTCGCCCTGCAGGCCCGGGTCGGTGTGCGCGATCGTCAGCTCGGCGGCCGCCGGGAGGTCGACGTACAGCGGGTTGCCCTCGTTGAAGGCGACGGTCGCGGTCGTGTTCTCCAGCATGTAGTTGGCGGCGGTGCCCACGATCTCGCGCGGGACGTTGACCATGTCGTAGGTCTCGGTGTCCATGAAGACGAAGTCGTCGCCGTCGAGGTAGGAGTACTGCATGTCCCGCTTGTCGACGTTGGCCACGTCAACCTTCACGCCGGCGTTGAAGGTCTTGTCGACGACCTTGCCGGACATGACGTTCTTGAGCTTGGTGCGGACGAACGCGCCGCCCTTACCCGGCTTGACGTGCTGGAACTCGACAACGGTCCACAGCTCCCCACCGTCGAGCTTGAGCACGAGTCCGTTCTTCAGGTCGTTCGTCGTCGCCACGTAGCGTCTCCCGCGTGCGGCTGCCCTACAGGACGAGCAGCTCCTTGGTCGTCAGTGTGAGAAGCTCCGGCCCGTCACCACGCGTCACCAGCGTGTCCTCGATGCGCACACCGCCCCTGCCCGGAAGATAGACCCCCGGCTCGACGGTGATCGGAACTCGATCCTCTAGTCTACCGGTCCTGCCAGGGCCCAGGAACGGCAGCTCGTGGATCTCCAGGCCGACTCCGTGGCCCAGCCCGTGGCCGAACCGCTCGGCGTGACCCGCCTCCGCGATCACGTCGCGCGCCGCGGCGTCCACCTCGTGCGCCGTCGCCCCCGGCCGTACGGCGTGGCGGCCGGCCCGCTGGGCCTGCCGTACGAGGTCGTAGAGGTCGCGCTGCCACGTCGCGGGCGGGCCGACCGTGACCGTGCGGGTCATGTCGGCGTGGTAGCCGTCGTAGCGGGCGCCGAAGTCCATGGTCACCAGGTCGCCCCGTTCGACCGGCCGGTCCGAGGGCGAGTGGTGCGGGATCGAGCCGTTGGGTCCGCTCGCCACGATGGAGTCGAAGGCCGGCTTGTCGGCGCCGAGCTCGACCATGGCGGCCTCCAGCCACCGGGCGATCTCCCGCTCGGTGACACCGGGGGCGATGCGCTCCACGACCAGGGAGAACGCCTCGTCGGTGATCGCGCAGGCGCGCCGCAGCGCCGTGATCTCCCCCTCGTCCTTCACGGCCCTGACGGCCTCCACGAGACCGCCGACCGGTGCGAGGCCGGCGTGCTCGGCGGTCAGCCGCTGGAACAGCCCCACCGGCATGTGGTCGGCCTCCACCGCGACCCTCGCCGCGCCCGGCCCTCGCTTGAGCAGGGCTCCCGCGACGTCGCGGTCCTCGATCACTTCGACGCCCGAGCACACCGCCTGCGCCGTCTCCAGGTAGCGCGAGTCGGTGGCGAGCGCGGCCTCGCCCGTCGCGACGACGAGTACGGCGGCGTTGGAGCTCGCCAGGCCGGTCAGGTAGCGGACGTTGACCGGCCAGGTGACGAGGGCGGCCGCGGCCTCGTGTTCGCGCAGCGCCCCGGCCAGCCGCGCGCGGCGCGCGGCGTGGATCGCCGCGGCCCCGGTGGCATCGCTCCCGGCGCGTGCGGCGTGCGTCCCTGCGGCGTGAATCCCTGCGGCATCGGTCACGGACGGACTCTACCGCCGCCCCCGCCGGGGCCTTTCCTGCTCCCCTCCCCGCGCGTCCTGCCGCCGGCGGCAGGACGCGGGTCCGGGGAGGCGGCGGTCAGGAGGCCAGCTCGCGGATCTTCTCGATGAGCTTGACGCGCTCCTCGTGGGTGCGGGCCATGGGCGCGACGTTGAGCGTGGTGACCCCGGCCTCGCGCAGCGCGGCGAGCCGCTCCCTGACGTGCCCCTCGGGGCCGACCAGGGACATGCGCTCCAGCAGCTCCCTGGGCACGAGCGCCTCGGCCTCCTTCTTCCTGCCCTCCAGGTAGAGGTCCTGGATCTGCTCGGCCTCCTTCTCGTAGCCGTAGCGGCGGGCCAGGTCGTTGTAGAAGTTCCTGCCCTTGGCGCCCATGCCGCCGATGTAGAGGGCGGCCATGGAACGGCCCAGCTCCAGCATGTCGCCGACGTCGTCGCCGATCGCCAGCATGGCCTGGGCGATCACGTCCAGCTCGCCGAGAGCGGGGTCCCGCAGTTCCCGCCCGGCGGCGAGCGACGCGCCCCACACGTCGCCGGCCTTCTCGGGCACGAAGAAGATGGGCTCCCAGCCCTCCGCCAGCTCGGCGGCCAGTTGCACGTTCTTCGGCCCGATGGCCGCGATCACGATCGGGACGCGCTCGCGCACCGGGTGGTTGATCAGCTTGAGCGGCTTGCCGAGGCCGGTGCCGCCCTCCAGGGGCAGCGTGTAGTGCTTGCCCGCGTACTGCAGCCGCTCGCGCCGCCAGACCGTGCGGCAGATCTCGATGACCTCGCGGGTGCGGCCGAGCGGCGCGGTGTACGGCACGCCGTGGAACCCCTCGATCACCTGCGGGCCCGACGTGCCGATGCCGAGCGTGAACCGCCCGTCGGAGACGTAGTCGAGGCCGGCGGCCGTCATGGCCAGCAGGGCCGGCGTGCGGGAGTAGATCGGCAGGATGCCCGAGGCGATCTGCAGCCGCTCGGTCCTCGCCGCGATGTAACCGAGCTGGCTGACGGCGTCGAAGCTGTACGCCTCGGCCACGAACACGATGTCGAGCCCGGCCTTCTCGTAGTCGGCCAGCTCGGCGACGGTCTCCTTGAAGCCCCCGGAGTAGTTGAGGGCCATCCCGATCCGCATCCGCTTCGTCCTTCCGCGCGTGAACCCGCCAGTAACCGAATGATGTTCCGTACTCGGGTCCCAAGGCTAGTGCCGCGGGCCGGGCACGACCACCGTCAGGGGCGGCGGCCGACGCCCCCGAGCACCGGCAGGAAGCCGCCGCGCAGCGGCAGCGCGTCGTTGTCCACGTACGTCACGAGCGAGTCGGGGGCCTCCTTCAGCGCGATCTCGTGGACGCTGCCCCGCGTCGGCAGTCCAGCGCCGAGGTCGAGGAACCGGCGGATGCCGCACTCGGGCGAATCACTCCTTATGGAGTCGTCCCTTGAGCCGGCACAGGTCGGCCGGGGTGTCGACGTCCGCGGGATCGCCCGCGTCGTCGCAGGGCACGGCCGTGACCAGCTCGGGGTGCGCGCGCAGGAAGGGCCGCGCGCCCGCGTCGCCCTCGGCGAGCGCGGCCGCCTCCGCCAGGTGCTCGCGCGCGATGAGCACCGGGTTGCGCGGCGCCCCGCCGTACGCCGCGACGGCGACGCGGGCGCCGGCCTGGAACGCCGCGATCAGCCGGCGCACCGCCTCGGGCCGCACCAGCGGCTGGTCGGCCAGCGCGATCACCACCGCGGGGGCGGCCGGCGGGAGCGCGCCCAGCCCGGCCCGCAGCGACGACCCCATGCCGGACGCCCAGCCGGGATTGCGCACGACGACCGCGCCGGCGACCGGCACGTCGGCGGCCCCGAGGACGATCAGCACCGGCCGGCATCCGCCCTCGGCGAGCAGCCGCACCCCGCGGTCGGCCAGCCGCTCCCCCTCGAACTCCACCAGCGCCTTCGGCCGGCCGAACCGGCTGCCGCCTCCGGCCGCCAGCAGCAGCCCCGCGACCGCCGCACCGCTCATCGCGACTCGCCGTGGATGCGTCCCGACGTCTCGGTGAGCGGCCTGCCGCTGCCGCCCCAGCGCAGCTGGATCAGCTCGGCCGCGATCGACACGGCCGTCTCCTCCGGCGTGCGCGCCCCGAGGTCGAGCCCGATCGGCGACCTGAGCCGGGCCATCTCGTCCTCGGTCAGGCCGGCCTCGCGCAGCCGCGCCAGCCGGTCCGCGTGCGTGCGCCGCGACCCCATGGCCCCGACGTACGCCGCCGGGGTGCGCAGGGCCACCTCCAGCAGCGGCACGTCGAACTTCGGGTCGTGGGTGAGCACGCAGATCGCGGTGCGCTCGTCGACCTCGGCGGCGGCCAGGTAGTCGTGCGGCCAGGCCACCACGACCTCGTCGGCCTCGGGGAACCGCTTGGCCGTGGCGAAGACCGGCCGCGCGTCGCACACCACCACGTGGTAGCCGAGGAAGCGGCCGATCCGCGCGACGGCCGCGGCGAAGTCGATCGCGCCGAAGACCAGCATGCGCGGCGGCGGCGCGAACGACTGCACGAACACCCGCAGGTCGTCCAGCCGCCGCTCGCCCTCGGGGCCGTAGCGCCGCACGCCGGTCAGGCCCTGCGCGAGCATGCCGCGCACGTCGTCGTCCACCGCGTCGTCGAGCCGGGCCGAGCCGAGCGAGCCCGCCGCCCGGTCCGGCCAGACCACGCGGCGGGCCCCCACGCGACCGGGGCCCGCGACGATCGTGGCCACCGCGACCGGACGCCGCGCGGCGACGTCCGCGGCGACCTCCCCCAGCTCCGGATAGTCCTGTTTCGAGACCGGCTCCACGAACACGTCGATGATCCCGCCGCAGGTCAGGCCGACCGCGAAGGCGTCGTCGTCGCTCACGCCGTACCGCTGCAGCACCGGCGTCCCGGTGGCGACGACCTGCGCGGCGAGCTCGTAGACCGCTCCCTCGACGCAACCGCCCGACACGCTGCCGGCCGCCTCGCCGTCGAGGACGGCCATGGCCGCCCCTGGCGGGCGGGGCGCGCTGCGGAAGGTGCCGACGACGGTGGCGAGGCCGAACCGCCGCCCCTGCTCCCACCAGCGCAGCACCTGGTCCAGCACGTCACGCATCGGCCCCTCCCCTTCCCACGGCCCACACGGGCCGGTCGCCCGCCAGCAGCGCGGCCAGGTCCTCGTACGCGGCCAGGCTGTGCCCGGCGACGAAGTCCGTGACGTACGGCAGCGCCGCGCGGATGCCCGCGGTCAGCGGCCGGTACGCCGGGTCGCCCTTGTGCGGGTTGACCCACACGACGCGGCGGGCGAGCCGGGACAGCCGGGCCATCTGCGCGCCCAGCAGGTCGGCCGTGCCCCGCTCCCATCCGTCGGAGGCGATCACGACGATCGCGCCCCGGGGATCGGGCAGGCGCAGCAGCGCCCGCACCTCCTCCCCCAGCCGGGTGCCGCCGCTCCAGTCGGGGATGGCCGCCGAGCACTCGGCCATGGCGAGGCCGGGGTCGCGGTGGCGCAGCGCGGCGGTGATCCTGGTGAGCCGGGTTCCCACGCTGAACACCTCGGTCGCCCCCGGCTCCGCGCGCACCAGCGCGTGGGCGAAGCGCAGCAGCGTGTCGGCGTAGGCGGCCATCGAGCCGCTGACGTCCACGAGCATGACGACCCGCCGCGGGCGGTCCCTGCGCACGCGGCGGCGCAGCCGGGCCGGTTCCCCGCCGTGCCGCAGGATCTCCCTGACCGTGCGCCGCGCGTCGGTCGCGCCGCCGTGTGGCGACGGACGGTAGCGCCGCGACCTGCGCGGCTGCCGCGCGCCGCGCAGCAGCGCGAGCAGGCGGTGCACCTCCCGCCGCTCGTCCTCGCTCATCCGCGCCACGTCCCGGTGCCGCAGCACCTCGATCTCGCTCGCCGTGGCCGGGGGCGCGCCCGGCTCGCCCGCCGGCTCCCGCTCCCCGCCGCCGTACGGCGCCGCCACCGGGCGGGTCACGGACACGGCAGTCGCGCGCAGGCGGCGCGGCGCGGGGAAGGCGGCGGAGAAGTAGGCCGCGAAGCAGCGGTCGTAGCGGGGCAGGTCGTCGGGCCCGGCGCACAGGGTGAGGCGGCCCGCCCAGTAGACGTTCCGCCCGTCGGCGGCGTCGAGGTGGCCGAGCGCCGCGAGGAAGCTCTGGGTGCGATGGTGGTCGGCCGCGACCCCGGCCGCCCGCAGCGTCCGGGCGAATCCGGTCAGCACCGCGACAGGTGCGGCATCGGGCGACGCGAGCAGGCCCGGGCGGAGGGCGCCCCCGCCCCGCCCGGTCACGGCGGCATCGTCAGCCACGGCCGCCGTCCGGTGTGAGCAGCCCCAGGGCCCGGACGGTCTCCTGGTCCTCCCGGTGTTTGAGCACCGCGCCCAGCGTGGCGGCGGCCAGGGCCGGATCGAGCTCCACCGCGCCGAGCGTGAGCAGCGCCTCGGTCCAGTCGAGGGTCTCGGCGACGCCCGGCGGCTTGACCAAACCGGCCTCGCGCATCCGGCCCGCCGTCCGCGCCACGTCGGCCGCGAGCCGCTCCGCGCATCCGGGCAGGCGCCGCCGCAGGATCGCCACCTCCCGGTCGAACCCCGGGTGCTCCAGCCAGTGGTACAGGCAGCGCCGTTTGAGCGCGTCGTGCACCTCGCGGGTCCTGTTGGAGGTCAGGACGACGACCGGCGGGGTCGCCGCGCTGATCGTCCCGATCTCCGGCACCGTGATCGTGAAGTCGGACAGCACCTCGAGCAGGAACGCCTCGAACTCGTCGTCGGCCCGGTCGATCTCGTCCACGAGCAGCACGCTCGGCTGCGTCTCCAGGGCCCGCAGCAGCGGCCTCGCGATGAGGAACCGCCGGTCGTAGATCTCGCCCTCCAGCGCGGCGACGTCGGCCACGCCGGCCGCCTCGGCCGCCTTGAGATGCAGGAGCTGTCGCGGGAAGTCCCAGTCGTACATGGCCTGCGCCGCGTCGAGCCCCTCGTGGCACTGCAACCTGATCAGCGGCGCGTCCAGGATCGCCGCCAGCGTCTTGGCCAGCTCGGTCTTGCCGACGCCCGCCTCGCCTTCCAGGAACAGCGGCCGGCCCATCTTCAGGGCGAGGTAGGCCGCGGTCGTCACGCCCTCGTCGGCCAGGTAGTCGTGGTGGTCGAGCAGCTCCGCCAGCCTCGCAGGCGCGTCGATGTCCGGGATCGTGGTCGTCCGCCGCAGCACACGGACAGGCTACGTGGCGGGCGTTCCGCGAGGCTCTGGCCGAATCCGCCAAAGCCGGGCGGGTCATGCGGCGCCGCGTCGCCACGATCGCACAGATCCTCCGGCCGGCCCCTCGTTCTCGGCGCACGGCCTTCAGAGCGCGGCGCTGCCGTCGACCGGCGTGGCAGGCCCGCCGGTGACCGCGTCAGGCCGGCGCGGTGAGATTCCTGATCGTGAACTCGACATGACCACGATCGGGGGGAAAGTTCCCGCTGACATGGTCGAACTTCACGTCGGAGCCGCCTCCCGGAGCCACCGTGAACGGTTCGAGGGCGTGCGTCGTGACGATCTGGTCGCCCGCCGGGGGTTTGCTCGTGTCGAAGTAGTTCTCGCACAGCATCGACCGGACGGTGACCTCCAGCGAGAGGTCCGCTCGCAGTGTGACGGACATGTCGACCCTGACGTTGAAGCGTTGCGCGTGGTCGCCGATGAAGGCGGTGGACCACGTGGTGACGAACGCGTTGTCAGGAGGCGGTCCCCAGGTTTCCGGCGCCCACGTCAAAGTCGCCTGCGCGTTCACGGTGGCATGGGCCCAGTCGTCCTCGCCTACCAGCACTCGGCGTACGGTGTCGATCCTGCCGGTGCAGCTCAGAAGACGTCGCCACTCCGGCGGATCCTCGAGAAGGATGTCGATGGGGCCGGGTTGGTCCCCCGCCTCCACCTCCACCAGGACGCGTCCGGTGAGCTGCTGGTTCGTATCCGGCCAGTACGCGGACGCGAAAGCCTCATAGCGCCCCGCGCTCACCGCGAGCGCATACCCCGTGTGGCGATCGGCCTTCCTGGTCATCGTCGTCTCACAGCCGAAGCGGACGGTCGCGCCCTCGATCTCGATGTCTCGATAGCGAACCGTTCCCGTGACGAGCGCCGGTCCTCTTGACCGGTCCCATTGGTGCACTCTCCTCGGCTCCGGCCGCGACGGGGTGAGGAGCAGTCGCTCGGCACGGCCGTACAAGCCGTGCCAGACTCGCTCGCGCGTGGTCGACGTCGGCGGATCCCAGAACAGTCTGATGTCGTCGGGTGACACGGCAAGGCCCTCACCCGGTGACTCCCACAGCCTCTCATCCGTTTCGTCGGCTCGATCTTTCGCGAAGGTGTTGCACATCTGCGTCGCCACGTCATCGGGCATGTCTTCGAACAGCAGCTTCAGGTTCGCGATGTTCTCGGGAGTGAGGCCCAGCAACGCGATGGCGGCGGCCGCGGGACCGGCGAGCACCCCAAGCAGGCCGGTTATGCCGATGGTCGTCAGGTCGATCGGCAGGCGCTCCTCGTATTTGAGTTCCTGCACGGCCTGATAGACCTCTTTGCGCACCCTTTCGACCAGCAGCTCGTGCAGCGCCTGCCCGGCATGTTCCCGTTCATCGCTGAGATAGCGGTAAAGGCCGTCCACGCTCGGTGAAGCCAGCAGTTCCTCCGGGTCCTCCGTCGCCGAGCCTTCCAGCTCGATCCGCTGACCGGGAGCGGCGGCGTTGGCGAGTTGAATCGCCGCCCACACGAAGCTGGAGCAGACGACGGGCCGAGTGCCGGCCGCCCACGCGGCACCCGGCGGTCTGCCCTCCCAGATCGGGTCGGTCGCGGCCGGGCCGAACAGCTTCGAGTCGAGCGCTATGCCGGAGGAGGTGTACGCGTAGAAGCGGTAGTGACCGTCGATCGTCTCCGCGGCGGCCGCCACCCGGTGCAGCACCTGCCGGATGTGGGGGTCACGAGCCTCCAGCTCCGGTGGCGGCTTCAGCACGATCCCCTCGATCGTCTGACCGGTGTCCCGTACATATGCGGGCAGGTTCGGGAGGTTGTGTATCGGATAGCTGTCCGACGGATATTCCGGGTCCGCGAAAAGCTGCTGTTTCATCCACGCTTCCCACTCTGATCGCGGGGCGTCCGCCGCAGGCCTCGGAAGCGGACCGACGCCCGGGTTGTGGGCGAAGAAGTCCCCCTGCCGGTTGAACGGCCGGCCGGTCGGGCCGAGGGTGTTGAAACCGGTGAAGAAGGCGTCTTCCACTGATTGCGTGATCGTGCCGGGCCATCCATAGGTGAGAGCATCCGGACGGAACCCGTCGGCAGGTGCCCGTTCACCGAAGAACTCCCCCGTCATGAAACGCCCCGGATTGCGACGCTGCAGCCGATCGTGGGCCATCGTGGCGTGCCGAATCAGCGTATGGTCGCCGATCATGATCCCCATGTGGTCGTATGTCTGGGGTGGCCGCAACCGCCCGAGCAAGGCCCCGATGAGCCCGACGCCGTCTCCCGGCGTGAGGATCAGGTCGCCGCGGCGCGCGTTGTGGATGATCGGCGGGACGATCTGCCATTCGACGACGTCGGTCGCGGCGCAGACCAGCCGGGGGTCCGGAGGACAACCCGCCGGGTCACACGGAGTGCCGAGCTTCGCATGCAGGTCAAGGGGCAGGTCGAACGTCGTCGCGTACGGCCCGACGCTCAGGTCCCCGCCGAGATAATCCTTCCAGGCGACCCAGGCGTGAGTGCCGTCGAACACGAGCGACAGGCCGTCCGACGCGCCACCGAAATCCTCCGGCTCACCTATTTCGGTAAGCGCGTTCAAACCGCTGCGAGCCCGCCACTCGCCGTTGCCGAATCGACTCCGCTCCTGAGCGGCGACGTGTAGACCTGGATGATTGTGGTAATTCGTGGCGCAAATGGCGGCGCGGGCGCACGCGCCAGGGGTCGGTGCGGTGATGCGCCGAACCACGAACGGGCCCTCGGGGTCGACGAGGGCGATCGTGAAGGATCCTTCACCACCGGCGCGGTCACCATAGGCGACGAGCAGCCCGCCTGACACCGGATCGGCGCAGATCGCCGGTTCGGGCTGCACCGAGAACGGCAACAGTGCGTCTTCCCATGTGGAACCGTCGTCGGCGCTGGTGAGCAAATGAGCTTGGCCGCCGATGTTCTCCGCCCACAGGACCGCCAGCCCGCCCGAGTATGCGGTGAAGGCGGAGGGTCCGATGAAACCATCGCTTATCGGCAACGGCCGCACCGCGCTGAAGCCGACCCCGTCGAGGGTCGATCTGTGCTCGTACGTTCCGCCCGCGGTTCCGGTGATCAGGTGAAGCCGGTCGTCCGGCGCAGCGAGCGCGGCCGTCTCGCCGCACGCGAATGCCGCCTCATGCCTTTTCTGGGAGCCGTCGCCGAGCACGTCGACCGAGCGAAGAACAGCCCTGCCGTTCACCGCCCGATAGGCGAGCCACACGGTGTCGTTCCACCACACCGCCGCGGGCGCCGACGTCACCTGTTCCCCGGTGTTCCTCGCGTGTGCCAGCATGCCGCACCCTTCCCAAGACAACACCTGAGACGCCTGGCCGTGCTTGAGCAGAACCTCTAAGCGAAGTAATCACAGTGATGTCCGGCAGGCAACGACACCGCAGGGCGCATCATGAGTTTTCCCCCCGCCCCGGCGCCAGGGGGAAAGAGTCAGCCGGCGACCGGCTCCGGCGGCGTGCCGAGCACGGCGTCCAGCAGTCCGGGGAAGCGGGCGTCCAGGTCCTCCCTGCGCAGGCTCACGTACCGCTGCCGGCCCTCCGGGACGTTGCGGATGACACCGGCCTCACGGAGGGTCTTCAGGTGGTGCGACAGCGTCGACTTCGGCACCTCTCCCCCGGTGGGCTGGCACGCCGCCACCTCCAGCGGGCCCTGCGCGAGCCGCCGTACGAGCGCCAGCCGCGAGGGGTCGCTGAGCGCGAACAGCACGTCGGTCAGCACCAGGCTCGCGGCGTCGGGGTGCGGTAGGTCGCGGGCTCCAGGCATGGTTCGATAATAGTTGAACTATCGGGCGCTCCGTCGTACGGTGTGACGGTTCGAAAAATCTGGAACCGTTAATGATGGGAGTGCCGAGATGACGAACTCGGGGGGCTGCGCTCCGTCCGCGAACACCCTGGAGGCGGATCCGCGAGCGCCGGGCCGCGCATCCGCACGGCGGGAGGGCGCGGCCGGAACGGCGACGGAGGCGGCGGGGGCGGGGGCGGCGGCGCGCGGCCGGATCTCCCGCAGGGGTGGGTTCTGGCTGCTCGCCGGGACCCTGGTGGCGTTCATGGCCGCCTCGAGCACCCCCTCCCCGCTGTACGTGCTCTACCAGCAGCGCTGGGGGTTCTCGGCCGCCACGCTGACCGCGGTGTTCGCGGTCTACGCCCTCGCGCTGCTGATCGCGCTGCTCACCGTCGGCGGGCTGTCCGACCACGTCGGCCGGCGGCCCGTGCTGATCGCGGCCCTGCTGGCCGAGGCGGGCGCCATGATCGCGTTCCTGACGGCGGACGGCGCCGGGCCGCTGCTGCTGGCCAGAGCGGTGCAGGGCCTGGCCACCGGCGCGGCGACGGGCGCGATCAGCGCCGGTCTGGTGGACCTGCAGCCCGCGTCGCGCCGCGTCCGTCAACTGGGCGCGCTGGTCAACAGCGTCGCGCCGACCGGCGGGCTGGCCGCGGGAGCGCTCGGCGCAGGCCTGTTCGTGCGTTACACGACCACCCCGACGACCTCGGTCTTCGTCCTGCTCACGGCCGTCTTCGTCCTGCTGGCGGCCGCGATGGCGCTGCTGCCCGAGCCGGTCGCGCCCCGCCGCGGCCGGGGGCGGGACGCGCTCGTCTCGCTGCGCCCGCGGGTGGCCGTGCCCCGGCCCGTCCGCGGCGCGTTCGCGGCGGCCGTTCCCTGCCTGGTCGCCACGTGGGCCTTGGGCGGGCTCTACCTGTCGCTGGGCGGCTCGCTGACCGCGGGCGTGCTGCGCGTCCCCGACCGCCTGGTCGGCGGGCTCGTCGTCGCCGCGCTCACCGCCGCCGGGGCGGCGGCGTCGCTGGTCGTGCGCGACCTGCCGGCGCGGCGGGTCATGGCGGGCGGATCGCTGGTGCTCGCCGCCGGCGCCGGTCTGACCCTGGCGGCGCTCGCCGCCGCGTCCACGCCGATGTTCTTCGCCGGGACGGTCGTGGCGGGCTGCGGGTTCGGCAGCGCCTTCCTCGGCGCGTTCCGCTCGCTCGCGGCGCTGGCGGGCCCCGCCGAGCGGGCCGGGATGTTCGCCTCCGTCTACGTCGTCAGCTACCTCGCCTTCAGCGTGCCCGCCGTCGCGGCGGGGATCGCGGCGCCGTCGCTCGGTCTGCGGGCCACGGCCACCGTGTACGGCTGCGCGGTCGTCGTCCTGGCCCTCCTCGCGGCGATCCTGGGCCTCGCCGGCGAGCGTGCGGCCCGCACGGCCTGAAGAGACCCCGCGCGGCGCCCCTTAGGGTTTCGGCACATGACCGACGATCGGAGCCCGGCTCGGCCCGGCTGCCTCACCGGCTCGCCGGCCGGGCGGGCGCTCGCCGCCGAACTGGATGCCCGCTGGGCGGAACCGCACCGGCGTTACCACACCACGGCCCATCTGCGGGCGGTCCTGTCCGCGATCGAGCCGCTCGCCGCCCAGGCCGGCGACGCCGACGCCGTACGGCTGGCCGCGTGGTTCCACGACGCCGTCTACGACGGGCGGCCGGGGTGGGACGAGGAACGCAGCGCCCAGCTCGCCCAGGCGCGGCTGCCCGCCTGCGGCCTGCCCGCGGAGCGGGTGCGCGAGGTGGCCCGGCTCGTACGGCTCACGGCGGGGCACGCCTACGAGCCGGGTGACGTGAACGCGGCCGTCCTGTGCGACGCCGATCTGGCGATCCTCGCGGCGCCGCCCGCCGCCTACGAGGCGTACACGAGGGCCGTACGCGAGGAGTACCGGCACGTGCCGGACCCTGCCTTCAGAGCCGGACGGGCCGGGGTGCTGCGGGAGTTGCTCGGCAGGCCCCGCCTGTTCGGCACTCCCGTGGGCCGGGACCTGTGGGAGCTGCGGGCACGTGAGAACATCGCCGCCGAGCTGGCCGGCCTCTGAGATGCCGGGCCCTCGGACCGCGCCACCCGGTTCGAGCCCGAGGGCGTCACGGTCGGCGGAGACCGGGCGAAGAGCCGCCGGTCGTCCGATCGCGCGCCTTTACGATGTAGATCAGGTGCGTGTCTTCGGCCGGCGCAGGCCCGACTCGCGCAGGCGACGCACGAGCTCCTGACTGCCGACGGGCTCGGCCCCGAGGAACACGGCCCGGTCGTAGACCGTCTCCGGCACGTCGTAGTGGTCCCGGTCGAAGGCCCGCTCGGGCACGCCGAGCAGGCGGGCGAAGTCGTGCAGCTCCTCCAGCGAGGAGTCACTGACCAGATGGGACCACAGCAGGCCCCGGGGTCCCGGCCAGTTCGGCCGGTCGATCAGCACCGCCATGCGCCCCTCCCCTGGGCCGGTCGGGTGACCCGCAGCGAAGCCAGGACTACCCGATCGGTCCCTGCGGGGTCCGGGGTCGTCCCCCGGTTCCGTCCCGGGCGAGCATAGCCCGGGGCGCCGGCCGCCACTTCGCCGCCGCCCGTCCCCGGCGATACGGCAGCCGACGCAGGCACGGCGGCAGCGGATTCCGAGCGAATTACCGATGCCCGGAGAACGCGCCGACGGTCCCCCGAGGGCTGCCGCGACGGGGATTACCCCCTAACACTTCCCCGGGAGTCGCTGGCACTTGGGACAGCATTTGTACTTACGGTGGTTGGTGCATCGATAGGTGCACTTGGGCGGCTTCGGCTTCGCGTAGGAATCACCGGGAGCCGCCTGCGTGACGGCCGCGCCGTCCACGCCCGCCGACGCCGACGCCGGAGACGCCGCGGCCGGCCAGAGCGCGATCGTGCCGAGGAGCGCCGAGCCGACGATCATGCTGAATCGTCCACCTCGCATGGCCTTTCTCCCTTTCGATCAAGCCGCGGTGCGGCGGATCGGGTCGTTTCTACCTCATTGTCCGAATCGCTTCCGGGAGGCGTCCAGCCCAACGCCCGTCGCGCGCAGTGATCCAGGGAAAATCCGATGCGAGTCCCGGTCCGGCGTTTGGCATGGATCGATGAATGACGGGCCGGGTCGGCTCCGGAATGGTTCTGCCCCTGGTTTCCACTGGCGTGGGATCTACGTCCACACGAGGCGCCGGACCACGCCAGGCCGGATTTCCCCGGTGAATTCGCAGCATCTTCCGTTCTTTCGCCATACCAACCGTGCGGCGGCGCCAAAATGTCCGTCCGCCCACGGCATGGAAAGCGCCCCGGCCCGGCAAAAGCCCGCATAGTCGCCACCTGGGCGGCAACCGTCGTCCAGAACGCGCCCTCGCGTCGGAGGCCAGGACGGCCCCGCGCCAGCCGTGGCCCCGTGGGCGCTCGCGGCGAAGGGCGCCGATCACACAATCGCGACGGCCCGGATCGGGGACGCCGGACGGTGCGCGGGCCGGTCGCGCGGCGGAACCACAGGGTCCACACGATCACCGGGTCATAGGGGGAAACGATGGCTGCACGAACTGTTCGATCCCTTACCGCGCTCGCGGCGGCGGCCGTGCTGACGATGGCGCTGCTCGTCGGCTGCGGCGGCACGACCACCGCCCCGGCGTCCGGGGGCGCCGCCGCGGCCGGCCCGGTGGCGCTCGTCACGCCGACCGCGGCCGAGAGCGAGTACAACTCGCCGTGCCCGACCGGCGGCAACGCCAAGAAGTTCGCCAAGACCCGGTTCGCGCTGCACGCGGGTCTCGCGCTCGGCGCATTCCACCGCTACATCTACAAACCGCTGCGCAGCGGAGGCTTCAGGGCCGGAGCGGAGAAGCGCAAGCGCACGATCGCGAAGGCCGCGATCGCCGGCGCCTTCGCCCTGCACCAGCTGAAGGTCGCCAAGAGCTTCGCCACGGCCAATCCGAGCCTGTGCAGGGCCCTCGAGGGCGTCAACTCCCAGTTCAGCGCGCTGACCGACAAGCTGCACAAGGGCACCGCCACGCCGGCCGACATCGAGGCCGGCAAGAGCTCTATGACCGGCCTGCAGCGCGACGCCGCGAAGACCGGCTACAAGTTCAAGGAGCAGAACGTCAACATCCCGGGCGCGAGCTGACCGCCGCGGAGGACGGCGCGGCCGGTCCGCGCCGTCAGCCCACCTTGGCGAAGAACGCGCGGATGTCGGCGGCGAGGCGATCCGGCTGGTCCATCGCGATGAAGTGGTGGCCGCCCGGGTTGTCCTCCGGCCAGTGAAGGATGGTGTTGTGCCGCTCGGCGAGCCGGCGGATGCCGGGCGGTCCGCTGTAAACGCCGGTCGGCGCGACGGTCTGGCCCTCCGGCCAGCCGAAGCCGGTGCTCTCGTAATAGGGCCAGGCCGACGTCCCGAACGTCCCGGTGAACCAGTACAGGCTCACGTTGGTCAGGAACAGGTCCCGGTCGATGACCTCCTCGAGAGGCCTGCCGGAGGCGTTGAACTCGTGGAACTTCTGGGTCATCCAGGCCAGCGCCGCGAGCGGTGAGTCGTGCCACCCGTACGTGAACGTCTGCGGCGCCGCGCGCAGCAGCGCGTGGTGGTCGACGCCGTTCATCCAGTCCTGTGCCATCAGCCGGGCGTAGGCCGCCCGCTCGTCCTCGGTCATCTCAGGAAGGTCCTTCTCCGTGGGGAAGCCGAGACCGCTGACGATGTAGACGCCGGCCACGTTGCCCGGCGCCGCCTTGGCCACCTCCGGGGCGACGTAGGCCCCGAAGTCCCCGCCCTGCGCGCCGTACCGCTCGTAGCCGAGACGACGCATCAGCTCCGCCCAGGTCCGTGCCACGCGCGCCGCGGTCCAGCCGGCGCCGCGCGGCGGCGCGGAGAAGCCGAAGCCCGGCGGGGAGGGCACCACGACGTGGAACGCCGGGGCGGGGTCGCCGCCGTACGCACGGGGGTCGGTGAGCCGGCCGATGAGCTCGGTGAACTCCACGAACGAGTTCGGCCAGCCGTGCGTGAGGACGAGCGGCACAGCGTCGGGCTCGGCCGAGCGTACGTGCAGGAAGTGGATGTCCTGACCGTCGATCTCGGTCATGAACTGCGGGAACTCGTTCAGCCGCGCCTCGTGCCCGCGCCAGTCGTACTCCTGGCGCCAGTAGCGGGCGAGCTCCCGGAGGAAGGCGGCAGGGACGCCGCGGCTCCATCCGTCGCCGGGCAGCTCACGGGGCCACCGGGCGCGGTCCAGCCGGTCGTTCAGGTCGTCCAGGCCGGCCGCAGCGATCTCGATACGGAATGGGCGGATCTCGGTGCTCATGTCTCTCCTGGGTGCGTCGCGATGACGGAATCGACGCTAGGGGCCATGTAGGTCGCGGTCTGTCCTAGATGACCGGGCATGCTTGGTGCCATGAGTGACATGTCCGCGCGGTTGCTCGCTCTGCTGTCGCTGCTGCAGACGCCCCGCGAGTGGCCGGGGAGCGAGCTGGCCGAGCGTCTGGAGGTCAGCCCCCGCACCATCCGCCGCGACATCGACCGCCTGCGCGAGCTGGGATACCCGGTCGAGGCGACGATGGGCGCGGTGGGCGGTTACCGGCTCGCCGCGGGTGCGGCCATGCCGCCGCTGCTGCTGGACGACGAGGAGGCCGTGGCCATCGCCGTCGGCCTGCGCACGGCCGCCGCGCATCCGGTGGACGGCATCGACGAGGCGTCCGTGCGCGCCTTGGCCAAGCTGGAGCAGGTGCTGCCCTCCCGGCTGCGGCACCGGGTGGGCACACTCGCCGCCGCGACCGTGCCGATGCTCGCCGGAGCCGAGCCGCCCGTGGACCCGCGGACCCTGGTGGTGCTCGCCGGAGCCGCCGCCAACCGCGAGCGGCTGCGCTTCGCCTACCGGTCCGGCGACGGCGCCGAGACCAGGCGCCTGACCGAGCCGTACCGCCTGGTCGCGACCGGACGCCGGTGGTATCTGCTGGCATACGACAACGACCGCGACGACTGGCGGATCTTCCGGGCCG
Organism: Microbispora sp. KK1-11; assembly: GCF_006874435.1. Lineage (NCBI taxonomy): Bacteria > Bacillati > Actinomycetota > Actinomycetes > Streptosporangiales > Streptosporangiaceae > Microbispora > Microbispora sp. KK1-11. Next base: position 303,997 of record NZ_VIRJ01000001.1, on the reverse strand, counting down.
ACCGGATCGGCGACCCCCACCCGACCGGCGCACGGTTCCCGGCCCGCGTGCCGCCGGAACAGGACCCGGCCGCGTTCGTCGCCGCCACGCTGCACTCGTCCGCGCCGGTCTACGAGGTGGTGGCGACCGTGCGCCTTCCGGCCGCCCAGGTGGCAGGCCGGCTCGGCGCCGCCGCGGGGAACGTCGAGCCGATCGACGACCACAGCTGCCGCCTGCGCGGACCGGCCGACACCCTGGAGTGGATCGCGTCGCGCCTGCTCATGCTCGGCTGCGAGTTCGAGGTGCACGAGCCGCCGGAACTGCGGGCGTATCTGCGCGCTCTGAGCGCCCGCGCCGCCCGCGCCGCGGCAGCCCCGAAGCAGTAAACCTATTGACTTGGTAGGAAATGTGGGCAACCCTGATGGCGAATCCTTCGTCGTCAACTGCGAGGTGTGTCCATGTCCGTCGTCGAACTCCGGGGCGAGTTAGGGGGCGCGGTCCGGGCGGATCCCCGGCCGCGTCTCCGCTCCGCCAGGGCCCGCGGCCCGCGGAGGGGGTGGCACAGATGGGTCAGCCCCCTCGTCGTCGTGCTGCTGTGGCAGTTCGCCAGCGTGCTCGGACTGCTGCCCGCCCGCCTGCTCGCCGCCCCGTCGCAGATCGCCGCGACCGCGCTCGACCTGGTGCGCTCGGGGACGCTGCCCACGGCGATCGCGGTGTCCCTCGAACGGGTGCTCCTCGGCTTCGCCGCCGGAGCGGTCGCGGGCGTCGGCCTCGCGCTGGTCGCCGGGCTGAGCCGGACCGGTGAGAACGCCGTCGACCCGATCATGCAGATGCTCCGGGCGCTGCCGTTCTTCGGGCTGATCCCGCTGTTCATCCTCTGGTTCGGGATCGGGGAGACGCCCAAGGTGCTGCTGGTGGCGCTCGCCGTCTCCTTCCCGCTCTACCTCAACACGTTCGCGGGCATCCGGGGCGTGGACGGCAAGCTCGCCGAGGTCGCCCGGACGCTCAGGCTCGGCCGGACCGCTCTCGTGCGGCACATCGTGCTGCCCGGCGCGCTCCCCCAGACGCTCGTCGGGCTGCGGCAGAGCCTCGGGGTGGCCTGGCTGGCGCTGATCGTGGCCGAGCAGGTCAACGCCGACGCAGGCCTCGGTTACATGATCAACGACGCGCGGGAGTTCCTGCGCACCGACGTGATCGTGGTGGGCCTGCTCGTCTACAGCGCGCTCGGCCTGCTCACCGACGCCCTGGTGCGGCTCCTGGAAAGGAGGGCGCTGGTATGGCGGCGCGAGTTCCTGCCCCGGTGAACGTGCCGGTGAACGTCCCGGTGAACGTCCCGGTGAATGTTCCGGCGGTGAGTGTCCCGGCGGTGAACGGCACGGTGAGCGCGCAGGCCCCGGACGCCGTACGGCCGGCGGAGGCCGTACTGGCCACCGTGCGCGGGCTCACCCGGCGCTTCGGCGACCGCACCGTGCTCGACGGCCTCGACCTGACGATCGCGCGCGGCGAGTTCGTCGCGCTCCTCGGCCGCAGCGGGTCGGGCAAGTCCACGCTGCTGCGCGCACTCGCCGGCCTGGACGAGGAGGTCGAGGGCGGCCTGGAGGTGGACGGCTCGGTCGCCGTGGCCTTCCAGGAGCCTCGGCTGGTGCCGTGGAAGCGGGTGCGCGACAACCTCACGCTCGGCCTGACCGGGCCCGACCCGGCCGGCAGGGCGGAGGCGGCGCTGGCCGAGGTGGGCCTGGCCGACCGGGCGCCGGCGTGGCCGCTGACGCTCTCCGGCGGCGAGGCGCAGCGGGCGAGCCTGGCCCGCGCGCTCGTCCGCGAACCGGGGCTGCTGCTGCTCGACGAGCCGTTCAGCGCGCTCGACGCGCTGACCCGGATCACCGTGCACCGTCTGGTGCTCGACCTGTGGGCGGCGCACGGCCCGGCCGTGCTGCTGGTGACCCATGACGTGGACGAGGCGCTGCTGCTGGCCGACCGGATCCTTGTGCTCGACGGCGGGCGCGTCGCACACGAGTGGACCGTTGCCGCGCCGCGTCCCCGGCACCGCGACCACCCCGACCTGCTCACCCTGCGCGCGGCCCTGCTGTCCGCGCTGGGCGTCACCCCGGAAGGACCCGCATGACCAGGAGAGCGCTCGCCGCGCTGCTGATCGCCCTGGCGGCCGCCGCCACGGCCTGCGCCTCGACGGGACAGGGCGCGTCCGGAGGGAAGGACGGGCAGGCCACGGGCCGCGTCACCCTCCGGGTCGGCGACCAGAAGGCCGGGTCGCAGGCTCTGCTCAAGGCCGCCGGGCTGCTCGACGGCACCTCCTACGCGATCACGTGGTCGCAGTTCACCTCCGGGCCGCCGCTGCTGGAGGCGGTCAACGCGGGCGCGGTCGACATCGGCGGCGTGGGCAACACCCCGCCCGTCTTCGCCGCCGCCTCCGGCTCGAAGATCAAGGTCGTGGCGGCGTACCGGCAGAGCGCCAAGGCATCGGCGATCCTCGTCCCCGACGGGTCCGCGATCACCTCGCCGGCCCAGCTCAAGGGCAAGAAGATCGCGGTCGCCAAGGGCAGCTCGGCCCACTACCACCTGCTGGCGGTCCTGAAGAAGGAGGGCCTGTCCTTCAAGGACATCCAGCCGCAGTATCTCCAGCCCGCCGACGCCCTTGCGGCGTTCTCGTCCGGCACCGTCGACGCCTGGGCCATCTGGGACCCCTTCACCTCACAGGCCGAGATCCAGCACAAGGCCCGGCTCGTGGTCGACGGCGCGGGCATCGTCAACGGCCTGAACTTCCAGGTCGCCGCTCCCGCCGCGCTGGACGACGCGGGCAGGCGGGCCGCGATCGGCGACTTCCTCACCCGGCTGGCCAAGGCGCGGAACTGGGCCGCCACCCACCTGGACGAGTGGGCGAAGGTGTGGGCGCAGGAGACCGGTTTGCCGGTCGAGGTGGCGAACGCGGCCGTGGCCAACGCCGTCGCCACCCCCATCGTGATCGACGACGCGGTCGTCTCCTCGGAACAGGAGATCGCCGACGCGTTCACCGCCGAGGGCCTCGTGCCGGGCGCCATCACGTTCTCCCAGTTCGTCGACGACCGCTTCAACGACGTCGTCAGGAAGGCGCAGCAATGAGATTCCACTGGTTCCTGCCCACCTCGGGCGACGGCAGGGCGATCACCGGGGGCGGGCACGGCCTGCGCCGCGTGCACGGGCAGTCGCCGGCCGGCGCGTTCCGGCCGCCCACGATCGACTACCTCGCCCAGGTGGCCCGCGCGGCCGAGCAGGCCGGGTTCGAGGCCGTGCTCACCCCCACGGGCACCTACTGCGAGGACGCCTGGCTGGTCACCGCCGCGCTGACCCAGGTGACGACCCGGCTGAAGTTCCTGGTCGCGTTCCGGCCCGGGGCGCTGTCCCCCACGCTCGCGGCCCAGATGGCCGCCACCTACCAGCGGATCTCCGGCGGCCGGCTGCTGCTGAACGTGGTGACCGGCGGGGAGGCGGCCGAGCAACGGCGGTTCGGCGACCACCTGGGCAAGGACGAGCGGTATGCGCGGACCGCCGAGTTCCTGTCGATCGTGCGCGGCGCGTGGGACGGACCGTTCGACTTCACCGGCGACTACTACGACGTCGAGGGGGCGACGGTCGCCGAGCGGCCCGACCCCGTGCCCGAGCTGTACTTCGGCGGCTCCTCGGCCGCCGCGGGCCCGGTCGCCGCCCGGCACGTGGACGTCTACCTCACCTGGGGCGAGCCGCCGTCCCAGGTCGCGGCCAAGCTCGACTGGATGCGCGAACTGGCCGCCGCCGAGGGCCGCACGCTGCGCTTCGGCATCCGCCTGCACGTCATCACGAGGGACACCTCCAAGGAGGCGTGGGCGGAGGCCGGGCGGCTGCTCGACCGGATCTCCCCCGAGGACATCGCGTCGGCGCGGGCCGTCCTGTCCCGCAGCGAGTCGGTGGGGCAGCAGCGGATGCTCGCCCTCCACGAAGGCTTCCACGGTGGCCTCCGCGGCGGCAGGGTCAGGGACCTGGAGATCCACCCCGGGCTGTGGGCGGGGGTCGGCCTGGTGCGGGGCGGCGCGGGCACCGCGCTCGTCGGCAGCCACGCGGAGGTCGCCGACCTCGTCGAGGAGTACGCCTCACTGGGCGTGGAGGAGTTCGTCCTGTCGGGCTACCCGCACCTGGAGGAGGCCTTCTGGTTCGGCGAGGGCGTGCTGCCCGAACTACGCCGGAGGGGCCTGCTCGGCGCCGGCGAGCCCGTACGGCTGAGCGCCTGACGGCCCGCCGGGCCCCCGCGCGGCGAGCCGCTCCGCCGTCCCCGCCTGGTCATGCCTCACTGCCCGCTGCTCGGCCAGCGAGAAGGCCCGCGCGGACATGCTCGGCGGACATGCTCGACAGAGCGTGCAGCAGAGCGGTCGCCGCGCTCCGGATCTCGTCTTCTCTCCTGAGCCGGCGATCGAGCTCGTGCTGGGCGACGACCTGCCGCATGACCGCGCCGTAAGTGGCACGCGCCTGCAACAGCGAACATGGCGATTATTTTCGGGCCGCCGGCATTTCTGATTGTGGCGACCTTTCAGCGAGGTGCGGGATCGCCCGCTCAGAGGCGGTCGGGGGCCTCGCCGCGCTCTCGGATGAGGGCGGTGAGCTGGGCCACCGCCCGCCGCGATCGTTCCCGCTCGGTGCTCTGGATGCCCATCGCGCCCAGGCTGAGGCCGTTGGCGAGGTCCAGCTTGGGCCAGGGGTCGCCCTCCAGCATGGTGACGTCCAGCACCTCGGCCCATTCGAAGTGGTGCACCCGCAGCGGGTTCACCACCGTGATCCCCTTCTCGTCCGCCCGCACCCGCAGGCGCCCGAGCAGGTGCAGCACGCACGCCACCGCCACGCCGAAGGCGACCATGCCCAGCCGGTCGGGGAGCTTGAACTGCTCCGGCAGGCCGACGGCCAACAGGATCGAGCCGATCACCATCACCGCCCCCATGCCGTACGCGATGATCGTCGTGACGCGGGGACGCCAGGTGACGGGCAGCGGGGGCGCGCTCTCAGGCATGACGACCCCCGCGAGTGGGCACGGCGCGGCGGCGTGCGGCGTGCCCGGCCTGCGGTGCGGCGGGCGGATACTGCGTGATCACCAATCAAGTCTTCCCGGCTCGGCGCTGCGGATGCGACGGCTGCGACTACGAGGATCGGGCGATGTCAGCCGGCGATGCCGCGCAGGAGGAGCGCGGTCTCCAGGGCGGCGATCGTCGCCTCGTACCCCTTGTCCTCCTTGCTGCCCGGCACGCCGGACCGCTCGACCGCTTGATCAAGGGTGTCACAGGTCAGCACCCCGTTGCCCACCGGGGTCGACTCGTCGAGCGAGACCCTGGTCAGACCCGCGGTCACCGAGTCGCAGACGTAGTCGAAATGGGCCGTCTCCCCCCGGATCACCACGCCGAGCGCGACGACGGCGTCGCAGCGCCGGGCCAGGGCCTGCGCGACCACCGGGATCTCCAGCGACCCGGCCACGCGGGCCGTGACCACGGCCGCGCCGCTGTCCCGCGCGGCCCGCTCCGCCCGCGCCAGCAACTGGTCAGTGATCTTCTCGTGCCACCGGGCGGCGACGATGCCGACGGTCAGCCCGCCCGCGTCCACCACCGCCGCGTCCGGCCGTCCCTCGCCGCTCATACGCCCTCCTTGCCGAAGTGCTCGCCGTGGATGTCCCGGGGGACGCCGCCTGAGATCTCGTGGCCGAGCCGGTCGCGCTTGGCGGTCAGATACCTCTCGTTGTACGGGTTCATCGCCACCGGCATGGCCTCGCGGCCCAGGACCTTGATGCCGTACCCGTCCATGCCCCGCACCTTGGCCGGGTTGTTGGTCAGCAGCCGCACCGACTTCACGCCGAGGTCGGCGAGCATCTGCCCGGCGTTGGAGAACTCCCTGGCGTCCACCGGCAGCCCCAGCTCCAGGTTGGCGTCGACGGTGTCGCTGCCGTTGTCCTGCAGGCTGTAGGCCCGCAGCTTGGCCAGCAGGCCGATGCCCCTCCCCTCGTGGCCGCGCAGGTACACGATCACGCCGCGCCCGTCCTCCGCGATCATGCGCATCGCGGTGTCGAGCTGCACGCCGCAGTCGCAGCGCAGCGAGCCGAGCACGTCACCGGTGAGGCATTCCGAATGCGCCCGGACGAGCACGTTCTCGCCGTCGTCGATGTCGCCGTACACCAGCGCGAGGTGCTCGCCGCCGTCGAGCGCGCTGGCGTAGCCGTACGCGCGCCAGACGCCGTAGCGGTTGGGGATGCGCGTCTCGGCTACCCGGGTGACCATCCGCTCGGACCTGCGGCGGTGCTCGATGAGCTGCTCGATCGACACCAGCGCGAGGTCGTGCTCGTCGGCGAACTCGCGCAGGCGGGGCAGGCGCGCCATCGTGCCGTCGTCGTTGACGATCTCGGCGAGCGCGCCGGCCGGCGTCAGCCCGGCGAGCCTGGCGAGGTCCACCGACGCCTCGGTGTGCCCCGGCCGCACCAGCACGCCGCCCTCGCGGTAACGCAGCGGGAAGATGTGCCCCGGCCGCACCAGCTCGTACGGCTCGGTGGCCGAGTCGCACAGCGTCCTGATCGTCTTGGCCCGGTCGGCGGCGGAGATGCCCGTCGTCACCCCGTCCCTGGCGTCCACGCTGATCGTGTACGCGGTGCGCAGGCGCTCGCGGTTGTCCTGCACCATCAGCGGCAGGCCGAGCCGGTCGAGCGTGGCGCCCTCCATGCCGACGCAGATGACGCCGCTCGTGTAGCGGATCATGAAGGCGACCAGCTCGGGCGTGGCCTTCGACGCCGCGAAGATGAGGTCGCCCTCGTTCTCCCGGTTCTCGTTGTCCACCACCACGACGGGCCTGCCGTCCCTGATGTCGCTGACGGCCCGCTCGATCGGGTCCAGCCTGATCTCAGTCATGCGGTCACCGCCCGCAACTCGCGCGACTGGCGCAGCCAGCCGCGGAACCCGATCAACACCATGACGAAGAACAACCCGTAGACGAGGCCGGAGACCACGAGCCCGGAGTTGAACGCCAGCGGCACCCCGACGAGGTCCACCGCGATCCAGATGATCCAGAAGTCGACCAGGGCCCTGCCCTGCGCCCAGGTGGCGATCGCGCTGCCGACGAAGATGTACGCGTCGGGCCACGGCGCCCAGGAGATGTTCCAGCCCCGGGAGTTGAGGAAGACGAACAGCAGCGCGACCGCGACCGTCCCGGCGACCATGACGCTCACGAGCGCCACGCGCTCCCGGAGGCGCGCCGAGCGGATCGGCAGTTCCGCGCCGCCTCGCGTGCCGCGCGACCACTTCACCCAGCCGTAGACCGCCAGGACGCCGAACAGCGCCTGCTTGAGCGCGTTGCCGGTGATGTGCGCGCTGACCGACGCCACGAACAGCAGCACCGAGCCGACGAGCTGCACCGGCCAGGTCCAGATCGTCTTCCTGATCGCGAGCCAGACCGTGCCGAGCGCGCACACGTTGCCCACCAGGTCGGTCCACAGCACGGGCTTGCCGAACGCGTAGAAGGCCGCCGCGTCGGTCCAACTCATGCCGAGACCCCCTTGACGGTCGCCGCGGTGAGCTTCTCGACGTACTTGGCGATCACGTCGACCTCGAGGTTGACCGGCTCGCCCGGCTGCTTGCGGCCGAGCGTGGTGAGTTCGAGCGTGGTGGGGATCAGGCTGACGGAGAAGGAGTCGTCCGTCACGCCGGCCACGGTGAGGCTGACGCCGTCCACCGCGATCGAGCCCTTCTCCACGACATACCGGGCGAGGTTCGCGGGCAGCGAGAGCCACACGACCTCCCAGTGCTCCCCGGGCTCGCGCGACAGCACCTCCCCTGTCCCGTCGACGTGACCCTGCACGATGTGCCCGCCGAGCCGCTGGTCGGCCCGTACGGCGCGCTCCAGGTTGACCCGTGAGCCGGGGCGCAGGGCCCCGAGCGAGGACCGGTCGAGGGTCTCCTTCATCACGTCGGCGGTGAAGGAGTCCCCCTCGGCGTCGGCCACCGTGAGGCAGACGCCGTTGACGGCGATCGAGTCGCCGTGCCCGGCGTCGGCGGTGACGACCGCGCCGCGCACCGTGAGGCGCGCGGAGTCGCCCCGCGGCTCGAGTGCCACGACCTCGCCGAGCTCCTCGACGATTCCGGTGAACATTCAGCTCTCCTTAGGGGACTGCGGGCCAGGGGATTTGGGAGGCACAGGGGACTTCGGAGGCACAGGGGATTTGGGAGGCACGGGGGACTTCGGACGCAGGACCAGCTTGAGGTCCGGTCCGACGGGGGTGACTTCGGCGAACTCCAGCCGGTGGATCTCGGTGATCGTCGAGACGCCCGCGGGGCCGAGCGCGGCCGCCCCCGCTCCCAGCAGCGCCGGGGCGAGGTAGCCGACGACCCGGTCGACCAGGCCCTCGCGGAGGAAGGCGCCGGCGAGGGCGGGCCCGCCTTCGATCAGCACGCTCACGACCTGCCTGTCGTGCAGCTCGGCCAGGAGGGCGTGCAGGTCGATCCCGCCGGGGACGCGCGGGAGCCGTACGGCGTGGGGGGACAGGTGGCCGGGGACGGCCGCGTCCTCGGCCACGGCGACCAGCGTCGGGGCCTCGCCGTCCAGGACACGGGCGGCGGCCGGGGTGCGGGCGCCGGAATCCACGACCACGCGCAGCACGGGCGCCGCGCGCGGGGGGGCGGGGACGCCGGCGGCGAGCCGGACGGTCAGCCGGGGGTCGTCGGCGAGCACGGTGCCGATGCCGGCGACGACCGCGTCGCTCTCGGCCCGCAGGCGGTGCACGTCGGCCCTGGCCTCGGGCGAGGTGATCCATTGGCTGGTGCCGTCCTCGGCCGCCGAGCGGCCGTCCACGGTGGCGGCGAACTTCCAGGTCACGTACGGCCTGCCGGCCCGCACGTAGGTCAGCCAGGCGGCGTTGACCTCCTCGGCCTCGGCGGTCAGCACGCCCTCGTCCACCACGACGCCGTGCCGCCGCAGGACGGCGGCGCCGCCCGCGGCCTTGGGGTTGGGATCGGAGACGGCGACGACGACCCGGGCCACGCCCGCCTCCAGGAGGGCGGCGGAGCAGGGGCCGGTCCTGCCGGTGTGGTTGCACGGCTCCAGCGTCACGTAGGCCGTGCCGCCCCTGGCCCGTTCGCCGGCCTCGCGCAGCGCCACGACCTCGGCGTGCGGGCCGCCGGCGTAGGCGTGGAAGCCCTCTCCCGCGACCTCGCCCGACGCGTCGAGGATCACACAGCCGACGACGGGATTGGGGCTGGTGCCGCCCAGGCCCCGGGCGGCGAGCGCGATCGCGCGCCGCATGTGAAGGATGTCCCCTGAGGTCACCCCGGTCTTCCTCTCGCCGTTGTCTACGGCGGGCCCCGGGGATCGTTCGGGATGCGGCCTCGCATCACCTGCACGGACGGCGTCGCTGCCGGCACGGCCACACGGCCGTCCGGCGGCACCACGGCCGCCCGTTCGCGCGCTTCCTCCCATCCGGACTTTCACCGTCGGTCCTGGAATCTCACCAGGTCCACCGGCCGATGGCTTCGGCCGGGTCGCGGACTGTCACCCCTGACAGGGTGTCACCGCCGGTTCGGAATTACACCGACCCCGGAGCACGCTGCTCTGCTACCCGTCAGTGTAGCCGTGCCCGGCTCGTTGCCCTAGGGCGGGATTGCGGTGATCTGTAGCACACGGTTACCGGATGCGGTTGGTCTCAGCCATGTTCGGGTTGTGTCACAAAGTTGTGACACAAAAGCATTTGTGTAATAAGTAGTGTTCCGCGCCACGTATACCGAGGTCAATGCGGCCGCAGGACACAAGGTGATTTACTTTGCACAACGAAGCAAGCAAGTGGCGAACTGGCCGCCTCAAGTGATTGACCCCCGCAAAATTAGTTGCCAGGGTTCCCTATAGTCGGATCTCTTCCGATCATTAATGGTCCATCCGGGAGCACCGCACCATGACGTTCCCCTCCTCGACCGCGACCGACGCCGCCGCGGAGTCCGCGGACACCGCGGGCACGGCCGGTTCCGGTTCCGCCGTCGTCGGCCGCTCGCCCGGCCAGCTCATGTGGCGCCGCTTCCGGCGCGACAAGACGGGCGTGGTCTCGGCGATCATCGTGCTCGCGTTCTTCCTGATCGCGCTTCTGGCTCCCGTGATCGCGGCGCTGTACGGCAAGGACCCGTACACGACCTACGGCCAGAACCAGCCCGGCCTGCTCAACGAGTTCGGCTATCCCATCGCGCCCAACGGCGGCGTGAGCGGCGACTTCTGGTTCGGGCTGGAGCCCGGCCTGGGCCGCGACGTGTTCACGCAGCTCGTGTACGGCATCCGCACCTCGCTGAGCATCGCGGTCATCGTGACCGTCGTGTCCACGATCATCGGCATCGTGATGGGCATCACCTCGGGCTACATCGGCGGCAAGACCGACTACGTGATCGGGCGGGTCATCGACACGCTGCTCGCCTTCCCCTCGCAGCTCTTCCTGATCGTCTTCCTGCCGGTCGTCGAGGCGGCGTTCGTGCTGCCCGAGGAGGAGACGCCGGTCTGGCTGCGATACGTGTCCATCTGCGTCGTCCTCACCGTCCTCGGCTGGGCCACGATCGCCCGGCTGCTGCGTGCCCAGGTGCTGTCGCTGCGGGCTCGTGAGTTCGTGGAGGCCGCCCGCGTCACCGGTGCGTCGCCGGCGCGGGTGATCTTCAAGGAACTGCTGCCCAATCTCTGGACGCCGATCATCATCCAGGCCACGCTCGCGCTCCCGCTGTACGTCGGCGCCGAGGCGGGCCTGGGCTTCCTCGGCGTCGGCATGACCGAGCCCACCCCCGACTGGGGCCGGATGTTCCAGGTGGGCGCGAACGTCTACCACTCCGACGTGACCTACCTCCTGTTCCCGGGCGTGTCGATGCTGATCTTCGTCGTCGCCTTCAACCTGCTCGGGGATTCCATCCGCGACGCCTTCGACCCCAAGACAAAGCGCTGACCACGCGCGCTCTCCCCCATAGGAAGGACCACATGAGATCCCACAGCAGGCGGATCGCCTCGATGACGGCCGTGCTCGCGGCGGGCGCGCTGGCCCTGGCCGGCTGCGCCAAGGGCGGAGGGGGCGGAGCGCCCCAGAGCGCGGGGGGCGCCTCCCAGAAGCCGCTGGAGAACAAGGCCGTCAGCGCCATCTCGGTCGGGACCGCGGCCGACTCCACCGGCCCCGCCCCCGAGGTGCCGGGCGCCAAGTCCGGCGGCACGGTCTACATGATCGACCGTGACGACTTCAGCCACCTCGACCCGGGCCGGGTCTACCTGAACTACAACTCCTCGGTCTCGGCGCTGTTCACCCGCCAGCTCACCAACTACAAGAAGGACGAGTCGGGCAACATCAAGCTCGTCGGCGACCTGGCCACCGACACCGGCACCACCACCGACGTCGGCAAGACGTGGAAGTTCACGCTCAAGGACGGCCTGAAGTGGCAGGACGGCACGCCGATCACCTCCGGTGACATCAAGTACAGCTTCGAGCGCCTGTTCGCCGACTTCATCACCGAGGGCCCGGACTACGCCGAGACCTGGCTGGTGCCGGACCCGAAGAAGCCGTTCCGCGACCAGTACAAGGGCCCCTACGACGGCAAGGAGCTCGACTCGATCGAGACTCCGGACGACAAGACGGTGATCTTCCATCTCAACGGGGAGCACCCGGACTTCAACTTCACCGTGGCCATGACCGGCTACGGCGCCGTGCCCAAGGCGCAGGACACGAAGCAGAAGTACGACAAGCAGCCGTTCTCCTCGGGTCCCTACAAGATCGTGAGCCACATCACGGACAAGTCGCTGGACCTGGAGCGCAACGAGAACTGGGATCCGAAGACCGACCCCGTCCGGCACGCGTACCCGGACAAGTTCCACATGGAGTTCGGCCTCCAGTCCCAGCAGACCACCGAGCGCTTCATGGCCGACACCGGCAACGACAAGCAGGCGTTCACCTTCCACAACCCGGTCGCCCCCGAGCGGGTCCAGGAGGTGCTGGGCAACGCCGAGCTGATGAAGCGGTCGCTGCAGGGCCTGACGCCGTTCACGACCTTCTACAACATCAACACCAAGCGGGTCACCGACGTCAACGTCCGCAAGGCCATCATCACGGCCTGGCCGGCGAAGCAGATCCAGCAGATCGGCGGCGGCGAGATCAACACCGGCAAGATCGCCACGACCGTGATGAGCCCGACCGTCCTCGGCTACGAGGCGTTCGACCTGTACAACAAGCTGAGCAAGCCCGAGGGCGACCCTGAGGCGGCCAAGGCGCTGCTCGCCAAGTCGGGCACCCCGAACCCGACGGTGGTCTACGCCTACAACCAGACGCCGACCCAGGAGAAGGTGACCATCGCCATCAAGGAGGCGCTCACCAAGGCCGGCTTCAAGGTCGTGGCCAAGCCGCTGAACGCGGGCACCTACTACGACGCCATCGGCCCGGTGGACAACAAGTACGACATCTACTGGGGTGGCTGGGCCGCCGACTGGCCGACCGGATCGACCGCGATCCAGCCGCAGTACGACGGCCGCCTGATCTCGGACAACGCGCCGAACTACACGCACCTCAACGTGCCGGAGATCAACGACGCCATCGACAAGGCCAACGCGATCACCGACGCCGCCGAGGCCGGTAAGGCGTGGGCCGCGATCGACCGTCAGATCATGGACCAGGGCGCGATCGTGCCGGAGTACTACCAGACGTACTTCGGCCTGTACGGCTCGGGCCTCGGCGGGGTCAAGTTCGACCCCGTCACGGGCGAGCAGTCCGCGCTCGACATCTACGTCAAGTAGCAGCATCCCGGGTCCGCCGCCCCTCCACGGGGCGGCGGGCCCCCGGCCCGTCCCGCCCGCAGGAGCAAGTGCGAGACCATGACCAGCTATCTGGTACGCCGCGTCACCGGCGCCCTCGTGATCCTGGTGATCATCAGCGCGATCACGTTCTACCTCTTCTACGCCGTCCCGCGTGACCCCGCCCGGGCGTTCTGCGGCAAGATCTGCCAGCCCGAGACGCTGGCGCTGATCCGGCACAACCTGGGCATGGACGAGCCGCTGTTCGTGCAGTACTGGCACTGGCTGGTCGGCATCTTCGCGGGCCGGGAGTTCGTCCAGTTCGGCTCCTGCCCGGCGCCCTGCCTCGGCTACTCCTTCGCCACCCAGGAGCCCGTCTTCAGCGCCATCGTCGACCGTTTCCCGGTGACGCTGTCGCTCACCCTCGGCGCCTCGGTGGTCATCCTGGCGTTCGGCATCCTCACCGGCATGATCGCGGCGTGGAAGGTCGGGCAGCCGCTCGACAAGATCGCCAGCTCCTCGTCGGTCATCGGGGCCTCGCTCCAGATCTACTTCGTCGGGCCGCTGCTGGCGTTCTACCTCGTGGACACCCTGCAGCTGATCCCGCGCCCGTCCTACGTGCCGATCACCGAGAACCCGCTGGACTGGTTCACCCACCTGATGCTGCCGTGGGTGGTGCTGTCGATCATCTTCACCGCCAACTACACCCGCATGACCCGCTCGCAGATGGTCGAGCAGCTCGCCGAGGACTACGTCCGCACGGCGCGCGCCAAGGGCATGTCGAGCCGGGCGGTGTTCTTCCGCTTCGCCTGGCGCGGCGCGATGATCCCCATCATCACGATCTTCGGTGTCGACCTCGCCACGCTCCTGGGCGGCGCGATCATCACCGAGCAGACGTTCAGCCTCCACGGCATCGGCGAGCTGGCCGTACGGGCGGTGCAGAACACCGACCTGCCGATGCTGCTCGGCGTGACCATCGTGGGCGCGGCGGCGATCGTCCTGCTGAACATCGTCGTGGACGTGCTCTACGCGTTCATCGACCCGCGGGTCCGCCTGAGCTGAGCCGCGCCCTATGAAGTCGAACGCCCAACCAAGTCGAACCGGGAACTGGAGCAGCAAGTGACCACCGTGTCGTGGAGCGGCGAGCCGGGGACCTCGCGCGGCCCCGGGCCGTTCCTGTCCGTCCGCGACCTGAGCGTCGAGTTCAGCACCGAAGACGGCATCGTGCACGCCGTCGACGGCCTGTCCTTCGATCTGGAGAAGGGCACCACGCTCGGCATCGTCGGCGAGTCCGGATCGGGCAAGTCGGTGACCAACCTCGCCATCCTCGGCCTGCACGACCCCGCCCACACGAAGATCGGCGGGGAGATCTGGCTGGAGGACCAGGAGCTGATCTCGGCGAGCCGCGGCACGATGGAGAAGCTCCGCGGCAACCGCGTCGCCATGATCTTCCAGGACCCGCTCACCGCGCTGTCGCCGTTCCACACGATCGGCCGGCAGATCGGCGAGGTCTACCGCAAGCACAAGGGCGCGAGCAAGAAGGAGGCCCGCGACCGGGCCGTCGAGATGCTCCGCCGTGTGGGCATCCCCCAGCCGGAGACGCGGGTGGACCACTACCCGCACGAGTTCTCCGGCGGCATGCGGCAGCGCGCGATGATCGCGATGGCGCTGGTGTGCGACCCCGACCTGCTCATCGCCGACGAGCCGACGACCGCGCTCGACGTGACCGTGCAGGCACAGATCCTCGACCTGCTCAAGGAGCTTCAGCAACAGTTCGGCACCGCGATCATCCTGATCACCCACGACCTCGGCGTCGTGGCCGGCACCGCCGACAACGTCCTGGTCATGTACGCCGGGCGGGCGGCCGAGCGCGGCACCGTACGCGAGGTGCTGCGCGAGCCGCGCCACCCCTACACCTGGGGCCTGCTGTCGTCGATGCCGCGCCTGAACTCGTCCGTGGACGTCCCGCTGAGGCCGGTGCGCGGCACTCCCCCGAGCCTGCTCAACCCGCCGTCCGGCTGCCCGTTCCACCCGCGCTGCGACTACCCGGAGCTCGCCGGGCCGGAGCTGTGCTTCAAGCAGCGGCCGTCGATCTCCCCGGAGACCGGGCACGGCGACGCCTGCTACCTCACCCTCGGGCAGAAGAGGGAACTCCGCACCGCGAAGACCGAGGACCGCGCATGAACGAGACGCTGCTGGAGCTCAAGGGGCTGGTCAAGCACTTCCCTGTGCGGGGCGGCACGCTGATCAAGCGTCAGGTCGGGGCCGTCCACGCGGTGGACGGCATGGACCTCACGGTCGGCGCGGGCGAGACCGTCGGCCTGGTGGGCGAGTCGGGCTGCGGCAAGTCCACCACCGGCCGCCTTGCGGCCCGCCTGCTCGAACCCACCTCGGGCAAGATCCTCTACCGGGGAAAGGACATCAGCCACAGCTCGCGCAAGCAGCTCAAGCCGATCCGCCCCGAGATCCAGATGATCTTCCAGGACCCCTACAGCTCGCTCAACCCGCGCCAGACCGTGGGCACGATCATCCGCGGGCCGATGGAGGTCAACGACATCAACCCGTCCGGCGGGCGCAAGAAGCGGGTCCAGGAGCTGCTGGAGATCGTCGGCCTCAACCCCGAGCACTACAACCGCTTCCCGCACGAGTTCTCCGGCGGCCAGCGGCAGCGCATCGGGGTCGCCCGGGCCCTGGCGCTCAATCCCACGCTCATCATCGCCGACGAGCCGGTGTCGGCGCTGGACGTCTCCATCCAGGCCCAGGTGGTCAACCTGCTGCAGGAACTGCAGCGTGACCTCGGCATCGCGTTCCTGTTCATCGCGCACGACCTCGCCGTCGTACGGCACTTCTCCCAGCGCGTCGCCGTGATGTACCTCGGCAAGATCGTCGAGATCGGCGACCGCCAGTCGATCTACGAGCGGCCCCGGCATCCGTACACGCACGCCCTGCTGTCGGCCGTGCCCGAGCCGGACGTGTCGAGCGAGCCGCGCGAGCGCATCCGCCTGGCCGGCGACGTGCCCTCGCCGATCAACCCGCCGTCCGGGTGCCGGTTCCGCACGCGCTGCTGGAAGGCCCAGGACAAGTGCGCCACTGAGGTGCCGCCCCTGGTCAGGCTCAGCGGCAACCGCGAGGGTCACCTGACCGCCTGCCACTTCCCCGAGGCGCCCACCACGCAGGGCGAGGACGTGGTCCTCGACCCCGCTCTCGCCTGACGCGAGCCACCGGATTCGCGGCCCCGGCGAGTGAACCCGCCGGCCGGGCACTCGCCTCGCCAGGCCGTGCCGTACGGCACGGCCTGACGGACCGATGAGGAGACCGCTTCCCGAGCAGGGGGCGTCCGCTCAGGCGGGCGGGGTGGCCCGCTCGGCGAGGCTCCGGAGTTCCTCGACGGCGCGGGCGGGGTCGTCGGCGCCGTAGACGGCGTTGCCCGCCACGAAGACGTCGGCCCCGGCCTCGGCGCAGCGTTCGATCGTCTCCACGGAGACGCCGCCGTCGACCTGGAGCCACACCTCGCCGCCGTGCTTGTCGATCAGCGCCCGCGCCCGCGACAGCTTCGGCAGCACGATGTCGAGGAAGCGCTGCCCGCCGAAGCCCGGCTCGACGGTCATGACGAGCAGCATGTCGATCTCGGGCAGCAGGTCCTCGTACCCTTCCACGGCGGTCGCCGGGTTGAGTGCCAGACCGGCCCTCGCCCCGGCGGCGCGGATCGCCCGCAGCGTACGCACGGCGGCCTTGGCCGCCTCCGCGTGGATGGTGACGCTGGCGGCTCCCGCCTCCGCGTAGTCCGGCGCCCACCGGTCCGGGTCCTGGACCATGAGGTGGCAGTCGACCGGCGTCGAGGTGGTCTTCAGCAGTGACTCGACGACCGGAAGGCCGAGCGTCAGGTTCGGCACGAAGTGGTAGTCCATCACGTCGACGTGGAGCCAGTCGGCGACGTTCTCCACCCGTGCCGCCTCGTCGGCGAGGCGGGCGAAGTCTGCGGACAGGATGCTGGGCGAGATCTGAACGGCCATAGTGCCTGCAGTCTATTTCGCCCGGGCGTCCGTCCCACCCCTCCCCCGGGGGCCGCCCGTCGGCGGGCGGAAGTTCGCGTACCCGGGCTTCACGGGGTGGACGTGTCCGCCTGGACTTCAGGGGCGAGCCGCCGACGCGGCAGCGAGCCGGTGGATTCGTCGCTCTGCTGATGGTCGGTGAGGTCGCGCAGGTGCCGGATCGACGAGGCCAGCAGGACCAGGGGTATGCAGGCGGCCGCGACGACGAAGATCATCAGGGTGACCCGGCCGCCGAGCACGCCGGCGATCAGTCCGGCGATCAACCCGCCGATCGGGATCGCACCCCAGGAGACGAAGCGGACCGTGGCCATCACCCGAGGCAGCAGGTCGGGCGGGCTGGCGATCTGCCGGTACGTGCGGGTCACCACACTGAGCATCACGACGCCGGCGGCGAATACCACGTTGCCGGCGGCGAAGGCGGCGAAGCCCTGCCAGCCGGTGCCGAGGGGAACGACGAGCGCCCCGGCGACCGCGACGAAGCCGGCGACGATCAGAGTGCGGGCGGTGCCGAGCCTGGCCGTGACCTGGTTCGTCAAAGCCGCGCCGATCAGCGTGCCGACGCCGTCCGCCGCCAGCAGCAGGCCGACGAGGCCGGGTGCGGCGTGCAGCTCGCGTACGAGGTACAACGCGTAGAGCGCGTGCTGTGCCCCGCAGACCGTGTTGGCCGCGGTGGCGGCCCACATGCACGGACCCATGGCCGGGTGGCGCACGACGAAACGCCAGCCTTCGCGGATCATCGCGCGCACCGGTGGCCAGCGGTCGGGGGCCTCCGCGCGGCGTTCCGGCAGGGTCCGCAGCAGCAGGGCTGAGACAAGGTAGCCGGCCGCGTCGACGAGGAGGGTGGGCACCGCCCCGAGCACCTGGACGATGAGGCCGCCGACCGACGGCCCACCGAGCTGAGTGGTGGCGTGGGTGCCGGACGTGAGGCTGTTACGGGACTGCAACTGCTCCCTGCTCACAATCGACGGCAGGAAGGTCGAGTTGGCGACGTCGAAGACGACGGTCGCGAAGCTCGTGACGAGGGCCACGATCACCAGCTGGGCGATCGTCAGCCGGTCCAGCCACCAGGCCAGCGGGATGGAGATGACCGACGCCGCGCGGGCCAGGTCGGCGCCGACCTGCACCCGTCGCATGGGGAGTCGCTGCACCACCACCCCGGCGGGCAGGCCTATCACGATCCAGGCGACGTAACCGGCGGCGGCGATCATGCCCATCTCGAGCGCGGAGGCGTCGAGCACCGTCAAGGCCGTCAGAGGCAGCGCCACTGCGCCTACCGCCGAGCCGACCGCGCTCGTCGTGCCGGCCGTCCACCACCGCCAGAAGACGCCCGCCCCACCTCCACTGTCGATTCCCATCCCGGCGCCTCTCCTCAAGTAAGTTCCATAATGGAACGCACTATACTGGAGTGCGTGAAGCGCGCCGATCTGCCCCACTCCGACTGCGGTATCGCTCAGGCGCTCGGAGTGATCGGCGACTGGTGGACGTTCCTGATCGTGCGGGACGTCGCGGGCGGCATCACCCGCTTCGACGGCCTTCAGCGTGAGCTCGGCGTCAGCCGTCGAGCTCTGGCCGAACGCCTGGCCGGCCTTGTCGAACACGGGGTGCTCGAGAGGCGGCCCTATTCCGATCGCCCGCCGCGCTACGACTACGTGCTGACCACGAAGGGTGAAGGCCTGCTGCCGGCGCTCATCGCCCTGCAGGATTGGGGCGTCAGGCATGTGATGGGCGATGGGGCGCTGACCGCGACCAGCGAGGACGGGTCCGCCGAGAGCCGTCGCGTGCACGAGCTGGTCAACCGGAAGATGCCGGATGTCCTGCTGGAACGACACGACGGCGAGCCGGTCACGCCCAATGCGGCGGGCGTCTGGACCGTGCTCTTCTTCTTCCCCGGCGCCTTCGCCCCGGGCACCCAGGGCTACCCGCCCGGTTGGGCCGACATCCCGGGGACGAAGGGGTGCACTCTGGAGGCTCTCACCTACGCGTCACGGGGTGCCGACTTCGAGGCGGCGGGTGCCACGATCCGAGGCGTGAGCACCCAGCGCCCCGACCAGCTGGCCGCCTTCGTCACGCACGCGAGGTTGTCCTACCCCCTCCTGTCCGACCAGGACAGCAGGCTCGCCGCCGGGCTGCTGCTGCCGACCTTCCGAACGGCCGGCGTCGACCGCTTCAAGCGCCTCACCCTGTTGGTCGACCCCGACGCGGTCATCCGGGCGGTGCAGTTTCCGATCAGCGATCCGGCCGGTTCAGTGGATGAGATTCTCGCCCTCGTCCGCGGTCGATGACAACGATCCGAGCTTCTGCCCCTGCACCTGTCAGGCGCGGCGCAGCAGCGCCAGGAACATCGCGTCCGTGCCGTGCCGGTGCGGCCAGAACTGCGCGTACGGGCCGTCGCCGAGGCCGGGCACCTCGGGCAGGAACGCGCGGGCGTCCAGCACCTCGACCCGGTCGCGCACGTCCTCCACCACCGCCCGGGTCTCGGCCAGGTGCGGTGAGCAGGTCACGTACGCCACGACGCCGCCCGGCCGGACGGCCTCCAGCGCCGAGTCGAGCAGCCGCCGCTGCAGCGCGGTGAGCTCGGGAATGCTCCGGGGGTCGCGCCGCCACCGGGCCTCCGGCCGCCTGCGCAGGGCGCCGAGCCCGGTGCAGGGGGCGTCGAGCATGACCCGGTCGAACGCGCCGGGCCGCCAGGCGGGCCGCGTGCCGTCGGCCGTGATCACCTTCGCCTCACGGGTGGTGCCCCACACCAGCCGGGCGCGGTGATACTGCACGTCGGCGCCGAGCAGCCGGGCGTCCCGCTGCGCCGCCACCGCGTCGAGCAGCCCGGCCTTCCCCCCGGGGCCGGCGCACATGTCCAGCCACGTGGAGTCCCGGTCGAGCGGCACGCGGGTCAGCGCGAGCGCGACGAGCTGGCTGGCCTCGTCCTGCACCGCGGCCCGCGCCTCCCCCACCGCGGGGATGGCGCCCGGGTCGCCCTCGGGCAGGTAGACCGCGTACGGCGAGTAGGCGGCCCGCTCGCCCCCGGCCGCGACCAGCTCCTCCACCGTGGCCCGCCCCGGCCGCGCCACCAGCGCCACGCGGGGCCGCTCGTTGTCGGCCTCCAGCAGCGCGGCCGCCTCGTCCACGTCCCCGCCCACCGCGTCGCGCAGGGCGGTGACGATCCAGCGCGGGTGGCTGTAGGTGACCGCCAGGTTGCCGACCGGGTCCTGCGCGCGCGGCGGGGCGACGATCTCCAGCCACTCCTCCAGCGTGCGGCCCGCGACCTTGCGCAGCACGGCGTTGGCGTAGCGGGACGGGCCCGGCCCGACGCGCAGCCGTACGAGGTCGATGGTGGCGCTGACCGCCGCGTGGGGCGGGATCCGCGTGCGCAGAAGCTGATGGACGCCGAGACGCACCGCGTCGAGCAGCGGCGGGTCCACCTCCTCCGGCGGCCGGTCGCTGCACGCGGCGATGACCTCGTCGTAGGTCCCGAGGCCGCGCAGCGTGCCGTACGCCAGCTCGGTGGCGAGGGCCGCGTCGCGTCCCGCGATGCGGCGCTGCCGCAGCAGGGTCGGCATGAGCAGGTTGGCGTAGGCGTCGCGCTCGTCGACGGCCCGCATCAGGTCGTAGGCGGCGTTGCGCGCCTCGTCGCGGGGCGGGCGCCCGCGGCCCTGCCTCGGCTGCCCGGCCTTGGCCGCGTGCGCGGCCTGCCCGCCGTGTCCCGGGCGGACCTGTCCTGAGCCGCCACCCTTGCCGCCGCCCTGGCCGCTCCCCTGGCCGCGCCGCCCGCCGCCGCCCTGACCTCTGCCCTGCTTCACGGTGTCACCCTCGACCCTGCCACCCTCGGCCACGCCATCTTCGACGCTGCCATCTTCGACGCTGCCGCCCACGGCCCTTCGGCCCTCGGCTGCCGCCTACGCCCCTGTCGCTCGCTGATCCGCCGCCTTGGCTCCGCCGCTCACCGAGACGGCTCCGGCTCGGCGGCCCACTCTCCGCTCCCCACCATGCCGTCCGCCCGGCACGGTGCCGGGGCCGGGATCCCGGCGGGCAGGGCCCTTCAGACCAGGGTCTCACCGTCCGCGAACCGGACGCCGCGGCCCCATTCGGCCGCACTCATCTGCCGCTTGCCCTGCGGCTGCACCTCGCCGAGCTCCACGGGGTGGGTGCCGGTCCCGACGAGGACGGCCTTCCGCGTGGCCGCGATCTCTCCCGGGGCGAGCTTGTCCGCGTCGGGCGCGAGCCGTACCGGGCCGATCTTGACCCGCTGGCCGCGGAACTCGGCCCACGCGCCAGGAGCCGGAGTGCAGGCCCGCACCAGCCGGTCCACCCTCATCGCGGGCGCGGCCCAGTCGATCCTGGCGTCCTCGACCGTGATCTTCGGGGCCAGGCTGACGCCGTCCGCGGGCTGCGTACGGGCCTCCAGGGTGCCGTCCTCGACGCCGTTGAGCGTGGCCAGCAGCAGGCCCGCGCCGGCCTCCGCGAGCCGGGCCAGCAGCGCGCCGCTCGTGTCGTCCGGGCGGATCCGCTCGGTGAGCACGCCGAACACCGGCCCCGCGTCCAGCTCCTTCACGATGCGGAAGGTCGAGGCGCCGGTCACGTCGTCACCGTGCAGCACCGCGTGCTGGACGGGCGCCGCGCCGCGCCAGGCTGGCAGCACGGAGAAGTGCAGGTTGATCCACCCCTGCGGGGGGATGTCGAGCGCCGCCTGCGGCAGCAGGGCGCCGTACGCGACCACGGGGCAGCAGTCGGGGCCGATCGCCCGCAGCCGGTCGAGGAACTCCGGGTCTCCGGCCTTCGCCGGTTTGAGCACCTCGATCCCCGACTCCTCCGCGAGCTGGGCCACCGGGCTGGGGTGCACCTTGCGTCCCCGCCCCGACTGCGCGTCCGGCCGGGTGACCACGGCCGCCACCTCGTGGCGGGGCGAGTCGAGCAGGGCGCGCAGCGACGGGAGCGCGGTGTCGGGCGTGCCGGCGAAGACCAGGCGCACTACAGGGCCCTTCCCTGCGTGGCGTGCGGCGAGATCTTCACCACCGGCGCCGACAGGCCGCTCCACTCGGCCTCGCGGATCGCCTTCATGGCGAGCTTGCGCTGCTTGGAGTCCAGCCGGTCGATGAACAGCACGCCGTCCAGGTGGTCGGTCTCGTGCTGGAAGCAGCGCGCCATGAGGTCGGTGCCCTCGATCGTCACCGGCTCGCCGTGCACGTTGAAGCCCTTGGCCACCGCCCTGATCGCGCGGGGCGTCGGGAAGGTCAGGCCGGGGAAGGACAGGCAGCCCTCCTCGCCCTCCTCGTCGATCTCGCCGCCGAGGTCGAGATCGGGATTGATGAGGTGCCCGAGCTGCTCGTCCACGTAGTAGGTGAACACGCGCAGACCGACGCCGATCTGCGGCGCGGCAAGGCCGGCGCCCGGCGCGTCCATCATCGTGTCGGTCAGGTCCTTGACGAGCTTGCGCAGTTCCTTGTCGAAGTCGACCACCGGCTCGGCCGGAGTGCGCAACACCGGGTCGCCGAACAGGCGGATCGGCTGAATGGCCAAGGGTTGGCTCCGTTCACGTCACGTACACGAGGAGGATCACCCCAGTCTACGGGCGTGAACGCACCTTCATCGCCGTCTTCCTGGCGGTCTTCGCGATCAGCGGATCGGGATGGTGCCTGCCGAGCATCTCCAGCACGGCGAGGGCGTCGGGGTGGTCGGCCCGGCCCATCTCGGGCACCAGCGTGAGCAGGTCCTCCCCGAGGAGGTCGAAATGGGCCACCGAGTCGACCGGGGCGCCGATGTAGAGCAGGGCGGCGAGGGTGTCCACCGCCACCCAGGCCCCGTCACCCTCGCCGAGGGCCGGCGCCTCCAGGTCCCGCACGCCCAGCCAGGCCGCCGCGTAGCGCCACATCATCGGCTCGTCCAGGGCCTCCCGTACGGCCTGCGCGGCCTCCGGGCCCAGCTCCTCGAGCACGGTCCCGGCGGTGCCGCGCTGGGCGGCGTTGCCCGACGCGGCGATCTTGATGAGCTCGCGTGCCGCGTCCTCCGGCACCCGGCGCTCCAGCCACAGCGTGGCGGCGCTGGCGGAGGCCCTGCCGGTCAGCATGGCGTCGATGAGGTCGGCGGCGCCCAGCTCGGCGAGCGCGGCCACCTCGCCGAGCGACGGCGCGTCGTGGCCCTCCCTCAGCAGGTCGCGGCGCACGGCCCACACGCCCGGCTGGGTGAGCCGGACCAGCTCCCCGGTCAGCTCGATCAGCCCGCAGTACTCCAGCAGCGCCATGGCCGCCGCCAGCTCCCCCGGCAGGGTCATCCGCAGCCGCCTCAGGTCGGCAGGCCGCGCCTCGCAGCCCACCTCGTGAGCCTGGAGGATGCCGCCGGCCAGGGCGGCGAGCGGCATGCCCTCACGCACCGAGTAGATCGTCGCGAGGATCTCGGTGAGGTGCTCGTCGACGACGGCCGACCCGGTCAGGCCCTCCTCTGTCCGGTCGAGCACGTCCATGACCACGCCGTCCCAGAACTCCATGGGGTCGGGCACGCCGGGCCCGGGGCGGGCGCCCTGCCTGGTGACCTCCACGAGACGGCCGTTGACCGCGACCACCCACAGCAGGCGCAGCCTGGCGGCCTCCAGCCCCAGCTCGGCGACGACCGCCTCGGCCTCGGCGGGGTGCGGCAGCCCCTGCTCGGTCACCTCGCACACACCCCGGGGCGACGCGGCGCAGCGGGCCCGGACCCACTCGGCGATGCGGCGGGAGTCCCGCACGAGCGGGACCTCACGCACCGCGTGGACGAGCTGCTCGTCGGGGGCGATGTCGACCGGCGGGAAGGTGAGCACGTCGCTGTCGGCCATTCCAGCAACTTACTGCACAGCAGTCACCTGATGCCCCGCGAACGAGCCTTGAAAGCCGCTTTCCGGGCGGCTTTGGCGGCCGCCTGGTCCGGCAGCGTGCTGCCGAGCAGTTCGAGAACCTCGACCACGTCGGGGTGGTCCACCCGCCACATGTCCTCGATCAGATGGGCGGGCGGCCCCGAGGCCGCGATGTTCTCCGCGAAGCCCTCCGGGTCGGCCTCGGCGGCGGGCAGCGCGAGCGCGAGCATGTCGACGCTCACCCACAGAACCTCCTCGGGGGTGAGCGCGGGCGCGTCCAGGCCGCGCGAGGACAGCCAGTGGATGGCGTGCGGGCGCAGCTCGGCGTCGTCCAGGTAGGACCGCACGACCGGCGCCGCCTCGACGCCCAGCCGGTCCACGATGGTCACGGCGACCCCGCGCACCTCCGCCGGGGCGCCGGCCACGGCGGCGAGCAGCTCCGACGCCGCCTGCTCGGCGGTGCGCCGCGACAGCCACTCGGCGATGTCCCGCTCGGCCGCCTCGTCCGCGGTGCCGTCGCCGATCAGGCCGGCGATCAGCCCGCTCGCGTCGCCCTCGGCCGGGGCGGGCGCGAGCGGCGCGTCCAGGCCCATGCCGGCGTACAGCTCCCGCAGGCCCCACAGGGCGTGCGAGGTCAGGGCCAGGCCGTCCTCGGTGCGCTGGACCGTTCCCGCGTACGCCAGAGCGGTCAGCGCCTCGTCCAGCCTGCCGACCGGCCGCCCGGCGGCCACCTCGCGCAGGTAGTCGGCGAGCGCGTCCACCGGGACGGGCGACTGCAGCCGGTAGAGCAGGTCGTGGATCTGGGACATCCCCTCGTCCACCACCGCCTCCCCGGTGAGCGGCACGGACCTCTCGACGAGGAACTCCAGCGCCGCCCGCCACAGGTCGAGCAGCTCGTCCTCACCGCGCGCGTCCAGCTCACGGAAGTCCTCCGCGACCACGACGGCCGTGCCGTCGAGCCGGGCCAGGCCCACATCGAGCGCGAGACGCCACGCCGGTTCCGGACGCTCGACGCCGAGCTCGGCCGTGCACGCCCGCGCGTCCCTGACCCGCAGCGACCGGCGCGTCGTCACCGTGCGGCCGCCTTCCACCAGCCAGGTCACCACCCGGTGGGCGTCGCGCAGCAGCGGCACCTCGCGCACGGCCAGCGCCACCTCCTCGCGCGGCGCGAGCCGTACGGGCGGCAGGGGCGCGCAGCCGGGGCAGTCGCACTCGTCGCCGTCCGCCGCGCCCTGTGCCCCCACACCCCGGGCCCTCGCGGTCTGGGCCGCGTCGAGCTCCAGGGAGTCGGGTCCGATGGCGCTGAACAGGCTCTTGGCCATGCCGAACTTGGACGTGTCGGCGAGCGCCTGCGGCATCTCCGGCTCGATGCGGTCGATGGTCTCCCGCATCCGGGTGGCCGTCTTGCTGCCGATCTCGCCCGTGTCCAGCAGGAACTCGACCAGTGTCCGCGCCGCGGCGACCGTCTCCGGCGCACTCTCCGGCGGCGCGATGACCTTGCGTGGGTAGATTTCCAGCAGGAGCTCCTCGAAGGTGCCCGGCCGGAAATCGCCCAGTTCGTTCACCTCCAGGTAGTCGCTGGCGTAGTCGCACAGCAGACGTACCTCGTCGACGTCGACCTCGACGTTCCGCTCGCGCCCCCAGGCGCGGAGGCCGTCGATGGCCCGGTTCACCCATTCGATCGACACAGAGGCACGCTAACGGCTCGCTTTGTGCGAGGCGAATCGGTCAGATGAGGTCGAGCGGATCAATGTTCACACGTACCACGTCCGGCGCCTTGCGCGCGGAGCGCACACCGGAGGCGCCCTTGAGCGCGCGGGCCAGCGCGGACCCGAGGTGGCGCGGCACCCGGACCATGGCCCGTTCCAGCCCGTCCTCCACCGGCACCGGCCCCAGCACCTGCGCCCCGGGAGGCAGCCCGGCGCCCGCCAGCGTCTCCCTGACCGCCGCGCCCGGGCCCGTCAGCGTCGCCATCCGCACGGCCGGGGGGAAGCCCAGCTCGGTCCGCTCGTCGAGCTCGCGTTCGGCGAAGGTGACCGGATCCCAGCGCAGCAGAGCCTGCACGGCGGGCACCGCGGCGTCGGCCAGGACGACCAGCTCCCCCGCCGGCCGCAGCAGGGCCGCGGCGTTCGTCCAGCGCCGCAGCGCCTCCTCGGCCGCGCGCAGGTCGGGGCGGCCCAGCAGCGCCCATCCGTCGAGCAGCACGGCGGCC
This sequence comes from Microbispora sp. KK1-11, assembly GCF_006874435.1. Lineage (NCBI taxonomy): Bacteria > Bacillati > Actinomycetota > Actinomycetes > Streptosporangiales > Streptosporangiaceae > Microbispora > Microbispora sp. KK1-11. Next base: position 278,166 of record NZ_VIRJ01000001.1, on the reverse strand, counting down.
GCGTAGCCGCCGTGCGGCACCGGCTCGGCCCCGGGCGTCGCCACGACCAGCGCGGGGGCGCCGCTCACCGTCGCGAGCACGCCGTCGCGCCCGCTGGTGCGCACGGCCACAGAAGGAAAGGCCCGGCCCAGCTCCTCGGCGGTGCGCCGCGCGCCCACGATGACGGCCCGCACGCCGGTCCCGCCGCAGGACGGGCAGCGCCAGTCGCCCGCGATCCGTCCGCACCAGCGGCAGTAGGGCACGGCGTGCCCGCCGCGCAGCGCCAGCGGGCCCGAGCACACCGGTCCGGTGGCCCTGGGTTCCGCGAGCACGGGTTCCGCGAGCGACCGCGTCCTGCCGCCGCCGGGCACCGCGTCTCCCGAGGCGGCCCCTGCCGCCGGGGCCGGGCGCACCGGCGGCAGGCCGGAGCAGCGGGCGGGGGCGCGGCAGTGGCGGCACGCCAGCGCGGGCAGGTAGCCCCTGCGCGGCACCTGGACGAGCACAGGACCGTGCTCCAGCCCCTCCCGCAGCGCCCGCCAGGCGAGGCTGGGCAGGCGGGCCGCCCTGGCCGCCTGGTCGCGGGCCAGCTCCGCGTCGTCGCCCGCCGGGCGCACCCGGGGCGCCCGGGCCCTGACCGCCGCCCGGTCGGGGACGAGCGGGGCCGCCCAGCCCGTCTCGGCGAGGGCCGTGGCCTCGGCGGTGCGGGCGTAGCCGCCGACGAGCAGGCCCGCACCGGCCTGGTGCGCCCGCAGGCCGAGGACCTCCCGCGTGTGCGGGTAGGGCGCGTGGCGCTCGGCGTGCAGGTCGTCGCCGTCGTCCCAGACGACCGCGAGCCCGAGGCGGGCCACCGGCGCGTACGCCGCGGGGCGGTTGCCCACCACGATCCCGATCTCGCCGCGCAACGCCTTGAGCCAGCGCCGGTAACGCTCCGCGGGCCCGAGGTCCGCCGTGATCGCCACGTGCGGCGTCTCCCCCAGGGCCGCGGTCACCAGCGCCACGTCCTTGCCGTCGGGCACCACCACGACGACGCTCCGGCCGCCGTCCAGCGTCGCCCGCGCGGCGGCCGCGATGGCGTGCGGCCACGACGGCCCGCCGGCGTCCGTGCCGGGCAGGGCCGTCCATACGGCGCGCGGCGCCCTGCCCTCGGCCAGCGCCTCAAGGAAGGAGGCACCCGCCGGGTAGGCACTCCAGGCGTCGCCGTAGGCCCGCGCCGCCCGCTGCCCCGCCGCCTCCTGTGGCACGGCCTCCCCTGGCGTCACCTCCCCGTGGATCGCCGCCCCGTGCCCCGTGACCCCGTGCCCCGTGACCCCGTGCCCCGTGACCCCGTGCCCCGTGACCCCGTGCCCCGTGACCCCGTGCCCCGTGACCCCGTGCCCCGTGACCCCGTGCGCGGTGCCCGCGGGTGCCGTGTCCTGGTGGGTCGTGACCGCGTCCGCCGCGTCTCCGTGGGCCGCATCCTGCTCTGTGCGCCCCGCATCCTGCTCTGTGGGCCCCGCTCCCTCGATGGGGCTGGGCTGGGGGCCGCCGGTGTCCGCCGTCGCGCGTACGGGCTCAGGGGCGGGCGGGGGAACGTCCTCGTCCGCCGCGCCGGCGCCGGGGGAAGCCGCCCGGCGCGCGGGGGTTCTCGCCTCGGCCTCGACCCGGGCGTGCCGCGGCGGAACGGCCAGGCGCAGGACGTCCGACATGGTCCCGGCGTACCGGTCGGCCACGGCGCGGGCCAGCCGCGCGATGTCGGGAGTGAGGACGGGCTCCGGGGAGATCACCCGTTCCAGGAAGGACAGCCGGCCCTCGTGCTCGCTCTCGGAGAGCCGTTCGAGCAGGTAGCCGTCGGCGAGCTGCCCGGCGAAGCGGACGCGCACCCGGCAGCCGGGCACCGCCTCGGCGTCCATCGTGGTGGGGACGAGGTAGTCGAAGGGCCGGTCGAGGTGCGGCAGCGGCGTGTCCACGACGACCCTGGCGACGGGGAGGTTCGGCGCCGCCTCGCGCGCGCCCTTGGACGCGCCCGCCCGCCCTGCGCTTCCGCCCGCCCGCGCAGCCGTCCCCCGCGTCCGCTCTGTGCTCCCCCGCGTCCGCTCTGTGCCCCCCCGCGTCCGCTCGGTGGCCCGCTGCGGGGCGGCCGGGGGCGCCGGAAGGAGCGCCTCCTGAGGATGCGGGGCGCGGGTCGGCTCGGTCACGTCTCCGTCCTACCAGACCCGGCGAGCCGCAATCGCACGTACGCCCGCCGCCTGTGGACGTCCGGCTGTCCGCCGGGCACGCGCAGGCGGCGCCCGCCGTCAGGGGCGGGCGCCGCCCGGAGCGACGATGATCGCGGTGCTCTTCAGACGCAGGTCACAGACCCGCGGCCTTACGCAGGGCGTCGGCCCGGTCCGTGGACTCCCAGGAGAAGCCCTCACGGCCGAAGTGGCCGTAGGCGGCGGTCTCGGAGTAGATCGGGCGCAGCAGGTCGAGGTCGCGGATGATCGCGGCAGGACGCAGGTCGAAGACCTGGAGCACCGCCTCCTGGATCACGTCGACCGGCGCCTTCTCGGTGCCGAACGTCTCGACGAACAGGCCGACCGGCTGGGCCTTGCCGATGGCGTAGGCGACCTGGACCTCGCAGCGGTCTGCCAGGCCGGCCGCGACGACGTTCTTGGCGACCCAGCGCATGGCGTAGGCGGCCGAGCGGTCGACCTTGGACGGGTCCTTGCCGGAGAAGGCGCCGCCGCCGTGGCGGGCCATGCCGCCGTAGGTGTCGATGATGATCTTGCGGCCGGTGAGCCCGGCGTCGCCCATGGGCCCGCCGATCTCGAAGCGGCCGGTCGGGTTGACCAGCAGGCGGTAGCCCTCGGTCTCGATCTCCAGGTCGGCCAGCACCGGCTCGACCACGTGCTCACGGATGTCGGGCGTCAGCATCTCCCGCAGGTCGATCTCCGGAGCGTGCTGCGTGGAGACGACCACGGTGTCGAGGCGGACGGGCCGGTCACCGTCGTACTCGATGGTGACCTGGGTCTTGCCGTCCGGGCGCAGGTAGGGAACCGTGCCGTTCTTCCGCACCTCGGACAGGCGCCGGGCCATCCGGTGCGCGAGCTGGATCGGCAGCGGCATCAGCTCGGGGGTCTCACGGCAGGCGTAGCCGAACATGAGGCCCTGGTCGCCCGCGCCCTGACGGTCGAAGTCGTCGGCACCCTCGCCCTCGCGGTGCTCGTAGGCGTCGTCCACGCCCTGCGCGATGTCCGGCGACTGCGCTCCGATGGACACCGACACGCCACAGGAGGCGCCGTCGAAGCCCTTGTGGGAGGCGTCATAGCCGATCTCGAGGATCTTCTCGCGGATCAGGGCGGGGATGTCGACATAGGTCTCCGTCGTCACCTCGCCGGCGACGTGGACCTGGCCAGTAGTGATCAGCGTCTCGACGGCGACCCGGCTCTTGGGGTCGTCCTTGAGCATGGCGTCGAGAATCGCGTCACTGATCTGGTCGGCGATCTTGTCCGGGTGGCCCTCGGTGACCGACTCGGAGGTGAACAGGCGACGGGACAACTCAGGGCTCCTCATGCAGCGGCTGCTGACGTCCATGAGTGACCGGCGGTAGAGCCCAGCCCCACCGCGGCCACTCGATGCTCACGCGAGTCTAGCCCTAGGCGCTGCGGAGCCGCGAAGCCATCCGGGTTCGGGTCGCCGCGTCGGTCGCCCGCGGGATCGCCTGCCCCGCTCGCGGACGGCGCGTCAGAGGTCGGGCAGGGGATCTCTGGGCAGGTCACCGGGCGAGAACGCCTCCGCGTCCGCCGCCGCCACCACGGCGGCGTACTCGTCGTCGACCTCCAGGGTCATGCCGCCGATCTCGATGTGGGGCCCCGCCCCGAACTCGACCGGCCCGAGACGGGTGCGGCGGGGGTATCGCGCCCACACCCCTGACGGCTCGTCCCTGCTGAACATCTTGGTGGACAGCAGGGTGATGGACCGGTCCGTCACCACGACGAGGAAACCGATCGTGGCGGGAGGCGGCAGGGCCACCGCGGGAAACACGTAGCGGATGTCCTCGCCGGGGCCGAGCATCGCCCGGCAGCGCTCCCTGATCGTGGCGGACACCGGCATGGCGATCGCTCCCTCGACGCACGAGCTGTGGGGGGGGCGGGCGCCCGCGCCGGCACCACGCGAAGGTCAGGCGAGACGCTGCGCCACCAAGTCCCACACTACGTCGGCGAGATCCTCTTTGGGACCCCTCGGAATCTCCACGGACCCGCCCTCCGCCGTGAGGACGACGGCGGCGTTGTCCGGCGTGCCGAACGCCAGGTTCTCCCCGACCTGGTTCACCACGAGCAGGTCGCAGCCCTTGCGCTCCAGCTTGGCCCGGCCGTTGGCCAGGACGTCGTCGGTCTCCGCCGCGAATCCCACGATCACCCGGGGACGCGGCCCGTCCGCTCCGGACTCCTTCGGGGCGCCCGGCCCGTCGCCTGCCTCACGCCCGCCGCCCGCCGCCGCGGCGTACGCCTCCCGCCTGGCCCGGCGGACCTCACCCAGCTCAGCCAGGATGTCCGGATTTTTCACCAGATGGATTGGGTCGGGCTCGGCGGACGACTTCTTGATCTTCGTGTCGCTCTGCCGTACGGGCCGGAAGTCCGCGACCGCGGCGGCCATCACGACCGCGTCGGCGTGCTCGGCCGCCGCGAGGACCGCGTCGCGCAGCTGCCGCGCCGACTCCACCCGCACGACCTTCGCGCCCGCGGGATCGGGCAGCGTCACGTTCGCCGCCACGAGTGTGACCTCCGCGCCCCGGGCGACGGCCGTACGGGCGAGGGCGTAGCCCTGCAGCCCGGAAGACCGGTTGCCGATGAAGCGCACGGGGTCGATCGCCTCGCGGGTGCCGCCGGCGGACACGACGACGTGCCGCCCGGCCAGGTCCTCGCGCCGGCCCGCCAGCACACGGCGGCACACCTCGAAGATCTCGGCGGGGTCGGGCAGCCGTCCGGGACCGGTGTCGGCGCCGGTGAGCCTGCCGACGGCGGGCTCGATCACGATCGCGCCGCGCTCGCGCAGCGTCGCCACGTTCGCCCGCGTGGCCGGGTGCTCCCACATCTCGGTGTGCATCGCGGGCGCGAACACCACCGGGCAGCGCGCCGTGAGCAGGGTGTTGGTGAGCAGGTCGTTGGCCATGCCGTGCGCGGCGCGGGCCAGCACGTCCGCCGTCGCCGGGGCGACGACCACCAGATCGGCGGACTGCCCGATGCGCACGTGCGGCACCTCGTGCACCGACTCCCACACCTCGGTGGTCACCGGATTGCCCGACAGCGCCGCCCAGGTCGGCTCGCCCACGAACCGCAGAGCGTCCCGGGTCGGCACGACGCGCACGTCATGACCCGACTCGGTGAACAGGCGGAGCAGCTCGCAGGACTTGTAGACCGCGATGCCGGCGCTCACGCCCAGCACGACAGACGTCATCGACGGAGGCGGTGCTCAGCCCTCGATGGGCTCAGAGGTGAGCAGGCCCTCGGAGACCTCGCGCAGGGCGATGGACAGCGGCTTCTCCTGGGCGTGGGTCTCCACGAGGGGCCCCACGTACTCCAGCAGGCCCTCGCCGAGCTGGGAGTAGTAGGCGTTGATCTGGCGCGCCCGCTTCGCACCCATGATCACAAGGCTGTACTTGCTGTCGACGATGTCGAGAAGCGCGTCGATCGACGGGTTGGTGATGCCTTCCGCGTAGGCGGAGCTGCTTGCCACGTCAGTGATTCCCCTAGCTAGGTGAGTTTCCCATCAAGGTTATCAGCCGGTGGCACACGCCCTTGACGGACGTGTTGACGATCGTGAGATCGAACTCCTTCTCCGCCGCCAGCTCGATCCGGCCCGCCTCCAGACGGCGGGCGATCACATCGGGAGGCTCGGTGCCGCGGCCGCGCAGCCGCCGCTCCAGCTCCTCCCAGCTCGGCGGGGCCAGGAACACCAGCAGGGCATCGGGCATCGTCGTACGCACCTGCCTGGCGCCCTGCAGGTCGATCTCCAGCAGAGTGGGGACGCCTGCCGCCAGCTTCTCCAGCACCGGCCGCCTCGGCGTGCCGTACCGGTTGCCGGCGAACTCGGCCCACTCCAGAAGCTCGCCGGAGGCGACGAGCTCGTCGAACTCGTCGTTGCCGGCGAAGAAGTACTCCACGCCGTGCCGCTCCCCCGGACGGGGCTTCCGGGTTGTCACCGAGACCGACAGCCACACCTCAGGGTGGGACCGCCGGAGCTCGGCGACGACCGTGGACTTCCCCACACCCGACGGACCGGACAGGACCGTCAGGCGCGGGCGAGGCATGGAGTCACCGCCGGGCGTCCTGATTCCGCTGGTCGCGACTGCCTCGTGGGCCCGATCTCCAGCGGACCGGGACGTGTCGGTCACTCCGTACCCCCGTGAAACTCGCTCGTACGCCGCCGAGATCAGCTCTCGGCGCCGCCGAACTCGCGCTCCAGGGAGGCGCGCTGGTTGGCGCCGAGACCCCGCACGCGGCGGGATTCGGCGATACCAAGGCGCTCCATGAGCTGCTTGGCGCGGACCTTGCCGACGCCAGGGAGCGACTCCAGCAGAGCCGAGACCTTCATCTTGCCGATGACGTCGTCGGTCTGCCCATCCTTCAGCACCTCAGCCAGAGAAACCGCGCCGTGCTTGAGCCGGTTCTTGACCTCGGCACGCTCCTTGCGTGCCTTGGCAGCCTTCTCAAGAGCTGCGGCGCGCTGCTCGGGGGTCAGGGGAGGAAGAGCCACGCCGGGTCACCTCGAATTTCTTGTCGATGTACTCGGACGGGAGGGGAAACTAGCTGGTCTTGGCCGTAACGGCAACGTCAAGGGCGGTTTCTCGGACTACAAAATTGATTTTACTACTTTTGGTATTGGAAAAGTCACTCTTCGTAGATCAAAACCGCCTCAGCAGGCCCGGAGCGGGATGACGCATGGTGACGGCGCCGGAGGCCGCCCTGCGCCCGCTCAGGGGCTCACGCGGCGCAGCGCGGCGGCGATCCCGGCGGCCGCCGCGCCCGGGTCGGGCGCCCCGGTGATGGGCCGTCCGATCACGAGGAGGTCGGCCCCGTTGGCGATCGCGTCCTCCGGAGTGGCCACCCGCGCCTGGTCCTGGGTGTCGGCGCCGGCGGGCCGCACGCCGGGGGTGATCAATGTCACGTCCGGGCCGACCTCCGCGCGTACGGCGGCGACCTCCCTGGGCGAGCAGACGAGGGCCTGGGCGCCCGCCCCGACGGCCACGGCGGCCATACGGCGCGCGACGTCCGCAGGGGGTCCCTGGATACCGATTTCGCGGAGATCGGCCTCAGAAAGCGACGTCAGGAGCGTCACGGCCGCGATCTGGGTGTTGGGAGCCCCCTCGACGGCCGCTCTGACCATCGCGGGGCCCCCCGCGGCGTGCACGGTGAGGTATGTCGGCTTGAGCCGGGCGACCGCACGGGCGGCGGCGCCGACGGTGTTCGGGATGTCGTGCAGCTTGAGGTCCAGGAAGACCTGCACGCCGCTCGCGCCGCGCACCGAGGCGATCACGTCGGGCCCGTACCGCAGGTAGAGCTCCAGCCCCACCTTCACCGTGGAGACGTGCGGGGTGACCAGGCCGGCCCAGCGGGCCGCGGTCTCCAGGTCGGGCGCGTCCAGGGCGACGGCGATGGGAGCGGGCGTGGTCAAAGCGAACTCTCCTCGAGATCTGTTCTGGTTCGTGGTTGCGCGCCCGCCGGGCGGTGGGCCAGGCCCACGGCGTCGGCGAGCCGGTCGAACCCGCGCTCCTGCAGAAGCTCCTCAAGCTCCCTCAGGACGCGCGGGCAGGCGTAGGGGTCGTGGAACAGGGCCGTGCCCACCGCGACGGCGCAGGCGCCCGCCAGGACGAGCTCAAGGGCGTCCCTGCCGGTCGAGACGCCGCCCATGCCGATGATCGGCACTCCCGGCAGCGCCGCGTGGACCTGCCACACGCAGCGCACCGCCAGGGGCCGTACGGCGGGGCCGGACAGGCCGCCGGTGCCCGCCGCGAGCGAGGGGCGCATCGTGTCCACGTCGATGCTCATCCCGACCGGGGTGTTGATCATGGCGAGGGCGTCGGCGCCGCCGTCCACGCACGCGCGTGCGACCGCGACGACGTCCGCCACGTCAGGGGACAGCTTGGCGATCACCGGCACCTCGTACGGTGTGGCCGCGCGCACCGAGGCCACGACCTCCGCCGCGGCGGCCCCGTCGCGGGCGAACACCCTGCCGCGGTCCTCGACGTTCGGGCACGACAGGTTGATCTCCACGGCGGTGATGCCGTCGACGCCGGCCAGGCGCCGCGCCAGCGCGGTGTACTCGGTCACGGTGCCGCCGCCGATCGACACGACCGTGCGCGCCCCCCGCTCGGCCAGCCAGGGCAGCTCGCGCTCCAGGAACGCCTCGACGCCGGGCCCCTGCAGGCCCACGGCGTTCAGCAGCCCGGAGGGGGTCTCGGCCATCCGCGGCGTCGGCCGTCCCGCGCGGGGGGCCATGGTGATCGACCGGGTGACGAACGCGCCCAGCCGGTGGACGTCGGAGAACTGGGCCAGCTCGCGGCCGGTCCCGCCGCAGCCCGAGGCGGTCAGCACCGGGTTGGGCAGCTCCACATGGGCCAGGTAGGTCCGCAGGTCGGCGGTCACGGCCGCCTCCCCCGCCCCGGCTCAGACATGCCGTCCGCCGGGCGCGCCGAGCGCGTCGAACGGGATCGTCCCGACGTCGTCGAACCGCACCCGCTCCCCCCGGAACACCGGCCCCTCGGTGCAGGCGCGGACCATGCGGGTCACGCCGTCGTCGCCGATGACCGGCACCACGCACGTCATGCAGACGCCGATGCCGCAGGCCATGGACTCCTCCACGGCCACCTGCACGGGGATGCCGAGCTCGACGGCGACCGCCGTGACGCCGCGCAGCGTCTCCATCGGCCCGCACGCGTAGACCGCGTCGGCCCGCGCGTCGGCGATCACGCCGGGCAGCACGTCGGTCACCTTGCCGCGCATGCCCAGCGAGCCGTCCTCGGTCGTCAGCGTGGTCGTCTCACCCATCCGTCGGGCCCGCAGCGCCCCGAAGACCCGGTCGGCCGACGGCGCCCCCAGCACGAAGTCGATGCGGCAGCCCCGCTGCTGCAGCGCGTCCCCCAGCGCGAACAGCGGCGCCGCGCCGTGCTCGTCGCCGACCAGCACGCAGGTGCAGGGGTCGCGGGGCAGGGGGAAGGGACGGCCGAGCGGGCCGACCAGGTCGAGCGTGTCGCGCGCCCGCAGGTCGGCGAGCCAGGCCGTCCCGGCACCGCGCACGCCGAAGACGAGCTCCACCGTGCCACCGTAGTCCGGCTTCACGTCGTGGATCGTGAAGGCCCGCCGGGTGAGCATCGAGGAGTCGCGGCCCCCGACGGCGACCGTGACGAAGTGGCCGGGCCGGAACCGGTCGGCGATGCCCGGCGCGACGACGGTGAGCGCATGGTAGGCGTCCACGCGGCGCGTCGTCAGCACCGTGCCCGTGACCTGAACCGGACTGCCGGCCACTCCCTGCTCCCTGTTCCTGGCGCTCGCTCCGCTCGCGCGGATACGAGCGCCCAAGCCCTCCGCGTGTCCCGGGCTAGTCTCGCAGCCTCCTGGCGTGTTCCTGGAGGGAACACACGTCGATGTCGCCTCTGACGATGTGCTGGATGCCCTGTACGGCGGCGGCCAGTCCCTGGACGGTCGTGATGCAGGCGATTCCGCGGTTCACGGCGGCGGTGCGGATCTCGTACCCGTCCAGGCGCGGCCCCGACTGGCCGGGGCTGCTGAACGGAGTGTTCACGATGAGGTCCACCTCCCCGTCGAGGATGCGCCGCACGATCGTCGACTCGCCGTCGGGACCGACGCCGTCGCTGTGCTTGCGCACGATCTTGGCACGCACGCCGTTGCGGCGCAGCACCTCGGCGGTGCCCTCCGTGGCCAGGATCTCGAAGCCGAGGTCCGCGAGCGCCTTCACGGGGAAGATCATGGCCCGCTTGTCCTTGTTCGCGACCGAGACGAACGCCCGTCCCTTGGTCGGCAGCGCGCCGTAGGCCGCCGACTGCGACTTGGCGAAGGCCGTGCCGAAGAACTCGTCGATGCCCATGACCTCGCCGGTCGAGCGCATCTCCGGCCCGAGGACGGTGTCCACGCCGCGGAACCGGTTGAACGGCAGCACCGCCTCCTTGACCGCGACCGGCGCGTCCATCGGCAGCGTGCCGCCGTCGTAGTCGGCCGGCAGCATGCCCTCGGCGCGCAGCTCGGCGATCGTCGCGCCCAGCATCAGCCGCGCCGCCGCCTTGGCCAGCGGCACCGCCGTGGCCTTGGACACGAACGGCACCGTACGGCTGGCCCTGGGGTTGGCCTCCAGGACGTACAGGACGTTGGAGGCCATCGCGTACTGGACGTTCAGCAGGCCGCGCACGCCCACGCCGCGGGCGATGGCCTCGGTGGCCGCGCGGATCCGCTTGATGTCGAAGCCGCCCAGCGTGATCGGCGGCAGCGCGCACGCCGAGTCGCCGGAGTGGATGCCGGCCTCCTCGATGTGCTCCATGACGCCGCCGAGGTACAGCTCCTCGCCGTCGAACAGCGCGTCCACGTCGATCTCGATGGCGTCGTCGAGGAACCGGTCGATCAGCACCGGGTGCTCGGAGGCCGCCTTCGCCATGTACGCCCCGAGGGTGTCCTCGTCGTACACGATCGCCATGCCGGCGCCGCCGAGCACGTACGACGGCCGCACGAGCACCGGGTAGCCGATCTCCTCGGCGACCGCCCGCGCCTCCTCCACGGTCGTCGCGGTGCCGTGCCTGGGCGCGGGCAGCCCGGCCTCGGCGAGGACCTGCCCGAACGCGCCCCGGTCCTCGGCGAGGTGGATCGACTCGGGCGAGGTGCCGACCACGGGCACCCCCGCGTCCTTGAGCGCCTGGGCGAGCCCGAGCGGCGTCTGGCCGCCGAGCTGCACGATGACGCCGGCGACCGGCCCGGTCTCCTGCTCGGCGTGCACGACCTCCAGGACGTCCTCCAGGGTGAGCGGCTCGAAGTAGAGCCGGTCGGAGGTGTCGTAGTCGGTCGAGACGGTCTCGGGGTTGCAGTTGACCATCACGGTCTCGTAGCCGGCCTTGGCCAGCTCGAACGACGCGTGCACGCAGGCGTAGTCGAACTCGATGCCCTGGCCGATGCGGTTGGGACCGCTGCCCAGGATGATCACCTTGGGCCGGTCCCCCACCGGCACCTCGTTCTCCTCGTCGTACGTCGAGTAGAGGTACGGCGTGCGCGCGGCGAACTCGGCGGCGCAGGTGTCCACGGTGTTGTAGACGGGCCTGACGCCGAACTCGTGGCGCTTGGCCCGCACCTCGGGCTCCGGCACGCCCAGGATCTCGGCGATCTGCGCGTCGCTGAAGCCGTGCCGCTTGGCCAGGTCGAGGGTGGGCCGGTCGAGCCCGGTGATCGACCGGGCGACCTCGTCGATCGCGAAGAGCTGGTCGACGAACCACGGGTCCACCGAGGTGGCCTCGTGGACCTGCTCGGGGGTCGCGCCCGCCCTGATGGCCTGCTGCATGGTGCGCAGCCGCCCGTCGTGCGGCCTGCGGCAGGCCTCCAGGAGCTCGTCCAGGTCGCCGGGCTCGCCCGCCCAGCTGAACGACGACCCCTTCTTCTCCAGCGACCGCAGCGCCTTCTGCAGCGCCTCGGGGAAGGAGCGGCCGATCGCCATCGCCTCGCCGACCGACTTCATGTGGGTGGTCAGCGTCTGGTCGGCCCCGGCGAACTTCTCGAACGCGAACCTCGGCACCTTGACCACGATGTAGTCGAGCGAAGGCTCGAACGACGCCGGGGTCTCCTTGGTGATGTCGTTGGGGATCTCGTCCAGGGTGTAGCCGATCGCGAGCTTGGCGGCGATCTTGGCGATCGGGAAGCCGGTGGCCTTGGACGCCAGCGCCGACGACCGCGACACGCGCGGGTTCATCTCGATGACGATCATCCGGCCGGTCTCGGGGTCGACCGCGAACTGGATGTTGCAGCCGCCGGTGTCCACGCCGACCTCGCGGATGACCGCGATCGCGACGTCGCGCATGTTCTGGTACTCGCGGTCGGTCAGCGTCAGCGCGGGCGCCACCGTCACGCTGTCGCCGGTGTGGACGCCCATCGGGTCGATGTTCTCGATGGAGCACACGATGACCACGTTGTCGTTGCGGTCCCGCATGACCTCCAGCTCGTACTCCTTCCAGCCGAGGATCGACTCCTCCAGGAGCACCTCGGTGGTCGGGGACGCGTCGAGGCCGGCGCCGGCGATGCGGCGCAGCTCCTGCTCGTCGTGGGCGAAGCCGGAGCCCGCGCCGCCCATGGTGAAGCTCGGGCGGACGACGAGCGGGTAGCCCAGCTCGCCGGCCGCGCTCAGGCATTCGTCCATGGTGTGGCAGATCAGGCTGCGCGCCGACTCGGCGTTGAGGCCGTGCTCGGCGGCGACCTTGGCGACGATCTCCTTGAACCGCTCGCGGTTCTCCCCCGCCTGGATGGCGTCGATGTCGGCGCCGATCAGCTCGACGCCGTACTTGTCGAGCACGCCCGCCTCGTGCAGCGCCACGGCGGTGTTGAGCGCCGTCTGGCCGCCCAGCGTGGGCAGCAGCGCGTCGGGCCGCTCCTTGGCGATGATCTTCTCGACGATGTCCGGCGTGATCGGCTCGACGTAGGTGGCGTCGGCGAACTCCGGGTCCGTCATGATCGTGGCGGGGTTGCTGTTGACGAGGATGACCCGGAATCCCTCGCTGCGCAGGACGCGGCAGGCCTGGGTGCCGGAGTAGTCGAACTCGCACGCCTGTCCGATGACGATCGGGCCGGAGCCGATCACCATGACGGACCTGATGTCCGTACGCTTAGGCACCCTTGGCCCCCTTCTTGTCCATCAGCTCGCAGAACTCGTCGAACAGGTACGCGGCGTCGTGCGGGCCGGCGGCCGCCTCGGGGTGGTATTGCACGCTGAACGCGGGGCGGTCCAGCAGGCGCAGCCCCTCCACGCAGTCGTCGTTGAGGTTGACGTGGCTCACCTCGGCCGCGCCGTACGGGGTCTCGAAGGGCCCGTCGAGCGGCGCGCGCACGGCGAAGCCGTGGTTGTGCGCGGAGATCTCGACCTTGCCGGTCCTGCGGTCCTGCACCGGCTGGTTCACTCCGCGGTGGCCGTACCGCAGCTTGTATGTGCCGAGGCCGAGCGCCCGGCCGAGGATCTGGTTGCCGAAGCAGATGCCGAAGAACGGCACGCTCTCGTCCAGCACCTCGCGCAGGGACTCGACCGCGTACCCGGCCGCGGCGGGGTCGCCAGGGCCGTTGGAGAAGAAGACGCCGTCGGGGTCGAGGGCGAGGATGTCGGCCGCCTTGGCGGTCGCCGGCAGCACGTGCACCTCGCAGCCCCGCTCGGACATCCGCTGCGGGGTCATGGCCTTGATACCGAGGTCGACCGCGGCGACGGTGAAGCGCTTGCGCCCGACCGCCGGCACGACGTACGGCTCGGCCGTGCTGACCTCGCGGGCCAGGTCGGCGCCCTCCATGCCGGGCGAGCGCCGCACCCGCTCGACCAGGTCGGCGATCTCGCCGCCCTCGCTGAAGATGCCCGCGCGCATCGCGCCGCGCTCGCGCAGGTGGCGGGTGAGGGCGCGGGTGCCGGGCATCGCGATGCCGACCACGCCCTGGTCGCGCAGGTAGTCGTCGAGCGTCCTGCGGGAGCGCCAGTTCGACGGGATCCGGGACGGCTCGCGCACCACGTAGCCCGCGACCCAGACCCTGCGGGACTCGGGGTCCTCGTCGTTGACACCGGTGTTGCCGATGTGCGGGGCGGTCATCGCGACGATCTGGCGGTGGTAGGAGGGGTCGGTGAGCGTCTCCTGATAGCCGGTCATGCCGGTGTTGAAGACCATCTCGCCGAACGTCTCGCCCACGGCGCCGTACGGCGTTCCCTCGAAGACGCGTCCGTCCTCGAGCACGAGCAGGGCTGTCATACGAGCTTCCCTTCGAGAACGGTGGGGCGGCCGCGCAGGAACGTGGCGACGACGCGGCCGGGCAGGGTCAGACCCTCGTAGGGGGTGTTGCGGCTCTTCGACGCCATCGCGGCAGGGTCGACGGGCTGCCGGACCGACGGGTCGTACAGCGTGACGTTGCCGGGGGCGCCGGGCTCGATCGGGCGGCCGTGCCCGGCCAGGCGGCCGATCGCGGCCGGCCGCGCGGACATGCGGTCGGCGACGCCGGCCCAGTCGAGCAGCCCGGTCTCGACCATGGCCTCCTGGACCACGGACAGGGCGGTCTCCAGGCCGATCATGCCCATGGCCGCCGCGGCCCACTCGGTCTCCTTGTCCTCGACCGGGTGGGGCGCGTGGTCGGTGGCCACGCAGTCGATCGTGCCGTCGGCCAGCGCCTCGCGCAGCGCCCGCACGTCCTCGTCGGTGCGCAGCGGCGGGTTCACCTTGTAGATCGGGTTGTACGGCCCGAGCGGCGACCTCTCCGCGCAGGAGTCGGTCAGCAGCAGGTGGTGGGGGGTGACCTCGGCGGTCACGTCCCAGCCCTTCGACTTGGCCCAGCGGATGATCTCGACGGAGCCCGCGGTGGAGACGTGGCAGACGTGCAGCCGGGAGCCGACGTGCGCGGCCAGCAGGCAGTCGCGCGCGATGATCGCCTCCTCGGCGACCGCCGGCCAGCCGGTCAGCCCGAGCCTGGCCGACACCTCGCCCTCGTTGAGCTGGGCGCCCTCGGTCAGCCTGGGCTCCTGGGCGTGCTGGGCCACGACGCCGTCGAACGCCTTGACGTACTCCAGCGCCCGGCGCATCAGCACGGCGTCGGACACGCACTTGCCGTCGTCGGAGAAGACCCGCACGCGGGCCGCGGAGTCGGCCATCGCGCCGAGCTCGGCGAGCTGGCGGCCCTCGAGGCCGGAGGTCACGGCGCCCACGGGCTGCACGTCGCAGTGGCCGTACTCCTGGCCGAGCCGCCAGACCTGTTCCACCACGCCGGCGGTGTCGGCCACCGGGGAGGTGTTGGCCATGGCGTGGACGGCGGTGTACCCGCCCCGCGCCGCGGCCTGGGTGCCGGTCTCGACGGTCTCCGCGTCCTCCCGGCCGGGCTCGCGCAGGTGGGTGTGCAGGTCCACCAGGCCGGGCAGGGCGACCAGCCCGTCGGCGTCGACCGTCTGGTCGGCCTTCGCGCCCGCGAGGTCGCCGGTCTCCGCCACGACGCCGTCGCGCAGCAGGATGTCGCTCGGGGCGCCGCCCAGGATCCGGGCGCCCCTGATGAGGATGGTGGTCACAGTCCCCTCGTGAAGGTCGTACGTGCTCATTCGGCGCCTCCGATCGCGGGCTCGGAACCGCCGAGCAGCAGGTAGAGGACGGCCATCCGGACCGTCACGCCGTTGGCGACCTGCTCGACGATCGTCGAGCGCGGCGAGTCGGCGACCTCCGCGGAGATCTCCATGCCGCGGTTCATCGGGCCGGGGTGCATGACGATGGCGTCGTCGTGCAGGCGGGCGAAGCGGTCGCGGTCGAGGCCGTAGCGGCGGCTGTACTCCCGCGCCGAGGGGAAGTAGGCCGCGTTCATCCGCTCCAGCTGGACCCGCAGCATCATCACGACGTCCGACTTGGGCAGCACGGCGTCGAGGTCGTACGAGATCTGGCAGGGCCAGGTCTCGACCGCCACCGGCAGCAGGGTCGGGGGCGCGACCAGCGTCACCTCCGCGCCGAGCGTGTGCAGCAGCAGCACGTTGGACCGGGCGACCCGGCTGTGCAGCACGTCGCCCACGACGGCGATCTTCAGGCCCTCCAGCCGGCCCAGCCGGCGGCGGATGCTGAAGGCGTCGAGCAGCGCCTGGGTGGGGTGCTCGTGGGTGCCGTCCCCGGCGTTGACCACGCTGCCGCGCACCCAGGTGGCCAGGCGGTGCGGCGCGCCCGAGGCGCTGTGCCGGATCACCACGGCGTCGGCGCCCATGGCCTCCAGGGTGAGCGCGGTGTCCTTCAGCGACTCGCCCTTGGACACGCTCGACCCCTTGGCCGAGAAATTGATCACATCGGCCGACAGGCGCTTGGCCGCGGCCTCGAAGGAGATGCGGGTCCGGGTGGAGTCCTCGAAGAAGAGGTTCACCACCGTGCGGCCGCGCAGCGTCGGCAGCTTCTTGATGGACCGCTGCGAGACCCGCGCCAGCTCCTCGGCCGTGTCGAGGATGAGGAGGGCGTCGTCGCGGGTGAGGTCGCCGGTCGAGATCAGGTGACGCTTCATCGGTCGTCCTCCTTGATGAGCACGACCGCGTCGCGCCCGTCCGTCTCCTCCAGGAAGACCTTGACCTTCTCGCTCTTGGAGGTCGGCAGGTTCTTGCCGACGTAGTCGGCGCGGATCGGCAGCTCCCTGTGGCCGCGGTCGACGAGCGTGGCGAGCTGGACGGCCCTGGGCCTGCCCACGTCGTTCAGCGCGTCGAGCGCGGCGCGCACGGTGCGGCCGGAGAAGAGGACGTCGTCCACGAGGACCACGGTCCTGCCGTCCACGCCGTCCGCGGGCAGCTCGGTGCGGCCGAGCGGGCGCGCGGGCCGCAGGCGCAGGTCGTCGCGGTACATCGTGACGTCGATGGCGCCGACGGGAACCTTGATCCCCTCGAACTGCGCGATGCGCCCGGCGATGCGGTGCGCGAGGGTGGCGCCCCGGGTGGGGATGCCGATCAGGACGACGCTCTCCGCGCCCCTGGTGCGTTCGAGGATCTCGTGCGCGATCCGGGTGAGCGCCCGGTGGATGTCGGGCCCCTCCAGGACGGCGCGGGCCGGATTTCGGGCATCAGACATGAAAAAGTCACCGCCTTTCCCGCCTCACGGGACGGGTCTTAAAAGGGTGTCGGTTCTGCTTAGAGTATCAGGGCCGTCTGCGAACCCCCCTCCCGCCAGGGGTGATGCCCCCGGAGGAGCCGTTCGCCCTCGGCGTGACGAGGACGTGCCGGGGATCTCCGGGGATCTTCGGGGACCCTCCGGTGACGTTCCGGGACGTTCGGGGGCCGGGCGAGGGGTGAGCGAGGGGCGGGCCGGGGATCGGAAGCCGCATCGCGCCGGGTGTCGGTGATTTCGGTGAGAGCACTGTTTGACGCTCTTTTTTCCAATCAGCTTGACCTTTGGGAGTGTCGGCTTTACCGTCACTGTCCGTAACCACAACACGCGACCTTCCTGGGTAAAACCCGACGCAGCGGTCACCGAAGGTGCCGGTCACGGGCACCAGCCCCGGTGTTCGGAACGCTTGGGACAAGGACGCACAATCAAGTGAGAAGAGACATAGAAAGCCGGGGGCCACACGATGCCGTCTGACTACGCCAAGTCGCTGGGCGCGCGCCTGCGCGCTATCCGGACCCAGCAGGGGCTGTCCCTGCACGGTGTGGAAGAGAAGTCCCGCGGACGGTGGAAGGCCGTCGTCGTGGGCTCCTACGAGCGAGGTGACCGCGCGGTGACCGTGCAGAAGCTCGCCGAGCTCGCGGATTTCTACGGAGTGCCGGTGTCGGAGCTTCTTCCGGGCGGAGCCGCCCCCAGCCCGCTTGCGCCCGCTCCCAAGCTGGTCATCGACCTGGAGCGGCTGTCGCAGCTGCCGAAGGACAAGGCCGGCCCGCTTGCCCGTTACGCCGCCACCATTCAGAGCCAGCGGGGCGACTACAACGGCAAGGTGCTGTCCATCCGGCAGGAGGACCTGCGCTCGCTCGCGGTCATCTATGACAAGTCGCCGGTCGAGCTGACCGAGGAGTTCATCCACTGGGGCGTGCTCGACGCGGAGGCCCGCCGCGCCGTCGAGTCCTTCTGACCTCCCGCCCGGTTCGTACGCGGCTCCCCGCACCGATGTCCGCCCTCTCCGGCGTAGTCATGGGCGGCGCCTCCGCAACGGGGAGCCGCCGGTACGAGTGATTCCCGCCACGCGGGGATAGGCAGGACATGACGTTTTACGTGGGCTCCGAGGTGGGCAGGCTTCGCCAGGTCCTGGTCGACATACCCGAACTCGCGCTCAAGCGGCTCACCCCGGGCAACAAGGACAGCCTGCTGTTCGACGACGTGCTGTGGGTGCACCGCGCGCTGGAGGAGCACCGGGAGTGGTGCGAGGTGCTCGCCGGGCGCGGCGTCACGGTGCACCACCTCGGCGACCTCCTGCGGGAGGTGATCGAGATCCCCGACGCGCGCAAGCACATCCTCGACGGCAGCGTCGACGAGCACTGGTTCGGCCCGCTGGCCGCCGACGCGATCCGCAACACGCTCGACGCCCTCGACGCGGACACGCTCGCGCCGCTGCTGACCGGCGGGATCACCAAACGCGAGATCATGGAGCTGGGCTGCGACCCCGGCTCCATCGCCTTCCACACGCTCGGCATGGACGACTTCGTCCTCCCGCCGCTGCCCAACCACCTGTTCGCCCGCGACACCTCCTGCTGGGTGTACGACGGGGTGTCGATCAACGCGATGCGCAAGAAGGCGCGCAGGCGGGAGACCGTCAACTACGAGGCGGTCTACCGATGGCACCCGCTGTTCGCCGCGGGATACGGCAACCCCGACGCCGGCGGGTTCAACGTCTGGTACGAGGGCGTGCGCATGGCCCCGGCCACCATCGAGGGCGGCGACGTCCTGGTGCTCGGCAACGGCGTCGTGCTCGTCGGGGTGAGCGAGCGCACCCAGCCGCAGGCCGTGGAGATGCTGGCGACGAACCTGTTCCGGGCGGGATCGGCGACCCGCATCGTGGCGCTCGACCTGCCCAAGACCCGTGCGTTCATGCACCTCGACACCGTGATGACCAACGTCGACGTGGGCGTGTTCACCAAGTACGCCGGGCTCGGCATGCTCCCGTCGTACACGGTGGAGCCGGGCGACACCGACAAGGAGCTGAAGGTCACCGACCACCCGCCGGAGGACATGCACAAGGCGATCGCCCGGGCCCTCGGCCTTGACGACATCAAGGTCCTCACGCCGACGCAGGACGTGCACGCGGCCGAGCGCGAGCAGTGGGACGACGGCTGCAACGTGCTGGCGCTGGAACCCGGCGTGGTCGTGGCCTACGAGCGCAACACCACGACCAACAACCACCTGCGCAGGCACGGCATCGAGGTGATCACCATCCGGGGCAGCGAGCTCGGCCGCGGACGCGGCGGGCCGCGGTGCATGAGCTGCCCGCTGGAGCGCGACCCCGTCTGATCACCCCGGCGTGCGCCTCGTTCCCCGCATCACGGTGGGCGCCCCGGCTCCTTGCTGCCCCTGCGCGGGTGCTGCGGGGGCCGGGGCCATGGGCGGAGACGGAGGTCAGCCGGCCATGGGCAGGGTGGGGCGGCCGGGCAGGCCGAGGATCGACTCGACCTCGCCGACGAACCTGTCCGCCTCCGCTATGATCTCTTCTGCGTCGTTCTGCGTGACGGCTCGGACCATGCCGGCCTCGGCCGCCGCACGCTTGGTCGCGCTGACCGCGAAGTAGGCCGCCCAGTCCGCGAGCTTGGGCTCGGCCTCCGGCAGCAGCTCCCAGGCGCTGCGCAGCCGCCGCCTGCGGCCGTCCATCGGCCGCGGACGGGCCGCGAGGATCCCGGCGGCCGCACGGAGGGCCGCCAGGTGGGCCGACACGTAGCGGTCCGCGGGGGTGGGCCCGACGGTGGCGTCGGCGAGGCATGCCCTGGCGTCCGCGAGGTGTGCCAGAACCGCCTGCGAGAGCCGGGGCCCGCTCTTCTGGTCGTCGTTCTCCTCAGTCATGCCCGCCTCCTTGAGTCGTGGCACTCCGGCGAAGGTCGCCGGTGACTTCACAGTCGCAGATCGCACCGACAATTTCGCCGGCCGGGAGATCCCGTGAACCGCTCGAGATCGCCCGACGTTTCTCAGGCTCCCGTGGGCGGCCGGACGAGGAGCTTCCCCTCTCCCCGTCCGGCCCACGCCGCGGGCCGTGCCGCATCCGTCTCCGCCGACGACGAAGGCACGAATCCGACGGGGTGGGCGCGAGCCGCGAGTCCCACGCCCACTCCATCGAACATAGATTCGATCATGTCCTCTGTCAAGGCTGTCAACGAATACGTGTTCGAGGACCGCGTTCGAAACGCGGGGCGGAAACGGCGGAGGGGCCCCGCGCGACCACCTCGCGCGGGGCCCCTCCGGGGATGGCGTCAGCGCCTGAAGGCGCCCCTGACGTGCACAGGGACACCCTTGCCGAGCAGGCCCGGCAGGATCTCGGCCACGTTCATGGGCAGCCGCACGCAGCCGTGCGACGCCGGGTAGAGCGGCACCGAGAGCGCGCCGTGAAGCGCGATGCCGCCGTTGAAGAAGATGGGGTTGTAGAGCTGCCCGAGGTAGGACCGGTGCCAGCCCTTGGCCCGCCAGGTGGTCTTGTAGTCGCCGGTCGGCGTGCGGGCGCTGCCGGAGAACCGCTGCCGCTTGCCGTTCCAGGTGGCGTACTCGGTGTAGGGGATGCCGCTGCCGCTGGACATGTGGCTGATCAGCACCGGCACGCCACCCCGGTACAGAACCATCACCTGCTTGGTCAGGTTCACCTCGACGCGGGTGGCCTTGCCCCTGGGCACCAGGACCTTGGGCGCCCGGGGGTTCTCCAGCGCCCTCCAGGTGCGGGCGGCGACCGTGCTGGTCGGCGTGATCCCCTGCACCTTCTGGAACGCCCAGACCGCCGTCAGCGTCGCCCCGCCGTACCGGCCGTCGGCGCTGCCGGGCACGTACCCGAGCTCCTTGAGCCGGGCCTGCAGCGCCTTCACGGCGGAGCCCTTGGCGCCGAGCTTGAGCGTCTTGCCCGGGGCGGTGAACGGCGGATAACCGGTGGCGCGGGCGGGGACGGCGCTCCGCGCCGGGAGCGCCGGGAGCGCGGAGGACGCCCGAAGCGCCGAGGACGCCTGAAGCCCCGGGAGCGCGGTCCCCGCGGTGACCGCCCCCGTCGGCAGGGCGGTGCGCGCCTGCGCCGTGCCGCTCACGCCGGTCGCCGCGAAGGCAGTCGCGAACGTCGCCGCCCCCACCGCGACGAGCAGTCGCCGTCGACCCCTCATCATGACCAACCCCCTCATAAGCCCGTTTCTCGATCAAAGGACTCACCTTACGGTCCGATTGTGAGCCGCGTGATCGTAAGTGGCCATAATCGGCCGCGTATGTCCTGGCAATCCGTTTAGAGTGACCGGGTGGCAGAAAAGTTGCATCCGAACGTCGTCCGGGTCCAGGAGGCCCTGCGGGCCCACTCGGTGGCGGGCGAGGTCGTCGTGCTCGACGAGGCCGCCCCGACGGCCGCCACGGCGGCGGCCCAGCTGGGCTGCGAGGTCGGCGCGATCGCCAACAGCCTGATCTTCGACGCCGACGGCGCGCCGCTGCTGGTGCTGACCAGCGGCGCCCACCGCGTGAACACCGACCTGATCGCGAGGCTCGTGGGGGCGGCGAAGGTGCGGCGGGCCACACCGGAGTTCGTCCGCGAGCACACCGGGCAGCCCATCGGCGGCGTCGCCCCGGTCGGGCACCCCGCGCCCATACGGACGCTGGTGGACACCTGGCTGGGCAAGCACGACGTCGTGTGGGCCGCCGCGGGGCACCCCCACACCGTCTTCCCCACGTCCTACGACGAACTGCTGCGCATCACCGGGGGCACGGCCGCCGAGGTGGAATGACGCCTGCCGGACCGGTCCGGCGGCGTTTTGCTAGTGTGCGACGAGTGATCCAACTGCGACGGGTGGGGCCCGACGAGTTCAGGGCGGTGCTGGACACCGTGCTGGAGATCTACACGGTCGCCATGCGCCCGCCGTCGGACCAGCTCGCGGGCCGCATGGCGATCATGCGTAACCACGCCACCTATCCCGACTTCGACTGCGTGCTCGCGGAGGACACGCAGGCCTCCGGCGTCGCCGGCTTCGCCTACGGCTTCCACGGCGGCCAGGGCCAGTGGTGGCACGACGTCGTACGCGGGGCGCTGCAGGACCGGGCAGGGCCGGTGGTGGCGAACGCCTGGTTCGGCGACGCCCTGGAGATCGCCGAGATCCACGTGCGCCCCGAGTATCAGGGCCAGGGAATCGGCCGGCGACTGATCCACACGCTGTGCGAGGGCCGCCCGGAGCGCACGGCCGTGCTGTCGACGCACGACGCCCCCACCGTGGCCCGGCACCTCTACCGGGACGTCGGGTTCGCCGACCTGATGACCAGGTTCGTCTTCCCAGGCGGTTACGAGGAGTACGTGATCGCCGGGGTGCGCCTGCCGCTGCCCGAGCCCGGCGCCCGCGAAGGCTGACGGGACCGGCCGGCTCAGCCGGCCACGGCGGCGGGCACGCTGTGCAGCGCCTGGAACACCTCGCGGGTCGCGCTCGACCGGTTGAAGGTGATGAAGTGGATGCCGGGCGCGCCCTCGTCGAGAAGCTTCTGGCACAGCTCGACGGCGTGCTCGATGCCGAGACGGCGGACCGCGGCCGGGTCGTCGGCGACGGCCGCGAACCGCTCGGCCACCTCCGGCGGGAACGGCGCGCCGGACAGCTGCTCCGACCGGGCGATCGTGCTCATCTGCGTCACGGGCATGATGCCGGGGATGATCGGGGTGTCGCACCCCTGGGCCGCCACGCGGTCACGCAGCCGCAGGTAGTCCTCCGCCCTGAAGAACATCTGGGTGATGGCGTAGTCCGCGCCGGCCCGGCACTTCTGCACGAAATACCTGGTGTCCGACTCGATGGTCGCCGACCTGGGGTGCTTGTACGGGAAGGCGGCCACCCCCACGCAGAAGTCGCCCGCCTGGCGGATCAGCCGCACCAGCTCCT
Organism: Microbispora sp. KK1-11; assembly: GCF_006874435.1. Classification (NCBI taxonomy): domain Bacteria; kingdom Bacillati; phylum Actinomycetota; class Actinomycetes; order Streptosporangiales; family Streptosporangiaceae; genus Microbispora; species Microbispora sp. KK1-11. Next base: position 255,495 of record NZ_VIRJ01000001.1, on the reverse strand, counting down.
CGGCGTACAGGACGCCCTCCGGGTGCTTGACCCACTCGTCCAGGGGGTTGCCGCCGCGCGGGTCGCCGCGCACGGCGAGGATGTTGCGCACGCCCGCGTCGGCGAACCTGCCGACGAGGTGGCGCAGCTCGCGGATCGAGTGGTCGACCGCGGTGAAGTGGGCGACGGGGGTCAGCGTCGTCTCGTGCGCCAGCCGCTCGACGATGTCCACCGTGCGGTCACGGGTCGAGCCGCCGGCGCCGTAGGTCACGGAGACGAACGTCGGCCGCAGCGCTTCCAGCTCGCGGATCGCCCGCCACAGCTGGCGCTCCCCCTCGTCGGTCTTCGGCGGCATGAACTCGAACGAGAACGAGCGCTCGCCCGCGGCCAGCAGTTCGCGGACCGTCGGGACGCGATCAGGAAGCCGCGAGGGCAGACCGAGAGCCATACCGGCAAGGGTACAGCGATGGCGGTTTTCACGGCCTCCACGGTCTTGCTATGTGGACATTTGCCCTATCAGAGTGAGTTGGCCCACTTGGAGGGGATCTGCCGATGGGTGCCCGGATCAACCCCGGTTAGTCTCTGAGCATGACCGCTTCCGCCGCCTCGCTCGATTCCATCCGTACGGAGGTGGACCGCGCACTCCGGGAGTTCCTCGACCGGCAGCGACCACACTTCGGTGACCCTCATCTGGCCACCCTGCTGTCCGCCGCGGAGGACTTCCTAGCGGGCGGCAAAAGGCTGCGCCCCGCCTTCTGTCACTGGGGTTGGCGGGCCGCCGGGGGAGGCGACGACCCCGGCCTGCACTTCGCCGCCGCCTCGCTGGAACTCCTGCAGGCCAGCGCGCTCATCCACGACGACGTCATGGACGCGAGCGACGTGCGCCGGGGCATGCCGTCGGCGCACCGCCGGTTCGAACGGATGCACGCCGAGGCGGGCTGGCACGGCTCCGCGCGGCAGTTCGGCGAAGGGACGGCCGTGCTGCTGGGCAACCTGCTGCTGGTGTGGTCCGGGGAGATGTGGCGCACGAGCGGCCTGGCGCCCGAGGCGATCGCCGCCGCCCAGCCGCTGCACGATTACATGCTCACCGAGCTGATGTGCGGGCAGTACCTCGACCTGCTCGAACAGGCGCAGGGCGAGAGCACGTTCGACAGCGCGCTGCGGGTGGCGCTGTACAAGAGCGGCAAATACTCGGTCGAGCAGCCGCTCCGGCTCGGGCTCGTCCTCGCCGCCCGGGCCACGGACGCCTGGATCGACCGCCTCTGCGTGCAGTACGGCCAGCAGGTGGGCATCGCCTTCCAGCTACGCGACGACATCCTCGGCGTGTTCGGCGACCCCGCGGAGACCGGCAAGCCCGCCGGTGACGACCTTCGTGAGGGCAAGCGGACCGTCCTGATCGCGCGTGCGCTCGCCTCGGCCACCCCCGCCCAGGCGGCGGTCGTACGGGCCCTGCTCGGCGACCCCGAGCTGGACGCCGAGGGCGTCGGGCGGCTGCGTAGCGTGATCGAGGAGACCGGCGCGCTCGCCGCGTGCGAAGGCATGATCAAGCGCTACCTCGACGACGCGCTGCACGCCCTCGACCAGGCGCCGATCGAGGAGGAGGCCCGCACGGCACTGGCCGCCCTGGCCGTGGCCGCCACGGCCCGCCGCACCTGACGGGACGCATCGGCCGGGCCTGCGGCGGGACCGGGCCGCCGCCGCCCACTGCCGGGCCGCGTCGCGGGCTGACGGGACGGGCCCGGAGGAGGCGTCCCGTCAGAGCGGTACGGCGGACAGCCGGGCCTTGAGCGCGGCGGCGGCGGCGCCGGGGTCGCCGGCCTCGGTGACGGCCCGGACGACCACGGCGCGGCGCACGCCGTGCGCCATCACCTCGTCGAGGTTGCCCAGGTCGATGCCGCCGATGCCGAACCACGGCCGGTCGGCGCCCAGGCGCGCGGCATGCTCCAGCAGCGCGGGGCCGGGCGCAGGACGGCCGGGCTTGGTGGGCGTGGGCCAGATCGGCCCGCAGCAGAAGTAGTCCACCCCCGGCTCCACGGCCGCGGCCGACGCCTCGGCCACAGAGTGCGTGGACCTGCCGATGAGGACATCGGGACCGAGGATCTCCCGGGCCACCGGGACCGGGAGGTCGTCCTGGCCGAGGTGCAGGATGTCGGGCCGGGCGGCGTAGGCCACATCCGCCCGGTCGTTGACCGCCAGCAGCGCGCCGTGCCTGTCGCAGGCCGCGCGGAAGACCTCCAGCAGGTCCAGTTCCTCGCGCGCCTCCAGGCCCTTCTCCCTGAGCTGGACGATGTCCACCCCGCCGGACAGGACCGCGTCGAGGAACTTCTCCAGGTCGCCGCGGTCCCTCCTGCCGTCAGTGCAGAGGTAGAGCCTGGCCTGCGCGAGCCGCTGTCGCCGGATGTCGTTCACCCGACCACAATGCCACGCGGCCGCGGGGTCAGAAGCCCAGGGCCTGGGCCCTCCGCTTGACCTCGGTGTGCCGGCCCTTCACGATCGCGTCGATCGGGGACCCCGGCAGCGAGTCGTCCGGGGTGAACAGCCACCGGATCGACTCCACCTCGTCATACCCGGCGTCGGACAGGACCGTGAGCGTGCCGGGCAGGCCCTTGAGCACCTCGCCGTCCGCGATGAACACCGCGGGGATCTGCGGCTCGCCGCCGCCCCGCCGGACGCCGACGAGCTTCTTGTCCTTGAGGAGTTGCTTGGCACGGCCGATGCTCAGTGCCAGCTTCTTGGCGGCCTCCGAGAGGGGGAGCCACTCCCCTACGAGCTGGTCGGTCTCCCGGTCGATCTGCGCAACAGTAAGCGTCACGGGTCCACCATTACCACAGGCGAGCTGCCAGGAAACACCTCGATTAGGCCATAATGCAGTCGCGGAGCGGCACGGCCGCATCCGCCACCCGCAGGGAATCGAGCCGCCGGCCACTCTCGATGATCTTTCGGCCCTGCACCACGTCGCGCGGCCGGTCGACGGTGAGCACCGCGGCGAGCCGGTCGTCCGCCGTCAGCCAGCACACCGACCACTTCGCGTCCCTGCGCGGGTCGCCGCGCAGCACCATGCGGTCGCCGGCCTCCCGATGACCGGCGAACTGCACCATGTGACCGAACTGCTCGGACCAGAAGTACGGCACGGGGTCGTAGACCGCCTCCTCGCCCAGCAGGGTGGCGGCGGCCGTGTCGGGAGCCTGGAGCGCGGTGTCCCAATGCTCGACCCGCAGCCGGGTGCGGAACCTGCGCGACCACCAGCTCGCGCAGTCGCCCACCGCGACCACGTTGGGCAGCGACGTGCGCAGGTGCTCGTCGACCACCACCCCGTCGTCGAGCCGCACCGCCGACCCCTTCAGCCAGTCGACGGCCGGGCGCACCCCGACGCCGGTGACGATCACGTCGGCCGGCACCCGGGCGCCGGACATGAGCGTGAGACCGTCGGCGTCCACGGTGCCGACCATCGCGCCGAGGCGCAGCTCGACGCCCGCCCGCGCGTACCAGTCGGTGGTGTGGCTGCCCACGGCGGGCCCGAGCGCCACGGCGAGCGGGCTCTCCCCCGCCTCCACCACGGTCACCGCGCAGCCCGCCCTGGCCGCCGCGGTGGCGACCTCGGCGCCGATCCAGCCGGCCCCGACGACGGCCACGCGGGCGCCGGGGACCAGCAGCTCGCGCAGCGCGAGCGCGTCCTCGATCGTGCGCAGCACGTGCTGGCGGCCCTCGCCGCGCAGGCGGATCGGCGTGGCGCCGGTGGCGATGACCAGGCCGTCGTACTCCAGCTCGCCCTCGGTCGTCTCCAGCACGCCGTCGCGCAGGCCCTTGGCCGCCGTGCCGAGGCACAGCCGTACGTCGAGGGCGTCGAGGTCGGAGTCGACCACGGTGGAGTCGGTCTCTCCGAGCAGCACCGCCTTCGACAGCGGCGGCCGGTCATAGGGGCGATGGTGTTCCTCGCCGATGAGCGTGATGCGGCCGGTGAATCCACCGGCCCTCAACGCCTCGATGCTTCGCACGCCGGCCAGGCCGGCACCCACCACCACGACGTGATCCACAGCTTGACCATAGATTGTCAACGGGGGCCCTGGCCAACGGGCCCCCCATAACGAGTTGGGCAATTGCCGCGCACTTCCGCGGGGGCCCGGGTTGTGAAGTACGCCGGGTCCTCACCGGACGTTCTACCGGACCACGCGCAGCCGGACGTTCGTGGCGTGCGGCACGTGCGTGAGGCGGTGCGGATCGCCGCCCCGGAAGGTGCGGTCGCCCACGAGCGGCGCGTGTCGATCCATGTCGCGCCGTCATCCGCCCGGCGGACGGCCCCGGACCCACCGATCCGGCGATCGGCCGTCATGGGCGGCGTACTACCCTTGTGGGCGTAAGACGCGCGGGAGCCCGGCGGACCGGGCTGAGAGGAGAGCGTGAGGCTCTCGACCGCCCCGACCTGATCCGGGTAATGCCGGCGAAGGGAGCGCTGTGTCCCGCACATCGCCATCCGGCGCACGGTCCGGCGCGCAGTCCGGCTACGACGTCGTGATCGTGGGCGGCGGGGTGGAGGGCCTGGCCGCGGCCTGGCGCACGGCCCGGCGGGGCCTGTCGGTGGCGGTGGTGGACCCCGCGCCGGGAGGCGGCGCCACTCACGCGTCGGCCGGGATGCTCGCGCCGGTCAGCGAGGTGACCTACACGGAGGAGCCGCTGCTGCGGCTCGGCCTCGCGTCGCTGGCGGCCTGGCCGGCGTTCCGGGCGGAGCTGGAGGACGAGACCGGCGACGACCTCGACTACCGGACCGAGGGCACGCTGGAGGTCGCCCGCGGCGCGGACGACATGGCCGTCCTCGACGACCTCGCGGCCTTCGAGCGGACGCTCGGCCTGCGGGTCGAGCGGCTCACCGGGCGCGAGTGCCGCTCCTTCGAGCCGATGCTCTCCCCCTCCGTACGCGGCGGGCTGCTGGCCCGCGACGACGCGTGGGTCAACCCCCGCAGGGTCGTGCGCGCCCTCCTCGCGGCGTTCGAGAAGGCGGGCGGCACGCTGGTGACCGAGCGCGTCGCCGGGATCGACGCCCCGGGGCCCGGTGCTCCGTGCGTACGGCTGGAGTCGGGCGGCGCCATCGCGGCCGGTCAGGTCGTCGTGGCGGCCGGGTCGTGGTCGGCGTCGCTGCTGCCCGGCCTGCCGGTGCGCCCGGTCAAGGGCGAGATCCTCCGGCTGCGCGGGCCCCGGGGCTTCCTCACCCGGTGCGTCAGGGGGCTGGTGCACGGCTCCCCCGCCTACCTGGTCCCACGGGGCGACGGAGAGATCACCTTGGGCGCCACGACCCAGGAGATGGGGTTCGACGCGCGGGTCACCGCCGGAGGCGTGTACGAGCTGCTGCGCGACGCCCGCGAACTGGTGCCCGGCATCACGGAGCTCGAACTGGCCGAGACGACGACCGGCTTCCGTCCGGGCACGCCCGACAACCTGCCGCTCATCGGCCCGGCAGGGCCGCCCGGCGTACTCGCGGCGACCGGGCACGGACGCAACGGGGTGCTGCTGTCCCCGATCACCGCCGACGCCGTCGCCGCGTTCCTCACCGGCGACGAGGTGCCCCAGGTCGCCCGGTTCTGCGATCCAGGGAGATTCAGCCAATGAAAGTAACGATCAACGGAGGCGCGGCCGAACTGCCGGACGGCGCCACGATCGGCGACGCCGTACGGACCCTCACGCCCCTCACGTCCGGGGTCGCGGTGGCGCTGAACGGCGAAGTCGTGAGCCGGAGCGCCTGGGACTCCACCCAGGTCGCCGACGGCGACGGCGTCGAGGTGCTCACGGCCGTGCAGGGAGGGTGAGCATGACCGACGACGTCCTCGTGCTGGGCGGGGAGAAGTTCACCTCGCGGCTCATCATGGGCACAGGCGGCGCGCCGTCGCTGGAGGTGCTCGAACAGGCGCTGGAGGCGTCCGGCACCGAGCTGACGACCGTCGCGATGCGCAGGCTCGACCCGGAGTCCCGCGGTTCGGTGCTCGACGTGCTGCGCACCCGCGGCATCAAGGTGCTGCCGAACACGGCGGGGTGCTTCACCGCTGGGGAAGCGGTGCTGACCGCCCGCCTGGCCCGCGAGGCGCTGGAGACGAACTGGGTCAAGCTGGAGGTCATCGCGGACGAGCGGACCCTGCTGCCCGACCCGATCGAGACCTTCGACGCCGCCGAGCGGCTGGTCGCCGACGGTTTCGTGGTGCTGCCGTACATCGGCGACGACCCGGCGCTGGCCCGCAGGCTCCAGGACGCCGGGTGCGCCGCCGTGATGCCGCTCGGCGCCCCGATCGGCTCCGGGCTGGGCATCCGCAACCCGCACAGCATCGAGCTGATCGTCGAGGCCGCCACGGTGCCGGTGATCCTCGACGCCGGCATCGGCACGGCCAGCGACGCCGCCCTGGCCATGGAGCTGGGCTGCGACGCCGTGCTGCTGGCGAGCGCCGTGACCCGGGCGCACCAGCCCGGCCTGATGGCCGCGGCCATGCGGCAGGCGGTCACGGCCGGGCGGCTGGCCCGCCTCGCCGGGCGCATCCCCCGCCGCCGCTACGCCGAGGCGTCCTCCCCCGCCCGCCCGTCCTGAATCCGCCACCACCGCGACCAGCCGTCCTCCCCTCGCCCGCCCGTCCCGAGACGCCTGCGCGAGCGGGCGGGGAGGCGTGCGATTCCTCGTCTGGTAAGCCCGGTTTTCGGAATCGGCACGGCTTTTCGGACCGCACGGGAGGCGGCCGAATAGGTCTCGGTTTGGGATTCGGGAACACGCCGGGCGGCAAATCACCCGTAAACTCTGGCGAGTGGACACGACGCTAACCGACCCGCTCGTGGGGCAGTTGCTCGACGGGCGCTACCGCGTCGAGTCCCGGATCGCCCGGGGTGGCATGGCCTCCGTCTACCTGGCTCTGGACGTCCGGCTCGACCGCACGGTCGCCGTCAAGGTGATGCACCGCTCGCTGGCCGAGGACCCGCAGTTCGTGCGGCGGTTCATCGGCGAGGCCAAGTCGGTGGCCAGCCTCTCGCACCCCAACATCGTGCAGGTCTTCGACCAGGGCACCGACGGGGCGCACGTCTATCTGTCGATGGAGTACGTCCCCGGGCGGACGTTGCGCGACGTCCTGCGCCGGCGCGGCCGCCTCCCGGCCCGCGAGGCCCTGGAGATGGTCATCCCGGTGCTCGCCGCCCTCGGCGCGGCCCACCAGGCCGGGCTCATCCACCGCGACGTCAAGCCCGAGAACGTGCTGCTCGCCGACGACGGCCGGGTGAAGGTCGTGGACTTCGGCCTTGCCCGCGCGATCGAGGCGACCAACCAGACCAAGACCGGCATGATGATCGGCACGATCGGCTACATGTCGCCCGAGCAGGTCACGACCGGCACGGCCGACGCCCGCAGCGACGTGTACGCCGCCGGGATCATGCTGTTCGAGCTGCTCACCGGGCGGCAGCCGTACGCGGGCGAGACGCCGATGTCGATCGCCTACCGGCACGTGCACGAGACCGTCCCCGCGCCGTCCTCGATCGTGCCCGACATGCCGCCGCAGATCGACGCGCTCGTCGCCGCGGCCACCGACAAGGACCCCGCCGCGCGCCCGGCGGACGCGACCGCCATGCTCGTCGCCGCCGTCGAGGTCCACCGTACGCTGCCGAGGACCGGGCACACCGGTGCGCACGCCGCGCCGCACGGAGCCCCGGACACCGGCGCCCACAGCGGCATACGGACGGGCGCGCACCGGACCATCCCGCCGGCCGGCGGGGCCTCGTCGTTCGGCACCGCGCAGCACGCGCTCGCGGAGCCCGAGTCACCGCTCGGTCACACGATGATCCAGCCGCGCTCGGAACTGCTGGCCGGGGCCGAGACGGGGCGGCGCCGGGGCCGCAGGATCAGGCCCGTCTGGTTCGTCGCCGCGCTGGCCCTCGTCATGCTGGCGGGCGTCGCCTTCACCGGCTGGTGGTTCTCCCAGGGCCGCTACACGAAGGTCCCCGACCTGGTGAACAAGCCCGTCACGGTCGCCAGGCAGGTGGCGCAGCAGGCCGGCTTCGAGGTCCGGGTCGGCCAGGCGCGGTTCGACGACAAGGTGCCGAAGGACATCGTTCTCGACACCGAGCCGGGCCTGGGCGCCGAGGTGGTCAAGGGCTCGGTGCTCACCCTCATCCCGTCGGCCGGCCCGCAATTGATCACCGTGCCGATAGTCGAGAAGTTGAGCCTGACGGACGCCCGGGCGAAGATCGCCGAGGCCGGGCTGACGCCAGGGCGGGTGAGCAAGAGCGCGAGCGACACCATCCCCCGCGACCAGGTCATCCGTACCAACCCGCCGGTGGGCAAGCGCGTCAAGAAGGGCAGCACGGTCAACTTCGTCGTCAGCGCCGGTCTGCTGATGCCGGACGTCACGCAGATGATGCGCGACCAGGCGGAGAAGTTCCTGCGCGAGAAGGGCTTCAACGTCCAGATCGACGAGACCGCCGACGACGCCCCGCCGGGCACGGTGATCGCCCAGGACCCGCCCGGCGGCGCCGAGGTGGTGGCCGGGGCGACCGTCCATCTGACGGCCTCACGCGGCCCGGACCAGGGCTTCCACTGGCCGTGGGAGATCAATCCCGCCGATCCCGGCCAGAGCCCGCCCGCCGTCGTCAACGTGCCCGACGTGCGCTTCAAGGCCATCAGGGACGCCGTGGCGGAGTTGAAGGCGGCCGGCTTCAACGTCAAGACCCGCAGGCTGGTGGGTACGGACCGCGTGGTCGGCGAGAATCCGCTCGGCCAGCAGCCCCCGGGCACCACCATCACCATCTGGCACTGACGCCGGCTGTCCGGTCGCGTACGGCCCGGTCGCGCGGTTGCCCGAGGCCGCTTCCCGGTGTGGCGCCGCGCGGCCGGCGGCGCCTGCCCGGAGCGGAGACACGAGCGGTGCCGGGACGCGCCCCCCCCTGTGCGGTAAGAGTCGCGCCCGGCGGGCGGTGTACGTGCGAACATGAGCCGGTGAGCGAGGCTCTGCCAGAACGTTCCGGCGTCGAACTCCTGGAGACTCGCCGGCTCCGCCTCGTCGAAGCCGCCGCGCCGCGGATCCCACCCGAAGAGCAGGCGGCCGTGAACCGCGCGTGGGATGAGGCGGTGCGGGCCAATCCGGCCCTCTTCGACGGACCGGCCGTGTCATGCGCGGGGCTGGAACGAGATGATCCGGACGGCCTGGTCATCACCTGGGCCCGGACGACCTACCGGCTCCATGCCCTGCGCCGTGTCCCGGGGGCCACAGTGTGGCTGCCGTCCCTCTTCGTCAGCATCGTGCAGCCGTCGGACGACGGGCGCCTCATGGTTGTGCGGATGTCGCCGTGGACGGCCGCTCCGGGCCGCTGGCAACTTCCGGGCGGTTCCGTCGAGCCTCCCGAGGGCGACGGGCTCCTCGACACGGCCGCGCTTCGCCGGCATGCCACGCGGGAGCTGGCCGAGGAGATCGGTGTCGACGCGGCGCCCGGCGATCTGACCCTATGGCTGGTCACCCGGGACGAGGACGGAAGCGTCGGTGTCCTGTTCCTCGCTCCGTCCCGGCCCGCGTCGTTCCTGCACGAACGATTCGCGGATCTCGTGGCGTCGGAGACGGCTCTGGGCCGTGACCCGGAGCTGGACCGGATCACCCTGGTCCACTCCCCCGCCGGACTCGCGCGTCTCAGCGGGCCCCACGTCGGCTACCTGGAACCGGTCGTCCGCCGGTACGCGGCGCAGCAGTCGTGATCGTCCCCGAACGCTCCGGGTCGCCGCCCGCGCGTCGCCGGCCGCCGCCCCACTCGCCGGAACCACCCCGGCGGCGCTCCTGAGCGTGAATCGTCAACCCCGACGTCGGGGCGGGGATCAGGGAGCGAGGGTGCCGAGGAGGCGGAGGCGGGCGAGGCCGCCGTCGGGGTGGATGTCGAGCCGGGCGTGGGTGATCCGGCGGTCGTCGTCGAGGCGGAAGCGGTGGCGGGTGTCGGGCTGCAGGCGCGTCCTGGGCAGCAGCGGGAACCAGGCGTCCTCGTCCTCCAGCGGCGCCCGGTCCACGTCCACGCCCTTCAGCGACGCCCAGCCGGGGGCGTTGAACACCAGGTTGGTCGTGTCGATCTCGGCCACGGCCACCCGGCCGGGCCCGGCCAGGGCGACGACGAGCCAGTCGTTGCCGCCGTCGCGACGGCGGGCGGTCTCCCAGCCCTCGGCCTGGTTGCGGGCCAGGCCGGGCGCGAGGACGTTGTTCGGCGAGGAGTAGAACTCGTCGGAGCACGCCGTCACCAGGCCGCCGTTCTCCAGGGCGGCCAGATCGACGGTGAGGCCCTCCAGGAACGCGCGGTCGGGCACGACCCGCCCGTGGACCCGCAGCCGCGCGACGCCCCCGTCGGGGAAGATATTCAGCCGCACATGGGTGAAGCGGCGGGGATCGGTCACGGCGAACTCGTGGACCGCGTCGCCCTTCAGCGGGCTCTTCGGCACGATCTCCACCCAGCCGTCCAACTCGTCCGGCGAGGGATAGCCCTCGGCCGCGCACGCCTCGACCGACGCGTACGGCGGGTAGTTGCCGCGGAACCACGCGGTGTCCACGACCACGCCCCTGATGATCCCCGGCAGGCCGAGCCGCACGATCGCCCAGTCGTGGCCGGGCTCGCGCCGCCGCCGGGTCTCCCAGCCGTCGTAGACCTGGCCCTTGGCGCCGAAGGTGTGCGGCCGGAACTCGGCCGGTCCCGGCCTGATCAGGGCCTCCCGTTCGGCGAACGACTCGTCGTTGGCGGCCACGACCGACCCGCCGTACGTGCGCAGGGCGAGGTCGGGCAGGTGGGTGAAGCCGGTCATCGGGCTCCCCTCGTCATCAGCCGGCCACGCGGCCTGGCGAAATCGACGGGCGTGCCGCGCAGCCAGGTGGTGCGCACCACGCCCGCCAGCCGCGCCCCGTGGTAGGGAGACACCGGGTTGCGGTGGTGGAGCGCCGCGACGTCCACCGTGAACTCGGCGTCGGGGTCGAAGGCGACGAGGTCCGCGTCGTCGCCCTCCCGGATCGCCCCCTTGTGGGGCAGGCCGGCCAGGCGGGCCGGTCCCTCGGCCATCCAGCGGGCCACGTCGGCCAGGCCGTGCCCGCGGGCGCGGGCCGCGGTCCACACCGCGGGCAGGCCGACCTGGAGCGAGGAGATGCCGCCCCAGGCGGCGGCGAAGTCGGGCACCTTGAGGTCGGGCGTCGACGGGGAGTGGTCGGAGACGATCCCCATGAGCACGCCGTCGGCGAGCGCCTGCCACAGCCCGTCGCGGTTGGCGGCCTCCCTGATCGGCGGGCAGCACTTGTAGGCGGGCCCGGTGACCTGCTCGGCCGCCAGGGTCAGGTAGTGCGGGCAGGTCTCGGCGGTGACGCACACCCCCGCCGCCTGCGCCGCGCGCAGCGGTTCGACGCAGGCGGCGGCCGACACGTGCACGATGTGCGCCCGCGCGCCCGTCTCCGCCGCGAGGGCGATCACCTGCTCGACGGCCCGGCGCTCGGCCTCCTGGGGGCGTGACCGCAGGAAGTCGTCGTACGCGGGGCCGCCGGGGTCGGACAGCAGCCCGGGGTCCTCGGCGTGCGCGATCAACAGGCCGTCGAAGGCCGCCACCTCCGCCAGCGCGGCCCGCAGCCCCTCGCGGTCGAGCGCGGGGAACTCGTCGACGCCCGACGGCGACAGGAAGCACTTGACGCCCATCACGCCGGCCTCGTGCAGGGGCCGCAGGTCGGCGAGGTTGCCGGGGATCGCGCCGCCCCAGAAGCCGACGTCCACATGGCACCGGCCCTCGGCGGCCTTCCGCTTGACCTCCAGCGCGGCCACGTCAACGGTCGGGGGCAGTGAGTTGAGCGGCATGTCCACGATCGTGGTCACGCCCCCGGCCGCCGCCGCCCTGGTGGCGGTCGCGAAGCCCTCCCAGTGGGTGCGGCCGGGCTCGTTGACGTGCACGTGGGAGTCGACCAGCCCGGGCAGCAGCGGCAGGTCGCCGAGGTCGGCGGACTCCTCCGCCGCCGGCGGCTCGTCGTAGGGCCGCAGGGCCGCGATCACGCCGCCGCGCACGGCGACCGCGAGCGGGCGCTCCCCCTCCGGGGTCACGGTCCGCCGGGACCTCACCACCAGGTCGTACGGTTCTCCCACGCGCCACTCCTCATGTCGTGAGATGTCCGGCGGCGATGCGCGCCGCCAGCCGCTCCAGCAGCGGCCCGGCCTCGGCCATGCACCGCCGCACGTCGGGCTCGACGTCGGTCAGCGCGTACGCCGCCTCGATGCCGGCCGCCCTCAGCTCGTCGTCGCCGACGGTGCGCCGCCCGCAGACGGCCACGACCGGCACGCCGTGCTTGGCCGCGGCGGCCGCGACGCCGACCGGTGTCTTGCCGCGCAGGGTCTGCTCGTCGATCGAGCCCTCGCCCGTGATCACCAGCCGGGCGCCCTCCACGTGCCGGTCGAACTCCACCAGATCCAGCAGATAGCCGATGCCGGGCCGGATCTCGGCGCCGAGGAACGTCAGCGCGCCGAAGCCCACCCCGCCTGCGGCGCCCGCCCCCGGCCGCCCGGCCACGCCCATCGCGCGCACGACGCCGTCGTGCTCGGCGGCGCCCGCCAGGCCGTGGGTGTGCGCGGCGACGGCCGCCAGCCGGGCGAGCCCGGCCTCCAGCACGGCCACGTCCTGCGGGCTCGCGCCCTTCTGCGGGCCGTACACCGCCGCCGCGCCGTACGGCCCGAGCAGCGGGTTGTCCACGTCGCTCGCCACGATCACCTCGAACCCGCGCAGCAGGCCCGAGGCGTCGACGGCGTGCAGGTCACGCAGCGCGGCGCCGCCCGGCGGCAGGTCGTCGCCCGCCGCGTCGAGCAGCCGCACGCCGAGGGCCTGGGCCATCCCCGCGCCGCCGTCGGTGCAGGCGCTGCCGCCGAGGCCGAGCACGATCCGCGTCGCGCCGTGCCGTACGGCGTGGGCGATCAGCTCACCGGTCCCGCGGCTGGTGGCGGTCAGCGGCACCGGGTCGCCCGGCAGCCGGCGCAGGCCCGAGGCCTCGGCCAGTTCGATCACCGCGACCCGTGCGCCGGGCTCGTCGCGCACGGCGTAGCTCGCGGTGACCGGGTCGCCGGCCGGCCCGGTCACCTCCGTCTCGACCCGGGTGAACCCGCTCGCCACGACCGCGTCCACGGTGCCGTCGCCCCCGTCGGCCACCGGCAGCTCGACGACCGGGACGTTCCCCGATCCCGGAGAACGCAGCCCGGCGGCCACGTGCGCGGCCACCTCGGGCGAGGTGAGCGACCCCCGGAACTTGTCCGGTGCGATGACGACGTGTCCTGTCATGGTGTGGCTCACCTGTGGCCCTTCGATCGTGTCCGGGAACGCCTCAGACATGATCCATGGTGGTCAGCCGGCGATGGGCGTCGGCCCCGGCCCGCGCGGCCTCCTCTCCCGGGACGGTGCGCAGTTCGCCGTCGTCCACGACGGTCCGGCCGCCCACGAGCAGCCGGGCGAGCGGCGGGGTCGCGCCGTACGCGAACGCGACGACGGGATCGTCGATCGCGGAGTGGAAGGCGCCGAGCCGCCACAGCGCCACGTCGGCGAGCTTGCCGGGCTCCAGCGAGCCGATCTCGGCCTCCCGGCCGAGACAGCGGGCGCCGCCGAGCGTGGCCATCTCCAGGGCCTGGCGGGCGGTCAGCGCGCGCGGGCCGTACCTGGCCCGCTGCGTGAGCACGGCCATGCGGATCTCCCCGGCCAGCGGGGTCATCTCGCTGGAGGCCGCGCCGTCGACTCCGAGCCCGACCGGCACGCCCGCGGCCAGCAGGTCGGAGATCCGGGCGATGCCGGCGCCGAGGCGGCCGTTGGAGGACGGGCAGTGGGCCGTGCCCGTGCCGGTCTCGGCGAAGCGCCGCACGTCCTTGTCGGTCAGGTGGACGCAGTGGGCCAGCCACACGTCGGGGCCCAGCCAGCCGAGCCGGTCGAGGTATTCGACGGGCAGCACGCCGAACTGCTCCCTGCAGTGCTCGTCCTCGTCGGCCGTCTCCGCCACGTGCGTGTGCAGCCGTACGCCGTGGGAGCGGGCGAGGTCGGCCGAGCGGGTCATGAGCTCGCCGCTGACCGAGAACGGCGAGCAGGGGGCGACCGCGACGCGCAGCATCGACCCGAACGACGGATCATGATATTTCCGGATCGCGTCGTCGGTGGCCTGGAGGATCTCGTCGACGTCCTCCACGACCTCGTCCGGCGGCAGGCCGCCGGACGAGGCGCCCCGGTCCATCGATCCCCGGCAGGGGTGGAAGCGCAGCCCGACCCGCCGCGCGGCCTCGATCTCCGCCTCGAAGAGGTCTCCCCTGCCCTTGGGGAAGACGTAGTGGTGGTCGGCCGAGGTCGTGCAGCCCGACAGGGCCAGCCAGGCCAGCCCCGCCGTCGCGGCGCCCGACACAACCTCGGCGTCCATCCGGGCCCACAGCCGGTAGCTCGCCACCAGCCACTCGAACAGCGTCCCGTCCGGCGTCACCCCCTGGGACGCCCACTGGTAGAGGTGGTGGTGGGTGTTGACCAGGCCGGGGGTGGCCAGGCAGCCGGAGCCGTCGACGCGTTCGGCCCCCTCGGGCACGGCCGGCGCCGGGCCGGGGCCGACCGCCGTGATCAGGCCGTCCTCCACGACGACGTGGCCGGACGGGATCTCCTCCCCGGCGACGGGGACGACGTGGGCGTTCTCGATGACCACCGGACGTGGGCTTTCAGGCAACGGAACTCCCGGGGAGGACGATGGCGGGGTCGTGGTGCGTCATGGGCGGGGACCTATGCCGTCCCCGCGCGGCGGGCGGCGGCCAGGCGCACGGCGTCGAGGATCTTCTCGTATCCGGTGCAGCGGCACAGGTTGCCGGCGAGGGCCTCCCGGATGTCGGCGTCCGGCGGCACCCCTTCGGCGCCCGCGAGCAGCGCGTGGGCCTGCACGACGAGACCGGGCGTGCAGAAGCCGCACTGCACGGCCCCCGCGTCCGCGAACGCGCGCTGCACCTCGCTCAACCCGGCGTCCGGCCCGCCGCCGGAGGTCGCCAGGCCCTCGACCGTCACCACCTCGCGCCCCTCCGCCTGACCCGCGGCGACCAGGCACGCGCAGACCGGCGTGTGGTCGAGATAGACCGTGCAGGAGCCGCATTCGCCCTGCTCGCAGGCGTTCTTTGCGCCCGGCAGGCCGAGTCGCTCGCGCAGGACGTACAGCAGGCTCTCGCCCTCCCACACGTCGTCGGCCGTCATCGGGCGGCCGTTCACGGTGAGGTTCACCCTCATGACTTCCCCCTGACGTCGTCCCATGCCCAGCCGAGCGCGCGGCGCGCCATCACGGCCAGCGCGCGCGTGCGGTAGGCGGCGCGGCCCCGCACGTCGTCGATCGGCGCGGCGGAGGCGGCCACGAGTTCGCCGAAGCCGCGCGCCACCCCGGGATCGAGCGGGCCATGGCCGTCCCAGTCCAGCTCCGCCGACGCGAAGTCCTCGGCCCGCGGCGCGTGGCGCGGGGTCGGCGCGGCCGAGCCGATGCCCGTGCCCACCCGGCGCCCCGACGGGTCCAGCGCGACCGCGAACGAGCACACCGC
Source organism: Microbispora sp. KK1-11 (assembly GCF_006874435.1). Classification (NCBI taxonomy): domain Bacteria; kingdom Bacillati; phylum Actinomycetota; class Actinomycetes; order Streptosporangiales; family Streptosporangiaceae; genus Microbispora; species Microbispora sp. KK1-11. The sequence continues at coordinate 239,988 of NZ_VIRJ01000001.1, read as the reverse complement.
GATCACCATGGCGTTCCTGGTGCCGATCTTGGAGAAGTACTGCGGGCCTGTGGCGGCCGGGACCCGCACGGCGCGGATCAGCTCGTCGGGGGCGAGCGCGTTGCGCTTCACACCGGTGTAGAACGCCCCGATCGGGATCAGCCGGGTGCCGCGCACCGACTCGGCCTCCACGACCGCGCCGCAGGCCAGCAGCGGCGGGTGGCTGTCACCCGCGGGCGAGGCCGCGCCGAGGTTGCCCGCGACCGTGCCCCGGTTGCGGATCTGCGGCGACCCGACCGTACGGGACGCCTGGGCCAGGCCGGGCAGATCGGCCCCGAGCTCGGCGATCAGCCGGGAGTAGGTCACGCCCGCGCCCACGCGGATCTCGTCGCCCTCCCGCGACCAGTCCCGGAGTTCGCGGACCCGCGTGAGGTCGAGCAGGGCGGCAGGGCGGCCCTTGTCGAGGTTGATCTCCACCATGACGTCGGTGCCGCCCTGGATCGGTGTGGCCTCGGGCCGCTCGGCCTTCAGCGTCAGGGCGTCCATCCAGGTCAGCGGTCGCAGGAAGTCCATCGGCTACTCCCAGGCCGGGCCGGCGGCGGGCGCGTGCTCACGCAGCACCGTGCCCTCGATCAGCCCGTACGGCCGGTCGGCGGCGAAGAAGACCTCGCCGTCGTTGTCCAGGCCGAAGGGCGCGAGGTCCACCAGGAAGTGGTGCTTGTTCGGCAGCGAAAGCCGCACCTCGCAGACCCCCGGGCACTCGGCCAGCACGCGCGTGCCCATGGCGTAGAGGGTCTGCTGCAGGGACAGGCTGTAGGTGTCGGCGAAGGCCGCGAGCAGGGCGCCCCGCGCGTTCTCGTAGGTCTTGTCCCAGTCCTGGGAGGTGTCCGCGTGCCGCCACGCCGCGTCCACGGCGGTGGCCAGGACGCGGTCGCGGGTCTCCGGCAGCGTCGTGTACTCGTCCTTGGCGAAGCCCCAGAACTCGGAGTTGGTCGTGTTGAGCACGACGAGGTCGCGCAGCCCGGAGACCACCCACGACCGCGTCCCGTCGTGGTGGGCCACGCAGGTGCGGACCTCCCGGCCCGAGCGGACGAACGAGTGCCCGAACGCGCCGTTGCGCTCCCAGGCGTGCTCCTCGACGGCGACCCTCGCGTGGTGGATCGCGCGCTGGGATTCCGCGAAATGACGGGCCAGCAGCAGCGCGAAATCCTCGATCGCCCCGACGCCGTGCTTCTTGGCGAACGCGAAGACCGTGTTCTTCTGCGTGTCGGTGGGCAGGACGGCGGAGTTGTCCCCGCTCAGGTGCACCTCGATCATGTCGCCCGACAGCGACGTGCTGACCGTGAGGTCCTTGATCCGGTGCGCGTCGCCGTGCCGGGTCACCCGCACGACCCTCGTCTCGGCCTTGCCGTACCTGTTGGGCCCCAGAACGGCCACGTCAGCTCCCCCGGTAGGTCGAGTAGGCGAACGGGCTCAGCAGCAGCGGCACGTGGTAGTGCTCGCCGGCCTCCCGGATGGTGAACACGACGCTCACCTCGGGGAAGAACGCCTCGTCCCCGAGGTAGGCGCCGGTGTCGAACACGAGCCGGTAGGTCCCCGGGCGCGGATCTTCGGCCGGGTCCCACTCCCGGCCCAGCGGCGTCCACTCCCGGATGCGGCCGTCGCCGTCGGTGCGTCCCTCCGCCACCGGCACGAACCCGTGCGCGGCGCGCCGCGACAGCCGTACGAACAGGTCCTTGGCCGGCCGCCCGGCGGCGGTGTCGAGCACGTGCGTCGAAAGGCTCACCGGCCCTCCCAGAGCTTGGCCAGCCGCACCGCGACGATCTTCGACAGCTCGTCCCTGACGACCTTGCGCTCGGTCTTCTCGTCGTTGCCGAGCCGCTCCCGCAGCAGCGCCAGCAGTTCGCCGGCCTCCCGCCCCGTCGCGCAGACCAGGTAGACGTGACCGAACCGGCTCTCGTAGGCGGCGTTGCCCTCGCGGAGCGCGCCGAGCACCTCCCGGCCGGCGTCCGCGGTCCCGGACTGCTCGGACCGCGACCACGCGGCCTCGCGTCCCGCGCCGTCAGGACGCTCGCCGATCCTCGGGTGCGCCGCCAGCGCCTCCAGCACGTCGTCCCAGGTCAGAGTCGCGACAGCCGCCTCGCTCGCGCGGCGGAGCTCGTCGAGATCCCGGAACGGCCCGCGCGCGGCGACCGCCTCCAGCCACCTGGCGGAGGCGCAGCAGGCCCGCAGGTCGTCCTGGCCGAGTTCGCGCATGCCCGTCAGTCAACCGCCGGGCCCGACCTGATTCCAGCGGCGCGACGTCCGAACCGGACGCCCCGCTCCGGACGCCGCTTTGTACGTTGTGACAAAGGGGCTGTGGCAAAAGGGGCTGTGGCGGAAGACGGCGGCACCAGCCTGCGCCGATGTCCTGCGCCAATACTCTGTGCCAATACTCTGGGGGGCATCATGACTCCTTCCACTCTCATCGGCGGACACGTCTTCGTCGCGGGCGGCCTCGCGAAGGGCGGGCTGAAGTACGCGGCCGACATCGGCGCGGAGATGATCCAGGTCTTCGTCACCAACCCGCGGGGCTGGGCGCTCAGCGAGGGGAACCCCGCCGAGGACGCCAAGCTCCGCGAGTCGGGCGTGCCGGTCTTCCTGCACGCCGCCTATCTCGTGAACTGCGGGTCGCCGACGCCGGAGACCCTGGAGAACTCGATCGCGGTGATCCGCCACACCCTGCGCAGGGGCGTCGAGACCGGCGCGCTCGGCGTGGTCGTCCACACCGGCTCTGCCGTGAGCCAGTCGCGCGAGGCCGCGATGCGCCAGATCCACGAGCACCTGCTGCCGGTGCTGGACGAGCTTCCGGACGACGGCCCCGACCTGCTGCTCGAACCGATGGCGGGCCAGGGCCAGATGCTGTGCGCGACCGTGCAGGACCTCGGTCCCTATCTGGAGGCCCTCGACCACCACCCCAAGGTGGGCGTGTGCCTCGACACCTGCCACGCCTTCGCGGCGGGGCACGACCTGGCCGCGCCGGGCGGGGTGAAGGAGATGATGGACGCGCTGAACGACGTCGCTCCTGGCCGGCTCAAGCTGGTCCACGCCAACGACTCGAAGGACCCCTGCGGCTCCAAGCGGGACCGGCACGAGAACATCGGGGCCGGGCACATCGGCGCCCAGGCGTTCGGCGAGCTGATGCGCCACCCCACGGCCGCCGGGGTGCCCATCTGCATCGAGACGCCCGGCAAGGTGGAAAAGCACCGCGAGGACATCGAACTGCTCAAGAAACTGCGCGGCGCCTGACCGGGGCGTTCGCGGCGATCCGGCGCCCCCGTATGGCCGGATCGCCGCGCACCCCCCCGATACGCGTGGGCGGGGCCCTTCCCCCCCGAGTAGGGCCCCGCTTGGTAACCAACCGGTGACAACCTGCTCACTTTGTGATTACCCCGCGTGTCTTGCGACGTGCGAAAGACTACGAGGTGTAATTGGGCCGGGGGATGGCCCTTCGGACGAGCGGTCTCTAGTTAGCGCCATGCGGCCCGCTCCCGCACGACGAGCGGGCCCCGGGAGGCGACGAGCGGTAGATCGGGGCGCGCGAAGACGCCCCCGGCCGGCCCGCGCGCCCCGGCGAGTGTGCGCGGCTCAGCCGCCGAGGCGGCGATAGCGCCGGGCGGACAGGGGCAGGAAGACGAGCGTGATCAGCAGCGGCCAGCCGATCGCCAGCGTGAGGGCGTGCCCGGCGGCCCAGGAATCGCCCTGCCAGCCGGGGTTGCCGAACAGCATCCGGCACGCGGCGACCGTCGCCGACAGCGGGTTCCACTCCGCGATCGCCCCCAGCCAGCCCGGCAGGAGCGCCGGGGACACGAAGGTGTTGGCCAGCATCGTGAGCGGCAGCAGCGGCAGCCAGGCCGCGCTCGCCGCCTCCGGGGTGAGCGCCAGCCCGAGGTAGATCCCCACCCAGATGAGCGCGAAGCGCAGCAGGAGGAGCAGGCCCACGGCGGCCAGGGCGTCGCCGATCCCCCGATGCCAGCCCCATCCGGCGACCAGGCCGCACGCGAGCAGGATCAGCAGTTCGAGCACCGAGTTGACGATGTCGGCGAATGCGCGGCCGAGCACCACACCGGGCCGCGAGATCGGCATCGAGCGGTAGCGGTCGGTCACCCCGCGGGCGGTCTGCAGGCTGACCACCGTCATCGTGGTCATCACCCCCATCGCCATCGTCTGCGAGAACATGCCCGGCATCAGGAACTCGCGGTAGTCGCCGCCGCCCGCGACGTTCATCGCGCTGCCGAGGACGTAGCCGAACAGCACGACCATGACGATCGGATACATCGTCAGGTTGAGGACGGCGGCCGGGTTGCGGACCCAGTGCGTGAGGTTGGTGCGAGCGATGACCGACGCGTCCGACAGCGTCCAGCGCAGCCGCTCACCCCACCGGGGCGGCGCGTCCGGGGCGGCCGGGGCGCTCACGCCGCCGCCTCCGCCGTCAGGCTCAGGAAGACCTCGTCCAGCGTCGGACGGCGCAGGGAGACGTCCTCGACCTCGATTCCGCGCCGCTCCAGCTCCCGTACGGCCGTCGTGAGCGCCCCGACGCGGTCGCGCACAGGGGCGGTCAGGCGGCGCGCGTCCGCGTCGGCCACGGGCTCGGCCTGCGCGACGCCCGCGAGGACCGCGGCGGCGTCGCCGAGGCGGGCGGGATCGCGCACGACGAGGTCGAGGTGGTCGCCGCCGATCAGAGACTTCAGGCGCTCGGGGGTGTCGTCCGCGATCACCCTCCCCCCGTCGATCACCGCGATCTGCCGGGCGAGCTGGTCGGCCTCGAACAGGTACTGCGTCGTCATGAGCACGGTGCTGCCGGCGTCGGCGAGCCCGCGCACGGTGCGCCAGACCTCCGTGCGGCTGCGGGGGTCGAGCCCGGTGGTCGGCTCGTCGAGGAAGAGCACGCGCGGAGCCTGGAGGAACGCGGCGGCCAGGTCGAGACGCCGCCGCATGCCGCCGGAGTAGTGCCTGACCCTCCGGTCGGCCGCCTCGGCCAGCCCGAACCGCTCCAGGAGCTCGCCGGCGCGGCGGCGCGCCGCCGCCGCGCCCAGGTGGTGGAGCCGCCCCCACATCTCGAGGTTCTCCCGCCCGGTGAGGATCTCGTCCACGGCCGCCTCCTGCCCGGCCAGGCCGATGCGGCGGCGCACCTCGGCCGGCTGCCGCGCGACGTCGAACCCGGCCACGAGCGCGCGGCCGGAGGACGGCCGCGCCAGCGTGGTCAGCACGCGGACGGCGGTGGTCTTGCCCGCGCCGTTCGGGCCGAGAAGCGCGCACACGCTCCCGCCGGCGACCCTCAGGTCGAACCCGTCGAGGGCTCGGGTGTCGCCGTAGCGCTTGCCCAGCCCCTCGGCGACGATGGAATAAGAGTTCATGAGCTCATAATGAGACCTCGATGTCTCATTATCAACCGCGATCGTCTCCTAATGGAGGCGCTGCTAGCCTTCCGGAGGTGACCGACACCAGGGAATCGGGCACGCGCAGCCGTACGCGCCGTGCCATCCTCGCCGCGGCGGCCTCGGTCCTCGCCCGCGACCGCGGCGCGACGCTCGCGGACATCGCCGAAGCCGCCCAGATCGGCCGCAGCACGCTGCATCGCTACTTCTCCGACCGGCAGGACCTCGTGAACGCGGCCGTCGTCGACTCCTTCCGCGTGGTGGAGAGATCGACGGCCGGGGCGGCCATCGACCAGGGCCCGCCGCTCGAGGCGATGCGCAGGCTGATCGCCGCCCTGGTGGACGCCGGGGACCGTCTGGCGTTCCTGTTCGGCGACCCCCGGGTGCTCGAGGAGTTCACCGCCTGCTTCGAGCCCGACCTGTCGGTGCCGACCACCGTCAGCCTCATCGAGCGCGGCCAGGCCGAGGGCGTGTTCGACCCCGGCGTCAGCGCCGAGTGGATCCAGCAGGTGCTGTGGGCCCTCACCTACACCGGCTGGGAGGCGGCCGAGAAGGGGCTGCTCCCCCGGCACGGCGTCGCCGCCGCCGTGACCCGCGCCTTCGAGAGCGGCATGGTCGCGTCCCCGGCCCGCCCCTGAGGCGCCGCGGGGTGCGGGGTGATCGCGTGGAGGCTCAGGGACGGAACTGGCGGACGAGCTGCTCGCGCACCTGCCGGGTGTGCCGCCTGCTCACCGGCAGCGTCTCGCCGCCCACCTGCAGGACCACCCGCCCGGCGTCGAAGCGCAGCTCGCTCACGTGCCGGGCGTTGACGAGGGTGCTGCGGTGGGCCCGGATGAACCCCGCGCCCGCCCAGCGGCGTTCCAGCGCCGCGAGGGACATCCGCACGAGGTAGACGGCGTCGCCCGTGTGCAGGCGCACGTAGTCGCCGTGGGCTTCGGCGTAGCACACGTCCTGCCGGGCCACGAACTTCGTGCGGCCCCCGAGCTCGACCGGGATCGTCTCCAGGTCCTCCTCGGCGCCGGGAGGCGCGACGGCGGCCGAGAGCCGGCGTACGGCCTCCGCCAGGCGTTCCGGGCGTACGGGCTTGAGCAGGTAGTCGACGGCCTCCAGCTCGAACGCCTGGACCGCGCAGTCGTGGGCGCTGACGAAGACCAGGCGGGGAGGCGTGGGGAAACCGCCGATGAGCCGGGCCAGGTCGAGGCCGTCGAGGCCCGGCATGCGCACGTCCAGGAAGACGCCGTCGAGGCGCTCCCCGTGGGCGATCATCTGGACCATGTCGTGCAGGGCGGCCCCGCCGTCGGTCGCCGTGCTCACGTGCTCCACCCGGGCGTCCTGGCGGAGCAGGAAGGCGAGCTCGGACAGGGCGGGGACCTCGTCGTCCACCGCGAGGACACGCAGCATGGCGTCCACCGTGCCGCGTGCCCCGCCCTCCGCGCAAGGGGTGACCGAGCGGTAGGTGACATTCCCGATACTCTCCGCCACCATAGCGGGCCGGTGCCGAGGCAAGTTCCAGGCCAAGACTAGGTAGAACTATTGGCCTTTCGCCGCCCAAAAGGCCTTTTATCCACCAGGGCTGCTTACCGTTGACAGGGAGACCAGGCCGAACGAGGAACTTTGATGAGCATCAGGCCGGGCACGTTCCTTCCCCTCTCCCACTCCATCCAGGCGCGCGTGACGCTGACCGTCGCGGCGGTGTCCGTGCTCGTCGCCGCGGTGATCGGGATCGGCCTGTGCCTGCTGATCCGGCACCGGATCGAGAGCGAGATCTTCAAGGAGACGCGTCGCGTCGCCACCGAGTGGATCGGCCTGATGGAACGCGGGCAGGTCCCGCCGCCGGCGCCGACAGCGCGGGTCCCGCTCGTCCAGCTCACCGACTCGCGGGGCCGGGTGGTGATGGCCGGGCCCATGGCCCGCGATCGGCCGCTGAGCACGGTGAGGCCGACCGAGGAGAACCGTTTCCGCGACGTGACCGAGTGCCCCGAGAGCGAGCGGTGCGTCATGCTCACCGCCGCCCGGGTCCCGTCGTTGCAGTCCTGGGAGCTCTGGCGGGGCGACCCCCACTTCGTCTACGCCGGCACGGACCAGCCGCCCGCCCTGCGCGGGCACCGGCTGGAGCTCCTCATCGGCGCGGGCGGGGCGCTGCTGGCGGCCCTGTGGACGTGGACGACCTGGCGGGCGACGGGCCGCGTCCTGCGCCCCATCAACGCGATCCGGCAGCGGATGTCGGAGATCAACGCCAACGACCTGTCCCTGCGGGTGCCGCAGCCGTCCGGCCGGGACGAGATCGCCCAGCTGGCCCGCGCCGCGAACCAGACGCTCGGCCGGCTGGAGTCGTCGGTCACGCGGCAGCGGGAGTTCGCCGCCGTCGTGTCCCACGAGCTCAAGTCCCCGCTCGCCGGGCTGCGTACCGGGCTGGAGGAGGCGCTGCTCTACCCGGAGATCGACGCACGGGAGGCGATCGCCAGGTCGCTGCCGGCCGCCGACCGCATGCAGCACATCATCGACGAACTGCTCGCCTTCGCCCGGCTCCGCAACACGCCGTGCTCGTACGAGCCGGTCGACCTCGGGGCGCTCGTACGCGCCGAGGCGGCGGCGCGCGCCGCGGGCGTGCCGGTGCTCGCCAGGACCGAGCCGGACGTGCGGGTCCTCGGCAACCGCGTGCAACTGGCCAGCATCGTGACGAACCTTCTGGTGAACGCGCAGCGCCACGCCGCCGGCCAGGTGGACGTGAGCGCCGAGCGCGCCGGCGCCCAGGCGCTGGTGGTGGTGATGGACGACGGCGACGGCGTCGGCAAGGAGGACAGGGATCGCATCTTCGAACCCTTCACCCGGCTGGAGGCGGGACGGCGCCTCGATCCCGACGGCAGCGGCCTCGGCCTGGCCCTGTGCCGGGCGATCGCGGTGGCGCACGAGGGCAGCCTGTGCGTCGAGGACTCCCCGCGCGGCGCCAGGTTCGTCCTCCGGCTCCCGCTCCTGACCGGCTGAGCGCCCGGCCCGGCCGCCGGGGGCGCGGCGAGAGGGGTTCAGGAGCGGGCAGGGACGGCCCGGGGGCGGCTCTTGGGGATGCGCAGCCGGATGCGGGTGCCCTTGCCGGGCGCCGTCTCGACCATGAGCCCGTAGTCCTGGCCGTAGAGGTGGCGCATGCGCAGGTCCACGTTGCTCAGCCCGATCCCGCTGCTCTCCTCGGCGAGCGCGGCCCGCAGATGCTCGGGGTCCATGCCGACGCCGTCGTCCTCGACCCAGATGTGCGCCTCCGGCCCGGCGTCCCTGATCACGACCCGGACCTCCCCCGGCATGCCGTGCTTGATGGCGTTCTCCACCAGGGGCTGCAGGCACAGGAACGGCACGTCGACCCGCAGCACCTCGGGGGCGACCTGGACGGTGAAGCGCAGCCGGTCGCCGAACCTCGCCTGCTCCAGCAGCAGGTAGCGGTCCACGCAGCTCAGCTCGTCGGCGAGGGAGGTGAAGTCGGCCGCACGGCGCAGCGCGTACCGGATGAAGTCGGCGAAGTCGAGCAGCAGCTCGCGGGCGCGCTCGGGATCGGTCCGGACGAACGAGGCGATCGTGGTGAGCGAGTTGTAAACGAAGTGGGGCGAGATCTGCGCCCGCAGGGCCCGCGCCTCCGCCTCCAGGGTCCGCCTGCGGGAGGCGTCGAGTTCGGCGAGTTCGAGCTGGCCGGACATCCAGCGGCCCACCTCGGCCGCCGTGCGCACCATGGCGGCGCCGATCTCCGTGTCGTACGCCGCGAGAGCGCCGACCGCCCGCCCCTCCAGGGTCAGGGGGACGACCACCCCGTGCCGGTCGCCGCCCGCGGCGGGGGCGCGGCGTGGCCTGCCGTCCGCCATGGTCGCGCGCGCCTCGGCGAGGACCGCCTCGTCCGCCGGCACACCCGTGCCGTCCCTGGCGAGGACGCGGTCACTCGTGGCGACCACCAGGCCGGCGGTGCCGAGCAACGTCCGCAGGTGCCGTGCGGCGCGGCGGGCGGAGCCGTGGGTGAGCCCGGCGCGCAGCGAGCCCGCGGCCAGCCCGGCGACGCGCAGGGCGAGGAACGTCGCCTCCCCGGGCAGTTCGCCGGGGGCCGGCCCGCGGCAGGCGAGGGCGCGGCCCAGTGCGCCGCCGCAGACCCCGCAGAGCGCGCACAGCGTGATCCAGACGGCTGAAGACACGCCGGACACCGTAGCCGCTCGGCGGCCTCACGGAGGGCCGTCGCCCGGGTCCTCCTGATATGAGTAGCGCTGCTCCTTCCAGGGATCGGCCACGTTGTGGTAGCCGCGCTCCTCCCAGAAGCCGCGCCGGTCCTCGGTCAGGTACTCGACCGCGCGCACCCATTTCACGCTCTTCCAGGCGTACAGGTGCGGCACCACGATCCGTACGGGATAGCCGCGCTCGGGGGACAGCGGGTTGTCGTCGAGGTGCGTGGCGAACAGCGTCGTCGGGCGCTCGAAGTCGGACATGCGCATGTTGGCGCTGTAGCCGTACTCGGCCCAGACCATGACGTGACGCACACCCGGCGCCGGCGGGACGCGGTCGAGCAGCACCGACGTGGGAACGCCGCCCCACTCGTTCCCCATGAGGGAGAACTTGGTGACGCAGTGGAAGTCCGCCATGACCGTCGCCCTGGGCAGCGCGGCGAACTCCTCCCACGAGAACTCGTGGACCCGGCCCGAGGCCGTGGCGCCGAACACCTGGAAACGCCACGTCTCAGGGCGGAACGCCGGGACCCGCCCGTAGTGGACGACGGGCCGTCCGCGTGGGACGTACTGGCCCGGCGGCAGGCGCGTCTCCTCCTCAGGATTCTCCGGCACGCGTGCCATCCTGCCATCCGCCCGGAGGACGACCGCACCGGACCCCGGAGGTGCGGGTGCGGCACGATCAAGGAACCGTGCGCTATATTGCGTCACATGCGCACCGCTTGGTCGTTTTGGTATGGCGACGGACCCGTGAGGACCGATCGCCTCCATGCGCTGCGCTGACAGCCACGGCGAACGAAGGCCCCGGGTCCACACGGACCCGGGGCCTTCGTCGTTTTTCCGGACCCGCACCGTCGACAGCGACAGGAGTCACCATGGTCATCGTCATGACCCCCGAGGCCACGCAGGACGACATCGAGGCGATCGCCGACCTCGTCGCCTCCGCCGGAGGGGAGGCGTTCGCGAGCCGCGGCGTGAACCGTACGATCGTCGGCCTCATCGGCGACGTCGAGCAGTTCGCCACACTGAACCTGCGCGCCATGCCGGGCGTCGCGGACGTCGTGCGGGTCTCCACGCCGTACAAGCTCGTGAGCAGGGAGAACCATCCCCAACGCTCCACGGTGACCGTGCGCGGCGTGCCGATCGGCCCGGACACCGTCACCCTCATCGCGGGCCCGTGCGCGGTCGAGACACCGGAGCAGACGCTGGAGGCCGCGCTGATGGCCAAGGCGGCGGGCGCGACGCTGCTGCGCGGCGGCGCCTACAAGCCGCGCACCTCGCCGTACGCCTTCCAGGGACTGGGCGAGGAGGGCCTGCGGATCCTGGCCGACGTGCGCGAGCAGACCGGGCTGCCGATCGTCACCGAGGTCGTGGACGCCCACGACGTGGCGCTCGTGGCGTCGTACGCCGACATGCTGCAGGTCGGCACCCGCAACGCGCAGAACTTCGCGCTGCTGCAGGCCGTGGGCGCGGCGGGCAAGCCGGTCATGCTGAAGCGGGGCATGACGGCGACCATCGAGGAGTGGCTGATGGCGGCCGAGTACGTCGCCCAGCGCGGCAACCTCGACATCGTCCTGTGCGAGCGGGGCATCCGCACCTACGAGCCCGCCACCCGCAACACGCTCGACATCTCTGCGGTGCCGGTCGTCCAGCGGCTGTCGCACCTGCCGGTGATCGTGGACCCGTCGCACTCCGGCGGCCGGCGCGACCTCGTGCTGCCGCTGTCGCGGGCCGCGGTCGCGGTCGGGGCCGACGGACTGATCATCGACGTGCACCCGCACCCCGAGCAGGCCCTGTGCGACGGCCCGCAGGCCCTGGTGAACGGGGACCTGGACGCCCTCGCGGTGGTCATGCGCGACTTCCCCCCGCTGGTGGGCCGCACCGCGACGACGGCGGCGTCCCCGATCCCCGCCTGAACCCGTCCCGCCTTGGCGCGCCCCCGCCGGGGCCACGGAACCGCATCAGGCGGTCCCGGGTCCCGGCGGGGCCGGGGACGAACGCCGGCTCAGACGTCGAGCTTGTACGGCTGGATCGAGTCGGCCAGCTGGGCGGCGAGGTCCTCGGCGTCCAGGCGCTTCTCGATCTGCTTGAGGTCCTCGATCTTCGCGCGGGTCTCGGCCTGCCGGGGCGCGAGCAGCGTGCAGCAGTCCTCGTCGGGCAGCTCGGAGATCTCCAGCGTCCCGATCCGGCGGGCCTCGGCCATGATCTCGGTCTTGTCCAGGCCGATCAGCGGGCGCAGGATCGGCAGGTCCACGGCGTGGTCCTGGGCCGTGATGTTGGCCAGGGTCTGCGAGGACACCTGGCCGAGGCTGTCGCCGGTGACCAGCGCCTCGGCGTGGATGCGGTGGGCGACCTCCTCGGCCGTCTTGAGCATCAGCCGCCGCTGCGCGATCACCGCGAGCCGGTCCTGGCCGGAGTTCCTGATCGACTGCTGCGCCTTGCCGAACGGCACCACCCACAGCCGCGACTTGCCCTGGAACTTGTCCAGGTTGCGCACCAGCGCGTACGCCTTGTAGATCGACTCCGAGGTGGTGAACGGGATGCCGGAGAAGTGCAGGAAGTCCACCCGCAGGCCGCGCCGCATCATGCGGTAGGCGGCGACCGGGGAGTCGATGCCGCCGGACAGCAGCGCCAGCGCCCGGCCGCTGGAGCCGACCGGCAGGCCACCCTGGCCAGGCCGGCCCCCGGTGAACAGGAACGCCTCGTCCTTGTCCACCTCGATGTGCACGGTCAGCTCCGGGTTGCTCAGGTCGACCGGCAGCCCGTAGGTGTCGTTGATCGCCCCGCCGACCACGCGGTCCAGCTCGTTGGAGCGCAGCGGGAAGCGCTTGTCGCGACGCCGCGACCGTACGGCGAAGCGCGCCTTGCGGGCCACCTCGTCGCTGTCACCGATCAGCTCGATCGCGGCCTTGGTGATCGAGTCGGGGTCCTTCGCCACCCGCCAGGCGAGGTGGACCAGCACGATCCCGGGCACGTCGGCCACGCGGGCCGCCACCGCCTCGGCCTCCTCCATTGCGGTCCCCGCGGGCAGGAACAGGGCGATCACCCCGTGCCGCTGGCGGATGTCGACCCGGTGGTCCTTGAGAGCGTGCTTGATGTTCGCCCGCAGGCGCATCTCGAAGATCTCGCGGTTCCGGCCCTTCAGAACCACCTCGCCTAACTTGAGCAGCACCGAGGGCTCTCCGAGGGCGGTCATGGTCATCTGTGGAAACCTCCGGACGGACATGGACGGCCGTCACGCCGGGGAGGGCACGGCCAGGGGACATACGCCAAGGACAACGCGTCACAGCGATGCGGGCTTCCCCACTGTAATGCCGCCGCCGCGACAGCGCCGATCGCCGCCTCGCGGGGCGTCCCCGAACCTCGGCCGGACGGGTCGCCGCGCCGGAAGGAACCCCCGGCCCTCGCGAAGCCCGCCCCGCTCCCTCGGCCGGCGAACGTTGCGGACAGGCGAACGTTTCGGACAGCAGACTAGTCGAGTTCGGCCAGGCCCTTCTCTATCGCGTAGCGGACCAGCTCGACCCGGTTGTGGAGCTGGAGCTTGCTCAGCGTGTTCTGCACGTGGTTCTGCACCGTGCGATGCGACAGCACCAGACGTTCGGCGATCTGCCGATATGTCAGGCCCTTGGCGACCATGCGCAGCACCTCGGTCTCCCGGTCGGTCAGCCGGGGGCCGTCCTGCGCGGCGGCCTGGCCGGGGCCCGGCGCCCGGTGGGCCAGCCTGCGGTACTCCCCCAGCACCAGCCCGGCCAGGCCGGGAGTGAAGACGGCGTCGCCCTCGGCGGTGCGCCGGACCGCGTCCAGGAACTCCTCCCGGCTCGCCGATTTCACGAGATATCCGGAGGCGCCCGCCTTGACCGCCTCCAGCACGTCCGCCTCCTCGGCGCTGGCCGACAGGACGAGCACGCGCGGCGGGGCCGCGGACGCGCCCAGCCCCCGGGCCACCTCCACGCCCGGCAGGTCCGGCAGCCGCAGGTCGAGCACCACCACGTCCGGCCGCACCGCCGCCGCGACGCGCAGCGCCTGGCGGCCCTCCCCGGTGGCGGCGACGACGTCGTACCCGGCCTCGGTCAGGTCCCGGGCGACCGCCTCCCGCCACATCGGGTGGTCGTCGACCACCATGACCCGCACCCGCGGGCGTTCCCGGCCGTCCTCGGCTTCCGCGCCCGTGGCCGGGCGCGCGGGATCACTCGCGCGCAGCCGTCCGTCTCCGCTCACGACCGCCTCTCGTTCCCTTCGTCCGCCCGCACCGGGACCGACAGCTCGATCTCCGTTCCCGTCGGCGACGAGGTGATCGCCACCGTGCCGCCGAGGTCGGCCACGCGACCCCGGATCGAGCGGGCCACGCCCATGCGCCCCTCGCGAGCCGCCTGCTCCAGCCGGCCCTCGGGGATGCCCGGCCCGTCGTCGCGTACGGTGACGACGACCGCGCCGCCGTCCTCCTCTGCGAGTATCCACGCGCGGGCGCCCTCGGGGCAGTGCCGCACGACGTTGTCGAGGGCCGCGCCGACGGCCGCCGCCACCTCCCGCGCGCTCTCGGCCGGCAACGGCAGCGGCGTCGCGGGCGCGGACACGGTCACCCGGGAGGTGCCGTACGGCCGCAGCAGGTCACGCAGATCGACCTCGGGCTCCGCCGGGCCGGTTCCCGTGAGGTCCGACTCGGAAAGGGCTCCCCGGTCGGCGAGGGGACGACGAGGCCGCGCCGGCGACCGGAGCCGGCCGCGAAGGCCCGGCGGCGGCACGGGGTCGGGCGCCTCCGCCACGGGCGGGGCCTGCACCAGCGCCCGCAGCGCCGCCTCCTGCTCCCCCGCGAGCCTGCCCAGCTCGGCCGCCTCGCCGCCGATCTCCGCGCCCCTGCGCTGCACCAGGGCCAGCACCTGGAGCACCGAGTCGTGGATGCCCCGGGCCAGCCGCTCCCGCTCGCGGCCCGCCGCCTCGATCCGCGCGGCGCGCCGCATGCGCTCCTCGGCCTCCCGCGCGAGCCGGGCGACGTGCCCGACGACGACCCCGGCCATGAACATGAGCACGGCGCCGTTCACCGGGATCGAGGCGAGGTCGACCCCGTTGCCGCTGCGCAGCCACAGGTCGGCCGCCGACATGATCGCGGCGGCGACCGCACCGGCCCGGCGTCCCCGCGCCACGCCGTACGCCAGGACGGGCCCGGCCACCCAGGTCGCCGTGATCGGGATCGCCCCGGCCAGCATGTCGCCGCGGCTCTGCGCGTACGGCGTGGCCAGCAGGCATCCCGCCGTGACGACGAGGTCGGCGGCCAGCAGCGGCTCGCGCCGCGCGGCGGGACGCGGGACGAGTGTGACGACCGTCCAGACGGCCATGACGCCGACGAGGGCCCAGGCCACGGCCGGACGGGCGTAGCCGCCGGCCCTGAGCACGAGCAACGCCGCGTACGCGAGCGACGCCACACGGAAGACCGCGATCGCCCGCCAGAACGGTCCCTCGATGCCCATCGCGCGGCGCCCTCTCCTGATCGAGCAGGGAGGGCCGGGCCCTCCGCTCACATACTCGGGCAATCACCGCGCCCCCGCGGTTCACTCGGCGCCATTCGGGGCCGCGCATGCGTACGGCTCCCGCGGGGCGACGCGGGAGCCGTACCGGATCGTGCGCGGGCCGTGGTGACGGGTCCGCGACCGATCAGCCGAAGAAGACCTCGGCCTCCTCGTAGCGGGAGGCCGGCACGGTCTTGAGCTCGGCGGTCGCCTCGGCGAGGGCGACGCGGACGATGTCGGTGCCGCGCAGCGCGACCATCTTGCCGAAGTCGCCCTCGTGCACCGCGTCGATCGCGCCGAGGCCGAAGCGGGTCGCGAGAACGCGGTCGTAGGCGGTCGGGGTGCCGCCGCGCTGGATGTGGCCGAGGACCGTGGTGCGGGCCTCCTTGCCGGTGCGCTTCTCGATCTCCTTGGCGAGGACCTCGCCGATGCCGCCGAGACGCACGTGGCCGAACGCGTCCAGCTCGCCCGCCTGCAGCGCCATCTGGCCCTCGAGCGGGTGGGCGCCCTCGGCGACGACGATGATCGGCGCGTAGCGGGTCTTGAACCGCGACTCGACGTAGGCGCAGACCTTCTCGATGTCGAACGGCTTCTCCGGGATCAGGATGACGTTGGCGCCGGCGGCCATGCCCGCGTGCAGCGCGATCCAGCCCGCGTGGCGGCCCATGACCTCGCAGATCAGCGCGCGGTGGTGCGACTCGGCGGTGGTGTGCAGCCGGTCGATGGCCTCCATCGCGATGTTGACCGCGGTGTCGAAGCCGAAGGTGTAGTCGGTGGCGTTGAGGTCGTTGTCGATCGTCTTGGGCACGCCGACGACCTTCACGTCGCGGTCGAACAGCTGCTTGGCCACGCCCAGCGTGTCCTCACCGCCGATGGCGATGAGCGCGTCGACGCCCTGCGCGGCGAGGTTCTCCTTGATCCGCTCGACGCCGCCCTCGATCTTGATGGGGTTCGTGCGGGAGGAGCCGAGGATCGTGCCACCACGCGGCAGGATGCCCCGGACGGCCTGGATGTCGAGCGGCATGGTGTCGCCCTCCAGAGGGCCACGCCAGCCGTCCCGGAACCCGACGAACTCGTGCCCGTACACGCCGACGCCCTTGCGGACGACGCCGCGGATCACCGCGTTCAGCCCGGGGCAGTCGCCGCCTCCGGTCAGGACTCCAATACGCATGACGGGTTCTTCCTCCATCTGGGATTACGCGTGGAATGGCGCGGCCGGCCCGACGCAGACCCCGGCGCTCCACCGCACCGCATTCTGCCTGAGACTATCTCAATGGTCTAGACCAAAAGGAGAGGCTACGCCACCCGGCCGACCAGACCAACCCAGTCTCGCACGGCGAGACCGCCCGCGTCGTGAGAGGCGTCTTCCCAACGGCTCTCCGCGGTTCTATGTTTGACTCCGTCAACCATTTCCTTGAGTTAGACAAGGGAAAAAATGGACATCGTTTCGGAAGTCCGTGCGTTCAACCGCTTCTACACGTCCGTCATCGGCGTGCTCGGGGCGGGAATGCACGACACCTCCTACTCCCTGACCGAGGCGCGGGTGCTGTTCGAACTCGGCACCACGGAGGCGGCGGACGCCGCCGACATCAGGGCCATGCTCGGTCTCGACCCCGGCTACCTGAGCCGGATCCTCGCCAGGTTCGAGAGCGACGGGCTGGTGTCCCGGGAGCGGTCGGCCGAGGACGCCCGCCGCCAGGTCGTACGGCTCACCCCCAAGGGCCGCGACACCTTCGCCGTGCTCGACCGGCGCTCGGCCGCCGAGATCGAGGCCCTGCTGGCGAAGCTGACCGATCCCGAACGCCGGCGGCTCGTCTCCGCGATGGGCACCGTGCGGAGCCTGCTGGAGCCCGCCGAACGGCGCGAGCCGTACGTGATCAGGCCGCCGCGGGCGGGCGACCTCGGCTGGGTCGTGCACCGGCACGGAGCCCTCTACAGCGAGGAGTACGGCTGGGGCGCCGCGTTCGAGGCCCTGGTCGCGCGGATCGTCGCCGAGTACGTCGATGAGCACGACCCCCGCCGGGAGGCGGCCTGGATCGCCGAGGTGCGCGGCGAGCCGGTGGGGTGCGTCTTCTGCGTCCGCAAGGACGACACGACGGCGCAACTCCGCCTGCTGCTGGTCGAGCCGTCCGCGCGCGGCATGGGCATCGGCGGGCGTCTGGTCGAGGAGTGCCTGCGCTTCGCCGCGGCCGCCGGCTACCGGCGGATCATGCTCTGGACCCGCGACGCGCTCTCGAGCGCCCGCCGGATCTACCAGGCGGCGGGGTTCGAACTGGTGGAGCAGCACCCGGCCGAGGAGTCGGGCATCCCCGTCAACGACCAGGTCTGGGCCAAAGACCTGTGACCTTCCGGACCCGTCCTGGCGGTCTCTACCATGATCTCCATGCGGGGATCGGTGGGGCGGGGCGCGGGGGCGATCGCCCTCGCGGTGTGCGTGGCCGGGAGCACGGCGGGGAGCACGGCGGGGTGCGCTGCCATGGTTGAGCACTCACCGCCTGCCCGCCGGCCGCCCGCCGCCCGTACGGCCGGGGCCGAGACTCAGCCCCTGTTCACGCACAGCGTGGTACGAGTCCGGGGGTTCGCCTCCTCCTGCGACCAACGGACGGAGACGACCGGATTCGTCTACGCGCCAGAGAGGGTCCTGCTCAACGCCCACGCCGTGGCGGGAGTGAACCGCGACCTGGAGGTGGTCCTCGACGACGGGCGACGGTTCGCCGCGCGGGTGGTGGCCTTCGACCCGGAGGTGGACGCCGCCGTCCTGCGGGCACCGGGGCTCACCGCCCAGCCGTTGCGGCTCACGAGGGCCGCGAGGACCGCCGCCGTGGTCGTCGGCTACCCCAAGGGAGCGGACGCCCCTGTCGTGATCCCCGCCACGGTGGGGCCGGACCAGCCCGCCGATTCGTACGACATCTACGACCGCGAACGGGTGTCGCTGCGGGTCCACCGCTTCCTGGGTGCGGCCGTCGAACCCGGCATGGCGGGCGCGCCGCTCGTCACGGGCGGGGACCGGGCGATGGGCATGGTCTTCGCGGTGGACACGGAGAGGGCCGCCGTCGGCTATGCGCTCACCGCCGCCCAGATCGAGGCGGTCGCGGCGGCGGGCGAGAACGCCACCACCGCCGTTCCACACGATCCCTGCTCCTGACAGCCGCCGCGCGACGAGTCGCACGCCGCGCCCGGGGGCGTGGAGCCCACCCGCCGCCCGGCGACCGCGTCCGCCATCCGGGGAGGGGCTGCGGCGAATCGGCTCGCGGAGCCGTACGGCGCCGGTTCAGGCGCGGACGAGATCGCGGAACGGCCCGCGGACCTCGACGGTCACGGGAGCCGGAGCGGGCCGGACATCCTGCGGTGGACGGCAGGAGAAGTAGAGCCTGTCGCCGGCCGGGGACAGCGAGGAGCCCGCGACGGTCCAGCCGTCCGTGACGCGCAGGAACGGCACCGCCCGGTCCCCGGCGACGAGGGTGATCTCGCCGCCGGCGCCGCCGCCTGACGCGCCGGCCGTTTCGTGCAGCACCCTCAGGCACTCGCGGGCGGCGTCGTACGCCCACACCCGGCCGTCGCCCTCGGTGACGAACCGCACCAGGCCGTCGGAATAGTGACAGTCACCGCCGCCCGCGAACCTCCTGGCCCCCTTCACCTGCTCACGCAGGGGCACATGGTCGCGGAGAGCCGGGATCGGCACCCGTTCCCAGGCCACGGACTCCTCGCCGGAGTCGCCCACCATCACCTCGAGCACGCCCGTCGTGAGGTCGCCCCAGTCGTCCGGGCGGAACCGGTACAGGCACCCGTCCGGCTCCCCTTCGGTGAGGTAGACGACGCCCCGGTCGGGATCGCAGGCCACGCCGCCGTGCGCGAACAGGCCCATCGCGAGCCGGGGCATGGGGGCGCGCAGGCCGTACGGGTCGCATTCGAAGACCCGGCCGTACGGCGTCAGCTCGCCCGACACCCAGGTGTGCCACGGTGTCGCGGCGCCGGCCCCGCTGCGGTCGGCTCCGGACAGGATGCGATATCCGCTGCGCAGGGTCCCGTCCGGGGCGAAACGCAGCGCCGTCACGCCGCCGAGCAGCGGCAGCGCGCAGTTCGACACGTATATCCAGCCGTCCCCGTCCGGGAAGCATCCGCCGCCGTCCGGGGCCGCGTGCCAGACGACTCCCCCGGCTCGCTCTCCCGACCGCGCCACGATCCGGCCGGCGAAGCCCGGCGGCAGGGTTCGCAACACCTCCATAGGGAACGGGCCGTCCGGATCCCCCCGCCCGTACGCCTCGCTCCCGCCGCGCGGCTCGCATCCGCCGTCAGGCCGTGCGAACGTCGCGCGCCACAACGCTCCCGGCAGCGCCGAGAGCGCCGCCGATCGGACGGAAGTCCCCTGCACCGCTGACCGCCTCCTTGACCTGCCCCTGGTCATGCCGGTCCGCCCCCGGCGGGCCGTTCGTTCGTTCCCGCTGCGGCCGGCGAGCCCGGACCGGGCCGGGGCCGCCCCGCTCCCCTACCCGCCCTGCGGGCACCCGACCGGGTGTTCCGTCCGGCGTCTTCCTGTCCTGCGTCTTCCTGTCCTGCGTCTTCCTGTCCCCCGGCGGCACGTCGCACACGTGGCGGCGCCCAGTCGACCCGTCTCGTGTGAACGGCGGGAGAAGCGGCGTCCCTCGCCGAGACGAACTCTTCGAAAACCATGACGCCGCATGACCGGAGCGATGTTGACAGTGTTATTGTGACAGTGTCATCGTGGAGGCATGAGCGACACCTGGACGATCGGCGAACTGGCGGAGCGGGCGGCGGACCTGCTCGGCCAGGATCGGCACGCCCACGGCCAGGAGCCACGCGACGACGGTCCCGAGCCCCGCGTCGACGGCCCGGAGCCCCGCGTGAACGGCCCGGAGCCCCGCGTGAACGGCAGGGTCCGCGAGGTGCCGAACGAACGTCTCATCCGCTGGTACACGACGATCGGGCTGCTCGACCCTCCGCTGGGCCGGCGCGGCCGGGTGGCCCTCTACGGCCGCCGTCACCTGCTCCAGCTCGTGGCCGTGAAGCGCCGTCAGGCGGACGGCCTGTCCATCGCCGCCATCCAGGCGGAGCTGACGGGCGCGACCGACGCCATGCTCCAGCGCGTCGCCGGGCTCACCGGGCCGCCGCCCGGGCCGCCACACGGGCCGCCACCCAGGCCGCTCGTCCCGCCTCCTCCGCGCGGTCCGGCGGCCCCGGCCACGGCGAACGTCGCGAACCACGCTCCGGGCGCGCCGGACATCGCGACACCGCCCGCGCCCGATCG
The DNA here is from genome assembly GCF_006874435.1 of Microbispora sp. KK1-11. Lineage (NCBI taxonomy): Bacteria > Bacillati > Actinomycetota > Actinomycetes > Streptosporangiales > Streptosporangiaceae > Microbispora > Microbispora sp. KK1-11. The sequence goes on along the minus strand of NZ_VIRJ01000001.1, from coordinate 219,632 downwards.
GTGCGGGACGAGGCCGGAAACCGGCACCGCACCCGCCATACCGGACGTCGCGCGGCCGACGGCGCGCGACCGCTTCTGGGCGCGCCCGGCCTCATCCGCCGCCACGGCGGACTCCGGCCACTTCGCGACCGCGAACAGAGACACCACGCACGGCGACATCGCACGCAGTGAGGCCGTACCCGCGCACACGGTGTTCCCGGACGTCGTGCACGGGGTACGGCTCGCACCCGGGGTGACGGTCCTGCTCGATCCGGCCCACCGGGTCCCGGACGGTCACGATGTGGCCGCACTGCGCCGGGCCGCGGCGCCGCTCCTCACGGCCCTGGCCACGCTCGGTCTGGCCGGGCCGTTCGACGGCGCCCATGACACTCACGACGCCTCGGCACTCGATCCACACGCTTCCGACACGCTGGAGAGATGACGCCATGACCGTTCCCATCACACCTCTGCGGCCGGAGGAGTGCCGGCCCGTGCCGGACGCCGGGCTCGGAGCACTGGAGACCGAGAAGGGCAACCTTCCGCTGGAGAGCGTGGACGTCGCCGCCCACGTCACCGGACTGGTGGCAGGCGTCGAGGTCGTCCAGGTCTTCCGCAATGCCTTCGACGTGTCGCTTGAGGCGACGTACGTCTTCCCGCTGCCGCCGCGGGCCGCGGTCACCGCCTTCCGGATGGAGGCGGACGACCGCGTGGTCGACGGCGTGCTCAAGGAGCGCGGGCAGGCACGGGCCGACTACGACCGGGCGCTCGCCGAGGGCAGGCGCGCGGCGATCGCCGAGGAGGACCGGCCCGACGTGTTCACGATCAGGGTCGGCAACATCGTCCCCGGGGAGCGGGTGGTCATCCGCCTCACGCTGAGCCAGCCGCTCCCCTACGAGGACGGCGCGGCCGAGTTCCGCTTCCCGCTGGTCGTGGCGCCCCGCTACATCCCCGGGGCTCCGCTGCCCGGGCCTCCGGCCGGTGGCGGCGTGGCACCCGACACCGACGCCGTGCCCGACGCCTCCCGGATCACGCCGCCCGTCCTGCTTCCCGGCTTCCCCTATCCCGTACGGCTGTCGCTCGCGACGACGATCGACCCCGCCGGGCTCGGTCTGCGGGAGGTCCGCTCCAGCCTGCACGAGGTCGACCGGGAGGGGGACACGATCAGGCTGCGGCCCGGCGAGCGGCTCGACCGTGACTTCATCCTGCGCCTGGCGTTCGACGCCTCCTCGTCGCTCGCGCTCGTCCCGGACGGCACCGCGGACACCGGCTCACCCGGCGAAGGCACGGCCGACGGCAGCGGCAGCGGCCCTGCGGAGGGCCCTGCGGAGGGCCCTGCGGAGGGCCCTGCGGAGGACGCGGCAGAGGGCACGGTGAAGGACGCGGCGGGCGCCGAGGGAACCTTCGTGCTGACCCTGCTGCCGCCGCAGGAGGCCGCCACCCGGACCGCGTCCCGAGACGTCGTCCTGCTGCTCGACCGCTCCGGCAGCATGACGGGCTGGAAGATGGTGGCCGCACGGCGCGCCGCCGCCCGGATCGTCGACACGCTGACCCGGCACGACCGGTTCGCCGTGCTCTCGTTCGATTCGGTGGTGGAGCGGGCCTTCCCGGGTGGCCTGGTGGACGCGAGCGACCGCAACCGATACCGCGCCGTCGAGCACCTGTCCCGGCTCGACGCCCGCGGGGGGACGGAGATGCTCGCCCCACTGCAGGAGGCCCTGCGGCTGCTCGACGGCCACGACGCGCCCGCCCCGGGGGCGGCCGCCGGCACGGACTCGGGCCGGTTGCGTGAGGACGACCGGCCCGGCGAATCCGGTCCGTCCCGCGAGCAGGCAAGGGATCGGGTGCTCGTCCTGGTGACCGACGGCCAGGTGGGCAACGAGGACGAGATCCTCGAACGCATCGGCGCCCGGCTGCACGGCATCCGGGTGCACACCGTCGGCATCGACAGGGCGGTGAACGCCGGGTTCCTCGGACGGCTGGCCCTGCTCGGCTCGGGCCGCTGCGAACTGGTCGAGTCGGAGGACCGGCTCGACGCGGCGATGGAGCACATCCACCGTCGCATCGGCTCGCCGCTGGTGACGGACGTCGCGCTGAAGGCGGAAGGCATGGACCTCGTGGCGGACACCGTCACGCACGCCGGTTCGCTCTACCCCGGCGTCCCTCTGGTCGTGAGCGGGCGTTACCGGGGACGACGCACCGCCGGAGCCCTCACCGTGCGGGGCCGCACGGCCGACGGCCGCCCCTGGGAGGAGCGGATCGAGGGCCGTCCCGCCCACGGCCCGGCCTCCCGGGCCGTGTGGGCACGGGCGCATCTGCGCGGTCTGGAAGACCGGTACGCCATGGGCGACCACTCCCTCGAACAGCGGATCGTCGACACCTCGCTGCGTTTCGGCGTGCTGTGCCGGTTCACCGCCTTCGTGGCCGTCGACACCCGCGTCACGGCCGAGGGCGGCCCGGAGCATCGGGTGATCCAGCCGGTCGAACCGCCGAGCGGCTGGGAGATGCCGACCGCGATGCCGATGATGGCGGCGGGCGCTCCGATGATGGCGAGGATGGCCGCCTTCACCACGGCCGGACCGGATGCACCTTCCGGTTCGGCGGCGGACCTGCCCGTCGCAGCGGCCCCGCCGCCCGGCGCACCCCCGGCCGCTCCTCCGGCCCCGCCTTACGCCGCCGCGCCCGCACCGGCTCCGAGACGGGCCTCCCGCGGGTTCTCCGTCGGTCGCTTCCTTCCGCATCCCGGCGAGGGGACCGCACCGGTCACGGGCTTCGAGGGCATCCGGCCCCTGCTGGCCGAGGAGCTCACGAAGCTGAGCCAGGCGGAGTCGCTGCCCGAGCGGGAGCGGCGGCGCTATCTGGCGGATCTCGCTAGTCGCCTGCGCGTCGTCGCCCAGATGGTGGGCGGTCATTCGGACCTCGCCGCGCTCGCGGCCGACCTGGAGAGGGCCGAGTGGGCCGAGGTCTCACTCGACGACCTCTGGCGGCGGACGGCCGGCCTGCTGACCGCCCTGACCGGCCGCTCCGGCTCCACGTCCCCGGGTTCCCCGGGCTGCGCGTCCGGCGCGGAGGAAGGCCGGCGTCCCTTCTGGAAGCGATCGTGAGCCGGCACGCGCAAGGTCGGCACGGGGCAGGGCTGGGGCAGGCTGGAGCAGGGCCGAGGCCGGGCGGCGGGGTATCGGCGAGGAGAGCCGGCCCCGCCGGGCCGCACCACCCGCGCCCATGAGCGCGACCGGCCGGCCGCCCACTCGTCAGGCGGCGCCGCGCGAGGTGACAGGCCGCCGAGAGAAGACCAGCGCGGCCGGGACACCGGCGGGGAAGCCGGGCCCGGCCGCATCGATTCGGGTTCCGCTGTGGGCGAAGCCCCTACGAGGGTTCGGGTAGGCGAATGACATCGGACGGCGGGGTGGGTGCGGGACGCCGCGGCTCCCTCACCCCTCCCGTGTCGGGCCGATCGTCGCGTCCACCTGCGGGGACGGGAGACCGGCGGCGCAGCAACCGATTGATGAGCCCTTTCAGCCCCATGTGCCGCCAACGCGTGGGATCGCCGATCGGTTCCTCGCCCGGGGAGAGCCTCGGCCTCACCCCAGGAAGAGCCACGGTCTCGCCCTAGGATTTCGAGTGTGCTCGAAGTCGATTCGCAGACGGTTCCCAAGCCCGCTCCCCCGGACCCGCAGGAGGGCCTGAGCATCGCCGAGGCCGCCCGCCGCACCGGGGTCAGCGTGCACACGTTGCGCTACTACGAACGCGCCGGCCTGGTCGTCACCCCCGTCGGCCGCACGGCCGGCGGACGGCGGCGTTACCGCCTGCTCGACCTCAAATGGATCGTCATCTGCACGAAGCTGCGAGCCACCGGCATGCCCATCAAGGCCATCCGGCGCTACGCCCAGCTCGTCGCCGCCGGGGCCGGCAACGAGCAGGAACGGCTTGCCCTCCTCGAAGCCCACCGCGCCGAGGTGGCCGCCAAGCTCGCCGAAGTGCAGGAGAACCTCAGACTCATCGACCACAAGATCGACGTCTACCGAGGCCGGCTCGCCGCCGGCGACGCCGACCGGCTGTGGGCGCCCAGCCGACCGGCGGACTCCCGCTGAGCGGTTCCCCCGCATACGGTGGCCCCCGCCTCCACCAGCTCGGCCGCGAGCCGGCCGGAGGCGCCCGGGCGCTGGTCCCGCCGGCGACGATGCCGTCACGCCCGCGCCCCGCGTGAGCACGTAATGTTGCCCGGTATGAACCCAATTGTCCTTGACGGCGGCCTCGCCACGCACCTGGAGACACTCGGCTGCGACCTGAGCGACGACCTGTGGTCGGCACGGCTGCTCGCCGACGATCCCGGTGTCATCCGTCAGGCGCATCTCGACTACTTCAGGGCCGGGGCCGACGTCGCCACCACGGCGAGCTACCAGGCGAGCGTCCCCGGGTTCGTACGGCACGGCCTCACCTCTCAGAGGGCCCACGACCTCATCCGGCTGTCGGTGACGCTCGCCGTACAGGCGCGGGACGAGGCCGGGCACGGGCTCGTCGCCGCGAGCGTGGGGCCGTACGGCGCCTACCTGGCCAACGGCGCGGAGTACACCGGCGACTACGACCTCGACGAGGACGGCCTGACCGAGTGGCATCGGGAGCGGTTCGAGATCCTCGCCGACGCAGGGGCCGACCTGCTGGCGTGCGAGACGATCCCCTCGCAGGCCGAGGCGCGGGCGCTCGCGAGGCTCCTGCGCGAGACGCCGTCCGTACGGGTGTGGGTCACCTTCTCCTGCCGAGACGGCGAGCACGTCAGCGACGGGACGCCGTTCGAGGAGTGCGCCGCGATCTTCGCGGACCTCCCCCAGGTGGTCGCCGTGGGCGTCAACTGCACCGCGCCGCGGTTCATACCCGAGCTGATCAAGCACGGAGCCTCGATCGTCTACCCGAATTCCGGCGAGACCTGGGACGCCGCGAACCGGCGCTGGCTGGGTCTCGCCGATCCCGTCGAGTTCGGCAGGGCGGCGGCCGGGTGGGCCTCGCTCGGCGCCCGTTACGTGGGCGGCTGCTGCCGCACCACCCCGGCCCACATCCGCGAGATCCGCTCCCACCTCGCCTGAGCCCGCCGGGGACCGCTCGCCGCGCCGGCGGCGAACCGCCCGCCCCCGGGCCCTACGCCGCCGGCCACGCGCGGGTCAGCCCATGGCGGCCGGGCCCTCGGTGCTCCGCGCGGCGAGCGGGATCTCCTTGAGGAAGAACGCCACGACCAGCGCGAGAGCGACGAAGGGCAGGCTGGCGAGGAACACGTCGTCGATCGCACTGGTGAACGCGACCAGCACGTGATCCTTGAACGGCTGCGGCAAATGCTGGATCGCCTGCACGTTGTTGGCGTCGACGCGCCCAGGCGGCATTCTGCCGCCGAACTCGGCGGTCAGGTGGTGGGCGAGCCGGTTGGTGAGGACCGCACCCATGATCGCCGTGCCGATGGCCGCGCCCATCATCCGGAAGAACGTCGCCGAGCTCGTCGCCACGCCCATGTCGCCGCGCTCCACCGCGTTCTGGATCGCCGTGACGATCGTCTGCATGGTGAACCCGAGCCCGGCGCCGAAGAGGTAGGCGTAGACCGCCACCTGCCAGTACGGCGTGTCCACCTTGATCGTGGACAGCAGCCACATGGCCACCAGGAGGACCGCCCCGCCCAGGATCGGGAAGATCTTGTATCGGCCGGTCCGGCTCATGATCTGGCCGGAGGTGATCGACGTGGAGAAGATGCCGAAGACCGCGGGCAGCAGCGCCAGGCCCGACACGGTCGGCGACATGCCCTGGACCGCCTGGAGGTAGACCGGCAGGAAGATCATGCCGCCGAACATCGCCAGGCCCGCCAGGAAGCTGAAGCCGTTGCCCACGCTGAAGATCTTGTTGCGGAACAACCGCATCGGCAGGATCGGCTCGGCCGCCCGCAGTTCGACGAACACGAACAGGGCCGCGAACGCGACGAATCCGGTCAGCAGGGCCAGCGAGCCGGGGGCGGTCCAGCCGATGTCGCCGCCCGCCCAGTCGAGGTAGAGCAGGAAGCACGTCACCCCGGCCACGATCAGCGCCGCGCCCAGGTAGTCGATGCGGTGACTGCGGCGGGTGAAGGGGATCCGCAGCGCCATCGAGGTCACGACGAGCGAGATCAGCCCGATCGGCAGGTTGATCCAGAAGATCCACCGCCAGCCGGGGCCGTCGGTGAAGAAGCCGCCGAGCAGCGGCCCTGCGACGCTGGAGGTGCCCCAGACGGCGCCGAAGTAGCCCTGGTATCGGCCGCGCTCGCGCGGCGGGATGACGTCGCCGATGATGCTGAACGCCAGCGCCATCAGGCCGCCGCCGCCCAGGCCCTGGATCGCCCTGAACCCGATGAGCTGGCCGATGTTCTGGCTCAGCCCGGCCAGCACCGAGCCGAGCAGGAAGATGCCGATGGCGGTCTGGAAGATCACCCGCCTGCCGTACAGGTCGGAGATCTTGCCCCACAGCGGGGTCGCCGCGGTCGAGGTGAGCAGGTAGGCGGTGACCACCCACGACAGCTTGTCGAGGCCGCCGAGTTCGCTGACGATGCGCGGCAGGGCCGTGCCGACGATGCTCTGGTCGAGGGCGGCCAGCAGCATTCCGGCCGCCACTCCGGAGAGCACGACCAGGATCTGGCGGTGCGGCAGATATCCGGTGTCGGCCTGCTGCTCCTCGCGGACGCTCATGCGGGGCATCCTCGCGCGGCGTCTCGGGCAGCGCGCCCGTGAGCGGCGTCCCGGGATACGGCTTCACGAGCGGCGCGACGGGTCGTGTCCGTGGCCGAGCCCCCGGCCCAGTGCCGGGCCGCGGCCCCGCCGGACGCGGCGGACCTGCTCGCCGGGGTCGGGGTCGGGGGCGGGCCGTCCGCTCCGTCGTCCGCTCCGTGCCTCGCGGCGCCGGGCCGGGCCCATGTGCGGTGCCTGCGTGCTGGCATGCTCCTACGCCTTCCGATCCGAACGTGTCTGAACGTCCCAAGGTGCGCGGCGAACACCGCCACGTTACCCGTCCGGTCCGGAAGTATTAGGAATTCTCGCGAGCTGCCCTGGTCGTTTCCGTCTTGGCCGCCGCGGCGTACTTGTCGACGTACTCCTGACCCGACAGCTCCATCAGCGCGTACATGATCTCGTCGGTGACCGCGCGCAGCACGAGGCGGTCGTTTTCCATGCCGTAATAGCGAGAGAAGTCGAGCGGCTTGCCGTACCGGACACCGGGGCGGATGCCGAACTTGGGGAGCGGCCGGCCGGGGGGCATCATCTCGAACGTGTTGACCATGGCCCACGGGATCACCGGCGCCCGGGACTCCAGCGCGAGCCGGGCCACGCCCGTCTTGCCCTTGTAGAGGCGGCCGTCGGGCGAGCGGGTTCCCTCGGGGTAGATGCCGAGCACCTGCTTCTCCCTGAGGATGCGCAGGCCGGTGCGGAGCGCCGCCTCGCTCGCCTTGCCGCCGGAACGGTCGATCGGAACGGTGCCGACGCCGGAGAAGAAAGCGCGGCTCACCACGCCTTTGAGCCCGCGGCCGGTGAAATACTCGGCCTTGCCCAGGGAAATCACCTTGCGCGGCAGGAATCCGGCCCCGAAGAAGTGGTCGGCGAACGACAGGTGGTTGCCGGCCAGGATGGCCGGGCCCTCCTTCGGCACGTTCTCCACCCCCTCGGCCCAGGGGCGGAACACGAAGCGGAGGATCGGCCAGAGGATGGCCTTCACCACCCAATAAAACACGCGGGCACCCCCTCGGCTCGGATGTGCAGTCATCTTCGCACGCCCAGCCCTCTCGCACTAACGCTGACCAACGTGCGAGTATCGGGCGGAACACGCCGCCGTTTCACGGAGGTCACCCATGCCAGTGCTGCCCGGCGCGGAGCCGTACCACCACGAGGGCGGCGACATCGGCGTCCTGCTCTGTCACGGGTTCACCGGCTCGCCGCAGTCCCTGCGGCCGTGGGGTGAACACCTGGCCGGGGCGGGGATGACGGTGTCCCTGCCGCGCCTGCCCGGACACGGAACGACGTGGCAGGAGATGAGCCGCACGCGCTGGGAGGACTGGTACGCCGAGCTGGACAAGGCGTTCGCCGACCTGCGCGGACGGTGCGCGGAGGCGTTCGTGATGGGCCTGTCGCTCGGCGGCTGCATGGCGCTGCGCCTGGCCGAGGTCCACGGTGACGCCGTCGCGGGCGTCGTGGTCGTCAACCCGTCCGTGGTCAACGACGTGCCGCTGCTGGCGCTGGCCCCTGCGCTCAAGTACGTCGTACGCTCGATCCCGGGGGTGGCGGGCGACATCAAGAAGGAGGGCGTGAGCGAGCTCGGCTATCCGCGCACACCCGTCCGGGCCGCCGCCACGCTGCCCCGGCTGTGGAGGCTCGTCCAGTCCGACATCGCCAAGGTGACCCAGCCGGTGCTGGTCTTCCACAGCAGAAACGACCACGTGGTAAAGCCGGGGAGCGTCGCGTTCCTGCGGGCGAGAATGGGAAACAATCTGGAGGTCAGAGAGCTGGCGGACAGCTACCACGTCGCCACCCTCGACAACGACGCGCCTGTGATCTTCGAAGGGAGTCTGGAGTTCATCCGCTCCCACGCCTCGGTACCCTTGACGAAGGACTTGTGACCCGGGATCGACGTGACGCCGCAAAGTGACGAGGACGAGGTCTGGCGCCAGATCGTCGCCTCGTTCAACGAGACAGCCGAGGACGCCTCGGCCGAACAACCATGGCCTGACCGGGAGAACGTCACCGAGGAGACCGACGCGGGCGACGGCGCCCCCGGCGACGCGGCTCCCGGCGACGAGGCCCGGGACGACGACCCGACCGGCGAGGAGCAGGCTCCCGCCCCGGCCGACGACGACCACTACATCCCACCGGCCCCGCCGCCGCTTCCGCACGGCGACGCCCTCAGCAGGCTCTCCTGGCTGGCGCTGTTCGGCGGCCCCGCCTACCTGCTCCTGGCCGCGCTGCTGCAATGGCCCATGGACGGCTGGATCGTGTTCGCCGCGGTGTCGGCGTTCATCGCGGGGTTCGTGATCCTCGTCGTGCGCATGGGCGACGGCCCGCCTGCCGACTCCGGCTGGGACGACGGCGCGGTCGTCTGACTCCGGCGCGTGTCCCGGCCGGTCCGGGCCACGCCGCGCCGGTGTTCATTCGGCTTCGGAGGCCGCCTTCACCGTGCTCACGTCGGCGGGAGGCGGGCCGAACCGCTCCACGAGGTCGGTGTAGCGGCCCTTGTCGTCCAGCGTGTGCCCGACCGCCATGGTCAGGTCGCCGACGTGCGCGACCGCCTGGAGCCGCACCGTGCGCTCCTCGGCCGGCGCCGGGCCCCGCAGCGTGGTCCAGCGCGATCCGTCGTAGCGGAGCAGGAAGCCCTCGGCCTCGTGCCTCGGGTCGTACCCGGAGATCCAGAACAGGCCGTCGCCGTCTCCCGTGACGCCGTACAGTTCGGCGCGCCGCTCCGGCGGCGTCACCCGCTTCCAGTGCCTGCCGTCCCAGTCGAGGACCAGCGGGGCGATGCCGCCGTCGCTCTGGTAGACGCCGCCGACCGCGACCGCGCGCTTGCGGCCGTCCGCGTACACGTCCCGCAGGAAGCCGCCCTTGATCTCCGGCAGGTCGGCCTGTTTCCACCCGCTGCCGGTCAGGCGCATGGCCAGGGGCCCGGATCCGGAGTCGCCCACCGCCCAGCCGTCCGACCGGCCCGCGAGCGCCACGCCGTACAGCGCGCCCGCGGGGCCCTGGGCCGTCTTCCAGGTCGTGCCCTTGGCGGAGCCGCCGCTGCTCAGCAGGAACGCCTTGCCGTCCCGGCTGCCGGCCGCGACCACCCGCCCGGACGAGGCGGCGACCCCGCCGAGCCAGTCCCCGGTGCGCAGCTGCGGGACGCCGACGCGGTCGAACCCGTCGCGCGAGCCCTTCGCGACGTACGGCAGGGCGTCGTGGCCGTCGCCGACGGCCCAGATCTCGGTGGCGGAGGCGGCGGCGACCGACCGCAGGTGGCCGGCGCCGGTGGCGTCGCCCCGGATCGGCACCTCGCTCCAGGAGGAGCCGTCCCAGTGGGTGATGATCCCCTGGTTGCGCCAGAAGTCCCAGGCGTTCTGCTGGCCCACGGCCCAGATGTCCTTGGCCGACAGGCCGGCCACGTCGGACAGCGAGCCGTCGGGCTGGAGCCGTCCGGTGGAGGAGCCGGCGTCCTGGGCGACCTCGTCCCCCGACGGGCTGCGCTCCGCCTGGGCGCGGACGATCCCTGCGTGCGCGTGCGCGACCGATGTGGCGCGCGGGAGGAGCCCGGCCAGCAGGCCGGCGGACAGCACACACAACGGCACCGCACGCCGTATGAGGCGGCGGGTCATGAAACGATCGTACGGGGGACCGGGCACTCCCCGTCACACAGGCCGCGAATCCGATTACCTAGAGACGCGGGGACGCGACCGTGCCGGCGTCCTCCAGCCGAGCCTCCGGCCGGAAGGAATCCGAGGCCGTCGCCCGGCCCGTCGGCGGCGTGTCAGGCCCGGGCGGACGGCGTGAAGGCGATCTCGGCGACGACCGGCCGGTGGTCGCTCGCGGCGGGCAGGTCCTCGGCCGGGACGTCCGCGCCGCCGTACGACATGACGGTCAGGCCCGGGCCCACGAAGATCGCGTCGATCCGCACCCGGGGATCGCGGGCCGGGAACGTCGCACCGGCCCGGCCGTCGTCCCCGTCCCCCAGGACCTGCGCGGGGCCTCCCACGGCGGCGAAGCAGTCCGTGTAGCGGCCCCCCAGAAGACGCCAGACCGGGGCCCCGGGGGTCTCGTTGAGATCCCCGGCGAGCACCGGCGCGGCCCCGAACTCCCGGGCCGCGCGCTCCAGGAGCGGAACGATCTGGGCGGCGTGGCTCAGGCGCGCCCCCGCCTGGAGGTCGAGGTGGGCCGAGCACACGGCGTACCTCTCGCGGTCCTTCTCCACCGTCTTCTCCACGACGGCGAGCGCGATGGAGCGCCATTCGAGCCCGGCGAACCACCGCAGGCGGTGCCCACGCCCGTGCAGGAGCCGTACGGCCGGGGCGGTGAGCACGGCGGTCCCGCCCACCCGGCCTCCGGCCGCCACGGACAGACCGGCCGCCCGGGCCAGTGCCCGCCGCTCCCGCTGCCACCCCGGCAGGCGGGGAGCCTCCTGGAGACACAGCACGTCGGGCCGCAGGGCGCGGATCACCCGGACCAGCGCCCTCCGGTCGTCCTTCAGTCCCCGGACGTTGTAGGTCGCGACCCGCAGCACGCCGTCAGCGGAACCGGGCGAGGTCACCGGCTCCCACCAGCCCCGCCGACGGGCCCATCTCGGCGACCCTGATCTCGGCGAGCGGGCGGTGGCCCCGGCCGGTCAGCCGCGCGGCGAACTCCTCGCGCACCCGGTCGACGAACAGGTCCGCCGCGCCGGAGACGCCGCCGCCGATGATGAAGCACCCGGGGTCGAGGACCGCGGCCATGTCGGCCAGCCCCTGCGCGAGCCATTGGGCGAGTGACTCGAAGGCGGCCAGCGCCGCCCGGTCGCCCTGGCGCGCCGCCTCGGTCACGTGCTCGCCCTGGATGCCCTCGACCGAACCGCCGCCGAGCCGCAGCAGGTGCGCCGCGCCCGCCGGGTCGGCCTGCGCGTTGTTCCTGGCCTCCATCAGCAGCGCGCTGCCGCTGGCGTACCGCTCCCAGCAGCCGCAGTTGCCGCAGCCGCAGGCACGGCCGCCCGGCACCGCCTGCATGTGGCCGAGCTCGGCGCCCATCCCCCACCGTCCGCGGTAGAGCTCGCCGCCGAGCACGATGCCGCCGCCGATGCCCGTGCCCACGGTCACGCACACGACGTGGCTCTCGCCCCGGCCCGCGCCGAAGCGGTACTCGCCCCAGGCCATGGCGTTGGCGTCGTTCTCGACCACGACCGGCAGGCCGACCAGCTCGCCCACCTTCTCGCGCAGCGGCTCCTCGCGCCAGGCGAGGTTGGGGGCGAAGCGGATGATCGAGCGGGTCTCGTCGACGAAGCCCGCCGCGCCGATGCCGACGGCCTCGACCGGGTGCCGTGCCGCGAGCTCGGTCACCGCATCGGCGATCGTGAGCGCCATCTTCTCCGGGCTGCCCGCGGGGCTGTGCCGCAGGCCGCGCTCGATGATGGCGCCGTGTTCGTCGACGACACCATACGCGATCTTGGTACCGCCCACGTCCACGCCGATGGTCAGCGCCATGCCGTCTTCCTTCCGCCCGATCCGCTTCCGCCCGATCCGCTTCCGCCCGGGCCGTCACCCGCCCGAGCCATCACGCCGCGCCGATTGAAGCCGATCAAGCCGGGTTGTGGCAATCCCGCCGTCGCCCGCCCTTAACCGGCCCGTCATCCCAGGTCGATGTGCTCGACCTTCGACTCGCCGGATCGCCGCTCCCCGGTCGAGCGTGACGGGGGGCGCTGGAGGGCGTCGACCGCCTCGCGGAACGCCGCGAACAGCTCTCCGCCCGCCGCGATCAGGTGGCCGGTGACGTCGCCGCCGGACTCGCGGCGTGCCGCGATGACCCGGCACACCGGGCAGGCCCGGCAGACGTACTCGTCGTGGTCCTCCGAGACGGCCTCGCTCCACACGTCGCCGCCCCGGTCGCTCGCGCCGGCGCCGCCGAAGGCGGATCCGAAGCCGCTCACGCCGCCCTTCACGAGCCCCTTGCCGAACTCCCGGCCCATCCGCCGCTGTACGGCGTCCAGCAGCTTCATCGCCTCCTCCGCCGCCGACCCGAGCGGGTCCTGGCTGCGCGAAGTGGTGTCGTTGGAATCCGTCATTTCGCCCCTCCTGCCTCGAACCGTACCCGGAGCCGGCCGTCCCGGAGCGCGGCCGAGGAGATCTCACGCCGGGCGAGGGCCGCGGGCAGGGCGATGACGCGCCGGTAGGACCCCGCGGTGACGATGATGTCGTCCCCCTTGCGGGCGAGGTCGAGATCGTCGCGGTCCGCGAGCGGCAGGGACAGCGCCAGCTCGTCGGTGGTGAAGCGCAGCGGCGGCTCGACGTCGGGGCGCGCGAAGGGATCCCGGTCCGCGTACATCCGCGCGGCGAGGCCCGAGAGGGCGTCGGTGCCGACCGGCTCCGCCGGAAGATAGGGGACCGTGAGGACGGGCAGCGGCGCGAACGACTCGTGCACCGCGGCGAGCTGCCTGGCCTGGGCCTCCACCCAGCCCAGCCGCCACTCGTCGGCGCCCTCCGCGGGGAAGACCCGGTTGGCGATCACCGCGTCGACGCGGTAGCCGTACAGGCTGAGCGAGGTGAGGGTGCGGCGGGCCTCGGCGACGACCACGGCCTCGGGGGTCAGCACGAGCCGCACGGACGCGTCGTCGCCGGTCAGCAGCGCGCGCACCTCCAGCAGGCCGCGGTGCAGCCGCTCCCCCGCCGAGACGACCTCGCCCTCGGGCACGCTCACCTTGGCGACATGCCGGATGACCGGCGACAGCGCCCTGAGCATCCGCCTGCCGGTGGGAAGCAGGCGGTTGACGTGCCAGTCGAGCGCCTCCGGCAGGGCGAGCAGGCGCAGCGTCTCCGCGGTCGGCGCGCAGTCGACGACGATCACGTCCCAGCGGCCGGTGCGGGCCTGCTCACGCAGTTCGAGCAGCGCGAGGATCTCCTCGGCGCCGGGCAGTACGGTGATCTCCTCGGCGGTGACCTCGTCGAGACCGAGCTCGGCCAGCACGTTGCCGGCGTAGTCGCGTAACTCGCCCCAGTGCCGCTCCAGCGACTTCTGGGTGTCCACCTGCTGCAGGTGGAGGCCGGGCGCGGCCTCGACCGGCTCGGACGAGGGCGGCACGCCGAGCGCGTCGGCGAGCGAGTGCGCGGTGTCGGTGGAGACGACCAGCGTCTTGTTGCCCCGCTCGGCGGCGAGCGTGGCGGTCGCGGCGGCCGCCGTGGTCTTGCCGACCCCGCCCTTCCCCGTGAAGAGGAGGATCCTCATCGGCTCTCGACGCGCCGCTTGAGCCCCTTCAGCGCGGTGTCGACGATGACCTTCTCGGCCTTGCGCTTGATCATGCCGATCATCGGGACCTTCAGGTCCACGGCGAGGTCGTAGGTGACCTCGGTGCCGCCGCCGTTCTCGGTCAGGCGGTAGCTGCCGGTCAGGCCCGAGAGCATCTTCCCGGCCTCGGCCATCCGCCAGCTCACGCCCGCGTCGTCGTCCCAGTCGTACCCGAGGACGTACTCGTCGCTGATCACGCCCGCGTCGAGGACGAAGCGGACCCGGGAGGCACGGCCGTCGGCGTCCGTCTCCAGGACCTCGGCCTTCTTCACCTGGCCGGCCCACTCCGGATAGGCCGGGAAGTCGGCGATGACGGCCATGATTGTCGACCGGCCGGCGCCGATCGTGATGCTCGACGAAGTGCGATCAGCCATGCGCCCACCGTACTTCACCATTCCAGGGCGAAAGGCGTGCCACGGCCGCGGAAATGGCCGACGTTGACGCATTCCGTGCGCCCGACACGGGTGCGGCTGACCAGCGGCTGGTGGACGTGGCCGAACAACGCGAAGCGCGGCTGCGTCCTCCTGATCGCCTCCAGCGTGGCCTCGCTCCCCCGTTCGAACCTCCGGGCCACCACGTCGTACAGCAGGTCGGGGATCGCGGGCGGGATGTGGCAGCACAACACGTCCACCTCGCCGACCGCCTCGACCTTGCGCGCGTACTCCTCGTCGTCGATCTCGTACGGCGTGCGGTACTTGGTGCGCAGGCCGCCGCCGACGAACCCGAAGGTCAGCCCGCCGATCTCGACCACCTCGCCGTCCAGGACCCGCTGCCCGGGCCGCAGATGGTCGGCCCACATGCGCGGCAGGTCCACGTTGCCGTACGTGAGGTAGGCCGGCGTCGGCATGGCGGAGAAGATCTGCTCGTACTGGCGGCGGACCGCCGCCTCCATGAGGTCGCGGGGGTCGCCGTCGAGGGAGGCCCACAGACCGGCCGACAGCTGCCGCGCCTCGTCGAAGCGGCCCGCCGTGCGCAGTTCCACGTACTCGCTCGCCTTCTCCGCGCCGAACAGGTCGGGGAAGATGCCCTGCGAGTGGTCGGCGTAGTCGATGAACAGGAGCAGGTCGCCGAGGCAGATCAGGGCGTCGGCCCCGTCGCCCGCGCGGGCGAGCGCGCCGGCCCGGCCATGGACGTCGCTGACGACGTGGATGCGCATGGGGGACATGGTAACGGCCGCTTTACCTAGCAGCCGCTTGGGTAACGGAAAGGTGTCGGGCCCGCCGCGCGGGGGACACTGATAGCGTCGATTTGTCCCTGGATAACGCCTGGGTGACGGACCTACCCATGCGTAACATCGCGCGGTAGCGTCCGGTGAGACACGAAGAGTTATGCCCGCAACGCGGTCCCCGCTCTGCGCTCCGGGGACCGCGCGGCCGTGCGCGAAGGAGTGACCCGTGCGCGAGTTCAGCGTTCCCGTGCTGGTGGACGTGCCCCCGTCCGCGAACTGCACCGACGTGGTGTTCCAGCGCGGCGTGGACGAGCCGGACGCCGTCGTCATACGCCGCAAGGAGGACGAGGACCCGGCCACGCCGTGGACGCCGGTCACCGCCGCGCAGTTCAGGGACAAGGTGGCGGCCGTCGCCAAGGGACTGATCGCCGCCGGGATCGAACCCGGCGACCGGGTCGGGCTGATGTCGCGCACCCGCTACGAATGGACGGTCGCCGACTACGCCATCTGGGCGGCGGGCGCGGTCGGGGTGCCGATCTACGAGACCTCCTCGGCCGACCAGGTGAAGTGGATCCTGACCGACAGCGGCGCCAAGGCCGCGTTCGTGGAGACGGCCGCGCACGAGGAGACCGTCCGCGAGGCCGTGCCCGGGCTGCCGCTGCTGTGGCGCGTCGACGACGGCGGGTTCGCCGAGCTGGAGCGCCTCGGCGTGGAGGTGACCAACGACACGCTGGCCGAGCGCAGGGCGAGCCGCGGCGGACGCGACCTCGCCACGATCATCTACACCTCAGGCACCACCGGCATGCCGAAGGGCTGCCGCCTGACCCACGACAACCTGCTGTTCACCGCGCGCAACGTCTCTCACGGGCCGCTGGAGACGCTGTTCGACGTGGAGGGCCGGGCCGCGCTGCTCTTCCTTCCCCTGGCCCACAGCTTCGCCAGGCTCATCCAGATCGTCCTGATCGAGACCGGCACCGTGCTCGCGCACAGCCCGAACATGAAGAACGTGGCCCCCGACCTGCGGGAGTTCAAGCCCACGTTCCTGCTGGGCGTGCCGCGGGTGTTCGAGAAGGTCTACAACGCCGCCGAGCAGAAGGCCAGCGCGGAGGGCAAGGGCAAGATCTTCCACGCCGCCGTACGGGCCGCGATCGAGTGGAGCAAGGCCGAGAGCACCGGCGGGGCCGGCCTCGGCGCCCGGCTCAAGCACGCGGCCTTCGACAAGCTCGTGTACGGCAAGCTGCGGGCGGCCACCGGCGGCGCGCTGACGGCGGCGGTCTCCGGCGGCTCGGCCCTCGGCGAGCGGCTCGGCCACTTCTTCCGCGGCGTGGGGATCGAGGTGTTCGAGGGCTGGGGGCTGACCGAGACCAGCGCGCCCTCCACCGTCAACATCCCTGGCGCCAACAAGATCGGCACGGTCGGCAAGCCGTTCCCCGGCGTGAGCATCCGCATCGCCGACGACGGCGAGATCCTGGTGAAGGGCCGCCACGTCTTCGACGGCTACTGGAACAACGAGCGCGCCACCAAGGAGGCGATCGACCCGGAGGGCTGGTTCCACACCGGGGACGTCGGCCGCCTCGACGAACACGGCTACCTCAGCATCACCGGCCGCAAGAAGGAGATCCTCGTCACCGCCGGCGGCAAGAACGTCGCCCCGGCCCCGCTCGAGGACGCCATCCGGGCGCACCGCCTGATCAGTCAGGTCATGGTCGTCGGCGACGGCAAGCCGTTCATCGGGGCGATCGTCACCCTCGACCACGAGGCGATGGAGCAGTGGAAGCAGGCCAACGGCCGCTCCGGCGCCTCCATGACCGAGCTCTGCTCCGACCCGGACGTCGTCGCGGAGGTGCAGCAGGCCGTGGACGACGCCAACCGGATGGTCTCCAAGGCCGAGCAGATCAAGAAGTTCAGCATCCTCGACATCGAGCTGAGCGAGGAGACCGGCCACGTCACGCCGAAGCAGTCGATCAAGCGGCACGTCGTGGCCCGCGACTTCGCCAAGCAGATCGACGAGCTGTACGGCGACTGAGCGAGCCTGGGTGCGCCGAAACATGTCGAGGATTCTTGAAAAGTTTCGGCCGTTTCGGCGCACCGTGCGAGCGGAGCGGGACACGGTCGCGGAGACCGGCCGCGCGGCCTGGGACTTGGTGTGATTAGGGCAGCCGGATCGTACTGATTGGTGCGGATCTTCTGCGCCCCGGCCGAAGACGACCTGCGGCGATACCTGATCGACCTCGCGGAATGCCGAAAATATCGCGGCTGGCCCGCAATATTGCGCTTTGCTTGACTATGCTCCAGACGCATCCCATGATCGATGGCTGGAGAAGGGCGGGCGATGGGCGACAGGGTCGGCAGCTGGAACTGGACGCACCGCGATCCCGACTACCTCCCGCCGGAGGTCGACACGACCAAGCCCAGCATCGCGCGGGTGTACGACGCGTTCCTGGGCGGCAAGGACAACTTCGCGGCGGACCGCGCGGTCGCCATGGAGGGCATGCGGCACTTCCCCGACCGCGGCGAGGGCGCCCGCAACAACCGGGCCATGCTGTTCCGCGGCGTGAAGTACATGGCCGAGCAGGGCATCGACCAGTTCCTCGACATCGGCTCGGGCCTGCCCACGATGGACAACACCCACTCGGTCGCGCAGCGGATCAACCCCGCCGCGAAGGTCGTCTACGTGGACAACGACCCCATCGTGCTGGCCCACGCGCGGGCGATCCTGCAGACCGACGAGCGCACCCGCGTGATCACCGCGGACATGCGCGAGCCCGAGGTGATCCTCAACCACCCCGAGGTCGAGGGCTTCCTCGACTTCTCCCGGCCCGTCGGCCTGCTGCTGGTGGCCGTGGTCCACCACCTCGCCGACGCGGAGGACCCGAACGGCCTCGTGGACGCCTACAAGGCGCGCCTGTCCCCGGGCAGCTACATGCAGCTCACCCACTTCTGCTCCTGCGCGCCGGAGATGCGCGAACTGGAGGCGGTGCTGCTGCAGATGCTCGGCACCGGCCGGGCCCGGGACATGCCCGAGATCGTGCGGTTCTTCGACGGCCTCGACCTGGTCGAGCCCGGGGTGGTGCACGTGCCCGAGTGGCGCCCCGAGGAACCCGTGCGGTACCCCCTCGACCTCGGCGGCGTCTGCGTCGCCGGCGGCATCGGCCGCAAATCCTGACCGGCCGGTCTCCGCTCCTTCTCCGGCCCGCTCGCGCACGCCGATGTGTCGCATATGCGCGAACAGCTGGCTCTTCGCACCTAATCACGGCGTGGGACGGCACCTGTCCATCCATTGGATCCTTCGTTAGGTGTCGCTCCTGTGGTCCCGTTGCGGCACGTGTTGGGATTTATGCGTGACCCCCCACCCCACGCACCAGCGGGGTCGCGCCCTTGGCCCGCGTAAGGCCTGCGGCTCCCTGTGGTTTCCTACGCGAGGAGTCCCATGTTCCGGCACAACCGGCGCCTGCAGTTCGAGGCCAAGCCCGAAAAGCCCGACCCGGTGTACGCGCGCAAACTCCTCGAAGGCGCGCCCTCCACCGCGGTCACGAAGACGGCCACCGCCGACCCCGCGCTCGGCGCGGTCCTGGGCGGGATGGACCCGCAGCAGGCCATCGTCGCCGGCGGAGGCCCGCTGCCCGCCGACAGCAACGGATACCCCTGGAACGGCCGCTACATCGTCGCGGGCGGCGACGGCGCCGAGGCCCAGGCGGGCGGCTGGGCGAGCGGGCCGCAGCCCGACGGCCGCCACCGGTTCGCCTATCTCCTCGACCCGGAGCCGCTCGGGGACCTCGCCATGGCGCCGCCGCCCGACCCGAAGCTGTACGACACCTACGACGGCAGCGTGGGCGAGCCCAAGAGCCCCGCCCTCGGCACCGAGGTGGGCCCCGTGGGCAAGCTCAAGGACAAGCTCACCTGACCGAGCCCCCGTCGAGCCCGCGAGCGCATGCGGAGGCCGGTCGGACACCGTCGCTCTTTACAACCGCGCCGCGCCCGGCCCACGGAGCCCGCGCCGTTCCGCGCGCGCCGTCCCGCACCGCGTGCCGCCTCCGGCCGCCGGAGAACGCGCCCAGACCGGCGTGGTGGGGCACCCGCCGTGCCGCACGCCCGATTTCCCGCCTGTGAGGCTTTCGTACTTCCTGTGAGGCTTTCGTGCTCGACTCCCGCCGTCCCCTGAACGGGCCCGCGCCCGCCGCACCCGCCGAGAGGCGGGCGGCGCCGGGCCGTCTGGCGCGGCTGGCCGGCCTGTGCGGTCCCGCCTTCGTCGTCTCCGTGGCGTACGTCGATCCGGGCAACTTCGCGACCAACATGGCGGGCGGCGCCCAGTACGGGACGATGCTGCTGTGGGTGATCGCCCTCGCGAACGTACCGGCCATGTTCGTGCAGGCGCTTTCGGCCAAACTCGGCATCGTCACCGGCCGCAACCTGCCCGAGCTGTGCCGCGACCACCTGCCGCGCCGGGTGAGCCTGCCGCTGTGGGTGCAGGCCGAGCTGGTCGCCGCCGCCACCGACCTGGCCGAGTTCATCGGCGGGGCGATCGCCCTGAACCTGCTGTTCGGCGTGCCGCTGCTGCCGGCCGCCGCTGTCACGGCCGTCGTCTCCTCGCTGCTGCTCATGCTCGCGCCGCGCGGACGCCGCCGGTTCGAGGCGACCATCGCCGCGATGCTCGGTGTGGTCCTGGCCGGCATCGCCTACCAGGTGCTGCTGTCGGGGTCCCTCGCGGGTGTGGCGGGCGGCTTCGTGCCCCGCCTGGCCGGGACCGACAGCCTGCTGCCGGCCACCGGGATCATCGGGGCGACCGTCATGCCCCACGTCGTCTACCTGCACTCGGCCCTCACCCAGCACCAGGGCGCGGACGGCGGTCGCAGGGAGGCCGTGCGCGCCAGCAGGATGGACATCGCCGTCGCCCTCGGCACCGCCGGGCTGGTGAACATGGCGATGCTGACCGTGGCCGCCGTCACGTTCGGCGGCGGCGATCCCGGCAGCCTGCAGGCCGTCCACGCCGGCCTCGGGCAGGTCCTCGGCCCCGGGGCGGCCGTCGCGTTCGCGCTCGCCCTGCTCGCCTCCGGCCTGGCCTCCTCCAGCGTGGGGACCTACGCCGGGCAGGTGATCATGGCGGGGGTCCTGCGCCGCCGCGTGCCGATCCTGGCGCGGCGGCTGGTCACGATCATCCCGGCCATGGCGGTCCTGGCCGCCGGGGTGGACCCCACGCGGGCGCTCGTGCTGAGCCAGGTCGCGCTGTCCTTCGGCATCCCGTTCGCCCTGGTCCCGCTCGTGGCGTTCACCGGCAGCAGGAAGCTGATGGGCGATCTCGTCAACCGCCGCCTCACCACCGTCGCCGGCGTCGTCGTCGCCGGCGTGATCTGCGCGCTGAACGGCTTCCTCCTCGTGGAGGTGTTCACCGGCTGAAAGCGGCCTTCCGTCACAGCAGCGCGGCGAACCGGGCCGCGACGAGGTCCCACCGCCACTCCTCCTCGATCCAGGCCCGGCCCCGCTCGCCCATCTCGCGGGCGCGGGCCGGGTCGGCCAGCAGGTCGCACAGCGCGCCCGCCACCGCCGTGTGCGACGTGCCGTCGACCACCAGGCCCGTCTCACCGTGCCGTACGGCGTCGGGGGCGCCCCCGGAGGAGCCGGCGACCACCGGCAGCCCCGTGGCCGACGCCTCCAGGTAGACGATGCCGAGGCCCTCGACGTCGAGCCCCCCGAACCTGCTGCGGCACGGCATGGCGAACACGTCGCCCGCGTCGTAGTAGGCCGGGAGGGACGCCCAGGGGACGGACCCGGTGACGACCACCGAGCCGCGCAGCCCGGTCCGGGCGGCCGTCCGCTCCAGCGACCGCCGTAGGGGGCCGCCGCCGACCAGGAGCAGGACCGCGCCGGGAACCCGCCGCAGGACGAGCGGCCAGGCCCGCAGCAGCACGTCCTGGCCCTTGCGCGGCACCAGCCGGGAGACGCACACGACCACCGGCCGGTCGCCCAGTCCGAGGGACGCGCGGACCTTGTCGCCGCCCGCCCCCGGGTGGAAGGCGGCGGTGTCCACGCCGGGCGCGAGCCGTACGAGCCTGGAGGCGGGGACGACCCGGGCGATCCGGCGGCGGGTGTACTCGCCGAGGTAGGTCACGACGTCGGCCCCCGCGCCGATGCGGCGCAGCAGGGCGCGCGCGCCCGGCAGGCGGGCCCACGACGCCTCGTGCCCATGCGTGAGCATCACGATCCGGCCCGCGCCCGCGGCGCGCAGGACGGGAGCGAGCAGCCCCAGCGGCGCCGCCGCCCCGAAGACGACGGTGGCGCCGTCCTCGACCAGCGCCGCCGCCCTCCTCGCCACCGAGCGCGTCGGCAGCATCAGCGAGGACGGATGACGGACCACCTCGTACGGCTGGCGGGCGTCGAACTCCTCGCACCCCTTCCAGCGTGGGGCGTACACGACCACGGAGCCGGGCGGCCTGCGCGAGGCGAGGCCGTGCACGAACGCCTGGATGCCGCCCGGTCTGGGCGGGAAGTCGTTCGTGACGATCAGCGTCCGCTTCGTCATCCTCACCCCCGCTGCCGGCGTGGTCGCGCGGTCCGCCCGCGCCGCCCGAGAACGCATTGTCGCAGCCGCGGTCGCACCCGCACCTCATGGAGATCAGGCGTCCCACGGAGATCAGGACCGGGCGAGCTGCTCGCGCGCGTACGACCGCCATTCGCGGGTCAGGCCGTCGGCGGACAGCCCGAGAACCTCCCGCAGCGCGACGCCGATCCCCTCGCGCAGCGTGGCGTGGTAGAGGGCGACCAGCCTCCGCTCCCCGAACCGGGCCGCGACGTAGCGGCAGGCGAGCCACGCCTCCTCGTACGCCTGGGCGGGCCTGGCGGCGAAGTCGGCGGGCCCCGGCAGGCCGTTCAGCGCCGCCCTCCCCGCGGCCACGTCGGCGGCCAGTTCGGCGGCGACCGTACGGACCGGCAGTCCGCTGTCCAGGTAGCCCACGTAGTCGGCGAAGCCCTCCATGAGCCACATCGGCACCGCGTGGGGACCGGTGGTCGCGACGTGCGTCAGCTCATGGGTCACGACGACCAGGCGGCCGGTCGCGGACAGGCGGGCGAACGCCGCCGGCTGCACGATCACGCGGCCGCCGGTGGCGACGGCCGCCAGGCCGTCCACCTTCGCCGGCGCGGCCAGCACGGCGGCCTGCTCCTCGGTGCGCGGCACGAGGACCACCGCGCCGCCGTACCCGCCCCAGATCCTCGTGACCGTGCGGCCCGCGCGATCGGCCAGCGCGGCGATCTCGGCGACCAGCGGCCGGGGCGACCCGACGACGACCGCGCGCTCGCCGCGGGCGACGGAGGCGCCGGTCCACATGCCCGGTCGCTCCCGCACGGCGGCCCGGGCGTCCAGTCGCAGGGCAAGCAGCGGGTCGGGCGGGGCCGCGGCGGCCGGCCCGGTGAGCAGCACGGCCAGCGCGGCGGCCACGGCCGCGATCCGGCGGGGACGGACCCCGTGAGGCGGAACTTCGGGCCGGCGCCGCTCGGCCTCGGCGCGCGCGCCCGGCACGCCCGCGGGCACGCCGCTCGTGGCAGTCACGCCGTGCATGGTAAGCCGTGCATGGTAACCAGCACGTGCCACGGCCCCGTCCACCTCGGCGAGGTGGACGGGGCCGTAGGGACGGCGCCGGTCGAGGGGGCTGGTGACCGGTGCCCGTCAGACGCCCGGACGGACGGCACCCACGAAGGTGCTCCTCCGGTAGGCGTCCAGCTTGTCGATCCGCACCCGCGTGCCGGTGTGCGGAGCGTGGATCATCTTGCCGTGCCCGACGTACATGCCGACGTGGCCGCCTCCGCTGGTGAAGATCAGGTCACCGGGCTCGAAGTGACCCCAGGACACCTTCTTCCTGACCGCGCCGCGGATGGACCACGTCGTGCGCGGCAGCCGTACGCCCGCCTTACGCCAGGCGTACTGGACCAGGCCCGAGCAGTCGAACGCGCCCGGTCCCGTCGCTCCGTAGCGGTAGGGGTCGCCGATCTGCTTCTCCGCGACCTTCACCGCGCGCTGGGCCTTGGTTCGCTGCAGCGAGGCCCTGCCGATCTTCCGCTTGGCGGAGTGCTTCTTGGTCTGCCGCTTCTTCGCGGCGGCCTTGCGGGCGGCGGCGTCCGCGCTCTTCGCGGCGCCCGTCTTCGTGCCCGACTTCGTCGCTGTGGCCGTCTTGACGACCGTGACCGTCACCGTGTCGGCCGCCGCCGGATGTGCTCCGGCGACCCCTACGGATGCCGTCAAAGCGGCACCACCAAGGGCAATTCGGGCAAGACGGGACAGACTAGCGGGGGTGGTAGACAGGATCTCTCCTCGGGTCTTCCGCTCACGCCTACCGGGTTAGCTGACGGGTTCGGGCGGGGAAGTCGCCCTACGGCGCGCGATGCGCCGATTCACCCCGGACCTTCGCGTGAAGGTCGATGGTTCCCCGGCTCCGTGCCTCCTGACTGCACGGACTCGGCAGGCCACCGGCGCCGGGGGATCCCGCTAAGGGGAGGGTGATGGAGGACGCCGATGACGGTGGATGACTGCGCGACCCGGCCGGCCGGACCGGGTGCGCCGCGGCGAGGCGTACTCGCCGCGGCCCAGAAGCTACCGAGGACCCGCCGCGTTCGGCAAAGCCCTCCCGCCGGATAAAGATCGGATAACGAAGGCCGCGGCGAAGAAAGCGCAGCTTACCCGCCCCACAAACGGATAAATGTGACTCTGCTCACAATCTCGGCAACAGCGGCCAAATCGGGTCACATGAGCCACAAAAGGCACAGAGATCACAGAGAGGATCGGGCCCTCAGGGACGCACAGCTCCGATGGCGTGATACTCCGCGAGTGTGACAATCTTCACAACATCGCCGGTCTGCGGGGCGTGGACGACCTTGCCGTCGCCGGCGTAGATGCCGACGTGCCCGTATCCGGCGTGCCAGAGCAGGTCGCCCGGCTGGAGCTCGTCCAGCGAGACCCTGCGGCTCGCACCCCAGGCCCACTGTTCGTAGCTGGTCCGGGGCAGTGTCACGCCCGCCGCCGCCCAGGCGGCCTGCACGAGCCCCGAGCAGTCCCAGGAGTCCGGTCCTGTGCCCCCGTAACGGTAGGGCTTGCCGACCTGCTTGTAGGCGAACTGGAGGGCCGACAGCGCGTTGCCGGACGCCGGCCCGGTGTAGACGACGCCGGGACTGTTGGGGTTGCCGGGGTTGAACGTCCCGAGCGAGCGCAGCAGCTTCATCTGCTCCCGGACGAGCTTGTCGACCTTGTCCTTCTCGTCGGCGAGCTCGCCCCTGACGTCCGCGGCCTCCTTGTAGACCGCCTTGCTCTGGTCACGGCGGTCCTTGAGGTCCTTGATGGCGCCCTCGTACTCCCTGAGCCGCCCGGCCCGCTCGGCCGACATGTGGTTGAGCGTGGCGAGGCCGCTGAGCATGGCATCGGGGTTGGAGCTGTAGAAGACGCCGCCCCACGACCCCATCTCGCCGACCTGGTAGCTGCTGACGGCCATCGAGACCAGCCCGGAGCGCAGCGCCTCGACCCGGACGTTCTGCTTCTTGTAGTCGTCGTTGATCGCGAGGTACTTCTGCCTCGCCTTCTTCCACTTCTCGTTGGCCGCGTTGTAGCGGTCCACGAGCTTGTCGGCCTGCTCGTTGAGCTTGCTCAGCTTCGCCTTGGCCTGCGCGACTGTGGGCTTCGGATCCGCCTGCGCGCCCGTCACCGGCGTCAGCAGGACCACGGCGGCCAGACCGGCGGCCACCGGCACACGCCCTCGCACTGAGGCCCCCTTTAGATCAACGAAACCTGCGGCGCGACTCTATCTAGGCGATCTTGAAGCTTCAACCTATTCGCAGGTATTCGCGGCAGTCATCACTCCCCGTGACGACGCCGGTCCGGAGCGCGCGTACGGCGCTTCAGCCGCGGCCGAGACGGCGCAGCAACAGGAGCGAGGGCACCGGCCGGGCGCCCATGCGGCGCACCGACTCGGCCACCTCCCGGTCGGAGGAGACCACGGCGATGGCCCGGCCCGGCGGCTCGGACCGCACCAGCGTGCGGATGAGGTCGTCGGCGATCTCCCCGGGCGCGCTGAACCTCACCCGCACCCCGCGCGGCGCGGACACCTGGACGGGCCCGTTCAGCTCGGCGCCGTCGAACACGCACGTCACCTCCGCCCGCGTCTGCACGGCGAGCCCGCCGAGCCCGGTCAGCAACCGGGCCCGCTGGTCGGCGAGGGTCAGCGACGGGTAACCGGTCTTGGTCACGTTGTAGCCGTCGACGATCAGATGCAGATGGGGGATGGCCAGGAGCTGGTCGAGGAGCTGGGGATCGTCGTTGGCCAGCGCCCGCGCGGGCACGGCCGTCACTCCCGGCTCGCCCGGCAGCACCGCGTTCACGTAGTCGGCCGGCCTGCTGATCGTCGTGGGCAGGCCGAGCTCCTTGCGCAGCCCGGCGGCGGCGTCCTGGAGGGTGTCCAGCAGCACCCGCACCCGGGCGTCCTCGATGCTGCGGCCCTCGCGGGCGGCCCTGCGGCTGGCCTCCAGCTGGCGCTCGGCGTCCGCCAGGCGCTCCCTGAGCCGGCGCAACTCGGTCTCGGCGGCGCCGTTGGCGTTCGCGGCACTGGCCCGCGCCTCGGCCGTCTCCGCCTCCAGCTCGGCCGCCCTGGCCTCGGCGGCCCTGACCCGCTCGCGGGCGTCGTGCAGCTTGCGCCGCAGGTCGGAGTTCTCCGCCCGGGCCGCCTTGAGCTGCTCGCGCACCCGGTCGATCTCCTCCTTGGCGGAGGCACGCTGGGCCGCGAGCTGCTCACGCAGCCGCGTCTCCGCCTGTTCCCGCTGGGTGCCCGCGGCGGCGGCCTGCTCCAGGTCGGTCCGCGCCTGCTCGACCAGGTCGGGCCAGCCGGGCGGGCGGGTGAGGTACGCCGCCGCCGCGACCAGCACCGGCTCGGCCGCGGGGGGCACCGTGCCCTCGGCCAGGCTCGCCACCAGCTCGGGCCAGGCGGTCTCCACCGTCTCGGCCACCCGCTCGCGGAACTCCTTGTCGTTCTCCAGCTGGGCCGCGATCGGCGCGCTGCCCAGACGGGCGCGCTTGCGCGGGTCGAATCTGGCGATGTTGCGCAACGGCGGCGGCACGGCCGCGGCGGGCATCGTGCCCAGCACCTGCGCCGCGACCTCCACCACGTGTAAGCGGACCTGCTCGGGCAACGGACGAGACAGGCCTTCTCCGGCTGAACTCATCTCGTCGCTCCTCGGTCGTGTCCTACAGATCTTCTGCCCACTGCGGTCGCCCCGGCGGCGCCTCGCGGTGCTGTCGCCCCCGAGTGCGAGAACGTCCCCGATGCCCGCCGTCCGCGAGGCCCTGGCCTCGCGGCGCGCCCACCGGACCGCCCTCACACGGCAAGATCTGCGAGACACTCCCTTGTTCTTGTCTTCTTTCAAGGGTACGGCCGTCGCACCGTGTCCATGCCGCGTTCAAGATCTGTGACCGTGCCCCGCGCCGGCGGGGCCGGGCGAGGCACAACCCGTTGGCGGGCGCCCGGGCCCTGTCCCTACGCTTGGCGACGTGTTCACCCCGCCGTACCCGATCACGACCCCCCGGCTGGTCCTGCGCCCCTTCACCGAGGCCGACCTCGACGACCTGCACGCCTTCCACTCCCTGCCGGAGGTCGCCAGATACCTCTACTGGGACGCCCGTACGCGGGAGGAGACGAAGGCCGCGCTCGACCGGAAGATCGCCTGCGCGTCGCTCGGGGAGGACGGCGACGTGCTCAGCGTGGCCGCCGCGCTGGCCGGCGGCGGGCCCGTGATCGGGGACCTCACGCTGTTCCTGCGCAGCCGCGAGCACCGCCAGGGCGAGATCGGCTTCGTCTTCAACCCGGCTCACCAGGGCCGCGGCCTGGCCACCGAGGCGGCCCGCGAGATCCTGCGCATCGGGTTCGAGGGGCTCGGGCTGCACCGGATCCACGGCGGCTGCGACGCGCGCAACACCCCCTCCGCCCGCCTCATGGAGCGGCTCGGCATGCGCCTGGAGGCCCGCCTGGTGGAGAACGAGTTCTTCGCCGGCGCGTGGAGCGACGAGCTGGTCTACGCGATGCTGGCCCGCGAGTGGCGCGCCGGAGCGTCCTCCGCGTAGCCGCCCGCCTGACCGTCGCTTTGCCTCCGCCTGGGGCGGGGGCGGCAATTGTCGGTCGGGACTTCTATGGTCATGGGCGTGGATGCGGTACAGGGCACGCTGGACGAGCTCGGCACTCCCCTGCGGGAGGTGACGTTCGTCGTCTTCGACCTGGAGACCACCGGCGGGTCGGCCGCGGAGCACGCCATCACGGAGATCGGCGCGGTGAAGGTGCGCGGCGGCGAGGTGATCGGCGAGTTCGCCACGCTGGTCGACCCCGGCGGCCCGATCCCGCCGTTCATCTCCGTGCTGACCGGCATCACCGACGCGATGGTCGTGGCCGCGCCGAAGTTCTCCGAGGTGCTGCCGAGCTTCCTGGAGTTCATCGCCGGGGCGGCGCTCGTGGCGCACAACGCGCCGTTCGACATGTCGTTCCTGAAGGCGGCGTGCCAGGTCAACGGCTACCCGCCCCCGGCCAACCCGGTGGTGGACACGGCCGACCTCGCGCGCCGCGTGCTGACCCGCGACGAGACCCCCAACTGCAAGCTGGCCACCCTCGCGCGGGTCTTCCGCAGTTCCACCGAGCCCTGCCACCGGGCGCTGGCCGACGCGAAGGCCACGGTCGACGTGCTGCACGGCCTCATCGCGCGGGTCGGATCGCTCGGCGTGCACACGCTGGAAGACCTGCGCGGCTTCGTGCGCGCCCCCACCCCGGAGCAGCAGCGCAAACGCCACCTCGCCGACGGGGTGCCCGGCAGGCCCGGCGTCTACATCTTCGAGGACGCCAAGGGCGAGGCGCTCTACATCGGGAAGAGCTCCAACCTGCGCAACCGCGTGCGCAGCTACTTCACCGCGAGCGAGACCCGCTCGCGCATCCGCGAGATGGTCGGCATCGCCGAGCGGGTCAGGACGATCGTCTGCGCCACCGCGCTGGAGGCGGAGATCCGCGAGTTGCGGATGATCGGGGCGACCAAGCCGCGCTACAACAGACGGTCCCGCTTCCCCGAGCGGGTGGTCTGGCTCAAGCTGACCGACGAGGCGTTCCCCCGGCTCAGCGTCGTGCGCGAGGTGAAGGACGACGGCGCGGCCTACCTCGGCCCGTTCGGCAGCAGCCGCACCGCCGACGACGCGCGGACCGCCATGCACGAGGCGCTGCCCCTGCGCCAGTGCACCGAGCGGCTGTCGGCCCGCGTGCGGCGCCCCGCCTGCGCGCTCGCCGAGATCGGCCGCTGCGGCGCGCCCTGCGAGGGCCGCGAGAGCGAGGAGAGCTACGCCCGCCACGTCCGCCGCGCCCGGCACGCGATGGAGCTCGACGCGGAGGCGGTCTTCTCGGCGATGGAGGCGCGCATGAGCCGCCTGTCGGCCGAGCAGCGCTACGAGGAGGCGGCCGTCGACCGGGACCGGCTCGCGGCCTACGTCAGGACCGCCGCGCGCATGCAGCGCCTGCGTTCGCTGACCGCCATCCCGCAGATGGTCGCGGCCAGCCCGGCCTTCGACGGGGGCTGGGACATCCACGTCATCCGGCACGGCAGGCTCGCCGCGGCCGGCGTGATGCCCCGGGGCGCCCACCCCACGCCGTACGTGGACGCGCTGGTCGCCACGGCCGAGACGGTCCTGCCCGGTCCCGGCCCCACCCCGGCCGCCAGCGCCGAGGAGACCGAGTGCCTGCTGCGCTGGCTCGACTCCCCCGGCGTGCGCCTCGTCCAGGTCGACGGCACCTGGAGCCTTCCCGCGTACGGCGCGGGGCGGCTGATCGAGCGCATCGAGCGCGCCTACCGGCACCAGCGCGGCGACCGCCGTGAGGGACGGCCCCTGCGGTGACGCGGCGGGAGTGGCACTAAGGTCGGGGGCGACAGACCCGAGCCGCGAGACAGCAGGAGAGACGCGAATGGTCACCGCGATCGTCCACATCAAGGCGGACGTCGACAGGATCCCCGAGGTCGCCGAGGCCATCGCCGAGATCGAGGGCGTCAGCGAGGTGTACTCGATCACCGGCGAGTTCGACCTGCTGGCCATGGTCAGGGTCGGCCGCTACGACGAGGTGGCCGAGGTCGTGCCCGGCCGCGTCAACAAGGTGCCCGGCGTGCGCCACACCGAGACGCACATCGCCTTCCGCACCTACTCCCGCCACGACCTGGAGGCGGCCTTCTCCATCGGCCTCGCCGACGCGGACTGATCCCGCCCGGCCGGGCAGGGCGGAACGCGGCGGATCAGGCCGGACGCAGCAGCCGGACGCGGACCTCGAACCCGCCGGGAAGCGGGTGCGCGGCGACCGAGCCGCCGAACAGCGCCGCGCGCTCCCAGGTGCCGACGAGCCGGTCGCGGGGCAGCCCGTCGTCGTGGACGACGACCTCGACGACGGCGGGCAGCCACCGCAGCGTGACCGTCGCCGTGCGGGCCATGCCGTACCACAGGGCGTTGCCCAGCGCCTCCTCCACGATGCGGTATGCCGACAGCTCCAGCGTGGGGCCGCTCCCCCGGGCGCCGACCTCGGTGAACGAGACGGCGAGCCCGCTCGCGCGGAAGTCGTCTAACAGCCCGGGCAGGTCGCCCAGGCCCGGCTGGGGACCGCGGCGCTGCCCGTCCATGCGCAGCAGACCCATCATCCGGCGCAGGTCGGACAGGACTCTGCGGCCCGACTCCTCGGCCTCGCGGAAGGTCTGCCGCGCCCGTTCCGGGTCCTTGTCCATGATCACCCGGCCCGCTCCCACGCCCAGCGTCATCACGCTCAGGTCGTGGGCCACCAGGTCGTGCAGCTCCGAGGCGATCCGCAGGCGTTCCCAGACGACGTCGTCCTCGGCGCCGGGGTGAACGGGACGCCCGGGCCGCGCGCCGTTCCCGCCCTCCGCCCGGACCTGCCGGCCGCCCCTGCCGCGGTCCCGTCCCGGGGAGACCCCGCCGGGGTGAGAACCGGCCGAGAGCGCGCCGCGCAGGCCGGCGGCGAGTACGGCCATCCCGCCGCGGGCCAAGGCGGCCCATCGGTGGATGACGCGAAGGGCGAACAGGCGCATCATGGCGGGAACGGTACGGCTCAGGCCGAACCCGGCACGTCCCCATCAAGGCGGACGCCTGATCCCTCCAGCGGTGGAGGCGATCCGGATCAGGAGCGCGATCAGGCCTTACCGCCGAGCGCGCGGCTGATCTCGACCCAGCGCTCCAGGGTCTGCGCGGCCCTGCCCGAGTCGACCGCCTCGGTCGCGCGGGCGTACGCCGTGCGCAGGTCGCCCGCCAGGTCGTCGCCCGGGCCGTCGTAGGCGACCAGGCCGGCCGCCGCGTTCAGCAGCACCGCGTCGCGCACCGGCCCCGTCTTGCCGCGCAGCAGGTCGCGCACCGCCGCCGCGTTGAACTCGACGTCGCCGCCGCGTAGGTCGCCCGGCTGGGAGCGGGGAATGCCGAGGTCCGCCGGGTCGATCGTCGTCTGGGTCGCGGTGCCGTCCCGGACGACGAAGACCGTCGACGGGGCCGCGGTGGACAGTTCGTCCAGGCCGTCGTCGCCCCGGAAGACCAGCGCCGACACGCCGCGCTCGGCGAAGACCCCGGCCATGACCGGCAGCATGCGCGCGTCGAACACGCCGATTGCCTGGGCGGCGGGGCGGGCGGGGTTGGCGAGCGGCCCGAGGAAGTTGAACACCGTCGGCACGCCGATCTCCTTGCGTGGCGGGCCGGTGAAGCGCAGCGCGGGGTGGTAGACGGGCGCGAAGCAGAAGGCGATGCCGGCCTCCACCGCGACCCTGGCGGTGGTCTCCGGCGACAGGTCGAGGGCGACGCCCAGGTGCTCGAGCACGTCGGCCGCGCCGCACAGCGAGGAGGCGGCCCGGTTGCCGTGCTTGACGACCCGGGCGCCGGCCGCCGCCGCGACGATCGCGGCCATCGTCGAGACGTTGACGGTGTGCGCCCGGTCGCCGCCGGTGCCGACGATGTCGACCACCGGCCCCTCGACCGCGAGCGGGGTCGCGCGCTCGAACATGGTGCGGACGAGGCCCGTCACCTCGGCGACGGTCTCGCCCTTGGCCCGCAGGGCGACGGCGAAGGCGGCGATCTGCGCCGGGGTGGCCGACCCCGACATGATCTCCCCCATCACCCAGGCCGTCTCGTCGGCCGTCAGGTTCTCACCCGCGAGCAGGGCGTTCAGCGTGGAGGGCCAGGTGGTGCGCGTGTCCATGGTGGGCTCCGCGGGATTCGATGTGGGGTCGGGTCGGCGGTCAGGTGCGACTGGGCGGCGTCGGCGTGCCCGGGTGAAGCCACGGCCCGGTGACGACCGGGTCCCGGTGAGTCAGGTACCGCGTGTGCCCCGGCCCGGGCGGGCCGGTGCGTGACACGTGGGCCCCCGGACCGGGGGCGACGGCGCCCGGCGTCAGTGCGCGCCCGGTGCCGGCGCCCGGGGTTCCAGGGCCCGGAGACGATGTGCCCGGATCAGTGTGCCCGGATCAGTGTGCCCGGGTGAGGCTGAGGCGGCGCCGCATGAGGTCGGCCACGGCCTCGGCGAGGACGACGGGGTCGATGGGCTGCGCGACGACCGCGTCGGCGCGAGACCAGTTGGCCAGCCACCGGTCGTCCCTGCGGGCGATGAGCAGCAGGATCGGCGGGCAGTTGTGCACCTCGTCCTTGGCCTGCCGGCTGACCCCCATTCCGCCGGCCGGCTGGGCCTCGCCGTCGAGGACGGCCACGTCGATGTCGCCGGAGTCGAGGTGCTTGATCACGGCCGGCTGGGTCGCGCACTCGACGATCTCGACGAGGGGCACGTCTGCGGCGGGGCGCCGCCCGATGGCCAGCCGCACCTTCTCGCGGGTGCCTGCGTCGTCGCTGTAGACGAGAACCCTCATTTCACGCTCACTGTCGAATCGCGGGGTATGGTCATCGTGATGCTACCGGCGCGGCTGCACGGCTCGCAGCCCCGGGGCAATTGCTATGACATGCCCGTTTCGTAGGCGCGTATGGACCCTAGCGGGGGGTCGTGGGGCGACCCGACCTGGGGAGCCGCAATAATGCTGGGCGTGGCGACAGCATCCGCAATTACTACGACGACGAGACCGCACGGGTCCAGCCGGCCGAACCTGGTTCAGGTCGGGACCATCGTGTGGTTGTCCTCTGAGCTCATGTTCTTCGCGGCGCTGTTCGCGATGTACTTCACCATCCGGTCGGTCAGCCTGGGGCAGGGCACGCACTGGCCCGAGGCGGACCTCAACGTCCCGTTCGCGACCTTCAACACGACCGTCCTGGTCCTTTCGAGCGTCACGTGCCAGCTGGGCGTGTGGGCCGTCGAGAAAGGCCAGGTCAAGAAGCTGCGATTCTGGTATGTCGTAAGCTTCCTGATGGGTGCGTTCTTCGTGGGCGGACAGCTCTGGGAGTACGGGCACCTGGCGGAGGAGGGGCACATCCTCTCGCACTCCCCGTACGACTCGGTGTTCTACCTGACCACGGGCTTCCATGGCTTGCACGTGACGGGTGGTCTGATCGCGTTCCTGTTCATCCTGGGACGTACGTACGCCGCGAAGCGCTTGACGTATGAGCAGCAGACCAGCGCGATCGTCGTGTCCTACTACTGGCACTTCGTCGACGTGGTCTGGATCGGCCTTTTCGCGACCATCTACATCATCAAATGATCGGAACGGGGATTTCGGTGAACTCCATCACCGCCCGACGGCGCCATCCCCTCGCGCGAGTCGCCGTCCTGGCGCTCGCGCTGGGCCTGCTCGGCGGCGGCTACGCGCTCGCGGCGCCGAACGGCAGCACCGCGGACGCCGCGATCGCGTCCGGCAAGGCCGACGACGTGGCGCAGGGCAAGAGCCTCTTCGTGGCGCACTGCGCGAGCTGCCACGGCATGAACGCCGAGGGCACCAAGAAGGCTCCGACGCTCATCGGCGTCGGAGCCGCCGCCGTGAACTTCCAGGTGAGCAGCGGCCGCATGCCCGCCGCCGACGCGGGCCCGCAGGCCCCGCGCAAGCCGCGCGCGGAGTGGGCGACCGACGAGGCCGTCGACCAGCTCTCGGCGTACGTCCAGTCACTGGGCGGCGGCCCGACGGTGCCCAGCGCCGAGCAGGTCGACCCGGCCAAGGGTGACCCGGCCAAGGGCGGCGAACTCTTCCGCGCCAACTGCATCCAGTGCCACAACTTCGTGGGCGCCGGCGGAGCGCTGACCTACGGCAAGTACGCGCCGCCGCTGAACCCGGCGACGCCGACGCAGATCTACGAGGCGATGGCCACCGGCCCGCAGGCGATGCCGGTGTTCAACGACTCGACGATCACGCCGGAGCAGAAGCGCGACATGATCGCGTACATCACCCACGTGCGGTCGCAGGTCGACCCGGGCGGTTCGGGTCTGGGCCGTATCGGCCCCGTCACCGAGGGTCTTGTAGCGTGGGTCGTGGGTCTCAGCCTCCTGATCCTGGCCTCCATCTGGATCACAGCGAAGAAGCGACGGGCGGCATGACAGAGCAGAACGAGTACCCCGAGAGCGGCCGCGTGCGGACGCGCGTCCTCGGCACGCCGCCCGCAGACGCGCCGATCGTCGACAGCGACCCGATCCACGCGCCCGAGGGCGTTCCCGGCGTGATCCCGCCGGACCCCGTCAAGGCCCGCAAGGCCGAGCGCCTCGTCGCGCTGCTGTTCCTGATCACCTTCCTGGCCGGGGCCGGCTTCATCGCCTCGTACGTGATCTTCCAGGTCGGTTCGATCAACAAGACGGCCACGTCGAACCTCGCACTCGGCGGCACCCTGGCCCTGGCCCTGCTGGCGCTGGCCGCGGGCCTCACGGTCTGGGTGCGGCAGATCATGCCGAAGTACAACCTCGTCCAGGAGCGCCACGAGATGCGCTCCGACGACGAAACGCGCGAGTACGTCAAGGAGACCTTCCTCCAGGGCGCCGAAGAGAGCGGGTTCGTCAAGCACAGGCTGCTGCGCCGCACGCTGCTGCTGGCCGCCGCTCCGCTGGGCCTCGCCCCGCTGGTGCTGCTGAAGGACCTCGGCCCGCTGCCGGGGACCGCGCTCAGGCACACCGTCTGGGGCGAGCCCACCAAGGACGGCAAGCCGCGCCGCCTCGTGGTCGAGGGCTCCGGCCAGCCGATCCGCGCGGCCGACTTCAACTCTCCCGGCGGCATCCTCTCCGTGGTTCCCGAGGGCTACGAGGAGGACCTGAACGCGCTGGCCAAGGCGACGCTGATCCTGCTGAAGTTCCGTCCGGAGGAGCTCAAGTCCGGCACGAACCTCAACTGGACGCACGACGGCATCGTCGCCTACTCCAAGATCTGCACCCACGTGGGCTGCCCGGCGGCTCTCTACGAGCAGACGACGCACCACATCCTCTGCCCGTGCCACCAGTCGACCTTCGACGCGGCGGACGGAGCGAGGGTCGTCTTCGGCCCCGCCGCCCGGCCGCTGCCGCAGCTCCCCATCGGAATCGACGAGGAGGGCTACCTCGTCGCGAAGTCGGACTTCAAGGTCCCCGTCGGTCCCAGCTTCTGGGAGCGTGGCGACGCCGAAGCCGAAGCTAGGGAGAACGCATCATGAACGCTCCCCCGAAGGCCATCGCAGGCCCGTCGACGTTCATCGACGACCGCATCGGCGCGGGGAACTTCCTCAAGCGCAACCTGAGGAAGATCTTCCCCGACCACTGGTCGTTCCTCCTGGGGGAGATCGCGCTCTACTCGTTCATCATCCTGCTGCTGACCGGTACGTTCCTGACGTTCTGGTTCAAGCCGGGCATGGGCGAGGTCACGTACACGGGCAACTACGCCCCGCTGTACGGCGTGAAGATGTCGGAGGCCTACGCCTCGGCGCTGCACATCAGCTTCGACGTCCGTGGCGGTCTGCTGATGCGGCAGATCCACCACTGGTCGGCGCTGCTGTTCGTGGGCGGCATGACTGTGCACATGCTCCGGATCTTCTTCACCGGGGCATACCGCAAGCCGCGCGAGCTCAACTGGATCATCGGCATCCTCCTGCTCTCGCTGGCGCTTCTCGAGGGCCTCACCGGATACTCGCTCCCCGACGACCTGCTCTCCGGCGCGGGTCTGCGGATCACCCAGGGCGTCGCCCAGTCGATCCCGATCGTGGGCACCTACGTCTCGTTCTTCCTGTTCGGCGGCGAGTACCCGGGCCACGACGTCATCTCGCGGTTCTACTCGATCCACATCCTGCTGATCCCGGGCATCCTGCTCGCGCTCGTCTCGGCCCACATGATCCTCATGTGGGTGCAGAAGCACACGCAGATGCCGGGCAAGAACAGGACCGACAAGAACGTGGTGGGCGCCCCGTTCTACCCGGCCTTCATGATCAAGTCGGGCGCGTTCTTCCTGTTCACGTTCGGCGTCATCGCGCTGCTCGGCACGTTCGCCCAGATCAACCCGATCTGGCTGTTCGGGCCGTACACGCCGGCGGACATCTCGGCCGGCTCCCAGCCCGACTGGTACATGGGCTTCCTGGAGGGCGCGCTCCGTCTCATGCCGTCGTGGGAGATCAACTTCCTCGACCACACGGTGACCTTCAGCGTGCTGATCCCGGCGCTGGTGCCGCTGGGCCTCGTCATGACGGGCCTGGCGCTGTATCCGTTCCTGGAGCAGTGGGTCACGGGCGACCGCCGCGAGCACCACGTCGCCGACCGGCCGCGCAACAACCCGCACCGCACCGCGATCGGCATCTCGGGCATGACGTTCTACGGCATCCTGTGGCTGCTGGGCGCCAACGACGAACTCTCGGCGAACTTCCACGTCGACCTGTACACGACGACCTGGTTCGGGCGGATCGCCATCTTCGTCGGCCCGGCCATCGCGTACTGGGTCACCTACCGGATGTGCATCGGCCTCCAGCGCAAGGACGCCGAGGTGCTGTCCCACGGCGTGGAGTCCGGCGTCATCAAGCGGCTGCCGAACGGCCAGTACATCGAGGTCCACACGCCGCCGGCGGAGGACATCGCCGAGCACATCCGCGGCAAGAAGGAGATCCCGGTTCTCGAGAGCGCCGAGGACGGCGAGGGCATCCCGCCCAAGGGCGCCCGCAGCGCGATCGGCCGGCTCCGGGCCAAGATGAGCCAGGCGTACGGAACCGACCGGGTCCCGCTGACCGACGGCCACCACGAGGAGGCCCACGAAGAGGAGCACGCGGGCGTCGGCGCCGGCGACCGCAAGGAGCTCCACTGACGGGCACCTGACCGACCGGCACGAAGCGGCCCGGCAGGGGGGAACCACTCCCCCGGCCGGGCCGCTGTGTTTCCCGCCTCGCTCATCGGGGCGCTCACATCCACCGTGTTCCCCGCCTCGCTCATCGGGGCGCTCTCCCGCTCAGCCGGTCGGTGACACGAGGCCCGTCTCGTAGACGATGAGGACCAGCCGCACCCGGTCACGGGCGCCGAGCTTGGCGAGCAGCCGCGTCACGTACGTCTTGACGGTGGCGGCGCTGACGAACAGCTCGGCGGCGATCTCCGCGTTGGACAGGTCGCGCCCGACGAGGGTCAGCACCTCGGCCCCCCCCCCCGCTCGGTGAGCCCTGTGGCCTGCCGAGGCCGCGGGCGGGGCGCTGCCCGGCCTGCACACCGTCGCCGGCGATCCCGGCTGGATCGCCGCCCGTCTGGCCTGGCTGCCGGCGTTCGCGGCGGCCCTGGCGGTGTGCTGGGCGGTCTTCCGCCGCCACGAGACACGCAGCGCCCCACGCGGTGGCGGAAAGCCGCTCAGAGGGCCTCGGCGGGAGCCGCGCGCAGGCGGCTCCGCTTGAGCCATTCCGGCCAGGAGTCCTGCCAGTAGCTCCAGCCGTTGGTGGCCTCCAGCTTGCGCGGCGTTCCGGTCACGATGATCGGGTCGCCGATCAGGGTGTTCTCCTTGAACCACTTGCCGTTCTCCGGGCTGACGTTCACGCAGCCGTGGCTCACGTTGGAGTTGCCCTGGTCGCCCACCGACCAGGGCGCCGAGTGGACGTACTCACCGCTGTTGGAGATGCGCACGGTGTTGTAGACGGTGGTCTGGTAGTAGCCGGCCTGGCCCGGGCCGGCGTCCGGCGAGGTCATGACCGTGACGTCCTCCCTGGACATCGCCACGTGGATGCCGCTGGTGGTGTGGTGGCGCATCACGCCGCCCATGCCCGCGCTGATCGGCATGTTCTTGATCTGCTTGCCGTCCCGCTCGATCTTCATGTAGTGGGTCTGGGTGTTGGCGACGCTGATCTGCGAGCGGCCGACCTCGAAGTCCCTTACGTAGTCCTGCTTGCCATACATGCCCTCGCCGCCCCTGATGCCGGCCAGGCGCGCGGTGACGCGGACCTTCGTGTACGTCGGCCAGTACTTCTCCGGGCGGAAGACCACGTTCTTGTCGTCGAGCCAGTGCCAGGCGCCGTCGATGGGCTTGGACGCCTGCACGATCAGGTTGCGCTCGACGGACACGCGGTCGGTGACCGGCTTGTCGAAGGTGATGATGATCGGCATGCCGACGCCGACCGTCAGGCCGGTGTCCTGCTTGTTGGGCAGCAGGGTGGAGATGCCGAAGGTCTTGGCGGCCTGTTTCGTGGCGAAGCGCACGGTCCTGGTGGCCGACCCGCCGGGGCCCGCGGCCGTCGCCTCGACGCTGTAGGCCGTCCCCGGGGCCATGGGACGCTCGCTGCGCCACTGGGTGCGGTCGGGGCTGAAGACGCCCGCCACGGGCCGTCCCGCGGCCTGTACGGCCACGTGGGTGAGCTTGCCGCCCGCCGCGCCGATCAGGATCGGAAGCTCGGGCGGCAGGTCGGCGGCGCCGTCGATCGGGCTGATGCTGATCGCCGTCCCGGAGCCTCGATCCTCGTCCCGCCCGCTTGACGTGGAACACCCGGCAACCATCACGAGAAGGGCCAGCGCCCCCGCACCAGCACGCACGTCCGTCCCCCTAGCGTCGCTTTCCGGGGGTTATTCCCTGGTGGCGTACCGTTCGGGCAGTCAGGGGACCGCGTGCCGGCAAAGAACGCGAACGGCCGGTCGGCGAGATCGCCGACCGGCCGCCCAGCGGGGTTCACGCACTCAGTGCGAGAAGTTGCCCCGGTAGTACTGGAACACGAACCCGATCATGCTCATGACCGTGCAGAACAG
This sequence comes from Microbispora sp. KK1-11, assembly GCF_006874435.1. Lineage (NCBI taxonomy): Bacteria > Bacillati > Actinomycetota > Actinomycetes > Streptosporangiales > Streptosporangiaceae > Microbispora > Microbispora sp. KK1-11. The sequence continues at coordinate 181,398 of NZ_VIRJ01000001.1, read as the reverse complement.
GCCGATGAAGAACAGCCACCAGCCGACCGCGAAGCCGAAGAACGTGAGCGCGGCCGACAGGCACACGAACAGCGGCCACCAGCTGTGCGGGCTGTAGAAGCCGATCTCGCCCGCGCCGTCGCTGATCTCGGCCTCCTTGTTGTCCTCCGGCTGGTCGCCGATGCGGCGCGCCGTGAACAGCAGGTAGTAACCGATCATGAGGGCCAGGCCGACGGAGATCGCCATGGCGGTGGTGCCGGTCGGCTCCTTGGACCAGAACCAGTAGACCACGTCCGCGGCGGCGAAGAAGATGCCGCAGAGCAGGAACATCCATCCCTGGATCTTCATCGGGACTCCTCCACCAGCTCCGGCTTGGCGGTGATGTGCGGGTACTTGAGGTCGAACGCCGGGCGCTCGGACCGGATCCGCGGCAGCGACAGGAAGTTGTGCCGCGGCGGCGGGCAGGAGGTCGCCCACTCGAGCGAGCCGCCGAAGCCCCACGGGTCGTCCACGGTGACCTTGGGAGCCTTACGCCACGTCACCCAGACGTTGTAGAAGAACGGCAGGGTGGACAGGCCCAGCAGGAGCGCGCCGGCCGAGGAGACCATGTTCAGGTCGGTGAAGCCGTCGGCCGCCGAGTAGTCGGCGTAGCGGCGGGGGAAGCCGATGACGCCCAGCCAGTGCTGCACCAGGAAAGTCAGGTGGAAGCCGAAGAACAGCAGCCAGAAGTGGAGCTTGCCGATCTTGTCGTTCAGCATCTTGCCGGTGAACTTGGGCCACCAGAAGTAGAACCCGGCGAACATCGCGAACACCACGGTGCCGAAGACCACGTAGTGGAAGTGGGCCACGACGAAGTAGGTGTCGCTGATGTGGAAGTCCAGCGGGGGCGACGCCAGGATGACGCCGGTCAGACCGCCGAACAGGAAGGTCACCAGGAAGCCGACCGCGAACAGCATCGGCGCCTCGAACGACAGGTGTCCCCGCCACATGGTGCCGATCCAGTTGAAGAACTTCACACCGGTCGGCACGGCGATGAGGAACGTCATGAACGAGAAGAACGGCAGCAGCACCTGTCCGGTGACGAACATGTGGTGCGCCCAGACGGTGACCGACAGGCCCGCGATGGCGATGGTCGCGCCGACCAGGCCGATGTACCCGAAGATCGGCTTACGGCTGAAGACCGGAAGGATCTCGGTGATGATGCCGAAGAACGGCAGCGCGATGATGTAGACCTCGGGGTGCCCGAAGAACCAGAACAGGTGCTGCCACAGCATCGCCCCGCCCGTGGGCGAGTCGAAGATGTGCGCGCCCAGCTTGCGGTCGGCCTCCAGGGCGAGCAGCGCGGCGGCCAGCACCGGGAAGGCCAGCAGCACGAGGATGCTGGTCAGCAGGATGTTCCAGGTGAAGATCGGCATCCGGAACATCGTCATGCCGGGGGCGCGCATGGTGAGGATCGTGGTGATGAAGTTCACCGCGCCGAGGATCGTGCCGAGACCGGACAGCGCCAGGCCCATGACCCACAGGTCGCTGCCGAGACCCGGCGAGGTCACCGCGTTGGACAGCGGCGCGTACGCGGTCCAGCCGAACGACGCGGACCCGTTCGGGGTGAAGAAGCCGGAGACGGCGATCGTGCTGCCGAACAGGTAGAGCCAGTAGCTCACCATGTTCAGCCGGGGGAACGCCACGTCAGGGGCGCCGATCTGCAGCGGCATCAGCTCGTTGGCGAAGCCGGCGAACAGCGGCGTCGCGAACATGAGCAGCATGATCGTGCCGTGCATCGTGAACAGCTGGTTGAACTGCTCGTTCGACACGACCTGCAGCCCCGGCTGCGCGAGCTCGGCCCGCATCACCAGCGCCATGAGGCCGCCGATGAGGAAGAACACGAACGACGTGATCAGGTAGAGGTGCCCGATCACCTTGTGGTCGGTCGAGGACAGCCACTTGGCGATGACCGTGCCCTTGGTGTACGGCCGGGCGACGATGCCGGCCGGTTCCTGGATGGCGGTCACTGCGCACTCCCCGCCTGGCTCTTGATGTACTGGTCGAATTCGGCCTGCGGCACGAGCTTCACGGAGAACAGCATCTTGCTGTGGTCGGTGCCGCAGAGCTCGGCGCATCGGCCGACGAAGACGCCCGTCTTGTTGAGCGTCGTGATCTGGAAGTGGTTGTGCACGTTGCCCGGGAAGACGTCCTGCTTGAACAGGAACGCCGGCACCCAGAACGAGTGGATGACGTCGGGCGAGTGCAGGTCGAACTGCACCTGGGTGTTGACCGGCAGCACGAGCTGCGGACCCTGCGGGTTCTCCGGGCTCTGCTTGCTGAGGTCCACCGGCACGCCCGCGACCACGGCCTTCTGGCCCTGGTACTCGGTCGTGAAGCGCCAGCTCCACTGGTAGCCCTCGACGGCGACCTTGACCGGGGCGGCCTTGGTGATCCGCGTGATCTCGGTCTCGTCGCGGGCCGTGAAGTAGAAGAAGACCGCGACCATGATGACCGGGACCACCGTGTAGAGGATCTCGATCGGCAGGTTGTAGCGCACCTGCGGAGGCAGCTGATCGGGGCTGTTCTTCTTCTTACGATGGAAGATGCACGCCCACAGGATCAGTCCCCAGACGACCACACCGGTGGCGAGAGCCGCGATCCAGCTCCCGTTCCAGAGCGTCTGGACGATGTCGGCCTGCTTGGTGACACCTTCCGGCATGCCCCCACGGGACCACTGATCGATCGCCTGGTTGCTACACGCCGTCCCGGACGCCACCAGCAGCGCCAGGGCGGCGGCTCCGGGCAACCGGCGGCGTGCCCACGGTCGCCGTGTCGTACGGCGGGTCGGACTCACGGATCGCCTACCCCACAGATGAAGCCCAAGAGTTCCTCTCCTGGGCGGTTTTTCCAATTGACCCTTGGGTGAGACCGGCACCAACCTTGTGGCCGGTCTGCCCTTTACTTTCCTGAGTTCACGCTGGGGGACACATTAGCGCGGACCGGCGCCGCCCCTCTGAGCAGCCCCCGTTAATGTCCTAACTGTGGCCTACCTGGACGCGGCTTCGACCGAACCTCTCCATCCCGCGGCCCGTGACGCCTTGCTGGCGGCGATCGACGCCGGCTGGGCCGATCCCGCCCGCCTGTACGGCACGGCGCGCCGCGCCCAGATGTTACTGGAGCGGGCGAGGGCAGAGGTAGCCGAACTGATCGGCGCCCGGCCCGACGAGGTGTCGTTCACCTCGTCGGGGACGCAGGCCGTCCACCTGGGAGTGCTCGGCACGCTGGCCGGCCGCCGCCGGGCCGGGACCCGCCTGGTGGCGGGCGCCGTCGAGCACTCCAGCGTCCTGCACGCGGGCGAGGTCCACGAGCGCGCCGGCGGCGAGGTGGAGATCGTGGGCGTGGGCCGCACGGGCCGGGTGGACGAAGGCGCGTTCGCCGAGGCCGTCGCGCGGCCCGGCACGGCCCTGGCGTGCCTGCAGACGGCCAACCACGAGGTCGGGACCCTCCAGCCGGTGGAGGAGGCCGCGCGGGCCTGCCGGGAGGCGGGCGTGCCGCTGCTGGTCGACGCCGCCCAGTCGGCGGGCCGCCTGCCGGTCCCCGAGGGCTGGTCGGTCCTCACCGCGAGCGCGCACAAGTGGGGCGGCCCGGCCGGGGTGGGCGTGCTGGCGGTGCGCAAGGGCGTGCGCTGGCGCTCGCCCCTGCCCGAGGACGAGCGGGAGCGGCGGCGCGTGCCGGGGTTCGAGAACGTGCCCGCGATCGTGGCCGCCGCCGCGGCGCTGCGCGCCCGGGCCGAGGAGGCGGAGGCCGAGGGGCGGCGGCTGTCCGCCCTGGTCGACCGGATCCGCGCCGAGGTGCCCCGCCTGGTGCCCGACGTGGAGGTCGTCGGCGACCCGGTCCTGCGTCTGCCGCACATCGTGACGTTCTCCTGCCTGTACGTCGAGGGCGAGGCGCTGCTGACCGAGCTCGACAAGGCCGGTTTCGCCGTCTCGTCCGGCAGCTCGTGCACGGCGAGTACGCTTCGTCCATCGCACGTTCTGGAGGCAATGGGCGTGCTTACGCATGGGAATGTGCGGGTATCGCTGCCCCGTGGCGCGTCCGAGGACGACATCGATCGTTTCCTCGCGGTGCTCCCGGACATCGTGCGGCGGATCCGGTCGAGCTTGGGGGTGCACTGATGTGGCGCAGACGGACGGGCGGCGCCCGGCGGTCTCCCGAGGCGGCTCAGGCCGAGCCCGCCGGGCCGGTCCAGCCGGCGGAGCCGCCCGCGCTGACGATCGACGCGCTGGGCCGCAAGTGCCCGATCCCGATCATCATGCTGGCCGAGCGGATCAACCAGGTGGCGACGGGCGGCGTGGTCGCCGTGCTGGCCGACGACCCCGCCGCGTTCACCGACGTCCCGGCCTGGTGCCGGTTGAAGTCACACGAGCACGTGGGGAGCTACGAGCTGCCGCAGGGCGGCTGGTCCATCCACGTGCGCCGCAACTACTGAGAGCCTGTCCTCAGGCGTAGTGGCAGCGGGCGTGCGCGCCCACCTCGTCGGCCGCCTCGGAGCCGTACGCCGCGGCGAAGCGCTCCAGGAAGACGCGCTGGCTCAGCTCGTACTCCTGGCAGCCGACCCGCTCGAGCACGTGGGTGGCGGTGAGGTTGCCGATCTGGCCGCAGCGCTCCAGCGGCAGCCCCCAGGCGAGGCCCGCGAGGAACCCGGCGCGGAAGGCGTCGCCGACGCCGGTCGGGTCGGCCTTGCCCAGCTCCGGAGCCGGCGAGATGTGCAGCGACGGCTCGCCCTTCCTGTCGATCCTGGCGCCCTTGGGGCCGAGGGTGGTCACCCGGACGCCGACCCGGTCGAGGATCTCCTCGCCGGACCAGCCGGTCTTCTGCTCGATCAGCCCGAGCTCGTAGTCGTTGCTGAACAGGTACGCCGCGCCCTCCACGAGCTGGCGGATCTCCTCCCCCGGCATGCGGGCGAGCTGCTGCGACGGGTCGGCGGCGAACGGGATGCCCCGCCGGCGCGCCTCGTCGGTGTGCCGCAGCATCGCCGCCGGGTCGTTGGGGCTGATCAGCACGAGGTCGAGCCCGCCGAGACGCTCGGCGATCGGGCCCAGCTCGATCTCCCTCGCCTCGGCCATCGCACCGGTGTAGAACGAGGCGATCTGGTTGTGGTCCTCGTCCGTGGTGCACAGGAAGCGCGCCGTGTGGTGCAACTCGGAGATGTGCACCGAGGCGCAGTCGACGCCGTGGCGCTCCAGCCAGGAGCGGTAGTCGGCGAAGTCGGTGCCGACGGCGCCGACGAGGACCGGGGTGAGTCCCAGGCAGCCCATGCCGAACGCGATGTTGGCCGCGCATCCGCCACGGCGGATCTGCAGATCGTCGACGAGGAACGACAACGACACCCGGTCGAGCTGCTCGGCGATGAGCTGGTCGCCGAAGCGGCCGGGGAACGTCATCAGGTGGTCGGTGGCGATGGAGCCGGTGACGGCGATGCGCACGGGGTCATTCTCCTCGTTGTCAGCATCAAAGAGACAGGGCGGGGACGTTGATCCCGCCGAACCTACTGAGCGTACCGTCTCGGGACATGACGACGCCCCGTACGGAGCCATCCGTACGGGGCGCTCGACCCACGCTCTATCGCGGCACGAGCCCGGCGCCGCCGGGCGCGCGCTCGCCGTCAGTCGAACGACGCGCTCGTCAGTTGAACGAGTCGCCGCACGCGCACGACCCCGTGGCGTTGGGGTTGTCGATGGTGAAGCCCTGCTTCTCGATGGTGTCCACGAAGTCGACCGTGGCCCCGACGAGGTACGGCGCGCTCATCCGGTCGGTGACGACGTTCACGCCGCCGAAGGTGGAGACCACGTCGCCGTCCATCGAGCGGTCGTCGAAGAAGAGCTGGTAACGCAGCCCGGAACAGCCACCCGGCTGGACGGCCACCCGAAGCTGCAGCCCTTCCTCGCCCTGCTGCTCGAGCAGGCTCTTGACCTTGGCGGCGGCCGCGTCAGTCAGGATCAGGCCCTGCTGCGTGGTCTCGCTGCTCTCAACCGTCATGTGCTGACTCCCGCGTCTGCGCCAACCGCCCTTCGGGGCGGTCGATTGGTTCCGACGTCCTACCTAGACGCTACCAACACCCGTGAAGCCCTACACATTCCACGTGCCTCACGGGCAACCGTGCGACGAACCAGGCGATGTGATGTGTAATGATTAGTCGTCAGTTAGACGATAAGTCCCCGAGGGGGTGTGGTCGTGACGATCACAGAGACCGGCCTTCCGCTTTTCGTCCTCGGCCGGGGCACCGACCCGCACAGCGAACGCGGCGTCGACTGCCCGGGCGAGCTGCCTCCCGCGTCCGATCCGACCCTCGTGGAGCGCGCCCGCGTGGCCAAGGAGCGGCTCGGCGACCGGTTGTTCGTGCTCGGTCACCACTACCAGCGTGACGAGGTCATCCAGTTCGCCGACGTGACCGGCGACTCGTTCAAGCTCGCCCGCGAGGCCGCCGCCCGGCCCGAGGCGGAGTACATCGTGTTCTGCGGTGTCCACTTCATGGCGGAGTCGGCCGACATCCTGACCGGTGACACGCAGAAGGTGGTGCTCCCCGATCTGGCCGCGGGCTGCTCGATGGCCGACATGGCGACCTTCACCCAGGTCGAGGACTGCTGGGACGCCCTGGAGGACGCCGGCATCGCCGACCGGGTGGTGCCGATCACGTACATGAACTCCAGCGCGGACATCAAGGCGTTCTGCGGGCGGCACGGCGGCGCCGTGTGCACCTCCTCGAACGCCAAGCGCGCCCTCGACTGGGCCTTCGAGCAGGGCGAGAAGGTGCTGTTCCTGCCCGACCAGCATCTGGGCCGCAACACGGCCGTGCTGGAGATGGGGCTGTCGCTGGACGACTGCGTGGTCTACAACCCGCACCGCCCGAACGGCGGCCTCACCCGGGAGCAGCTGGAGAACGCGAAGATGATCCTGTGGAAGGGCCACTGCTCGGTCCACGGGCGCTTCTCCGCCGCGTGCGTGGACGAGGTGCGGGCCCGCATCCCCGGGGTGAACGTGCTCGTGCACCCCGAGTGCCGCCACGAGGTCGTGACCAAGGCCGACTTCGTCGGCTCGACCGAGTACATCATCCGCAAGCTGGAGGAGGCCCCGGCCGGGTCCTCCTGGGCCGTCGGAACGGAGCTGAACCTGGTGCGCCGCCTGGCCGACCGGTTCTCCGACAAGACCATCACGTTCCTCGACAAGACCGTGTGCTACTGCTCCACCATGAACCGCATCGACCTGCCGCACCTGGTCTGGGCGCTGGAGTCGCTGGCCGACGGCGAGGTCGTCAACCAGATCACCGTCGACGCGGACACCACCCACTGGGCCAAGGTCGCCCTCGACCGCATGCTGGCCCTGCCCTAGTCGTGATTTCGAGAAGCGGGCGCCCCCGGATCTCCGGGGGCGCCCGCTTTCTCAGATCTTGGCCCGCTCGCGCCAGAATCGCAGCAGATCGTCGTCGCCGTGGACCGCGTCGGGCTCGCGCCGGTTCCACAGCGTCAGCATCAGGTCCCCGGTCGTCGGCGCGTGCACGACGACGTCGGCCGGGGCGTCGGACCTCTCGTAGGTGAACCCCTCGGGGGTGAGCCGGACGAGCCAGGCCCCGCCCGTATCGGTCCGCCAGGAGATCGTCTCCCCGTCGCTCCTGAGCTCGGCGACGAGCGGCCGCCACCGGGCGTACGGAAGCACGTCGAAGAACTCCTCCACACCGTCGGCCGCGACGTCCTCGTCGATCCGGGGGGCGGCGCCGAGGGCGATCTCGGCGTCGGCGCGGTGGACGACGGTCTCGTGGAGCTGGCGGCGGGACCAGAAGCGGGCGCTGCGGTCCCCCGCCCAGCCCCACACCTCGGTGTCCGGGTCGCGGCCCTTCAGCGCCTCGGCTAGCTGGACGGCTCCCGCCTCCAGCCAGTCGGCGTGGCCGGCGAAGTCCTCGGGGAAGCCGTGGTCCATCGCGGCGCGGTCGTATCGGCGGCCGGCGGCGTCCCGCACCATCGCGGCGGCCCACCGGTGCACGGCGCCGGTGTGCTCGACCAGCTCCCTGAGGTCCCATCCCGGGCAGGTCGGCACGGGCGTGGCGCCGTCCCGTCCCCGTACGGCCTCGGCCATCCGGCCGATCTCCGCGGCCGCGGCCTCGGTGTGCCGCACGTGGGTCCACTCGGTCATGAGGACTCCCGAAGGTCAGAGGCCGGGGGCGCCCCAGACGGGAAACCAGCTCGCGAGCTCGGGCTCGATCGTGAGCTCGTGGTCCAGGACGCCGCGCACCTGCAGTTCCAGCGCGTTGTCGCGGCGTGGTTCGCCGATGGGGGCGAAGGGGTAGAACGTGCCGCGCTTGTAGAGATACACGATCGCCAGCTTCCTGTGCGAGGGGTCGGCGAAGGTGACGAGCGAGCACAGCAACGACGGGCCGAACCCGGCCGATTCAAGGGACGAGTTGGCGGCGTGCAGGTCGGTCACGAGCCCGGCGACGTCGGGGTTGCGCACCTGCAGCCAGGTGTAGCCGTAGGAGTCCCGGGAGACCTCGACCCTGCCCATCAGGGCCTCGATGTCCTGTTCGAGCCGGGCGAAGGCGCCGCCCTCCGCGGCGCGGAAGCACACAGAGCCGGTTCCCGCCGGGGCGAATCCGGTGGCGGCCTGCAACGTGACGGCGGCCGACGGCAGGGCGAACAGCGCGTCCAGGTCGGGCCTGGCGGGCTTGGAGCGGCCGAGCAGGGAGTCGAACCAGCCCATTCAGCGCCTCCTCATCAGCGGCCCAGCGCCGCGGAGATCCTGGCGAGCTGGTCCAGCCGGCGCTCCAGCGACGGGTGGGTCGACAGCAGCGAGGCGACGCTCTGCCCCGACAGGGCGGGCACGAAGAAGAAGGCGTTGAACGGCTGCGCCTCGCGCAGGTCCCTGGTGGGGATCCTGCCGATTTCGCCGCTGATCTTGACCAGCGCGCTGGCCAGGGCGCTCGGCTGCTGCGTCAGCAGCGCGCCCGCGCGGTCGGCGGCCAGTTCGCGGTAGCGCGACAGCGCCCGCGTCAGCAGGAAGCTGACGGCGTAGACCAGGCCGGAGACCGCGAAGATGATCAGGCCGATCGGAGGCCCGTTGTCGTTCCTCCGGCCGCCCAGACCGGTGTAGAGCGCGAAGCGCGTCATCAGGCCGGCCACGACCCCCAGGAACGAGGCGATCGTCATCACCGCCACGTCCCGGTGGGCCACGTGGGACATCTCGTGGGCCAGCACCCCTTCGAGCTCCCGCGCGTCGAGCCTGCGCAGGATGCCGGTGGTCACGCAGACCACCGAGTTCTTCTGGTTGCGTCCGGTGGCGAACGCGTTCGGGATGTCCGAGTCCGCGATCGCCACCCGCGGCTTCGGCATCCCCGCCATCGCGCTCAGCCGGTCGATGATCCCGTGCAGCTCGGGAGCCTCCTGCGGGGAGACCTCCCGCCCGTGCATCGCGAACAGCGCGATCTTGTCGGACAGGAAGTACTGCGCCAGCAGGAGACCCCCGGCGATCACGAGCACGGTGACCGCACGTACGCCCGCCGCGACCAGGACGGCCACGAACGCGACGTAGAGCAACCCGAGCAGGAACATCGTCACGGTCATCCGGACGGTGAGGCCGCGATCAGGGGCGAACCGCGTGGAGGCCATCAGCCAGGGATGAGCCCGGTGTCCCCGAGCATCTCCCGCACTTCCTCGATCGAGGCGTCGGCCGGCGGCAGGATCAGCTCGGACGGCTCCAGCGAGTCGTCCGGCAGGGCCTTGCCGACGTGACGCACCTTGTCGAGGAGCGCGTGCAGCTTGGTGCGGAAATCGGTCTCGTCGCCCGACTCGATCGCCGCTTCCAGCTCGCTGTCGAGCTCGTTGAGTACGTCGATGTCGGCGGCGCCGATCTCGACCTGTCCCTCACCCATGATTCTGACGATCACAGCCCCTCCCCGGGCTGGCGCAGCTGCTGGGTGTGCTGCTGGCTGGACGGGGCGGCCTGGCCCTGCTGGCCGGGCTCGATGGCGCTCCTCGGCGCCGGGCCCTGGCCGAGCTCGGCCTTCATCTTGGCGAGCTCCAGCTCGATGTCCGAGCCGGCGCCCATGCGGTCGAGCTCCGCCTGGATGTCGTCGCGCTGCCCGGTGAAGTCGTCCAGCGCGCCGCTGGCGAGCAGCTCGTCGATGGCGCCCGCGCGCGCCTGCATCTGCGCGGTCTTGTCCTCGGCCCGCTGGATCGCCAGGCCGACGTCGCCCATCTCCTCGGAGATACCGGAGAACGCCTCGTTGATCCTGGTCTGGGCCTCGGCCGCCGTGTAGGTGGCCTTGATGGTCTCCTTCTTCGTACGGAAGGAGTCGACCTTGGCCTGGAGCCGCTGGCTGGCGAGGGTGAGCTTCTCCTCCTCGCCCTGCAGGTTGCTGTACTGGATGCGCAGGTCGGCGATCTGGGCGTTGAGACCGTTGCGGCGGGTGAGCGCCTCGCGGGCCAGATCCTCTCGCCCGGCCGACAGGGCCTGCCTGCTCTGGTTCTCCAGCTTCGTGGCCTGCCCTTCGAGCTGGTTGATCTGCAGCTCCACCCGCTTGCGGCTGGTGGCCACGTCGGCCACGCCCCGGCGGACCTTCTGCAGCAGCTCCAGCTGGCGCTGATAGGAATAGTCCAGCGTCTCCCGCGGATCCTCCATCTTGTCCAGGGCCTTGTTGGCCTTGGACTTGAAGATCATGGAAAGTCTCTTCATCACGCTCATGCGCGTCGGCCGTCCCCTTCTCCAAGGTTGTGCGTGGGTGACCCCAGCCGTCTCAAGCCCCTTGTCAGGCGGCGTGGCCGCCTGGGTTCACCCTACGCATAACGCGCGAGGGCGTCACTAAGTTGCACTCCCGGTAGGCTGGGCGACGTGTTCCGACGTCGCAGCCAGACCTCAGCGGAGGACTCCCCCGTCCCTGTAGAGGATCCTAAGCCCCACGGCACCCCGGGTAAGGGCCGTCCCACCCCGAAGCGGAGCGAGGCGCAGGGCCGCCGCCGCTCCCCGGTGACCGCTCCGGCCAACCGCAAGGAGGCCTACCGCCTGGCGCGCGAGCGCGACAAGGCGCTACGCAGCAAGCAACGCGAGGCCATGCTGCGCGGCGACGAACGGGCGCTTCCGGCGCGCGACCGCGGCCCGGTGCGCAAGTTCGCCCGCGACTGGGTGGACTCGCGGCGACTGCCGGGGCAGTACTTCCTGCCCGTCGTGTTCGTCATCATGCTGCTGTCGATGGTGCCGTTCCCGATTCCGGTCCGCTCGGCCGTCATGCTGGTCTACACACTGTCGCTGCCGGTCGTGATGGTGCTCGTGCTGGCGAGCTCGTTCTACGTGGCCACGAAGGTGAAGAAGGAGGCGGCGGCGAAGTTCCCGGGCGAGGACCTCAAGGGCGTGGGCTTCTACGCGGCGATGCGCTCGTCCCAGATGCGCCGCCTGCGCTTCCCCAAGCCGACCGTCCTGCCCGGCGGCCTCCCGGTCGCCCTCAAGAACACGGCCGGCGCGAAGAAGTGACCCGCACGGCCCTCTGAACCGGGCCGCCCGACCTGGGCCGCTTCACTTCCACTCCAGGACGCCCTCGCCTACCACTGGGACCGACCCGCCCACCGGGCCGCCCTCGGCGAGGGCGTCCGCCGTGGCCTTGAGCAGCGCGTAGTACGACGACCACTCGTCCTCGAAGTACGGCAGGTCCCCGTCCGCCGAGCCCACGCCGCCCGTGGCGGAGTTCGTCACGAGGTAGTCGTCGTAGTCGGAGGAGTAGGCGAAGGGAATGCCTCCGCCCATCTGGCAGACCTCCGGCCAGGACGAGACCAGCCCACGCGCGCCCATGATCGCGTGCTTGCGCGGAAGCTGGAACGCCGCCGTCCCGCGCGCGCCGTTGTGGCGCAGCAGCGAGGCCCGCAGCGAATCGGGGACGGGCCTCCCGATCCTCGCCTCGGCCTTGGCCACCAGACGGGCCCCGGCCGGCTTGTTCAGCGAGGCGTACGTCTTCGGCGCGTGCGCCTTCAGCCATCTCTCTATCCGCCGCCACTGGCGGTTCACCGCGGCCGTCACCGGCCGGGAGATCGGCCGTACGGCCGGGGTCGTGGAGCCCGTCCTCCTGAGCGCGCACGCCGGGTCGGGCGACGGCGGCGGCGGCTGGGCCACGGGCACGTCGGCGACCGGATCCGGGGACGGGACCGCGGGGACGGGTTCGGCGTACCCGCCCGCGTACGCCGCCCGGCCGGACGGCGTCCCCGCCGCCGGACGGAAGACGGCGGTCTCCAGCAACTGCGACGTGAGCACGAGCAGGCCGAGCGCGACGAGCGCGGCGGTCCAGCGGCGCGCCTTCCTCCCGCGCGGCCGCTCGATCCGGGGGAGCCCGTCGAGGAGACGGGCGATCGGCGCGCCGGCCTCCGGCCGGTCGTATCTCTCGAGGTCCTCGCTCGTGGGCCATCCGAGCACGGGCTCGGGGCCGCGCCGGGCCGGATATCCCGCATCCTGCGGCGGGGCAGGGCGCGGAGCCTGCGGGGCGGGAGCGGCCGGCACGGCGGCACGGCGGCGGCGGGCGACGACGACAAGCCCGGCGGCGACACCGGCGACCAGCGCGACGGCCAGAGCCAGTCGTACGGGGCGAGAAGCGATCAACCGGCGCACGCCGGGCACCTTACCGCGAACCACCCAGAGCTGTGACGCGATGTCATGACCTAAGGTCGGACCCATGGAATACCGTCATCTTGGCCGCAGTGGCCTCATGGTCAGCGAGATCAGCTACGGCAACTGGATCACCCATGGGTCGCAGGTGGAGGAGGACGCCGCCGTCGAGTGCGTCCGCGCGGCTCTCGACGAGGGTGTCACGACCTTCGACACCGCCGATGTCTACGCCGGGACCAGGGCCGAGGAGGTCCTCGGCCGGGCGCTGAAGGGCGTCCGCCGCGAGTCGCTGGAGATCTTCACCAAGGTCTACTGGCCCACCGGTGAGGGCAAGAACGACCGGGGACTGTCCCGCAAGCACATCACGGAGTCGATCAACGGGTCGCTCCGCCGGCTGCAGACCGACTACGTCGACCTCTACCAGGCGCACCGCTTCGACGTCGAGACGCCGCTGGAGGAGACCCTGCGGGCCTTCGACGACCTCGTACGGCAGGGCAAGGTGCTGTACGTCGGCGTCAGCGAGTGGTCGGCCGACCAGATCGCCCGGGCCTTGAAGATCGCCGACGACATGGGGTTCGACCGGCTGGTGTCCAACCAGCCGCAGTACTCGATGCTCTGGCGGGTCATCGAGGCCGAGGTCGTGCCGCTGTGCGAGAAGGAGGGCCTGGGCCAGATCGTCTGGTCGCCGATCGCGCAGGGCGTGCTCACCGGCAAGTACCTGCCCGGCCAGCCGCCGCCGGCCGGGTCCCGCGCCACCGACCCGTCCGGTTCGGGCTTCATCGGCCGGCTGATGGACGACGACCTGCTGCGCCGGGTGCAGGACCTCAAGCCGATCGCGGCCGACCTCGGGCTCTCCATGGCCCAGCTCGCCGTGGCGTGGGTGCTGCAGAACCCGAACGTGTCGTCGGCCATCATCGGGGCCACCAAGCCCGAGCAGGTCCGCGACAACGTCAAGGCCTCGGGCGTGAAGCTCGACGCCGAGGTGCTCAAGAAGATCGACGACGTGCTCGGCCCGGTCGTCGAGCGTGACCCGGCCAAGACCGTCAGCCCGTCCGCGCGTCCCTGACGCCGTCTCCGGTCCCGCAGGACCGGTGTCGTCACGGGGGTCGCGACCGCGCCCGTCGCGGTCCCGGCCCCCGCCCGGCTCACCCGGCGCATCACTCGGCGCGCAGGGACATCCCCGAGTATTCGATCCGCTCGTCCTCCATGAGCGTCACCTGCTCGACACCGGCCTCGAGCAGCTCGCGCCAGCTCTCCCCCAGCCACGACTCCGCGTCCGACTGGCTGGAGAAGATCTCCCGGGGCAGCGGCCGGTCCGTGACCTCGCCGCCGTTCGCGTCCTCGTAACGCCACCGCCAAATCATCCGCACCCGCTCCTTCGGTTCCTCGCCGCCCCCGCACCGGGACTTCACGCCGGGGACGGTGCGGCACAAAGACCGTGCAGCCGGACCCTATCCTCTCTTCCCGGCGTCCACTCCCCCGCCGACGCGGGGCCGCCCGGCGACACGGACGCGGAAAGGCAGCGGCATGGAGATCCGCCTGGAGGGAACCGGCGGCCCGGAGGGCTGGCCCGTCCCCGGCTGTCCCTGCGCGTCCTGCGGCCGGCTCGCCCCCGGCCACCGGCGTCCGGCCTCCGTCGTGCTCGACGGCCGCGTACGGCTCACGGACGGCCGCCCGCCCGCCGGGTACGTGATCAGCCGGACGGCCGACGGGTGCGAGGTCACCGGGCCTGGCGGCGGTCGCCTGTTGTACGCCGCGGGGCCCGCCACCGGCTCCCCCGGGCGGGACGAGCACGCGCCCTTCGACGTGGTGCTCATGGACCTGCCCGACCGGCCGGAGCGGCTGGGCGACCTGCGCCGCCGCGGTCGGGTCACGCCCGCGACGCGGATCATCGCGGTGCACCTCGACCACCGCGTCCCGGCGGAGAGCGACCTGGCCCGCCGCCTCGCCCTGTGGGGCGCGGCCGCCGTCCCCGACGGGACCGTCGTGGACACGGCGAGCGCGCAGGCGGAGCCGTGGGTGCGGCCGCGCCGGACGCTGCTGCTGGGCGGGTCGCGGTCGGGCAAGTCCGAGGAGGCCGAACTGCGTCTGGCCGCCGAACCCGAGGTGACCTATGTCGCCACCGGGCCCTCGGGCGGTGACGACCCGGCCTGGCTCGCCCGGGTGCGCGCCCACCGTGAACGGCGCCCGGCCCATTGGCGGACCGTGGAGACGACCGACCTCCTGTCCGCCCTGTCCGGCGGTCCGGGGACGTTGCTGATCGACGGGATCGGCACCTGGCTCGCCGCCGTGTTCGACGAGTGCGCCGCCTGGCCGGACGGCACGCCCGCCGCCGGCCACCGCGCCGCCCTCGACCGGGTGGCGGAGCGGTGCGACGCGCTGACCGCCGCCTGGCGCGGCACCCGCGCCCGGGTGGTGGCGGTGAGCGACGAGGTGGGCCTCGGGGTGATCCCGGCCACGCCCGCCGGACGGCTGTTCCGCGACGCGCTCGGCCGCCTCAACCAGGCCCTCGCCCGCGAGTCCGAGGACGTCGCCCTGGTGGTGTCCGGCCGGGTCGTCCCGCTGCCGCTGTGACAACTACGATCTGCCCTCGTGCCCGATGAACCCCCTCGAACAAGCGGCTTCGGCGCGGCCTGGCGGCTCGCGGTCGGGACCCTCACGGTGTTCCCCGTACGGCCGGTGGAGGTCGACCGCGCAGTGGCGGGACGCGCCATGTCGCTGGCTCCCCTCGTCGGCGTGCTGCTCGGCCTGGCCGCCGCCGTGGTGCTCGAGGCCGCCGGTGCGGCGTCGGGCTCACCACTGCTCGGGGCCGTCCTCGCGGTGGGGGCCCTGGCGTGGCTGACGCGGGCCCTGCATCTCGACGGCCTCGCGGACCTGGCCGACGGGCTCGGCAGCGGCAAGCCGGCCGACGGCGCGCTCGACGTGATGAAGCGCTCCGACATCGGCCCGTTCGGGGTCGTCACCCTCGTGGTCGCCCTGCTCGTGCAGGTGGCCGTGCTGTCGCGGAGCGGCACGGCCGCCTGGGTCGCGCTGGTGGCGGCCGCGGCGACCGGCAGGCTGGCCGTCACCTGGGCCTGCCGCGAGGGCGTGCCCGGCGCCCGGCCCACCGGCCTCGGCGCCCTCGTCGCCGGCACGGTACGGCGGGGCACTGCGATCACGGTCACCATCGCCACGGCGGCCGTCGTCGTGGTGCTCGCCCTCGTGGCGGCCACCGGCCCGTCGCTGCTGGACTACTGCTGGCCGTTCGGTCTGTCGAACCCCTTCGGCCGTGCCTATCCCGAACCGGTCCCCTACTCCTACTCCGAGGCGACCTACGGGTACACCGCCTACTCGGACCCGCGGCCCGGCGGGCTGCTGCGTCTCCTGTCGGGTGATCCGTATCTGATCACGGTGGCCGGGCTGCTGCTGGCGATGGCCGCCGGGCTGGGGGCCGCCGCGCTGCTGCGCCGCCGGGCCGTACGGCGGCTGGGCGGCGTCACGGGCGACGTGCTCGGCGCCCTGGTGGAGACGGCCACGACGGTGACGCTGCTGGCCGCCGTCCTGCTGATGTGACGCTCGTGAGCACTCAGCGCGGCGCGGTGACGGGACGCAGCCGGTAGACGACGAGGACGGCGGCCGCGAGCAGCATCCAGCCGACGACCCCGGTGATGCCGGCGAGCGCCGCGTTCGGCGGGGCGGCCGCGTCGCCGAGGAGCAGCGCCAGGCCCGCCAACGCGTTCAACGAGCCGTGTGCGATGACCGCGGGCCACACGCTGCGCGAGCGCAGCCGCATCCAGCCGAGCAGCGCCCCGAATATGACGCAGAAGCCGACGAACAGCGCCGCCGCCCAGGCGCCGAGCGCCGGGTAGTTGTAGCCCTTCAGCGTGAGCGGAGCGTGCCAGAGCCCCCAGATCACGCCGGACAGCACCATCGCGGGCCATACACGGCGGGGTCCCGGCGCGGACGAGACGGCCGGGTCGCCGAGCAGGCGCGGCAGCAGCCAGCCCCGCCAGCCCCACTCCTCCCCGAGCGCGGGGATCGCGTTGAGGAACGGGGCGATCAGCACGGCCTGCACGGCCTGCACGGCGTAGAGGACCCGCGGGTCCAGCGGCACCTTGCCGAGGGCCGCGCCCAGTTGCGCGCGGAACAGGCTCAGCCCGGCGAAGTCGAGGCTCACCACGCCGGCGGCGGCGCTGACCAGGAGGGCGACGGCCACGAGAAGCGGCACGCCGAGCAGCGCCGCCACCAGGAGCGCGGCCGTCCCGCCCCGGTCCGGTCCGAGCGTGAGCCCGGTCGCCCGCGCCCATTCCCTCAGCGGCGTGCCGCGCCGCCGGGTGAGCCACACGGCCAGTACGCCGAGGGAGGGCGTCAGCATCATCAGGCCCCCGACCAGCGCGAAGGCCGGCGTGCCGAGCCGTACGGCCCCCAGCCAGACGGGCAGCGCGATCAGCCACGAGGCCCCGAACGCGACAAGGAGGAAGAGCCAGACGTCTGCATTGCGCCGGATCACGGTCGTCACCTTCCGAGGGAGGGGTGCCGCCGGGCGATGAGGGCGTTGAGCAGGGCGGCGCCGGCCTCGGCGTCGTCCACGCTGATGGCGAGCCGCCCGCCGGAGGTGTACCGCACGACCAGGCACTCGCCGCCGCGGATCATGATCGTGGCCCGTCCCGGAAGGCCGCGGTAGCCCCATCCACCCACCTGGGCCGGATACCGCTCCTCCACCCACGCCCGCTCGACGCGTTCCAGCCGCACCCTGCGCGAGGGCCACCGCAGCGGGCCGACCGACACGGTCAGCGCTTCGGGGACGACCCGCACCGAGACCGACGACAGCACCGTTCCGACCACGCCCACGACGGCGAGCGGCACCACGGCGCGCCAGCCGCCGGGGAACAGGCCGGACAGGGCCGTCCCCGCGAGCGCCACCGCGGCGGCGAGCGCCACGATCGCCAGCCAGGCCGCCCACGGCGCGGTGGTGGTGGAGACCCACACCGGCCGCTTCCCCGGGTCGAGGTCGATCCGCGGTCGCGTCCGCGGTGGCGCCGGGGGAACGTCCGGGCCGCACAGGCCGGCGAGCCGGCCCAGCGCCCCGAGCGCGATCGGCGCGGCGACGATCACCACGACCTGCCAGCTCATGCTCGCGGCGCGGGTCCAGTGGCCGCGGTCGAGGTTGGCGGCGATCGTGAAGGCCTGCGTGACGACCATGAGCCCCCCCGCCCAGGCCAGCCCGGCGCAGTACCAGGCGCGCGGCGTACGGCGGACCAGCGTGCGGGCCCGCGCCCCGACCCCTGCGCCGACCCCCGCGACGACGGCCCACAGCACGACCGGAAGGAGCACGAAGGCCGGGAACGGCATGGAGCCGTCGGGCCGCCCGGACGGCCCCCAGTGGGTGGCCAGCGGGTCGGGCAGGCGATCGGCGAAGGCCAGCGGCACCGCCACGAGCACGGCGGCGACCAGCACGGCCCAGGCCGCGGAGGCCAGCAGGAACCGGGTGCGGAAGCCGGTTACGGAGGTGTCCTGCGGGTCGGTCATGCCATTTCCTCGCTGAGGTCCTTGATGAGAGCGACGACGTCGTCGGCGGTGAGGCCATACCTGGCGGCCTCGTCGAGCAGGTCGCGCGCACGCGTCCCGAGCGCCTCGCGGCCGTCCGGCCGCCGCAGCACGGACACCCCGCGCCCGCGGCGGAACTCCAGCAGGCCCTCGTCCCGCAGGTCGCGCAGCGCGCGCAGCACGGTGTTCGCGTTGACGCCCAGCGCGTGGGCCAGGTCGCGGGCCGGCGGCAGCCGATCACCGGGCGCGACGTCCCCGGCCCCGATCGCGCGCCTTATGGCGGCGGCCACCTGTTCGTGCAGGGGCCGCGGATCGTTGAGATCGAGCGTGAGCAACATGATGCTATCGACATTAGCACCATACGCCCGAAAGATCGCGATGGTGCTAGTTTCATTGGCATCATCAAGATTACCGATAGGTAGGATGAACCCTCGTTTATGCGTAGCCGAGTAAGCCCAGCTAGCATCGGCTCACGTGACCACAGTGCGCATAAACGCATCTGACGCGGTCTCCATCGAGACCAGTGCTCTCATAATCGGCGTCCACACGACCCCGGAGGGTCCACGCCCGGCTCCCGGAGGCGAAGGCCTCGACCAGGCCCTGGACGGACGACTCGCCGAGATCCTCACCACAATGGGGTTCACCGGCAAGGCCGAAGAGGTCGTCAAGATCCCGACCCTCGGGGCGCTGCCAGCGCCCGTCGCCGTCGCCGTGGGCCTCGGCGACGCGCCGCAGGAGGGCGCCGAGGACGGCTACGACCTGGAAACCCTGCGCCGCGCGGCCGGAGCGGCCGTCCGCTCACTCGCAGGCACGGCGTCCGCCGCGCTCGCTCTGCCCGCCCGTACGGCCGCCGAAGCGGAGGCCGTGGCGCTGGGCGGCCTGCTGGGCGCCTACGACTTCACGCGCTACCGCACCGGCGGTGACCGCAGGCAGCCGGTCGGCGAGCTGACCGTCCTGTCCGGCGCGGCCGGGGCCGAGGAGGCCGTCGCGCACGCGGCGACGCTCGCCGACTCCGTCACCCTCGTCCGCGACCTGGTGAACACGCCGCCGTCGGACCTGTGGCCCGCGCGCTTCGCCGAGATCGCCCAGGAGACCGGCGGCGAGGCCGGCCTGTCGGTCGAGGTGCTCGACGAGGTCAGGCTCAAGGAGGACGGCTACGGCGGCATCATCGGCGTCGGCCAGGGCTCGGTCAATCCGCCGCGCCTGGTCCGCGTCGCCTACAGCCACCCCGAGGCCACCCGGAAGGTCGCGTTCGTCGGCAAGGGCATCACCTTCGACTCCGGCGGCCTGTCCCTCAAGCCCTCCGCCTCCATGGACTGGATGAAGTCGGACATGGGCGGGGCGGGAGCCGTGTTCGGCGCCCTCGTCGCGATCGCCCGGCTGGGCCTGCGGGTCAACGCGGTCGGCTACCTCTGCCTCGCCGAGAACATGCCCTCGGGCAGCGCCCAGCGCCCCTCCGACGTCCTGCACACCTACAGCGGCAAGACCGTCGAGGTGCTCGACACCGACGCCGAGGGCCGCCTGGTGCTGATCGACGGCATCGCCCGTGCCACCGAGGACGAGCCCGACGTGATCATCGACGTCGCCACCCTGACCGGTGCCCAGATCGTGGCGCTCGGGTGGCGCACGGCCGGCGTGATGGCCAACGACGACGCCCTGCGCGAGGAGATCGTCCGCATCGCCGGCGAGCAGGGCGAGGGCGCCTGGGGCATGCCGCTGCCCGCCGAGCTGCGCAAGGGGCTCGACTCCGCGGTCGCCGACATCGCCAACCTCCAGCCGGAGCGGTGGGGCAGCATGCTCGCCGCGGGCATCTTCCTGCGGGAGTTCGTCCCCGCCGGCGTCCGCTGGGCGCACGTGGACATGGCCGGGCCGGCGTTCAACAAGGGCGAGCCGCACGGCTACACGCCCAAGGGCGGCACCGGCGCGCTGACCCGCACGCTCGTCGCCGTCGCCGAGCGCTACGCGGGGAACGGCACGTCCACGCAGGCTGTTTAACAGAAAGAGCCTTCGCGGGCTGTTCGAAGAAGGAAGACGGCTCCGCCGCGGCGTGCCCGCGCGGGCCCGGGCCGGGGCCACGATCTTCCTGGACAAGTGAAAAGATGCTGCCGGGTCCACCCGGCGGTGCGAATACGACCAAGGAGCATTCCAGTGGCTGATGGCAGCGGCCCCTACGACATCGTCGTCCTAGGTGGCGGTAGCGGTGGTTACGCCTGTGCCCTGCGGGCGGCCGAGCTCGGCATGAACGTCGTCCTCATCGAGAAGGACAAGGTCGGGGGCACCTGCCTGCACCGCGGCTGCATCCCCACCAAGGCGCTGCTGCACGCGGCCGAGCTCGCCGACCAGGCCCGCGAGGGCGAGTCGTTCGGCGTCCGCACCCGGCTGGAGGGCATCGACGTCCCCGGCGTCCACGCGTACAAGGACAAGGTGATCGGGGGCCTCTACAAGGGCCTGGCCGGGCTCATCAAGAGCAAGAAGATCACCGTGGTCGAGGGCGAGGGCCGCCTGGCGGGTCCCAACCGCGTCGTGGTCGGCGACCAGGTCTACGAGGGCCGCAACGTCGTGCTGGCGACCGGCTCGGTGCCGAAGTCGCTGCCCGGCCTCGACATCGACGGCGAGAAGGTGATCAGCAGCGACCACGCGCTGGTCCTCGACCGGATCCCGTCCTCGGTCGTCATCCTGGGCGGCGGCGTCATCGGCGTCGAGTTCGCCAGCGTGTGGCGCTCGTTCGGCGCCGAGGTCACGATCGTCGAGGCGCTGCCGCACCTGCTGCCGCTGGAGGACGAGTCCAGCTCCAAGCTGCTGGAGCGCGCCTTCCGCCGCCGTGGCATCAAGTACGAGCTGGGCGCCCGGTTCGAGAGCGTCAAGACCACCGACACCGGGGTCGTCGTCTCCCTGGAGAACGGCAAGACCCTCGACGCCGAGATCATGCTCGTCGCCGTCGGCCGCGGCCCGGTCTCGGCCGGCCTCGGCTACGAGGAGAACGGCGTCACCATGGAGCGCGGCTACGTGCTCGTCGACGAGTTCTGCCAGACCAGCGTGCCGGGCGTGTACGCCGTGGGCGACCTGATCCCCACGCTGCAGCTCGCCCACGTCGGCTTCGCCGAGGGCATCCTGGTCGCCGAGCACATCGCCGGGCTGAACCCGGTGCCGATCGACTACGACGGCGTGCCGCGCATCACCTACTCCGAGCCCGAGGTCGCGTCGGTGGGCATCGCCACGTCGGTCGCCCGCGAGCGCGGTCACGACGTCGTCGAGCTGAACTACAACCTCGCGGGCAACGGCAGGAGCAAGATCCTGCAGACCCAGGGCGAGGTCAAGGTCGTCGCCGAGCGCGACGGCCGGGTGCTCGGCGTCCACATGGTCGGCAGCCGGGTGGGCGAGCTGATCGCGGAGGCTCAGCTGATCTTCAACTGGGAGGCCACGGCCACCGACGTCGCCCAGCTCATCCACCCGCACCCGACCCAGTCCGAGGCCCTCGGCGAGGCCATGCTGGCCCTGGCCGGCAAGCCGCTGCACGTCCACAACTGAAGCCCTCCTAGCGAACGCGAGAGAAGACACACCATGCCGGTCTCCGTAACCATGCCCCAGCTCGGCGAGAGCGTTACCGAGGGCACCGTCACCCGCTGGCTGAAGAAGGAAGGCGACCGCGTCGAGGCCGACGAGCCGCTCCTCGAGGTGTCCACCGACAAGGTCGACACCGAGATCCCTTCGCCGTCCGCCGGCTACCTGACCAAGATCATCGTTGCCGAGGACGAGACGGTCGAGGTCGGCGCCGAGCTCGCCCTGATCGACTCCGAGGCGGGCGCCGCCCCGGCCGCCGCCGAGCCGGCGGCGCCGGCTCCCGCTCCGCAGCCCGAGCCCGAGCCTGAGCCCGCTCCGGCCCCGCCGCAGGCGGCGGCGCCCGAGCCCGCCGCGCCGATCTCGTCGATCCCGCAGCCCGCGCCGTCCGTGGTGACGCCGCAGCCGGTGCCCCCGGCGCCCGCGCCCGCCCCGGCCCCGCAGGCTCCGGCTCCGCAGCCGCAGGCACAGGCGCCCGCCCCGGCCGCGCAGCCGAGCGAGCCGACCCCGCTGCCCACGTCCGGCGAGAGCCCGTACGTCACGCCGCTGGTCCGCAAGCTCGCCGCCGAGCACGGCGTCGACCTCGACGCGCTGACCGGCACCGGCGTCGGCGGCCGGATCCGCAAGCAGGACGTGATCGAGGCCGCCCGCGTCCAGCGCGAGCAGGCCGCCGCCGCTGCCGCCGCTCCCGCGGCCCCGCAGGCGGCGTCCGCCCCGGCCCAGGCTCTCGCCGCCCCGGCCGCCGCCGCGCCCGCCGCGTCGGAGGTGCGGGTGGACACCACGCTGCGCGGCCGTACGGAGAAGATGTCGCGCCTGCGGCAGACCATCGCCAAGCGCATGGTGGAGTCGCTGCAGGTCTCGGCCCAGCTCACCACCGTGGTCGAGGTCGACGTCACCCGCATCGCGCAGCTCCGCAACCGGGCCAAGGACGAGTTCCAGCGGCGCGAGGGCGTGAAGCTGTCGTTCATGCCGTTCTTCGCGTTGGCCGCGGTCGAGGCGCTCAAGCAGCACCCGAAGCTGAACGCCACGATCAACAGCGAGACGAACGAGGTCACCTACTTCGACGTCGAGCACCTCGGTTTCGCGACCGACACCGAGCGCGGCCTGCTCGTCCCGGTGATCAAGAACGCGGGCGACCTCAACATCGCCGGGCTCGCCCGTAAGATCGCCGACCTCGCCGAGCGCACCCGCACCAACAAGGTGAGCCCGGACGAGATCACCGGCGGCACGTTCACGCTGACCAACACCGGCAGCCGGGGCGCGCTGTTCGACACGCCGATCCTCAACCAGCCGCAGGTCGGCATGCTGGGCACCGGCGCGGTCGTCAAGCGCCCGGTCGTCGTGGACACCCCGGAGGGCGAGGTCATCGCGGTCCGCTCGATGGTGTACCTCGCGCTCAGCTACGACCACCGCCTGGTCGACGGCGCCGACGCGGCCCGCTTCCTCACGACGGTCAAGCACCGTCTCGAGGAGGGCCGCTTCGAGGCCCAGCTCGGCCTGGCGTAGCCGTACGCCCGGGGCCGGCGCGAGCCGTACGACCCGGACGACACTGGGGCCGTCCCGCGCTTCGCGGGGCGGCCCCCTTCGTTTCCGGGTAGTGATCGGTGCGTGGAGACGATGACGACAGTGGTGACGGGCTCCTCCGGACTGCTCGGGACGGCTCTGGTGCGGGCGCTGCGCGCCGACGGGCACGAGGTGCGCCGCCTGGTACGGCGCGCGCCCGCCGGGCCCGACGAGCGCTTCTGGGACCCTGCGGGCGGCGTGCTCGACCCCGGGGCGCTGGAGGGCGCGGACGCCGTCGTCCACCTGGCCGGCGCCGGGATCGGCGACCGGCGGTGGTCCGAGGCGTACAAGCGGGAGCTGGTGGAAAGCCGGGTCAGCGGCACGCGCGCCCTCGCGGAGGCGCTGGCCCGCGCCGATGGCGGGCCGCGGGTGCTGCTGTCCGCCTCCGCGATCGGGTTCTACGGCGACACCGGGGATCGCGCGGTGGACGAGTCCGCGCCGCCGGGCACGGGCTTCCTGGCCGATCTGGTGCGCGGCTGGGAGGCCGCCACCGCACCCGCGGAGGAGGCGGGCGTGCGGGTGACGCCGCTGCGCACCGGTCTCGTGCTCAGCGGCCGGGGCGGCGCGCTCGCCCGGATGCTGCCGATCTTCAAGATGGGCGCGGGCGCCGTGCTCGGCAGCGGCAGGCAGTACGTCTCGTGGATCTCGCTGCCCGACTGGGTGGACGCGGTCCGCTTCCTGCTCGCGCACGAGCTGGCCGGGCCCGTGAACCTCACGGCTCCCGAGCCGGTGACCAACGCCGAGTACACCGCCGCGCTCGCGAAGGCGCTGCGGCGCCCGACGATGCCGCTGCCGGCCCCGCGTCTCGCGCTGCGCCTGGCGCTCGGGGAGTTCGCGGAGGAGGCCCTGCTCGCCGGTCAGCGGGTGCTCCCCCGGCGGCTGCTCGACGCGGGTCATCGGTTCGCCCATCCCACCGTCGGCGAGGCGCTGGCCGCCGTACTCTAAAGAGTCATTCGATCCGGGAACGGGAGTGGTGGGCATGAGCCGCATCGGGCAGTCGCACATCGTCGCCATCGGAGGCGGGTCGTTCCGGCAGACGGAGCGATACGGGTTCATCGAGCCGACCGCCCTGCTGCGTTACGTCCTCGACCTGACCGGTCAGGACCGGCCCAAGCTCGGCCTGCTCGCCACGGCCACCGGCGACGACGCCGACTGGCTGCTCAAGATGTACGGCGCGTTCGCCCGCTGGGACGTCGAGGTGAGCCACCTGACGGTCTTCCCGATGCCGAACGTCGAGGACCCCCGCGAGTGGATCCTGGAGCAGGACGCGATCTACGTGAGCGGCGGCAGCGTCGCCAACCTCGCCGCGCTGTGGCGGCTGCACGGCCTGGACGAGGCGTTCGCCGAGGCGTGGCGGGCGGGGATCGTGCTGTCCGGGCAGAGCGCCGGCGCGCTGTGCTGGCACGTGGGCGGCAACACCGACTCGTTCGGGCCGAGGCTGCGGCCCTGGGCCGAGGGCCTGGGCCTGCTCCCCTACTCCTGCGGCGTCCACTACAACTCCGACCCGCAGCGGCGGGCGCTGCTGCACGAGTCGGTCGCGTCGGGCGAGCTGCCCGAGGGCTACGCCGCCGACGAGGGCGTAGCGCTGCACTACGTGGGCACGGAGTTCATCCAGGCCGTGACCACCGACCCCGAGGGGTACGCCTACCGGATCGAGCGGGACGGGCCCGCGGTCAAGGAGCTGCGTATCGAGCCCCGGCTGCTGACCTCTACTCTGTGAACGTGCTGAAGGGCGATGGGAACGTGAAGGGCGTGGCCATCGTCCGCCTGGGCGTCGACGTACCGTACGAGCAGGCGTGGACCCTGCAGCGGCGGCTGCACGCCCGGCGGGCGGCCGACGAGATCTCCGACCTGTGCCTCATGCTGGAGCACGCCCCCGTCTACACGGCGGGCAAGCGGACGCTGCCGCACGAGCGGCCGGTCGACGGCACGCCGGTCATCGACGTCGACCGGGGCGGGAAGATCACCTGGCATGGCCCGGGGCAGCTCGTCTGCTACCCGATCATCCGCATCGGCGACGTGGTCTCCTACATCCGGTTGCTGGAAGAGGTCCTGATCCAGGTCTGCGCCGACTTCGGGCTGACGGCCCGGCGGGTCGAGGGCCGCGGCGGGGTGTGGGTGCCCGGCGACCCCGCGCACGGGCTGCCCGACCGCAGGCTCGGCACGATCGGCATCCGGGTCTCCGGCGGGGTCACCATGCACGGCTTCGCGCTCAACTGCGTCAACGACCTGAGCTGGTACACCCGCATCGCCGGTGACGACGCCGGGGTCACGTCGCTGGCGGCCGAGACCGGCCGGCGGATCATGGTCGACGAGGTCATCCCGTTCGCCGGCAAGCGCCTCGCCGAGGCGCTCGGCGAGGAGCCGTACGACCTGTACGAGGAGGATCTCGCCTGACGGCTACGCGCCGCGGCCCTTCCTGCGGATCTTGATCTGGCGCATGTCGGTCACCGCGACCCGCAGGATCTCGTACGGGTGCCCGTGCGCGTCCAGCGCGGCCATCGCTCCCAGCGCGGCCTCGTCCTCGCCGTCGTCCGGCCCCGCGGGCACCTGGCAGCGGAAGGTGAAGGCGGACACGCTCGCGTCGTTGGTGAACGTGCCGCCCTCGGTGTAGGCCGCGCCGCCCGCCGCCGTCACGGCGGCCCGGCCGGCGTCGTCGAGCCCCTTGAACTTTCCTCTGATCGTCACTCTGAACACGGTCGTCCCTCTCGTACGGCATAGGCGCGGATCCGCTCGCCCAGGAGGCTCTCGGCGACGTCGAGCAACTCCAGCACGGCGGCCGCGATGGCGTCCTGGCTCTCCCCCGCCGTCGTTCGCCGCCCGATCTCGGCGTACACCAGCGAGTGGAGGCAGCCGATGTGCCAGGCGACCACGCGCGGCAGCGGATCGCCGGGGTCCGCGCCGGTCTCCTCGGCCAGCGCGAGCGCCAGCGCGTCGGTCATCCGGCGGCCGAGGTCCTCCAGCCGGGCGGTCAGCGTGGGGGCGGCCCGCATCATCTCCAGCACACGTCCGAATCCCGCGCTCAGCCCGACCGTGCGTTCGCGTCCGTGTATCTCCCGGCGCAGGCGCTCCAGCACCGCGACGGCCGCCGACTGGCCCGGCGGCCGCTCCCGCACGATGTCGGCCAGCCTCAGGGGCGACGCCTCCTCGGGCGGGAGCACGAGGTCCTCCTTGGCCTGGAAGTAGTTGTAGACGGTGTTCACCGACACCTCGGCGGCCTGCGCGACCTCGGCCATCGTGACGTTGTCGAATCCGCGCTCCACGAACAGCCCGACCGCCACCTCGGCGATGCGCTGCCGGGTCCGCCGCTTCTTGCGCTCCCGCAGTCCCTCGGCCATTGCTGAACTCTACTGCAAAGTTGCAATCGACTGCACTTTTCTCGGATCTCGCCCGGCGGGACGGCCTCGGACATACTCGCGGCATGAACCTCTCCTCACCCCCCGGCGAGGTCCGTACCGATCTGCTCCCGCGTGACGCCAGGAGGCGGTTCCTCCGGCTCCGCGGCCGGCGACTGGACAGGCCAGGCCGGACGGCCGCCAGGCTGGTCTCCTTCGCCCTGTCGGCCGTCGTCCACGCGGTGACCGCGGCCATCCTGGCCGCCGGCGTCCTCATCGTCGTCGACTGGCACGGCAACGTGCTCGGCTGGCTGTTCGGCGGCGTGCTCGCCGCCATCGCGATCCTGACCAGGCCCCGCACGGTCCGGCTCCCGGACGGCGCCGAGGAGGTCACCAGGGCCGAGGCGCCCACCCTGTTCGAGGCCGCCGACCGGATCGCCGGGGCCGTCGGCGCCGCGCCCCCGGCCGCGATCCACCTGCACGACCGGCTCTTCCGGTGCGCCCACCTGCGGACCGGGATACGGCGGCGGCCCGTGCTGCTCGTCGGCCTTCCGCTGCTGCTCACGCTGACGCCGCGCGAGCGGGCGGGCATGCTCGGAGCGGAGCTCGCGCGCGACGTCAGCGGCGACCCCGGCCGGGGCCTGCTCGTGCCGTCCGCGCTCGCCACCACGGGAGAGTGGCGGCACGCCCTGATGGGCATGCGGGTGGACCGCTACCGCGACTTCGGCGACCCCGTGCTGAACGGGCACAGCACCGTTCCTGGGGGCAGGATGGCGTCGCAGGCGATCGGCAAGGTCACCGGCTGGGTGCTGGTGTGGCCGTTGTTCCTCGCCGAGCTCGCGCTGCGGCGGCTCGTCTCCGCCCAGTCGCAGCACGCCGTCTACTACGCCGACCAGGTCGCGGCCCGCGCCGTCTCGTCGCGGGCCGTCGTCGAGTACGCCGACGCGCTCACCATGGCGGAAAGCCGCCTCACCCCCGTGATGGCCGCGGCCAGGCGCGGGGAGACGCCCGAGGAGATCCGCCGCGCCGTGTTCTCCAGGGAGACCGACCCCGGCCTGGTGGCCGCGCGCCGGGAGGACTCCCTCGCCGGACAGGCCGCCTGGCAGGCGGAGCCGCCGACGGCGCTGCGGGCCGTCCTCCTCGAATCGGCCGGCGTCGAGGAGGGCTCGGTGGGCCTCGGCTCCGGCGAGTCCGACCGGATCGACGCCGAGCTGTCGCGCCACCTCGCGCGTACGGTCCGGGAGCTGTCCCGGATCACCTGAAAGCAGGTAATAAGCTGGGCTCGTGAACGAGCGTTCCGACAGGCACGCAGGCCCGCGTACGGCGCAGGGCCGCGTGCTCCCGCTCGGACCCCGGGCCCGCGGACCGTTGCCGCGGAGTGCTGCGAAGGAAGTCGCATGACCGTCGCTCCTGAAGGCCGAAAGCTCCTCCGCCTGGAGGTGCGCAACAGCCAGACCCCCATCGAGAAGAAGCCGCCGTGGATCAAGACGCGGCTGCGCAATGGCCCCAACTTCAACGAGATCAAGTCGTTGGTGAAGGGTGCGGGGCTGCACACCGTGTGCCAGGAGGCGGGCTGTCCCAACATCTCCGAATGCTGGGAGGACCGCGAGGCCACCTTCCTCATCGGCGGCGACCAGTGCACCCGGCGCTGCGACTTCTGCCAGATCGACACCGGCAAGCCGGCCGAGTACGACAGGGACGAGCCGCGCCGCGTCGCCGAGTCGGTGCACCAGATGGGCCTGCGTTACGCCACGGTGACCGGCGTCGCCCGTGACGACCTGCCCGACGGCGGCTCCTGGCTGTACGCGGAGACCGCCCGGCAGATCCACGAGATGGTGCCCGGCTGCGGCGTCGAACTGCTGGTGCCGGACTTCAACGGCGACCGCGGCCAGCTCGAAGAGGTCTTCTCCAGCAGGCCGGAGGTCTTCGCGCACAACATCGAGACCGTGCCCCGGATCTTCAAGCGGATCCGGCCCGCGTTCCGCTACGAGCGCTCGCTGGCGGTCATCGGCATGGCCCGCGAGGCGGGGCTGGTCACCAAGTCGAACCTCATCCTCGGCATGGGCGAGGAGCGCGAGGAGATCACCCAGGCGCTGCGCGACCTCCACGAGGCCGGATGCGACCTGGTGACCATCACGCAGTACCTGCGCCCCACCCCGCGCCACCACCCGGTGGACCGGTGGGTCAAGCCCGAGGAGTTCGTGGAGCTCCAGCGGGAGGCCGAGGAGATCGGCTTCGCCGGCGTCATGTCCGGGCCGCTGGTGCGCTCGTCCTACCGGGCCGGCCGCCTGTACCAGCAGGCGATCGCCGCCCGCGTGGGCGAGTCTCGTTTTCATTAAGTCAGCTCGGCGTTTGTATCCTTCAGACCATGGCGAAAGACGCAGCGGCTCCGGGTCGCCTCAAGCAACTCCGGATGGTCGCACAGATCATTCAGCAGGCGAACCCCAAGGGGATGCCGATCGTCTACGCGTCGGCTCTGGGCACGCTCGTCCTGTTCGTCGTCATCGGCGTGATCTTCGGCTGGACGTGGATCGTGTTCGGCGTCTTCGCCGCCGTGCTGGTCGGGATGGTCGTCTTCAGCCGCTTGGCGCAGAAGGCGCAGTACTCGATGCTCCACGGTCAGCCGGGCGCGACGTACGCGATCCTGCAGAGCCTGCGCGGCACCTGGTATGTCGAGGAGAAGCCGGTCGCGGTCAACCGCGACCAGGACCTCGTCTTCCGGGTCGTCGGATTTCCGGGGGTCATCCTGGTGTCCGAGGGCCCGCCGAACCGGGTGCAGCGCATGCTCGTCGCGGAGAAGAAGCGCGTGCAGCGCGTCGCGGTCGACGTGCCCGTGTACGACGTCCAGTGCGGTGACGCGGAGGGCCAGATCCCGTTGGCCAAGCTCCAGCGGCACATGATGAAGCTGCCCCGCAACCTGAAGAAGGGCGCGGTGTCCGAGGTCAACAACCGGATGCGCGCCCTCACCCCGGCCATCCCGATGCCGAAGGGCCCCATCCCCAAGGGCGCCCGGATGCCGCGCGGCCCCAAGATGCGCTGACCCGATCGGAAGACGACAGGGTGGGTGTCGGAAGGCGGCCGGTCTCCCGGTCGCAGACCTCACGGGCCAACCGGGGCTGGTGGGACGGCGCGGCCGACGAGTACCAGGCCGAGCACGGCGGCTTCCTGCGCGACGACGGCTTCGTGTGGTGCCCGGAGGGCCTCGACGAGGCCGAGGCCCGGCTGCTCGGCGACGTGGCGGGGCGCCGGATATTGGAGATCGGATGCGGCGCCGGCCAGTGCGGCCGGTGGCTGCTGGGGCAGGGCGCGACGGTCGTCGGCGTCGACCTGTCCTTCCGGCAGTTGCAGCACTCCCGGCGGATCGACATGTCCGCCGGGGTGCGGCTGCCCGTCGTCCAGGCCGACGCCGAGACGCTGCCGTTCGCGGACGAGTCGTTCGACCTCGCGTGCTCGGCCTACGGGGCGCTGCCGTTCGTCGCGGACGCCGGGGCGGTGCTGGCCGAGCTGCGCCGGGTGCTGCGGCCGGGCGGCCGGTTCGTGTTCTCCGTCAGCCACCCCGTGCGGTGGGCCTTCCCCGACGATCCGGGCCCGCGCGGCCTGACCGCCGACCGGCCCTACTTCGACCGGTCGCCGTACGTCGAGTTCGGCGATGACGGCGAGCCGTCGTACGTGGAGCACCACCGGACGATGGGCGACTGGGTGGGCCTGATCGCCGCCTCCGGCCTCGTCCTGACCGGCCTGACCGAGCCGGAGTGGCCGCCGGGCCACGACCGCGCGTGGGGCGGCTGGAGCCCGCTGCGCGGCCGCCTGCTCCCCGGTACGGCGATCTTCCAGTGCGTCAGGCCCCGGTCGTAGGACGCGGCGGGGGCGGCCATCTCCTCGACGACGGGCACCATCGTCGCGACGTAGGGGATGTTGTCGAAGAACGCGCCCAGCACGCCGGAGCCGAACAGCAGCGCCGTGGCCGCGGCCGCCCCTGCGGGTCAGAGGTTGACGACCACCGTGCCGCCCGCGCGGTCGTGCAGGCCGCGCCGGTCGCGGTCCCAGATGAGCGCGGGCACGGCGAGGCACAGCAGCAGCGTGCGCACCAGCACGCCGGGGAAGGACGGCCGCCCGCCGTCGAGCCCGGCCACGCGGATGCCGAACAGGCGCATCCCCAGCGTCATGCCGATCGTGCCGACCAGCAGGACGTACTCCACCGCGAAGATCCCGAGGCCGACCGCGCCGACGTCGTTGCCCTGGAAGCGCAGCAGGCCCCCGGCGATGGCCCAGGTGCACAGCAGCCAGTCGACGACGACGGCGCCGATCCTGCGCCCCCACCCCGCGACCGCCCCTGCGCCCTGCTCGGGCAGGCCGAGGCGCTGCCCCGGATAGCCCAGGTCCACCCCGGCGGCCCGCGGGCCACCCATCCAGGTCTGCGTCCAACGCGGCTGCCGGTCACTCATGGTTTCCCAGCGTAACGGGGAGGGTCTCCGGTCTGGCGTCCGGCCGCGATGCCGTACATCATGAGCAGGCTTACGGCATTAAATCCCGGTATCGTGAATCGTTTCCGACCTGAGCGCTTTGGAGGGAACCGTGCGGCCGGCGGACCCCGATGACATCGACGCGCGCTTCGAGGCGCTGGTCGCGCAGTTCGACGAGAACGAGATCCGGCGGATGACCGCGGCGGCCGGATCGTCCGCGCCACCGCAGGGACGGCGGCGCCGCCCGGCCGTGCTGCTGGTGATCGCCGGCCTGGTCGCGCTCGTGGGGCTCGTCGTCGTCCTGCGGCCCGACGTCATGGAGAGGCTCGGCATCGTCCGCCCGGCCGCCGGCGGCGAGGACCTGATGATCTCCGGCCCCGTGGTCGCCCGGCCCGGGCCCGTGCTGACGCCGATCCCCGACGGCGAGGAGGGCCTGTTCGACCACGGCCCCGTCCCGGCGCCGTCCACCGGTCCGTTCGCCGGCACTCCCGCCGTCGATTACGCCGACGGGGAGCAGGGGCTGGCCATGCCCGCGGCCCGCGCGCTCGGCGGGCTCACGGAGAAGGATGTCGGTCAGGCCCTGCAGCGCGTACGGCGGCTGCTGTCGGCCGCGCACCTCGACCCGGCCACCGTGCGGGGCGGGCGCCCGGAGGAGTTCGCCCGCCTGCTGCATCCCCGGCAGCGCGAGACGTTCCTGCGCCACCTGGACGACAGCGGCCCCTCAGGCACCCGGTCGTGGCTGTTCAGCCTCGCCCCGGAGGCGGCCGAGCCGGTCGGGGACGTCGTGAAGGTCTCCGGCGAGACGACGATCTCCGAAAGGGCCGGCGGAGGCGTCACGATCGAGACGGACTATCTGTTCGTCCACCCGGTCAGCCGCCCCGGCGCGCCCCTGATCGTGACGAGGGTCGTCGAGCACCACAGGAGCGAGTTCTCCGCCTACCGGGAGGACGGGAAACTCGTCGTCTGGCTGGCCACGGACAGATCCGCCCTCTTCGGTGCGAATTGCGCTCCGGATAACGGATTCGTCCACCCGCGATTCCCCGGCGACCCGCAGGGAGCGAGGCCCTCCGGCGAGCCCGTCGACCCCTACGACCGCGCCTCAGGCGTTTCCGGCGGGCCGCGTTGTCCGGCCGCGTTGGGCACCTGACCTGCGAGAAGGCCGTACGATGGAGCCTGGGGAACGGCGGGCCGACGTTATCGCCACGACCGCCCGGGTAGCGCTTTCCCTTAACACGCGCGAAACAATCGAGACATGGGGCGGAAACGGCATCGGCCTATTTTCGGGTTGCTAGCCCATGCCCCTGGGAGGTTCGAGAGTGTTCAACTCCGCCGATGACGTCCTCAAGTTCATCCGGGACGAGGGTGTGCAGTTCGTTGACGTCAGGTTCACGGACCTGCCGGGGACGACGCACCACTTCACCTTCCCGTCCGAGAACTTCGGCCCGAACGTCTTCACCGACGGCCTCATGTTCGACGGCTCGTCGATCCGCGGGTTCCAGGCCATCCACGAGTCGGACATGCTCCTGCTGCCCGACCCGTCCACGGCCGTGCTCGACCCGTTCCGTCAGCACAAGACGCTGAACATCAACTTCTTCGTGCACGACCCGCTGACCGGCGAGGCCTACAGCCGCGACCCGCGCAACGTCGCGCGCAAGGCCGAGGAGTACCTCAAGGGCACCGGCATCGCGGACACCGTGTTCTTCGGCCCCGAGGCCGAGTTCTACATCTTCGACGACGTCCGCTTCGAGACGAGGCAGAACGCCGGCTACTACTACATCGACTCCATCGAGGGCGCCTGGAACACCGGCAAGGCCTCCGAGGGCGGCAACCTGGGTTACAAGCCCCGCTACAAGGGCGGCTACTTCCCGGTCCCGCCGATGGACCACTTCACCGACCTGCGGTCGCAGATGGTGCGCAACCTCATCGAGGCCGGCATCGAGACCGAGATGCAGCACCACGAGGTGGGCACCGCCGGCCAGGCGGAGATCGACTTCAGGTTCGGCACGCTGCTCGAGACGGCCGACAAGCTGATGCTGTACAAGTACATCATCAAGAGCACGGCCATCCAGGCGGGCCGTACGGTCACGTTCATGCCCAAGCCGATCTTCGGTGACAACGGCTCCGGCATGCACTGCCACCAGTCCCTCTGGAAGGACGGCGAGCCGCTGTTCTACGACGAGGTCGGCTACGCCGGTCTGTCGGACATGGCGCGCTACTACATCGGCGGCCTGCTCAAGCACGCCCCGTCGCTGCTGGCCTTCACCAACCCGACGGTGAACTCCTACCACCGCCTGGTGCCCGGCTACGAGGCCCCGGTCAACCTGGTCTACTCGCAGCGCAACCGCTCGGCCTGCGTCCGCATCCCGATCACGGGCTCGAACCCGAAGGCCAAGCGCATCGAGTTCCGCGTGCCGGACCCGTCCTGCAACCCGTACTTCGCCTTCGCCGCCATGCTCATGGCCGGCATCGACGGCATCCGCAACAAGATCGAGCCGCCGGAGCCGGTCGACAAGGACCTGTACGAGCTGCCGCCGGAGGAGGCCCGCAACATCCCGCAGGTGCCGGGCTCGCTGGAGAAGGTGCTCGACGCGCTCGAGGCCGACCACGACTACCTGCTGGAGGGCGGCGTGTTCACGCCGGACCTCATCGAGACCTGGATCTCCTACAAGCGCGAGAACGAGGTCGACCCGATCCGTCTCCGCCCGCACCCGCACGAGTTCGAGCTCTACTACGACGTGTGATCGGCGACCGCGCGGTGACATGCATGTTCATCGCGCGGTTTCCGCCTGGTTCTGCCTCAGTCCCGCCCGAGCGGCGAGCACCGCATCGATGCCTGAGAAGGGCCTGAACGACCTTGACGTCAGCGCCCGAGGAGATCAGCAGCGACGTGAGGTAGTGCCGCAAGTCGTGGAATCGGAAGCCCGTGGGAAGGTCCTGCACCTTGCCGCGGGCTTTCCGCATTGCGCGCTCAAGCTTCCAGGGACCGACCTGCGCGCCGTTGTCGTCGGTGCTCTGTCCCCGGCCCGCTGCCACTTCGCGACGGGTCGACGGCAGACGAGAGATCAGGACAGCGATCCGCTTGGACTATCCGTCCCACGAGCGATTCTGAGATCATTCAATATGAGCTACGACCTTGCTGTTTGGGACGGTAAGCGTCCTTCGAATGATCGGGAAGCTGCGGAGATCCATCATGCGCTGTACGAGCAGTACGTCGATACGGACGAGGAGATACCACCAACCCCGTTGATCGTTGAGTTTGTGAACATGCTCCTGCAACAGTGGCCTGAGCTTGACGAAGACGACAACACTCCATGGTCCGCAGCGCCGCTGATCGGCGGGGCGAGGGGGCCGTATATGTATTTTCCGATGTCATGGAGCCGGGCCGAGGAAGCCTCCGCCTTTGCAGTTGAGATCGCCACACGGCTCGGGTTGAACTGCTACGACCCTCAATTGGATCAGCTTCGAACTCCAGGGCACATGAGCGCGAAAAGCGCTGCGAAACGATGAGAATCGGCGAACACTGAAAGCCCAGCTCAGCGTATGAGCTGGGCGGTCGCTACAGGTCAGTCATTGGGACGGATCAGATCTACAACCTGTGACCGGCGACCGCGCGGTGACATGCTCGTTCATTGCGCGGTTTCCGGCTGGCTCACGGAAAGCCCGTGGGAAGGTCCCGCACCTTGCCGCAGGCTTTCCGCATCACCCGCTCAAGGCGGGCCTGACCGGGCAGCACGCCCGCCGTCACGGCGCACACCGTGAAGGCGGGCGTGGCGATGCGCCGCGTCATCCGGCGATGACGGCCGTGGTCGTACGGCCGCCGTCCACGTCCAGCACGATGCCGTGGACGAACGCGGCCTCCTCACTGGCGAGGTAGACCGCGGCATACGCGACGGCATACGGCTCGCCCATGCCCCCTGCCGGGGTGCCGTTCATCATGACCTCGCCCGGGTGCGGCGTTCCCGGCGTGGGCTCCAGAATCACGCCCGGAGAGATCGCGTTCACGCGCACGCCGCGAGGACCGAATTCGGCGGCCCAGGCGCGCGTGAGGGTCTCCACCGCGCCCTTGGTGGAGCTGTAGAGCGCGCCCATGGGAATGCCCAGGCGCGCGATCCACGAGCCCAGGTTGATGATCGCCCCGCCGCCGGCCTCGGCCATGGCCGGAGCGATCGCGGCGGTCAGGAAGAACGGCGCCTTCACGTTGACGGCGTAGACCTGGTCGAAGGTCTTCTCGTCGGTGTCCGCCGTGCTGTCGCCGGGGTAGATCCCGGCGTTGTTCACCAGGATGTCGATGCCCCCGCCGAGAACGGACATCGCCTCCCGCGCCAGGGCGTACGAGGCCTCGGCGCTTCCGTCCAGATCCGCCTTCACGAAGTCGGCCCGGCCACCACGTGCGCGGATGCCGTCGACGACTCTCCCACCCCGCTCGGCGCTGCGGCCGGACACGATCACGTGCGCGCCCTCGGCCGAGAACGCCTCCGCGATCGCCCGCCCGATGTTGCTCGTCGATCCGGTCACCAGCGCCCGCTTGCCTTGCAGCCGTCCGCTCATCACGTGCTCCTGTCATCCTCGTCCGCCTGTGCCCGCACAGGAAGGTCACCCGCGCGGCACTGCCACTGTGCGAGGTAAGAATTGGACCGGCAAGTCCAATCCCGCGCCGCCGTCATGGCGACGGCCAGGAGGTCTACCATCCGCGATGCCGGCGCGATTTGCGTCCGCCGAAGGACCCCGACCGATCGCGGACGGACGACCGGTGCGGGGATGGATCGTGCCGATGTGAAGGCCGGCGTCTGGTCGCGGTCACCGCGGCCCTGCGGGACGAACTGCCGCGGGGGCACCTGGATATAGTCCCTTCGTGACCACTACGGACGACATCCGGCGCTGGGCAACGGCACTGCCCGAGGTCGAAGAGGTCAGTCACTTCCGGTTCCACGTTCCCGTCTTCAAGGTCCGGGGCCGGACCTTCCTCGGCATGGGCAGGGACGAGACGACCGCGGTGTTCTGCGTCGCCGAGCAGCAGGCC
Source organism: Microbispora sp. KK1-11 (assembly GCF_006874435.1). NCBI lineage: Bacteria > Bacillati > Actinomycetota > Actinomycetes > Streptosporangiales > Streptosporangiaceae > Microbispora > Microbispora sp. KK1-11. Next base: position 145,339 of record NZ_VIRJ01000001.1, on the reverse strand, counting down.
GCCGACGCGTCGCAGGCCGATCCAGCCGCCTACAAGGCCGTACGCCGCCCGGATGCCAGGAAGAGCTTCCTCGGGCTGCAGGTCGAGCTCGGCAGGGTCCCGGCGGAACGCGTCAGGAGTCTCGTGGAAGAGGCATGGCGCCAGCAGGCGCCGAAGCGGCTGGTAGCCGAGCATGACCGCGTGAGACCGCGAGAAGACGGGTGAGGCGGCGGGCCACGGTTCCGGCCACCGTGGCCCGACATCTCAACCGGGTCCCCCGCTCGCTGCCGCTGCGGAGTGGCTGCGAGGTTGGGATGATGATTTCGTGGCCTATGACCTGTATTTCTGGAAGTCCGCGTCCGGCGAGGCAAGCGAGGTCTGCGACCGCCTGGCCGACGAAGACGTACAGGGCGTAGACGCCAGTCCGGACGTACTCCTGTTCCGAGCCGAGGTATTGCGACGCTGGCCAGACCTCGCGGACAGCATCTCCCCCTGGGCTCCGGATCTGGGCCGGCGTCTGCCATGGGGGCGGGAGGATCTCGGTGCGTACTTCGTATCGCTGACCTTCCTCTATGGCAGCGACCCACAGAGGCTCACAAATGTCGTGGCCCTCGCCCATGAATACTCTCTGGTGGTCTACGACCCCCAACATGTCCAAAAGCCGGCCGGCCGATGGAGTGCGGTACTTCCGGCGAGAGTGGGACGAGGATCGCGGGGATGAGTACGCGCATTGGGGCACCTGCACGGTGATGGAACTTTCCGATCTGGAGGGCCTGCGTCTGGTCTCGGTCACCGCGGCCCTGTTCACCCACAGGTCCGACGCCCCCGAACTCCTGCACGTGTGGCTCCGTCTGGAGACGACGACCGTCGTGGTCCGTGACACCGCCGACTGGGCTCTGCGGATCACGCCGGACGAGCCGGAAGAGAGCTACGCGATGGAGGAGCTCGGCAGCCGGGTGGACATCGTGCCCGCTCCCGCCGAGGTGCCCTTCGTACGACATGTCGGCGAGCGGCTTGTCCGCGTGACCAAGGGATTCGACGCCGAGGATCCGGCCCGATGGGTGGAGGCGGAGTTCGTCTTCGAGACGGGACGCGTGATCGCGGAAGCCTTCGGAGGCGACCTCCGCCTGAGTCGCGGGCCGGGGTGACGACGAGATCCGGCCGGCACGATCCGACCTGAGAGCGAGCGCCCCAGCCGGCATGGTTGCGGAGCCCACGGCAGCCGTGACAGCTACAGGCCCAAGGGGTGCGCGGACAACCAGTCCCGATGCCGCTCCTTCAGAGCATCGCGTTCCGTGCGTGTGGGCGCGATCACGTCGGCGCCCCCGTCGTAAGGGTGATAGAGCCAGCGCAGATCCGGATAGTGGTCGCGAAGCCGGTGGGCGAACGGCGGGCACTCGGGCCACCGCCGGTCCCAGAGGTCGGTCATCGTCGCGGGGTCGAGCGCACTGTCGGAGGTCACCCTGGTGTTCTATCCGATGCGAGGGCGGGCGTCCTGCGCAGCAGGAGGGTGAGAGCGCCGGTGGCGGCGAGCAGGAGCACGGCGAGGGCGACCACGCCCGGCCAGCCTGCGTCCGTCCAGGCGCGGCCCGCGAGGCTGCCGAAGACGGACGACCCGAGGTAGTAGGTGAACAGGTAGAGCGACGCCGCCTGGCCTGTGGACACTCCGCCCGCGTACGCCCGGGCCGGGACCCATCCGCTGGCCACTCCGTGGACGGCGAAGAACCCCGCCGTGAGGAGCGCGAGTCCGATGACCACGACCGGCAGTGAGGACGGCAGCGTGACCAGCGCGCCGACGACGGCCAGCAGGCACCCTAGCGGCGTCACGGTCCGGCGCCCGTAGCCGTCCGCCAGCCGGCCGAACACCGCGGAGCTGACGGAGCCGATGGGATAGACGAGGAACATCAGGCCGGCGGTTCCGACGCCGAGGTGGAACGGCGCGCCCGCGAGCCGGAAGCCCAGGGTGTTGAACACCGCGACCAGGGCTCCCATCGAGCAGCCGCCGATGCCGTAGAGCGCGAGCAGCCCGCGGTCCGACACCGCGCGCAGGCTCCCGCGGAGCAGGGCACGGACGCTCGCGGGGGCCGCGGTGAAGCGCCGGGAGGCCGGGAGCAGCACGCGTACGGTAAGGGCGCACAGCAGGCCGAGCACGGCGGCCGCGGCGAGGGCCCAGCGCCAGCCGGCGGCCTGGGCGACGGCGCCGGTCAGGAGGCGGCCGGCCATCCCGCCCAGCGCCGTGCCGCCGACGTACAGACCGGCGGCGCGGGCGTGCGTGGACGGGTGCAGTTCCTCGCGCAGGTAGGCGGTGGCCACCGCGGGGAGCCCGGCCAGCGTGATGCCCTGGAGCGACCGCAGGACCATGAGCGCCGGCCAGCCGGGCGCCAGCGCGCACGCCGCCGCGACGACGGCGGACGCCGTCAGCGACAGGTGGATCAGCCGGGTGCGCCCGACGACGTCGGACAGGGGCCCGGCCACCAGCAGCGCGAGCCCGAGCCCGAGCGTGGTGAGCGACACGCTCAGCGTGCTCTCCGCGGTGGAGACCCCGAACTGCGCGGCGAGTTCGGGCAGGATCGCCTGGGTGCTGTACAGCAGCGCGAAGGTCGCCACCCCGGCGGCGAACAGCGCGACGACGACGCGCCGGTATCCGGCCGTCCCCGGCAGGTGTCCTTCCACGACAGAAGTCTCAAGAACAGCGGTCACCCCAATGACTGTGCGCTTCCTGCCCCTATGCGTCCAATGCGACAACACGCGGGTTTCGATACGCGATGCGTATGATGGCGGGCATGCTGCTCCGGGACCTGTCCTGGCTGGTCGCCCTCGCCGACCACCAGCACGTGACCGACACCGCCGCCATCCTCCGCACCAGCCAGCCGACGCTCTCGCGCGCCCTCGCCCGCGTGGAGACCGAGCTCGGCACCCGGGTGTTCGAGCGCGCACCGGACGGGGTCCACCTGACGCCCAACGGGAGGCTCGTGGTGGCGGCCGCGCGCGACCTCACGGCACGCTACGAGCAGCTGCTGGCCGATCTCCGGAGCCTGCTCGACCCGGACACCGGCGTGGTGCGCCTGGCCTTCCTCGACTCCATCGCCACCTCCCTCGTCCCGCGGCTGTTGCGCTCCTTCCACGAGCACGCCCCCCGGATGCGCATCCTGCTGCGCCAGGAACCGGCGCACGAGATCGTCCAGGACCTGCGCGCCGGGGCCGCCGACCTCGCGATCACCTCCCCACGCCCGCCCGGGGACTTCGGCTGGCATCCCCTGCAGGAGGAGCGGCTGGTGCTCGTCGTGCCGCCGAGCCACCGGCTGCGCGACCGGGAGGAGGTGGAACTCCAGGAGCTGGCGGACGAGGAACTCGTCACCACGCCGGTCGGCTTCGGCTACCGGGCCCTGGTCGACGCGCTGCTGCGCGCCGCCGGGGTGTCCCCCGCCGTCTCCTTCGAGAGCCAGGACCTCGCGACCATCGAGGGCCTGGTCGCGGCCGGGCTCGGCGTGGCCATCGTTCCCGAGCCCTTCGCCGGCCAGTCCGGCACCGTCGGCGTCAGGATCGCGGCGGAGGCCGCCCGCCGCACCATCGGCCTCACCTGGCGTACGGACCACGCCCCGGCCGCCCCCGCCACCCGATTCCGGGACTTCGTCATGACGCCCGCCCTACGATGATCCGATGCGCCAGGCCGACTCGGATCCGTACTGGAACACCAACGTCGCCCGCCACCCGGGCATCCTCCGGGCCGTCCCCGAAGGGTGCGGTGACGCGCTGGACGTCGGCTGCGGGGACGGACTGCTCGCGCGGAAGCTGACCGGCCGGGCCAAGCGCGTCACCGGCGTCGACAGCTCGCCGGAGATGATCGCGCGTGCCCGCGAGCTGTCGGCCGGCCGGCCGGAGCCCACCTTCGTCGAGGGCGACTTCCTCACCGCCGTCCTGCCCGCCGAGGAGTACGACTTCGTCTGTTCGGTGTCCACGATCCACCACATGGACTTCGACGCGGCCCTCACCCGGATGCGCGAACTGCTGCGCCCCGGCGGCACGCTGGTGGTGGTCGGCCTGGCCCGCGAGGCGTCCCCCGCGGAGTGGGCGGCGACGATCGCGGCCGCTCCCGTCGTACGGGTCACGAAGGTGCTGCGCCGCGCGCGGGGGCCCGAGGGGATGCCGGTGGCCGAACCGCGGATGAGCTACGGGCAGGTGCGGGCCGCGGCACGCCGCCTGCTGCCCGGCGTGCGCTACCGCCGGCATGTGCTCCGCCGGTACTCCCTGACCTGGACGAAGCCCGGCCGCTAGCGCTCCCCGTCCGTACGCAGGAACTCGGGACGGGAGCGGTGCCAGTCCGGCGCGTCCAGCGCGTTGAGTGCCGAGACGATCCGCTTCTCCTCGTAGACGAAGTGCGTCTCCATCAGCGCGGCCAGGCTGTCCAGCTCACGGTGCACGTCGGCGGGGTCCGTCGCCCGGTCCAGGCGGCCGGCGAGAGCCTGGAGCCTTCGGAGGGAGTCCTCCACCAGGCGGTGGTCGCGGCGTAGTTCCTCCAGCACCGGACGCAGTTCGGGGAACCGCCGGTCGAGCTCGGGGAACGCGCCGTCGTCCTCACCGGTGTGGTGGCGGTTCAGCGCGGCGCAGAAGGCCAGGCAGTGGGCACGCAGCTCGCGGGGGCGCGCACCGCCGGCCAGATAGGCGTCGATGTCCTCGCGCAGCGCCGCGAGCTCCTCGCGGAGCCAGATGTGTACGTCGATCAGCTGGTTGCCGAACGCCACCAGGCGTCCATGCGATGTCGTCAAGGTCGTCCCTTGTGCTGGCGCCTCCATGCCCTCGGCGGTCTCCTTGCCGGGTGCACCGCGACGCTGCACAAGGATCTATCACCAGGCCGGCCGATGGGTCAACGGCGCAGGGTCCGGCGGTAGCGGACCTCGGTCAGCGGGAAGCCGTCCGACTCGTCCCGCTGTACGGCGCCGTCGGGGCGCCAGCCGCCACGTTCGTAGAACCGCCGGGCACGGGCGTTCCCATCGACGACCCAGAGGGTGGCCTGCTCATAACCGGCGGCGGCGAGGCTGTCCAGCGCGGCCGCCATGAGACGCCCGCCGACCCCGGCGCCCCATGCCTCGGGCATCAGGTAGATCGCCGAGATCTCCGCCACCGAGGCCGGATCGACGTCGTCGTCCCGGCTGGGGCCGAACGAGGCGAACCCGACGACGGAGCGGTCCGCCTCCGCCACGAGCACCTCCGTACGCCGTGGAGAGGACTCCCCCAGCAGCCGCTTCCAGACGGGCAGGCGCGTGGCCGGCGTGAGCCCGTCGAGATGGGCCTGGGGCATGAGTCCCGGATAGGCGGCCTGCCACGACCGGACGTGGACGGCGGCGATCGCCTCCGCGTCCGCCGGTCCGGCGCGTCTGATGACCATGCACGCTCCATATCCGCTTTCGACTGCCGACGCCCCGTTATACATCTCCATGCCACACGCGAAACCAGCGGATCGATATTCACAAAAGGACTTCCGGTGGACTTTCCGGTGGCCTAGCCTCGTCGTCCGTGAAACTCGCCAAGATCGCGCTCGCCGGTTCCGTGGCACTGGGGCTCGTCCCGGCCGTCTCCGGCACGGCCGCCGCCCATCCGATCAAGAACAGGACCCTCACGGACAACCGCCTGTACGGCGCGGGACCCTTGCCTGACACCGACTGCCGGGAAAGACCGGTGAAGAAGGCGGACGCGAGGTCGGCCAAGGTCTATCTGAACGAGGTACTGAATTGCCTCAACCGCTCCTGGACCGCTGAATTGAAGCAGGCGGGTCTGAAGCAGTCCCGGGTGAAGCTCACGTACGCCACCAAGGTGCCGGCGAAGTACTGCGGCGCCAAGTGGCACAAGGGCGATTGGGACTCCTACTACTGCGACGCGTCGCACACCATCCTGATCGTGCTTTCGAAGGGCCTCTTGGAGGAGCCGGGTGATCTCTACCTGTTCAACCTCCTGGCGATGAAGTACGGCGAACACATGCAGAACGTCGCCGGCATCTACCGGGCCTGGCTCGACGTCGACTACCGGAACAAGGCCGAACTCGCCGAGCAGACCCGGCGATACAGTCTCCAGGGCTACTGCTTCGCCGGAGCCTCCCTGCGAAGCTTCTGGAAGTCCTTCCGGCGTGCCCGCGAGGACTGGGACGATCTGCTCTACTATCTGCGCGGCTGGGCGGGCAAGTACGGCGGTAACAGGAAGTCGATCACTTACTGGGCCAACGAGGGCTTCACGTCCGGCGACCCCGGGGCCTGCAACACCTGGACCGCTCCGTCCTCGAAGGTGGCCTGAATCGGCTGACGGGGCCGGACGGCCTAGACGATCTCGAGGTTGGCCATCATGCCCATGTCCTCGTGTGGACGTGGTCGTCGACTTCTCCGGCGTCCGGATCGGCGGCCTCGTCCCGGCCTGGTCCCCGGCTTCGCGCGCCGCGGCGACCCTCGTGCCCCCGTCGCCTGGATCGCCGTCGACAGCCCCGGCTGCCGTCGCACGGTCACCCTCTACTGGGGCGCCGACAGCCACCTGTCGAGCGCCGCCCGGCTGATGCGCACCACGATCACCAACTGGGACTGGACCACCGGCGACCCCCAGGAGACACCCCCTGATCGGTTCGCGAGGTGGGCGCGACTTGCCGGCCTGACATTTCCGGGTGCTGTCCGGTCGAAGTAGCGAGAGACACCGAACCGAAGGGACGGGTAGCGATGCCTACGCGACGCGAAGAAGACGAAGCCAGGGTCAGGCGGCAGATCGGCAGGATCGTCGAAGGGATCCGGGCCAAGGATCTCGAAGGCCTGAAGCGGCTCTACGCCACGGACGTCGTGTCCTTCGACGTCGAGCCGCCGCTGCAGCATGTGGGGGTCGACGCGAAACTGAAGAACTGGGCGAACGTGTTCGAGTTCTTCCAGGATGTGGATTACGAGGTTCGCGATCTGACCCTCACCGTGGGCGACGAGGTGGCATTCGGTCACTGCTTCGGCCGGCTCAGCGGCACGCTGAGGAACGGGACGGCGACGAGCGGCATGTGGGTCCGGGGCACTTTCTGCTTGCGGAAGACCGACGGCGAATGGCTCATCGCGCACGACCAGGTTTCCGTGCCGCTCGACATGTCGAGCGGAAGAGGAGTCACCGACCTCGAGCCCTGACCGGCCGCAGAAGTCCGGGACGCCTGCGTGAGGTGTTCGGGCCGGAGCCGACGGACCCGGTGCTGGGGGCGGCGCTGGACGCGCTGGAGTCGGCCGAGCAGGTGCTGTTCGACTCGGTCGAGCAGGTGCACATGGACGGGTGCCGGCACCGGGGCCGGGTGGTGCTCGTCGGCGACGCGGCCTGGTGCGTGACGCTGTACGCCGGGATGGGCGCCTCGATCGGGATGGCCGGGGCCGACCTGCTGGGCACCATGCCGGCCCGCCACCCCCACAGCGTCACGCCGGCGCTGGCCGAACGGGAGCAGCGGCTGCGGGGTGCACGGACGTCACCGATCACCCGCCGATGTCGCGGTAGGTCCACATCTCGGCGAGCAGGCCGTCCTCGACGCGGATGAGCCAGACCAGCGGGGTGCCGTCCGCGTCCTGGCCGCGGCCGGCGTTCCCGACGACCGCCACCAGGTCGCCCTCCCCGAGGACGGCGTCGATCCGGAACCGGAGGTCCGGCTGCGCGCCGCGGATGCGTTCGACCGCTTCCCGCACGCCCTTCGGCCCGGCCACCTCGGGATGCGCGTGATCGGCCCAGGCCGGGCTCAGGATCTCCTCGGCCGCCGAGGCGTCGCCGGTGTTCCACATCTCGAAGTAGCGCGTCGCGAGCCGCCGGGGCAGCCGCGACCGGTCGTCGTCCATCATGGTCATCTCACATCCACGGTGCGTACGGGTGACAGGAACAGCAGGAGCGGCCACAGCAGGGTCGCGCCGCCCAGGATGATGAGGGCGGGGCGCAGGCCGATCCAGGAGCCCAGGGCGCCGGCCAGGAGCGGCCCGAGCGGCAGCAGGCCCGCCTGCATGAAGTGGGTGGAGCCGTTGATCCGGCCCAGCATGCCGGGCGGGCACAGCAGTTGGCGCGCGGTCTGGGCCGCGGTCATCTGGACCATCCCGGCGGCCGTCAGGAAGGTGAAGACCAGCCCGACGGTCCACTGGCCGGCCAGGCCGGGCGGCACGAGAGGGGTGACCAGCTCGAAGGGGGCCGACAGCAGGGCGCCCAGGACGATCACGCGGCCGATGCCGAACCTGGCCGTCACCCGCCCGGCCACCATGCTCCCGGCGACCCCGCCGACGAGGCTCAGGCCGTAGACGAGCCCGGCCGCCCGGGCGCTCCAGCCCAGCTCCCGCACGACGTACAGCAGCCACATCGAGCTGATCCCGCGCAGCAGCACGGCGCTGACCGCCCCGGAGAGGGCGAGCACGCGCAGCACCGGCTGGGCGAGCACGAACCGCAGCCCCTCGGCGATCTCGCCGAGGAAGCGCCCGCGGAGCGGGGAGCGCTCGGGCTTCGGCTCCCGCAGGCGCATCGACGCCAGGGCCGCGGCGCTCACGGCGTACGAGAGGGCGTCCGCGGCGACCGCGCGGGCGGCGCCGACGAGCCCCACCAGGAAACCTCCGACGCTCGGCCCGGCCATCTCGGCCAGGCCGCGCGCGGTGTTCATCTTGGCGTTGGCATCGGTGAGCCGGTCTCCGCCGAGCAGCACCGGCGTCAGGCTGCCGGCCGCGGTGCCGAAAACCACGCCGAGCGCGCCGACGACCAGGGTGACCGCGTAGAGTTGGGCCATCGTGACCCGGCCCGCCACGGCGGCGATCGGCACCGACGCCATGACCAGCGCGGATCCGGCGTCGCAGGCGATCATGAGTCGCCGCCTGCGGTGACGGTCGGCCAGCACGCCGGCCGGGAGCGAGACGACCAGTGCCGGCAGCGTGCTCATGGCCCCCAGCACCGCCACCTCGAACGTGGTGGCGCGCAGCCCGGCGACCGCGACCATCGGCAGGGCGATCCAGCTGATCTGCGAACCGAACAGGCTCACCGTGTGGCCGCTCCACAGCAGCATGAAGTCCCGGTGCCGCCACAGCGACCCGGCCGCCCCTCGCCCACGCACCCGGCCGACCGTACGCACGGTGATCGGCCGCCGCAACCGGATATCGCGGCCTCACCCCGCGGCGTGCGGCGCCGCCGGTCAGGAGGGGGTGGAGCCGGAGGTCCGGGCGCGCAGGCCGCTCACGCGGCGCAGGATGTCCCACCAGAACGGCGCGCCGAACAACAGGGCGATCAGCGTGATGAGGAACCCCGGCCAGTGGCCCGGCGACGTGAGGCGCTGCCACCAGCCCCCGCCGTGCCAGGCCCACGCCGGACCGTCGGCCGCGTCCATGGTGACGCTCACCGGGGCGTACGTGAAGATCTTCACGAACGCCGGGGTGCTCAGCACGTCGGTGACGCACGCGTACGGGTCCTGGCCCGGCTCGCACTGCTCGCGCAGCGGTTCCAGCGCCTGGGGGCCCGACTGGCCGAAGGCGGTCACCGCGCTGCGGTAGGCGTTGTCGCGCAGCAGGGTCTTGCCGTACTCCAGGGAGTCCATGCTGAACACCAGCGTCACGACGAGGCCGAGCGCGACGAGGACCCAGCGGACGTAGCGGCGGTAGAGCAGGCTGAGCCGCTCCATCTCGCCGTCGAACCAGTCCTCAACGCCGCGGCGGAACGCCTCCAGGTCGTGGCTCGCCCTGTCCCACACGGCCTTGAGCGGGCGGGAGAAGGGGCTCTTGAGCGCGTCGAGGTCCCGCATGAGAGCCTCCACGCCGCCGTGCTCGGTGGCGATCTCCATCACGGCGACGGCGAAGCGCGCGGGCGGGATGTCGGCGATGCTCGTCCTTCCCCGCTTGGCGTGGTCGATCTCCTGCAGCCGCTCGTGGAGCAGTTCGGCCATCGACTTGCCCTGGCCCGGCGGCAGCACGCCGACCGCCGCCGGGTCCACCGTGAGGACGGCGGTCTCCTCGGGATCGGCCTGTCCTGCGGGGTGCGCGGGGTCCGCCGACGCGCCCGCCGGGGCCTCGGCCGAAGCCGTCGCCTGCCCGGCCGTCATCTGCTCGGCCGCCATCTGCTCAGCGGCCATCTGCTCAGCGGCCATCTGCTCAGCGGCCACGGAGTCTGCGGCGGCGGCGAGCGGCGGGCTCTCCACGGGTGGCGGCTGCTGACTGAACGCGGGCCGCGGGTCCCGGCCGAACGGCAGCCGCGCGAACACCCCCAGCACGCTGGCGGGCAGGCGCGAGCGGCCCTCCTCCGGCGACGCCGCCTGCGTCAGCGGGGTCCGCGCCTTGCGGCCGAACCTCTTGAGCGCGTCCAGGATCCGGTCGAGCCGGGAGGTCCCGTCCGCCGTCTCCGCGCCGTCGAGGGTGTCGCGCAGGTACGCCCACAGGAACTTGCTGCGGATTCCGAGCAGCCTGACGATGCCCTCGTTGATGCCGCTGACGAGAAGCGACAGCAGCAGGAAGGCCAGGATCAGCCCGATGGCCAGGTCCGCGTAATACGAGATCAAAGAGATCACCCGCACCCGTTGATACACGTTACGGGCTGCGATGGCAACGCTCCGATCCGCATACATATACGTCATACGGAACAAGCCGCGCGCCAAGGCGGCAATCACCCTCGCTCGGGCTCTTGCCCGGACTCAGTCCTCGTAGAAGACGCGCTCCACCACGGTCCTGGCCCGCCGGGTGGCGCGCCGGTAGTCCTCGACGAAGTCCTCGGTGCCCTCGGGCGGATAACCGAGCGCCCGAGCGAGCAGCACGCGCTCCTTGACGGGAGTGGGAATGCTGTCGGCCGCCCGGCCGCGCACCAGCATGAGGGCGTCGCGGATTCGCGAGGCGAACAGCCACGCCTGTGCGAGCACCTCCTCGTCGGCCGGGTCGAGCAGGCCCTCCCCCGCCGCCGCGCGCAGCGCGTCCAGGGTGCGCGTCGTACGCAGCGCGGGTACGGCTCCCGCGTGCCGCAACTGGATGAGCTGGGCCACCCACTCCACGTCGCTCAGCCCGCCCCTGCCGAGCTTGGTGTGCAGGGCCGGGTCGGCCCCGCGCGGCAGCCGCTCGGCCTCCATGCGCGCCTTGAGCTTGCGGATCTCGCGTACGGCGTCCGCGGAGATGCCCTCGGCCGGGTAGCGCAGCGGCTCGACGAGCGCGACGAACTCGCGGCCGAGTTCGGCGTCGCCCGCGCAGAACCGGGCCCGCAGCAGCGCCTGGGCCTCCCAGTGCGAGGCCCAGCGGTCGTAGTAGGCCCGATAGGAGGCGATCGTGCGCACGAGCGGCCCCTGCCGCCCCTCCGGCCGCAGGCCCGCGTCGAGCTGCAGCGGCGGGTCGGGGGCGGGCAGCGCGAGCAGTCTCCGGGTCTCCTCGGCCACCGCGTGGGCGGCCACGGCCGCGTCCCGCTCGGCCGCCCCTTGCAGCGGCGCGTGCACGAACATGACGTCGGCGTCGCTGGCGTAGGAGCTCTCCAGGCCGCCCAGGCGGCCCATGGCGATCACGGCCATCCGCGTCGGGAACGGGGCCCGCCGCTCCAGCGTGACCTTGTTGATCGCCGTGTCCAGCGCCGCCTGGATCGTGACGTCGTTCAGCGACGAAAGCGCCTGGCCGACCTCCTCGATGTCGATCAATCCCGACAGGTCGGCACAGGCCGTACGCAGCAGTTCCCTGCGGCGCAGCGCCCGGACGGCGGCGACGGCGTTCTCGGCGTCCTCCGCGTGGCGGCCCACGGCGGCGGCGGCCTCGGCGGCGAGCGTCGCGGCGGGCCGTACGGCCAGCTCGGCGGGCGAGCCCAGCATCGCGACGGCCTCGGGGGCGTGCAGCAGCAGCCCGGTGACGTACTTGCTGGTGCCGAGCAGGTGGGCGAGGCGGTCGGCCGCGGCGGTCTCGTCGCGCAGCAGGCGCAGATACCACGGCGTGGTGCCGAGCTTGTCGCTCACCTGACGGAAGCCGAGCAGGCCGGCGTCCGGGTCGGGGGCGTCGGCGAACCAGCCGAGCATGACCGGCAGCAGCGTCCGCTGGATGGCCGCCCGGCGGGAGACGCCGCTGGTGAGCGCGGCGATGTGACGCAGCGCGCCCTCGGGGTCGGCGTAGCCGAGCGCCTTCAGCCGCGCGGTGGCGGCGGCCGTGGACAGGCGGGCCTCGGTCTCCGGCAGCCGGGCGACGGCCTGCAGCAGCGGGCGGTAGAACAGCTTCTCGTGGAGCCGCCGCACCTCCAGCGCGTGCCGCTTCCAGGTGGTGGTGAACTCCCCCACCGGGTCGGTCGTCATGCCCAGCCCCCGGCCGAGCCGCCGCAGGTCGGCGGTGTCCGACGGCACCACGTGGGTGCGGCGCAGCCGGTGGAGCTGGAGCATGTGCTCGACCTGGCGCAGGAAGGTGTAGGCCTCGGCGAGCGCCTTGGCGTCGTCGCGCCCGACGTAGCCTCCCCTGGAGAGGGCGGCGAGGGCCGACAGCGTGGCCCTGCGGCGCAGCAGCGGGTCGGAGCGGCCGTGCACGAGCTGGAGGAGCTGGACGGCGAACTCGATGTCCCGCAGCCCGCCGGGCCCGAGCTTGATCTGCCGGTCGGCCTCGCCCGCGGGCACGTGCGCCTCCACCCGGCGGCGCATCGACTGCACGTCCTCCACGAAGTGCGGCCGGGCGGCGGCCTGCCAGACCAGCTCGTTGACCGCGGCGACGTACTCCTGGCCGAGCTCCAGGTCGCCCGCGACCGGGCGCGCCTTGAGCAGCGCCTGGAACTCCCAGGTCTTGGCCCACCTGCGGTAGTAGGCGAGGTGGCTTTCCATGCTGCGCACGAGCGGGCCCATCTTGCCCTCCGGGCGCAGGTTGGCGTCCACCTCCCACAGCGCGCCCTCGGGGGTGCTCGCCGAGCAGGCCCGCATCATGCCCTGCGCGAGGCGCGTGGCGGTCTGCAGCGCCTTGGTCTCGTCCACGCCTTCCTTGGGCTCGGCCACGAAGACGACGTCGACGTCGGAGATGTAGTTCAGCTCGCGGGCCCCGCACTTGCCCATGCCGATGACGGCCAGCCGCACGTCGCCCGCGTCGGCCACCTCGGCCCTGGCGATGGCGAGGGCGGCCTCCAGCGCGGCCGAGGCGAGGTCGGCCAGCGCGGCGGCGGCCTCGGCGAGGGTGCACTCACCCGTCACGTCCCGCGTGGCCAGGTGCAGCAGGCGGTTACGGTAGGCGACGCGCAGCGCCTCCATCACCGGTCCCGACGTGCCCGGCCCGGCGGTCACCCCTTCGGCCACGGGCTCGGCCACGGGCTCGGCGACGGGCTCGGCCGCGTCCGGGTCCGCCCCGACCGCGAGCAGCATCTCCTCACGCAGGTCGCCGAGCGTGGGCCACCGCGTCCACTGGATCGGCGTCAGGCACTCCGGGTGCCGTACGACGTGCTCGCCGAGCGCCGCGCTGAGCCCGAACACGCCGAGCACCCTGCGGCGCAGGTCCGGGTCGGCGCGGAACGCCCCGAGCACGCTCGGGTCCCGCTCCACCAGACGGCTCAGCGTGGTGAGCGCCAGATCCGGGTCGGCGGCCCTGACGATGTCGTCGAGCAGCGCGAAGTCGCCGACCGCCTCGGGGCCGAGCTCGTCGAGCAGCCGTTCGGCCCGCGCACCGTCGGCGAATCCGAGCGCCGCCAGGCGCCCTGCCGTCGTCTGTATCCGAGGCGCGGCGTTCACCGTTCCTTCCTCCACCCCGACGTCGATCACGTCGGCCCCCCGAGACGAACCTTCCCAGTAACCGTACACATGGGTCGGAAGCCTCCTCGCAGAGATCGGCCCCTACCGGGAGGCCGACCTTGGATGTCGCCGCCCGGCGCGTGCCGGGCTCAGCGCACACGCTAACCCTCCGCCTTGTGCGCGTCCTTAGCGGTTTCTCTGCGTAATCGGCCCATCACGGGTTTTCCCCGCGCGCTCCTCCGCCCATGTCAGCCCATGTCAGCCCGATCAGCGCGGTTCAGCCCGGTTCAGCGCCGGGCGAGCCGGGCCGCGAACGCCTCGGCCACCGGCCTCCAGGTGCGCTCGAGCTCGTCTCCGGCCGCCTCGACCTGCGCGTTCAGCTCCTCGGCGCGCTCGGGCGGCAGTTCCCCGCCGCCGGTCCAGGACGCGAAGATCGCGGGCGTGGCCTCGGGGTGGAACTGCACGGCCCAGGCCCGGTCGCCGAGCCGGTACGCCTGGTTGGCGTACCGCGTGCCGGTGGCCAGCCGTACGGCGCCCTCGGGCAGGGTGGTCATGGCGTCGTAGTGGTACTGGACCGCCCGGACCGGGCCGGACGGCAGCGCCGACAGCAGCGGGTCGGCGGCGGCCTCGGGCAGCGGCTCGATCTCCCCCAGGCCGATCTCCAGGCCCGCGTCGCCGCGCTCGACGGTCCCGCCGCACGCCATGGTCATGAGCTGGGCGCCGAGGCAGATGCCGAGCGTCGGCACGCCCTCGTCCACGGCGCGGGCGATCAGGTCCCTGGTTGCCGGCAGCCAGCCGTACCCCTCGTCGTCCCAGGCCGCCGCGGAGCCGCCGAGGACCAGCAGCCCGCCGGCGGCGCGTCCGGGCACGGGCTCCCCCTTGTACGGCCGGACGATCTCGACCTCGACTCCGGCGGCCTCCAGCCATCCCGCGAAGAAGCCCAGGCCGGCGTCGGCCTCGTGCTCGATGACGATCAGACGTTCACCCATATGGGAGAGCTTAAAGACACATATCGGGACAGGCGATACCTGAGAAGGTCGTACCGTACAGTCCGAACCATGAACATCGATGAGGTCGCCGTCCCCGGCGGACGGCTGCGGATCGCCAGGTTCGGCGGCGGTCCCCGCCTGATCATCGCGGCGCACGGCATCACCGCCTCCCTCATGGCGTGGCGGGCGGTGGCCGAGGCGCTGCCGCCCGGCTGGTCGCTGGTCGCGGTGGACCTGCGCGGGCGCGGCCACAGCGCCGATCTACCCGGCCCGTACGGCCTGGACCGGCATGCCGAGGACCTGGAACGGGTCGCAGAGCACGTGGGCGCGGACGGCACGAGCGTGCTCACCGGGCATTCGATGGGCGCCTACGTCGCGGCCCTGCACGGCGCGCGGCGCCGCTACGCCCGGGTGGTGCTGGTTGACGGCGGCCTGCCGCTGCCGCTGCCGCCCGGCGCCGACCCCGACGAGGTGCTGGAGGCGACGCTCGGGCCGGCCATCGTCCGGCTCTCCCAGACCTATCCGAGCGTGGACGCCTACCTCGACTTCTTCCGCGCCCATCCCGCGCTCGCCGGCGACTGGTCCCCGCTCATCGAGGACTACGTCCGCTACGACGCCGCCGGGCCGGACGGCGCCGTCCGCTCGCGCGCCCGCGAGGACGCCGTACGGCAGGACGGCCGCTGGCTGCTCACCGAGCACGAGGCGATCGGGACGGCGCTCAAGGCCGTCGAGCCGGCGCCGCTCCTGCTCCGCGCGCCGCGCGGGCTGCTGAACCAGGACGTCGGGATGCTCCCGGACGACCTCACCGCGCGGTGGGCCGCCGTCCTGCCCGGCCTGCGCGACGAGGTCGTGCCGGACTGCAACCACTACACGATCCTGTTCGACCCCCGCTGCGCCGCGGTCGTGGCCGCCCGCCTCACGGGGTGAGCGCTCATCCCTTCTTGCGGGAGCGGTAGTTGGCGGCCTTGACCCGGTTGCCGCACTCCTCCATGCCGCACCAGTGCCGGGTGCCGCCCCGTGAGCGGTCGACGAACAGGCGGGTGCACTCGGGGCGGGCGCACTCTCGCACCCGCGCCGAGGACACCCCCGCGGACACCCCGGCTGGACCCACGTCAGGACCGATCTGCTCGACTGGCACTACTACGACGAGTCCGCCGCGTCGTGGGCCAGAACCGTGGACGCGCTGCTCGACGGCGAGCAGGACGACTTCCCGTACGGCTCGGCCCCGACTTCGTGGTGCGCAAGAAGCTGGCCGGCACGCCGTCCCATCGTCACCCCCTGAACCAGTGACGCCATCGGAGGTCGCGGTGATCGACGAAGACGACTACCTCTACTTCGCCTGCCGTGCCCTCGACGGGATGGCCGGCATCGTCGCCGAGCTGGGCGACGACCTCGCCAACGTCCGGCCGCCCTTCCCCGGCGCGAACTCTCCCCATGCCCTGCTCACCCACTGCCTCGGCGTGGTCACGTACTGGGCGGGCGCGCTTGTGGCGGGCCGGGAGGTGGTCCGGGACCGCGACGCGGAGTTCGCCGCCGCCGGGCCCGTCGGGCCCCTGCTCGAACGGGCCGCCGCCGTACGCGACCGGCTGGCGTTGGACGTGCGGGCCGCGCGGCCGGCCGAGCCGCTGCGGGGCACGCCGCCCGCCGCGTTCCTCGGGCCCGCTCGCGAGCTGACCCAGGGGGCCGCGCTCCTGCACGTGTACGAGGAGCTGGCCCAGCACCACGGCCAGATGGAGATCCTGCGCGACTGGATCCTCGCCTCCGCGACCGGCTCCACGACCGGCTCCGGAGTCGCCTCCGTGGCCGGCTCCGGGACGAAAGGACGATCATGACCCGCGACCCCTTCGCCCACGTCGACGTCGACCGGCTGCGGTCCGGGTACGGCGTCAAGTGGGGCTCCCTGACGCCCGGCGTCCTCGGCGCGTGGGTCGCCGACATGGACTTCGGCGTGCCGCCGGCCGTACGGGAGTGCGTGATCCGGCTGGCCGAACGGGAGGACTTCGGCTATCCGTTCTGGCGGGGCGAGGACCCGGTGGCCGAGGCGTTCGCGGAGCGGATGGCCGCGCGGCACGGCTGGACGCCGCGTTCGGGGCGCGTCCGCGTGCTGACCGACCTGATCCAGATCCTCCAGGTGATGGTCGAGCACGCCACCCGGCCCGGCGACGGGGTGGCGGTCCACGTGCCGTCCTATCCGCCGTTCCTGGCGAGCATCGCGCGGGCGGGACGCCGGATCGTGCCGCTGCCCATGACACGGACCGGAAACGGCTGGGGCTTCGCGGCCGAGGGGCTGACCGATCGGCTGCGGGCGGCGGGCTGCCGGATGCTCGTGCTCGTCAACCCGCACAACCCGACCGGACGGGTCTTCACCCGGGAGGAGCTGGAGGCGCTCGCCGAAGCGGCCGAGGAACTGGACCTGGTGGTCGTCTCGGACGAGATCCACGCCGACCTCGCCTACGCGCCGCACCGCCACGTCCCGTTCGCCTCGCTCGGGCCCGCGGCGGCGGCGCGGACGATCACCGCGACCTCCGCCACGAAGACGTTCAACATCGCCGGGCTGCGCTGCGCCGTCGCCCACGTCGGGCACGAAGGCGTGTGGGAGACGCTGTCGCGCATGCCGTACGACTACTTCGGCACGCCGGCCATCGTGGGCCGGGCGGCCACGGTCGCGGCGTGGCGGGAGTCGGCGGACTGGCACGCCGGCCTGATGCGGACGCTGGAGCGCAACCGGAGGACGGTCGAGCGGTGGGCCGCGGACCTGCCGTGGGACCTCGGCTACCACTCGCCGCAGGCCACCTACCTGAGCTGGTTCGACTTCACCGGCACGCCGCTCGGGGGCGTCGCCCCCGCCGAGCGCCTGGAGCGCGAGGCGGGGGTCAAGCTGGCCGAGGGCGCCGAGTTCGCGCAGGAGACGCCGGTGGACACCGCCGGGTTCGCACGGCTCAACTTCGCCACGAGCCCGGCGATCCTGGACGAGATCCTCGGCCGCCTGACGTCGGCCCTGTCCTGCGGCCCGTCCTGAGCGAGGCTCCGCCGGCCGGTGGTCACGATCCCCGGGACCATCCGGCCGGCGCCGCGTGACGTGCGACAGGGCGGGATCACCGGCCGGGCCGGGTCACTGGCGGGGCAGGATCCAGGTGGCCTTGGCGGCGGCGACGAGCGCGCCGTCCACCTCGTAGACCGCGCTCGTGCCGAACAGTTTGCGGCCGTCGCGGCCTTCCGCCCGCGCCACGACCGAGTATCGGCCCATCGGGTAGACCCGGCGGAACACCTGCCCGGTCAGCCGCCCGAGCAGCGGGGGCTGGATGGGCCGCCGGTCCGGGAAGCTACGGTAGTGCGCCCACCCGGTGGCGCAGTCCAGCGCCGCCCAGACGATCGAGTCGGGGACCACGCCCTGCTCGTCGGTCACGTTGAACGGGACCCGCCAGCCGGCGGCCACGAGCTCGCCGCCGTCCACGGGGTTCTCCACCGGGCCGGGGAAGATCCGCAGCCCGTCGCCCGGCTCACGCAGCCCGCAGGCGAAGCAGCCCGCGATGGCGTGGCCGTGCCTGCCGGGGAAGCCCGCCTCCGCGCGGGCCGCGTCCGTGAACCGCACGAACGGCGGCGGCGTCAGCGTCTCGGCGACGGGGATCGCCTCGACGAGGTGGCCGCCGCCCTGGCTGAGGACGACGGCGTTGCCGACGTGCTCGACCGACAGGTCGGTCTCCAGCGGGACCGGTCTGCGAAGGGTGACCTCCACCGGCGCGTCGTGACCGCCCCCCGTCAGCGTGCCGGCGAGGGTGCCCGCGATCCAGCCGCCGTTGGCGGTGCCCTCGGGTCCCCGGAAACGCTTCGGTACGGTCAGAACGGTCTGCAGCGCCGCAGCCGCCGTCATATGGCCCACGCCCTCCCTGAGTCACGTCTTGATACGGCTCACCCGTAAAAGTCGTAACAAGTGAACCGATTTTACTGTTCCGGCGTAGGGACCAGCCAAACAGACGGGAGTGTCAGAAAGATTTGCAGGCTGTAACACCGCGGTGACGGAGCGATCTCCGTCAGAGCACGGGCAGGTAGCGGCCGAGTTCGTACTCGGTCACCTGGCGACGGTAATCCTGCCACTCCGCGCGCTTGTTGCGCAGGAAGTAGTCGAAGACGTGCTCGCCCAGCGTCTCCGCGACCAGCTCGCTGTGCTCCATCGCCGCGATCGCCTCGTCCAGCGACTGGGGCAGCGGCTGGATGCCGAGCGCCCGCCGCTCCGCGCTGGTCAGCGCCCACACGTCGTCCTCGGCGCCCGGCGGCATCTCGTACCCCTCCTCGATGCCCTTCAGCCCGGCGGCCAGGATGACGGCGAAGGCGAGGTAGGGGTTGCAGGAGGAGTCAAGCGACCGGAACTCGATGCGGGTCGAGCCGCCCTTGTGCGGCTTGTACATGGGCACGCGCACGAGCGCGGAGCGGTTGTTGTGCCCCCAGCAGATGTACGCGGGGGCCTCCCCGCCGGCGCCGGCGATCGCCTCGGCGCCGCCCCACAGCCGCTTGTAGGAGTTGACCCACTGGTTGCACACGGCGGTGATCTCCGCCGCGTGCCGGAGCAGGCCGCCGATGAACGACCGGCCGATCTTGGAGAGCTGGTAGTCGGCGCCGGGCTCGTAGAAGGCGTTGCGGTCGCCCTCGAACAGCGACATGTGCGTGTGCATGCCGGACCCGGGGTAGTCCGTGAACGGCTTGGGCATGAACGAGGCCCACACGCCCTGCTCCAGCGCCACCTCCTTCATGACCAGCCGGAACGTCATGATGTTGTCGGCCGTGGTCAGCGCGTCGGCGTAGCGGAGGTCGATCTCCTGCTGGCCCGGCGCGCCCTCGTGGTGGCTGAACTCCACCGAGATGCCCATCGACTCCAGCATCATGATCGCGTTGCGGCGGAAGTCGTGGCCCGCGCTGTGCGGGGTGTGGTCGAAGTAGCCGCCCTCGTCTATGGGCTGGGGCTTGTCGCCCTTCTCCGGCCGGTTGCGCAGCAGGAAGAACTCCACCTCGGGGTGGGTGTAGAACGTGAAGCCCATGTCGGCCGCCTTGGCCAGCGTCCGCTTGAGCACGAAGCGCGGGTCGGCGTGCGACGGCGAGCCGTCCGGCATCAGGATGTCGCAGAACATGCGGGCGGCGCCCGGCGACTCGCTGCGCCACGGCAGGATCTGGAACGTCGACGGGTCGGGCTTGGCCAGCATGTCCGACTCGTAGACCCGCGAGAAGCCCTCGATCGCCGAGCCGTCGAAGCCGATGCCCTCGGCGAACGCGCCCTCCAACTCGGCCGGCGCTATCGCCACCGACTTCAGGAAACCGAGCACGTCGGTGAACCACAGCCGGATGAACCGGATGTCTCGCTCTTCGAGCGTGCGGAGCACGAATTCCTGCTGGCGGTCCAAGGCGTACCTCACGGAGTTACAGGTCTGGTCGCCTACCAGTCTGCCTCCTGAGTGTTTCACAGGGGTTACGAGGGAGTGTGAGCCGGCTGTCCTGGAGATCACCGCGGACCCGGGACGGCGACGGCGCGCCGGAGGGCGGACGGAGAAGGTGATATAGATCACAGCGAACAAAAACCATGACCGGGTCGTCGTTGCTGTTGATCCGGCGTTGATCGGGTGTCGACCCGCGCGCTGTACCTTCCCGGCATGCCGGTGCACGACCCGAAGGAGCCCACGTCCGTGGCACGACCGCTGCTCGACTCCGCGGAACCCCGGCTCCTGCGGCTGCGGGCGCTCGACTGGCCGGGCCGGGTGCGGGCGCTCGGGCCCGCCGTCGCGGTGGCGATCGCGGGCGTGGCGATCTGCCTGGAGCTCGCCGACATCTGGGTGACCGCCCAGTTGCCCGACGCCCCCTACACGCCGCTGCCGTTCGCGCCCGAGGACGTGGCGGGCACGACGTTCCCGATCTTCGGCGCGCTGCTGGTGATCTCGCGGCCCCGGCTGCTGCTCGGCTGGCTGCTGTGCCTGGGCGGCCTGGGCTCGGCCGCCAACATCCTCGCCGCCAACACGGCGACCCTGCTCGTCCACAGCGGCGGCCATCCGCTGGTCCACCCGCTGTGGGTGTTCGCCGACGGCGTGTGGAACCTCACGACGTACGCGCTCGGCGTGCTGCTGCCGCTGCTCTATCCCACCGGGCGCATCCTGTCCAAGCGGTGGTGCGTGCCCGGGGGCGTGACCGCCACGGCACTCGCCCTCGACTGGCTGTGCTCGCTGATCGCCCCGTCGAGCGTGCGCACCGGCTACAACGCGCTGGAGGTGGCGGCCTTCGCGCCGTACTACCAGGGCACGCGGCAGGTGATGCACGCGGTCGTCGCGGTGGGCATGGCGCTGGCGTTCTCCTCGCTCGTCGTCCGCTTCAACCGCGCGGACGGGATCGAGCGCCGCCAGATCCTGTGGCCCCTGGTGACCATGGCCGGGGTGGTGATCCCCTGGGTGATCGGTCAACCGGTCTGGTGGACGGCCTCGCTCACGCTCCCGCTGGTGCCGGCCGCGATCGCGGTCGCCGTGCTGCGCTACCGGCTGTACGGCATCGACACGCTGATCAGCAGGGCCCTCGTCGGCGCGGGCCTGGTCGGCGTCGTGGCCGCCGTCTACGTGCTCGTCGGGGCGGGCTCCAGCCTGATCCTGTCCGGGGTCGACCGGTTCGCCGGCCTGGCCGCGGCCCTGTTCGCCGGGGCGTTCTTCCATCCGATCCGGGGCGGCCTGCAGCGCCTCGTCGACCGCGCGCTGTACGGCAGGGGCGGCGACCCGCTCGCCCTCGCCGCCGGGTTGCGGCGGCGGCTGCAGCACGCCGACCCCGCGCACGCCCTGCTGGCGGCCCTGGAGGTGCTGCGCGAGGGCCTGTCGGTCACGGGCATCGCGGTGGAGATCGACGGCACCGTCACGACGAGCGGGCGGCCCGGTCCCGTGGCGCGGGAGATGCCGCTGGTCTGGCACGGCGAGCCGGTCGGCCGCCTGCTCATCGGCCCGCCGGGCGGACGCCGCTTCCCCGCCGCCCACGACGAGCGCGTGATCGCGGTGCTGGCGCCGTACGTCGCCGACGCCGCGCACACGGTGTCGCTGACCACCGCGCTACAACGCTCCCGCGAGCGCATCCTGACGGCCAGAGAGGAGGAGCGGCGGCGGCTGCGCCGCGACCTGCACGACGGGCTCGGGCAGACGCTGGCGTCGATGGCGATGACGATCAACATGGCGCGCCACAACCTGGAACGGTCCCCGGAGACGGCCGACATTCTGCTGCGGGACCTGCGCGAGGGCATGAACAGCGTCACCGCCGACGTCCGGCAGCTCGTGTACGGCCTGCGTCCTCCCGCGCTCGACGACCTGGGACTGGCGGGAGCCGTACGGGCATTGGCGGAGGAGGCGCGCCCCGGCCTGGTCGCCGGTGAGGAGTCGGTCGCGGAGGTCGAGGTGACCGGGGACATGACCGGGCTGCCCGCGGCGGTGGAGGTGGCGGCCTACCGGATCGTGCAGGAGGCGCTGACCAACGCGCGCAAGCACGCGCGGGCCCGGCGGGTGCGGGTGGTCCTGCACAGGAACGGCGAACTGCGGGTCGTCGTGGCCGACGACGGCGTGGGACTGCCGGCGGGCCGCAGGTCGGGCGTGGGCATGAGCTCGATGGCCGAGCGGGCGGCCGAGCTGGGCGGCACCTGCGCCGTCACCTCCGAACCCGGCCGCGGCACGACGGTCACCGCCCGGCTGCCCGCCGTGCCCGCCCCGCCCGGCCTGAGGTGATCAGCAGGGGTTGATCAGCAGGGGTTGATCAGCAGACGGCGGCGAGCGACTCGCCGACGGGTGTCCGCCGGTAGAGCACCTCGCGGCCGAGCCGCCGCCGCGCCACCAGGCCCGCGTCGGACAGCACGGCGAGGTGCTGGCTGACCGCGCCGGGCGTGAGGCCGAGCCGCCGGGCGAGCCCGGTGGTCGAGCCGGGCTCGGCCAGCGCGGTGAGCACCTGCGCCCGGGTGCGGCCGATGAGCGCGGCCAGCGCCTCGGGCGTGCAGGGCGTGCCGTCCGACCACAGCGTCCCGACGCCCCGCGCTGGGTAGCACAGCATCGGCAGGTACGGCTCGTACATCACCCAGACGTCGGGCCAGGAGAAGGCGCTCGGCACGAGGACGAGGCCGTCCCCGCCGAGGTCGCCGTCGTAGGCGCAGTTCTTGGCCGTGACGAGCCGGTCGCCGTGCCAGGCGACGCCCGGGTGCAGGTCGGCGAACAGCTCGCGCACTCCCCCGGCCGCCAGCGTGCGGGCGCGCCACATGACGTCGGCCTCCAGCAGCGCGCGGATCCCTGGCCAGAACTCCTCGAACGCGACCGACCAGTACTCCCGCAGCTGGCCGGCCACCCGCCGCACGCCCTCCGCCGGGTCGTCGGCGAACCGCCGCAGCGCCGCGGGATCGGGCGTCTGCACCCAGACCATCTCCTCGTACGCCGTGGCGGGCGGCGTGGCGCGCACCCGCTCCAGCTCGGCGGCGAAGTCCGGCAGCGGGGTGTCGGGCGTCGGGGTGAGGAAGTCGGGTATGTAGCCGCTCACCGGGACCAGCGCGAACAGATCCCTGAGATCCACCTCACGCAGGCGCGGCCGTACGGCCCGCAGCCACGGCAGGTGCAGCGAGTGGCGGCCGGGGGCGCGCAGCACCCGGAGGCTGGCGACCAGCTCCCACATCGGGGAGAACGCGAAGCGCAGCCGCGCCACGTCGTCCGGCGTGAACCGCCACTCCACCGCCACGGCCGCTCCCCCATGTTTCAGCCAGGGCTAAAAGATTGGCACGACGCATCCCGATTGTCCAAGGGTGGACGCCGTGACCACTGTGATCAGCAGGCCCGGCTTCATCCAGTCGAAGGTCGGCGGCCTGCCCCGTCCGTTCTGGGTGTTGTTCGGCGGAACGTTCGTCAACCGGCTCGGCACGATGGTGGAGCCGTTCATCGGCATCTACCTCACGCAGGCGCGCGGCGTCTCCCTCGCCACCGCCGGGCTGGTGATGACGATGTTCGGCGTGGGATCGCTGCTGTCGCAGCCGGTCGCCGGATGGCTGGCCGACCGTCTCGGGCGCCGGGCCACGCTCACGGGCGGCATGGTCGCCACGGCCGTCACCATGATCGCGCTCGGCTACACGACCAGCGTGCCGGGGCTCGTCGTGGGCATGTTCGTACTGGGCATCGTGGTGGACGCCTACCGCCCGGCCTCTCAGGCGATCGTCGCCGACCTGGTGCCGCCGGAGGACCGGCCGCGGGCGTTCGGGCTGCTGTTCTGGGCCATCAACCTCGGCTTCTCCGTCGCCATGGTGGCGGGCGGGTGGCTCGCCCGCTCGGGCTTCACCGTGCTGTTCTGGGTGGACGCCGTCACCTGCCTGGTCTTCGGCCTCCTCGTGTGGCGGGCGATCCCGGAGACCCGCCCGGCACGCGAGGACGCGCAGCCCGGCCGGTTCGCCGACGTGCTGCGCGACCGGCTCATGCTGGTCTTCGTGCTGGCCAACCTGGCCTACGCGCTGGTCTACCTGCAGGCGTACAGCACGCTGCCGCTCGCCATGACCGGGCAGGGGCTGCCCACGAGCGCGTACGGCATGGCGATGGCGGTCAACGGCCTGCTGATCGTGGTCGTCCAGCCGCTCACGAACGCGTGGCTGGCCAGGTTCGACTCGTCCAAGGTGCTCGCGGCCGGGTTCGCGCTCGTCGGGCTCGGGTTCGCGCTGACCTCGCTGGCGTCGTCGGCGGCCGGGCACGCGGCGGCGGTGGCCGTCTGGACGCTCGGCGAGGTGCTCACGGCCGGGATCCCTGGCGCGATCGTCGCGGCGCTCGCGCCACCTCACCTGCGCGGGCGTTACTCGGGTCTGTACGGCCTGGCCTGGTCGGCCGGCTCCCTGCTCGCGCCGCTGGTGGGCACCCGGCTGCTGGCGGCCGCCCCCGGGCTGGTGTGGCCCCTGTTCGGCGGCCTCGGCCTCCTCGCGACGGTCGGCCAGCTCCTCATCGGCCGCGCCGTCCGCCGCCGCGCCGCCCAGACGGCGTAGGCCCGCGCAGACGACGTAGGCCTGCGGAGACGCACGCCCCAGCCGTTTCCTGGTCAGAGCGGAACGGGACAGGACATAATCCATCGCAGGATGGACGAGAACCCCCCAGCCTTTCCCGCGCGGACGGTGGCCTGGGTGATGGCGGCCGTGGCACTGGTCCTGACCCTCGTGGGGGTGCTGGTCCAGGTGCGGATCCCCGCGGAATGGCAGCCGCACCCCCCGTTGACGCCGGACTTCGGCGTCGCGCTCACGTTCCCGCTCACGGGAGCGTTCCTGGTGTCCCAGCGGCCCCGGTTCAGCATGGCCTGGCTGATCTGCGTGGGCGGCCTGCTGGGGTCGGGCAACGTGGCCTTCACGGCGCTGATGTTCCACTGGGCGTCGCAGGGCGAGATGGGAGCGGCCATCACGGCCCGGGCGGTCCAGTTGGTCTGCTGGGCGGTGTCGGGCCTGCTGCTGGCGGTCATGGTTCCGCTCTACTCGCCCACCGGGACGCTCCCCTCCCGCCGCTGGCGCGCGGTCGTCGCCGCCGGTGCCGTCACCACCCTCGCCGAGGTCGTCCTGGGCCTGCTGCGCCCGGACCCCGACCCCGCCGCGTACGACTGGCCGGCGGTGATCCACAACCCGCTGCAGGTCAGAGGCCTCGTCCCGTACTACGGCACGGCGTGGAACGTCCTGCAGTACGCGATCCAGGTCTGTGTGGTGGCGGCGCTGGCCTCGCTCGCGCTCCGGCTGCGGCGCGCCGATCCCGTGACGCGGCGGCAGATCGCCTGGCCGCTGTCGGTCTTCGCCGTGTACGTGGCGCTGTACCTGCTCGGCCCCGCGATGTGGCTGCCCGCGACGCTGTGGACGGCGCTCATCCCGTTCGCGATCCTCTTCGCGGTGCTGCGCTACCGGCTGTACGGCATCGACACGGTGATCAGCCGGACGTTCGTCACCGCCGGGCTCCTGGGCACGATCAGCGCCGTCTACTTCGGGGCCGGGGCGGTCTCCAGCCTGGTCCTGTCCGGATATCACCAGGTGGGCGGCCTCGTGGCGGCGCTGTTCGCCGGCGCGTTCTTCCAGCCGCTGCGCCGCGCCCTGCAGCGGGTGGTCGATCGCGCGCTCTACGGCAGGGTGGGCGACCCGGCGCTGCTCGCCGAGCGGCTGACGCAGGAGGTGCGGCGGGCCGACCCCGGTGAGGCGCTCGCCTCGGTGGTGACGGTCGTGCGCGAGGGCCTGGCCGTCGACGGGGTCGCCGTCGAGATCGCCGACGGCAGGCCGCGATACGTCGAGAGCGGCCAGGTCGGGCCGTCGCCGCGCGAGGTGCCGCTGGTCTGGCACGGCGAGCCGGTGGGCCGGCTGCTCGTCGGCCCGCCCGGAACACGGCGGTTCGCCCCCGCCCACGACGAGCGGGTGCTCTCCACGCTGCTCCCCTACGTGGCCGACGTGGCCCACGCCGTGCGGATGGCCGCCGACCTCCAGCGCTCGCGCGAGCGCATCCTCGCCGCCCGCGAGGAGGAGCGCCGGCGGCTGCGCCGCGACCTGCACGACGGGCTAGGCCAGACGCTCGGGGCGATGGCGATGACGATCAACATGGCCAGGATCAGCCTGGCGAAGTCGCCGGACACGGCCGACAACCTGCTGCGGGACCTGCGGGTCGGCATGGACGCGGTGGCCGGCGACATCCGCGAGCTCGTGTACGGCCTGCGGCCCCCGGCCCTCGACGACCTGGGTCTGGAGGAAGCCGTACGGACGCTGGCGGAGGAGACGCTGCCCGCGGGGACGGACGGCGTCGAAGACGTCTCGGTGCTGGTGGACGGCGATCTCGCCGGGCTGCCCGCCGCCGTGGAGGTCGCGGTGTACCGCATCGTGCAGGAGGCGCTGAACAACGTGCGCCGCCACGCGCGGGCCACCCGCGTCGAGGTCCGCGTCACGCGTTCCCCGGCCGGGGACGGCGGCGAACTGCGCGTGACGGTCGCCGACGACGGCATCGGCCCGCCCGCGCGGCTGCGCGCGGGGGTCGGCATGTCCTCGATGCGCGAGCGCGCGGCCGAGCTGGGCGGAAGTTGCGTGGTCGCCGCCCCCGACACCGGCGGCACGGTCGTCGAGGCCCGGTTCCCGCTCACCGCCTGAGCGCCCGCCGCCCGCCTCGTGACCCAACCGAGAGGCGCTCGGCACGACCGGGAGGGCCACTGCCTCTACGCTTACCGTGCGATGGTGACTTTTCGTGCTCTCGGGCCGTTCGAAGCGATTACCAATGGCGAGACGCTCGACCTGGGCGGCCAGCGGCAACAGGCCGTGCTCGCCCGGTTGCTCGTGGCCGGAGGGCGCGCCGTACCGGTGAGCGTGCTGATCGACGAGCTGTGGCCCGGCGAGCCGCCCGCCCAGGCGTTGTCCACGATCCAGGGGTACGTCTCCCGGCTGCGGCGGGCGCTCGAACCGAACCGCGCGCCGCGCGAGGAGGCCGGGGTCCTGGTGTCGGCCCCGCCCGGCTACGCGCTGCGGGCGGACGTCGAGGACGTGGACTCCTGGCACTTCGAGCACCTGGTCAAGAGCGATCACGAGGGCCCGGCCGCGACGCTGGAGCGGATGGAGGCGGCCCTCGCCCTGTGGCGCGGGCCCGCGCTCGCCGGGTTCCAGGAGCTGGCCTGGGCGCAGACCGAGGCCACGCGGCTGGACGAGCTTCGCCTGCTCGCCGTGGAGCGCCGCGCGGACGCCGCGCTGCGGCTGGGCCGCACCGGCCCGATGATCCCCGACCTGGAGGCGCACGCGTCGGCGCACCCGCTGCGGGAGGAGGCCTGGCGGCTGCTGGCGCTCGCGCTCTACCGCGCCGGGCGGCAGGGCGACGCGCTCGGTGCGCTGCGCCGGGCCCGGGAGGCGCTGCGCGACGAACTCGGGCTCGACCTCGGCCCCACCTTGCAGAGGCTGGAGCAGGACATCCTCCTGCAGGCCGAGCATCTGGACGCGCCCGGTCCTGCCGCCGGCGGGCCGCTGAGCGGGCCTGCGAGCGGGCATGGCGTGGAGCCGTCGGTCCCCTCGCCGACCACTCCGCCGGCGCCGTCCGTGCCGGGAGGGGCGGCCCTGCGCGTGCTGATCGCCGACGACCAGGCGCTGGTGCGCACCGGTCTCAAGGTGATCCTCGACAGCGAGCCGGGGCTCGACCTCGTCGGGGAGGCGGAGAACGGCGAGCAGGCGATCGCGCTCGTCCAGTCGGCGCGGCCCGACGTGGTGCTCATGGACATCCAGATGCCGCGCCTGGACGGCCTGGCGGCGGCCCGGCGGATCCTCGCCACGGAGGCGCCACCGAAGGTGATCATGATGACCACCTTCGGCACCGACGAGAACCTCTACGCCGCGCTGCGGGCCGGAGTGAGCGGCTTCGTGCTGAAGACCTCCGCGCCCGAGCAGCTCATCGCGGCGGTCCGGGCGGCCGTCGCGGGCGACGCGCTGCTCGACCCCGCGGTCACCACGCACCTCATCGCGGCCTTCGCCGGGCGGCGCGACCCGGCGGCGCCGGAAGGGCTGTCCGACTCCGACATCGACCTGATCAAGCTCGTCGCCCGGGGCTTCACCAACCGGCAGATCGCGATGACGCTCGCCGTGCCGGAGCAGGAGGTCGCCGACGAGGTCACCGCGCTGCTGCGCGGCCTCGGCCTGGTCGACCGCGCGCAGCTCGTGGTCCTGGCGTACGAAAGAGGGCTGGTCAGCCCGGGGTCACCCGGCGCCTGACCCTTATCGTCGCTTTGACGACAACTAATCGGACACCTTAGGGTGGGACCGTGGCTCAACTGCGTATCGCTCTCGCCCAGACCAATCCGGTCGTCGGTGACATCGCCGGCAACGCCGACATGCTCGTCGAGTGGACCCGCAGGGCCGCCGAGCGCGGCGCGCACCTCGTGGTGTTCCCCGAGATGTTCCTGACCGGCTACCCCGCCGAGGACCTGGTGCTCCGGTCGTCGTTCGTGGAGGCGTCGATCACGGCGCTGTCGAAGGCGGCCACGCGGCTCGCCGACGAGGGACTCGGCGATCTCCCCGTCGTGGTGGGCTACCTCGACCGGGCCGACCTCGCCCCGCGCGTGGGGCAGCCCAAGGGCGCCCCGCTCGACGCGGTCGCCCTGCTCCACGAGGGCCGGGTGGTGACGAAGTCGGCCAAGCACCACCTGCCGAACTACGGGGTGTTCGACGAGTACCGCTACTTCGTGCGCGGCGACCGCCTGCCGATCTTCCGCCTGCACGGCGTGGACGTCGCCGTGGCCGTGTGCGAGGACCTGTGGCAGGACGGCGGTCCCGTCTCGGTGGTCGCCGAGGCCGGCGCCGGCCTGCTCGTCGTCCCCAACGGCTCGCCGTACGAGACGAACAAGGACGACGTGCGGCTGGAGCTGTGCGCGCGGCGGGCCCGCGAGGCGGGCTGCGCGCTCGCGTACGTGAACATGGTCGGCGGCCAGGACGAGCTGGTCTTCGACGGCGACTCGCTCGTCGTGGACGCCTCCGGGGAACTGGTCGCCCGCGCGCCGCAGTTCGAGGAGGACCTGTTCGTCACCGACCTGGAGCTTCCTGAGGGCACGGGCGAGCTCGGCGAGTCGCGCCACGACGCGCACGACGGCACGGTCATCACGGTCGAGCGGGTGCTGCTGTCGGCCGCGCCGGTCGAGCCGTACGAGCCGGAGGCGCCGGTCGTCGCCGAGCGGCTGGACGACCTGGCGGAGATCTACAACGCGCTCGTGCTCGGCGTGCGCGACTACGTGCGCAAGAACGGCTTCCGGTCGGTCATCCTCGGCCTGTCCGGCGGCATCGACTCCGCCCTCGTCGCCACGATCGCCGCCGACGCCGTCGGGCCCGAGCGGGTCCACGTGGTGCTGATGCCCTCGCGCTACTCCTCGGACCACTCGATCACGGACGCGGAGGAGCTGGTGCGCCGCCAGGGCGTCGACTCCCAGGTCGCCCCGATCGCCGACATCGTCTCGGCGTTCGAGAAGGAGATCGAGCTGCACGGCCTCGCGGCCGAGAACCTGCAGGCCCGTGTACGCGGCATGCTGCTGATGAGCCTGTCGAACGAGCACGGCCACCTGGTGCTGACCACCGGCAACAAGAGCGAGCTGGCCACCGGCTACTCCACGCTGTACGGCGACTCGGCGGGCGGGTTCGCCCCGATCAAGGACGTGCTCAAGAGCGTGGTCTGGAAGCTCGCGGAGTGGCGCAACGCCCAGCCGGGACAGCCCCCGATCCCGGAGAACTCGATCACCAAGGAGCCGAGCGCGGAGCTGCGGCCCGACCAGCGCGACACCGACTCGCTCCCGCCGTACGAGGTGCTCGACCGGCTGCTGCGCGACTACGTCGAGCGGGACATGGGCCGCGACGAGCTGGTCGCGGCCGGTCACGACCCCGAACTGGTCACACAGATCATCCGCCTGGTGGACCTGGCCGAGTACAAGCGCCGTCAGTACCCGCCGGGCCCGAAGATCACGCCCAAGAACTTCGGCCGCGACCGCCGCCTGCCCATCACCACCCGCTGGCGCGAGCGCCTCTAAACGCGCACGTCGCGGGCGCGGACCAGCAGCCAGGCGCCGAGCAGCGCGGCGGCGGCCCACGCGGCCGTCACACCGAGGCCCTCCCATGGGCCGATCGGAAGGTCGTCCAGGTGTGTGGTCGTCTGGACCGCGAGCCAGGCGTTCGCCGGCGTGGCCTGCCAGAGCAGCCGCCGCCAGCCCGGATCGGCGATCATGAGCGGGATGAGCGGCAGCACGTACAGCAGGCCGCACACCACGCCGGCCGCGGTCGCGGAGTCGCGCAAGGCGGTGGCGGCGCCGAGGCTGAGCAGAGCGATCAGCGCGAGGTAGAGCACCGTGCCCGCCGCCGCGCGCAACGTCGGGCCGTCGGCCAGGGACGGCGGCGGGTGGCCGTTCGCGGCCGTGAACCCGTTGCCCGGCAGGATGAGCCGCGCGGCCAGCACGGACGCGAGCACCGCGACCGTCCCGGCGGCCAGCGTCAGGCCGGTGAGGACGGCGGCCTTCGCGGCCAGGACCCGGCCCCTGCGCGGCATCGCCGCGAACGTCGTCGCGATCATGCCGCTGCCGTACTCGCCACTGGCCGCGAACACGGCGAGGACGGCCACGGCCGCCTGACCCGCCTGGACCCCGGCGAGGCCGAGCCGCGGAACGTCCTGGTCGCACCCCGCCGCCGGGCAGGACACGGTGGCGGCCACGGCGGCGCTCGCGGCGGCGGTGAGCACGACGACGGCCGACAGCAGCCAGGCCGTGCCCGGGGCGGTGCGCGTCTTGGTCCACTCCGCGTGCAGTTCGCGTCTCATGCGTCCCCCTTGCTCATGCGTACGACGGCCAGGACGGCGGCGAGCGCGGCGTAGCCGCAGAGCACGGCGAGCCCGGCCAGGGGCGGCAGCGGGTAGTAGCCGCCCTGAGGGCTGTAGTAGCCGAGCACCTGCGCGTACTCCGGGACGCTCTGCTGCACGGCGAACCCGGCCGCCGGGGTGAGCCGCAGCAGCCACCGCGCCACATCCAGGGGCAGGACCGAGGCCGTCGCGAGGATGTGGGGCACCACGACGAGCCCGGCGACGGCGGTGACGGCCGCGGCGCCGCGCCGCAGCAGGACGCCGCAGGCGAGGGCGAGGACCGAGACGGCGGCCGTCAGCACCGCGACGCCGGCCACGACCCGCAGTTCGGTGAGCGTGCTCACCGGGAGGACCGCGTTGCCGTTCGCCCGGAGGATGCGCGCTCCGAGGGAAACGGTGAGGGCGGCGGCGGCCAGGCCGGCGGCGAAGGCCACCGCGCCGGCGACCAGGGCCTTGGCCGCGAACGCCCGGCCCCGCCGGGGGGCGGCCAGGAAAGTCGTGCGGATCAGGCCCCGCCGGTGTTCCGCGGTGACGAACAGCACGGCCACCACGATCACCGCGACCAGCCCGGCGACCAGGCCGAAGAGCGTGCTCTCGATCCGCGTGCCCTCCGCGCTGGGCGCGATGTCGCCGACTCCGGTGATCGTGAACGTGCCGCCGGATCCGGTGAACCGGCCCGGGTGGTGGGGCGTCGCGCCGTCGGCCTCGTACACCACGCCGACGTCGTCGTGGCTCCACGCGCCGCCCGTCCGCCCGTCCACCCGGACCTGGTCGAAGACGGCGGTCGCCTCGGTGAACCGGACCTGGACGGAGGCGCCGCCCAGATTCCCTCTGCTCACCGTCAGGTCGCCCGGGGAGGCCACGAACATTCCGGCCTCCACCGTGGCGGGCAGCCGGGCCGGACGGGCCGTGCCCACCAGGGTCCATCGCCTGCCGTCCGCGGACTCGTAGCCGGTCAGGGTGCCGCCCGACCGGGTCAGCCGCAGCCAGCGCGGCGAACCCGGCGAGACGCCGCCGGAGCCGCCGGCGACGTCCTCGGTGAAGTCGTGCTGCATCCGCACGCCGTGCCGGGCGGTGACCATGACCGCGGCGTACGACGCGCCCTGCCGGACGCCGTCCTTCACCATGATCCCGGCCTTCGCCCACGGCACGACTCCGGCCACGACCCTGCGCACCCCGGGAACGGCGTCGGGGAGCCGGATCTGCCCGGTCATGGAGTTCACCCGCACGGTGATCGAGCCGTCGCCGTCCAGCCGGCGGTGGACGAAGAAGAAGCGGTCGCTCACCGCCTCACCGCCCGGCCCGGTCGTGAGCGTGCAGGCGGTCTCGACGCCGTTCATGCCGCAGGAGGCGTGGCTGCCCGACGCGGACAGCAGCCCCAGCGCCACGACGAGCGCCACGGCGACGGCCATGCCGGCCACCCAGCCGCGTACGGTCCTGAACTTGGTCCATTCGGCGCGCACCATGTGCCGGAAGCCGTCGCGCCCGCCCGTCCCGCGGTCTGTCCCGTGGTCTGCCGTGGGGTCCGTCATGAGGTCGCCGTCTCGTCTCGGGGGGTCGTGGCGCGGAACTCGACCGCGTCCCGGGTCAGCTCCATGTACGCCTCCTCCAGCGACGCGCGGTGCGCGGACACCTCGGAGAACGGCACGTCGTCCGCGCCGAGCAGGGCGACGATCCGCCCGGCCGGCAGCCCGGAGACGGTGAGCGTGTCGCGGTCCTGGACGGCCACCCTGGCGCCGGCGCGGGCCAGCACCTCCATCGCCTCCGGCCGCGCGGTCGTGCGCAGTGTGACCCGCCCGTCGGAGGCGGCGGCGATCAGGTCCGCGACGCTCGTGTCCGCCACCACCCGCCCCCGGCCCGCCACCACGAGGTGGTCGGCCATGTCCTGCATCTCGCTCATCAGGTGGCTGGACACCAGCACCGCCCGTCCCTCGGCGGCCAGTGCGCGCAGCAGGCCGCGGATCCACACGATGCCCTCCGGGTCGAGGCCGTTGACCGGCTCGTCCAGCATGAGGACGGGCGGATCCCCGAGCAGCGCGGCGGCGATGCCGAGACGCTGCCGCATGCCGAGCGAGAACCCGCCCGCCCTGCGCCGCGCCGCGGCCCCCAGTCCGACCTGCTCGATCACCTCGTCGACCCGCCGCGCGCCCAGCCCCTGCGAGTGGGCCAGCCACAGCAGGTGGTTGCGTGCCGTACGGGACGGCTGCAGCGCGGCGGCGTCCAGCAGGGCGCCGACCTGGCACAGGGGGGCCCGCAGGCTCCGGTACGGCCGGCCGCCGATCAGGGCGGAGCCCTGGTCGGCCGTGTCCAGGCCGAGGATCACCCGCATGGTGGTGGACTTGCCCGCGCCGTTGGGCCCGACGAAGCCGGTGACCCGCCCCGGCAGCACGGTGAAGGACATCCCGTCCAGCGCCACGGTGCTGCCGTAGCGCTTACGCAACCCGATCACTTCGATGGCCGCTCGCATGCCCGGCAGGTTAGGCGGCGGCGGGAGCGCACGGCGTCACGGCGGGGAGCCATCTTCACCGTCCCCGGCGTGAGGGACCTTCCATCCCTCCTGTGAGGGATGTCCGGAAAGGGAATGCCTGGGACAATGACCTCCCGTGGAGCGAGCGGACAGCCGGAGGGACAGGCGGGGGCGGGCCCTTCGCGCTCGGACATCCGCCCTCCGTATTCGTGGCCGGGCGTCCGCCCTTCGTATTCATGGCCGGGCGTCCGCCCCTCGTATTGGTGGCACGGCGTATGGCGGGGCTCCCGCCCTCCGTGCGCATGGCCGGATCTCCGTCTTCCGCACCTCGTACGCGCCCGTCGTGCTGGGAGTGCTCGCGGCCCTGCTCGCGCTGGCCGAGTCGGTCGCGCACGCCCGCGGCGCGACGCCGCCGCCCTTGTTCGGGCACGGCGTGACCGCGCCGGTGGGCACGGCAGCGAGCACGGCTGCGGACACGGTCGTGGGGACGGTCATGGGCACGGCTGCGGGCACGCCGATCGCGCCGCCCACCGGCCCGGGGGCCGATCCCGCCGGGGCCTCGCTGCGTCTGGTCGCGTTCGGCCTGCTCGGCCTGGCCACCACGCTGCCGGCCGTGTTCCTGCGGGCCCAGCCGGCCGTCGCCGCCGTGGTCGTCGGCGCGGCGGGCCTGCTGTCTCTCACGGCCTTCCGGACGCTCACCGTCGCGGGCGCGGCCGTCGCGGTGATCTGCCTCTACCGGCTCGGTCTCACCGGAGCGCGGTGGCTCGGTCCCTCACTCGCCGCGCCGTACGTCGTGGCGGCGCTGCTCGGCCTGCCCTCCTGGCCTCTGCCCTCTGGCGTGGAGCTGCTCGTCCGCGCGGAGGGCGAGACGCGGGTCCTCGTCCTGCTGCTGGCGTGCACCGCGCCGGCGGCGGCCCTGGCCGGAGTCGCCCGGCGGGCCGCAGGCGAGGCCGCGGAGAACCTGGCCGCCCGGCAGGTCATCGCCGGCACCCTGCTGGAGCACACCGCGCGCGGCGAGCGGGCGCGCATCGCCCGGGAACTGCACGACGTGGTCGCCCACCACATCTCCATGGTCGCCGTGCAGGCCGAGACGGCCCGTTTCGCCGTGCCCGGCATGCCGTCCGCCGGAGCGGAGCGGCTGCGGGCGATCGGCGACACCGCCCGTGCGGCGCTAACCGAGATGCGGCGCCTGCTCGGCGTGCTGCGCGAGGACGACCGGGAACGTGCGGCGGATCTGCGCCCGCAGCCCGGCCTGCGGCCGGCCGAGCTCAACGCGCTGCTCGACGAGGCGCGCGACGCCGCGGGAACGGCCGTCCGCCTCGTTCTCAGCGGTTCCCCGGCCGTGCTCGACCCCGGCGTCGAGCTCGCCGCCTATCGCATCATCCAGGAGGGGCTCACCAACGCCCGGCGGCATGCGCCGGGCGCCGCCGTCGACGTGGAACTGCACTATGCCCGCGACGCTCTGCGACTGCGCGTACGGGACAACGGCCCCGGCATTCCGCTCTCCTCGGGCACGGCGACCGGCAGCGGCGGGCCCGACGGCACGGGCATATCGGGCGGCGCCGACGCGTCCGGCGGAGCCGGGGCATCGGAAGACGCGGGCGTGCCGGGCGGCGTGGCCGGTGAACTGGCCGGTCACGGACTGGCCGGTCACGGACTGGCCGGTCACGGACTGGCCGGGATGCGGGAACGGGCCGCTGCCGTCGGCGGCGAACTGCGCATCGGCTCCGCGCCCGGCGGCGGATTCGTCGTGGAGGCACAGTTCCCCCGCCTTCCGGATGCCCATGGTTCCCGGGATTCCGGCGCCCCTGACAGTCCTCCCCGCCACTCGGGTCCCGCCTGCAATGGTGGTCCTGCCGCACCCGCCGGCCCTGTGGGAGGGCACCCGTGACCGGCGCGACGCCGATCCGCGTCGTCGTCGCGGACGACCATCTGGTCGTCCGCACCGGCTTCGCCGAACTGCTGGGCAGCCAGCCGGACTTCGCCGTCGTCGCGACCGCCTCCGACGGGGCGCAGGCCGTCCGGATGTGCCGGGAGCTGCGCCCCGACGTCGTCGTCATGGACATCCGCATGCCGGTCATGGACGGCATCGAGGCCACCCGGCGGCTCGCAGGCTCCGGAACGCGGGTCCTCATCCTGACGACCTTCGACCTGGACGAGTACGTCTACGAGGCGCTGCGCGCCGGGGCCGGCGGCTTCCTGCTCAAGGACGTCACCGCCGAGCGCCTCTTCGACGCGGTCCGCGTCGTGGCGGCGGGCGATGCGCTGCTGGCCCCCTCGATCACCCGCCGCCTCGTCGCCGAGTTCGCCCGCCTGCGGCCGATGCCCGAGCCCGCCGTCCCGGCCACGCTCACCCCGCGCGAGACGCAGGTGCTGCGGCTGGTGGCCGAGGGTCTGTCCAACGCCGAGATAGCCGCCCGGTTGACCGTCACCGAGGAGACGGTCAAGACGCACGTGAGCCGGGTGCTGGGCAAGCTCGGCCTGCGCGACCGGACCCAGGCCGTCGTCCTGGCGTACGAGACCGGACTGGTCGTGCCCCGCTCCACGGGCTCTCCGGACCGCCAGGGTCTCGGCCCGCAGGGACCGGGCTTCGCGGACCGAACCTGACCGGGCCGAACCTGACCGGGCCGGACCTCACCGGCCGAACCTGACCGGACCGGTCCTGAGGGAAATTGGGCCTTGCCCGTGTCGCGCGGCGGAACTACGCTCCGGCTAATTCTTAGGAAACTTTCCTAACGATTAATGGAGGCCGGATGCGCCGAACAGCCGTTTTCCTTGTGACACTCCTGCTGATGTCCGCTCTTTCCGTACCGGCGCGGGCCGCCACCGGCATCACCGCCGTCTTCACGCTCAGCGGCACACAGGGCAAGTTCGTCGTCACCAACTCCGGCTCCACGGCCGTCACCGGCTGGTCGATCCAGTTCGACCTGCCCGCAGGTGTCACGGCGGGCAATCCGCAGAACGCGACCATCAGCCAGAACGGCACGAAGGTCAGGCTCACCCCCGCCTACTACATCAACACGATCCGGGCGGGCGGCACCACCGAGCCGTACAGCCCCTCCTTCACGCTCAGCGCCGCGGCCCAGCCGGCCAACTGCACGATCAACGGCGCCAACTGCGACGGGACCGGCGACCCGCCTCCCCCGCCCGCACCGCTGACCGCGACCTTCACCGGCAGCGGCACGCAG
The DNA here is from genome assembly GCF_006874435.1 of Microbispora sp. KK1-11. Lineage (NCBI taxonomy): Bacteria > Bacillati > Actinomycetota > Actinomycetes > Streptosporangiales > Streptosporangiaceae > Microbispora > Microbispora sp. KK1-11. Next base: position 108,743 of record NZ_VIRJ01000001.1, on the reverse strand, counting down.
GGGAAGTTCGTCGTGAACAACAACTCCGGCACGGCGCTGAACGGCTGGTCGATCGTGTTCGAGCTGCCGGCCGGGGTGACCGCGAGCAATGCCCAGAACGGCACCCTGAACCAGAGCGGGCGGCAGGTCACGCTCACCCCGGCCTTCTACAACACCACCGTCGCGGCGCACGGGTCGACCGAGCCGTACAGCCCCTCCTTCACGCTGAGCGCGGCGGCCGAGCCGGCGAGCTGCCGGGTCAACGACGTCAGGTGTGACGGCGCGGCCGACACGCCGCCGGGTGCGCCGGCGAACCTCCGCGCCACCGCCAAGACCACCAAGACGGTGATGCTGGCCTGGGACGCCGCGACCCCCGGCAGCCTGCCCATCACCACCTACGAGGTGTACAACGGCTCGGCACTCGCGGCCACGGTGACCGGGACGAGCGCGACGGTCACCGGGCTGACGCCGAAGACCGCCTACACGTTCACGGTCAGGGCGAAGGACCGCAAGGGCAACCCGTCCCCGGCGAGCGGCGCCCTCACGGTTACGACCAACGACCCCGCCGACGACACCCGGCCGCCCACGGTTCCGTCCGGTCTGCGCAGCACCGCCAAGGACGCCACCAGCGTCACGCTCGCCTGGACGGCCTCCACCGACGACAAGGGCGTGGCGGCCTACGACGTGTACGCCGGGAACGATCTGGCGACCACGGTGACCGGCACCTCGGCCAAGGTCACGGGACTGTCGCCGTCGACCGAGTACACGTTCACGGTGCGGGCGCGCGACCTGTACGACAACGTGTCGGCGCCGAGCGACCCAGTAAAGGTGAGCACGGCCGACATCGTCGGGAACGGCTACGCCCGCGTGGGCTACTTCGTCCAGTGGGGCATCTACGGCAGGCAGTATTTCGTGCGCAACCTCGAGACGACCGGAGCGGCGGCGCGGCTGACCCACCTCAACTACGCCTTCGCCAACATCGACCCGGTCAACCTGACCTGCCTGAACGGTGTGACCAAGGGGACGACGTCCAACCCGCAGGACCCGAGCCAGGGCGACGGCGCGGGCGACGCGGACGCCGACTACGGACGGCCGATGAGCGCCGCCCAGTCGGTCGACGGCGTCGGCGACACCGGCTGGGAGAACCTGCGCGGCAACTACAACCAGCTGCGCAAGCTCAAGGCGAAGCACCCGGACCTCAAGGTGCTCATCTCGATCGGCGGCTGGACGTACTCGAAATACTTCTCCGACGTCGCCGCCACCGACGCCTCCCGCAAGAAGTTCGTCAGCTCCTGCATCGACATGTACATCAAGGGCAACCTGCCCGTGTACAACAGCGCGGGCGGCCCGGGCAGCGCCGCCGGGATCTTCGACGGCATCGACCTCGACTGGGAGTGGCCGGGCTCGGACGGCCACGCCGGCAATCACGTCAGCCCCAACGACAAGGCGAACAACACCGCGCTGATCGCCGAGTTCCGCCGGCAGCTCGACGCGCTCGGAGCCACGACGGGCAAGTACTACCTGCTCAGCGCGTTCACACCGGCCGACCCGGCGAAGATCGCCTCCGGCTGGGACCTGCCGCAGGTGGCCAAGTATCTCGACGTGTTCAACATCCAGGGCTACGACTTCCACGGCGCGGGCAGCGACAACTCGTGGGAGCCCAACCGGACCGGGCACCAGGGGAACCTCTATACCGACGCGGACGACCCCTACTCGTTCCACTTCAGCGTGGAGAACGCGGTGAACGCCTATCTCCAGGCGGGGGTGAACCCGCGCAAGCTCACGATCGGCCTGGCGTTCTACGGGCGCGGCTGGCAGGGCGTGACCGACGGCGGGAAGGGCGGCGAGTGGCAGCAGGCCACCGGCGCGGCGCCCGGCCAGTTCCAGGAGGAGGCCGGCACCCGGGGCTACTCCAACCTGGTGGCGAGCGTCCCGAACTGCACGGTCAGCCATGACGAGCAGGCGGTGGCGACCTCCTGCTACACCGGCAACGGCGGCCAGTGGTGGAGCTTCGACGACGCCTGGTCGATCGGGCGCAAGGCCGCCTGGCTGCGGAGCAAGGGCCTGCTCGGGGCGATGATCTGGGAGATGTCCGGCGACACCGGCACACTGATGGGCGCGCTCGACGCGGGCCTGAAATAGGAACGCCGTGACCGGTGCCGGGCAGGCGTCCGGCACCGGTCATGGGGTCGTCGGAGACGGCGTCATCGTCTGACGGCCGCCCGCCCTCGCGTCCATTCCCGCCAGTGGTACCCGGATCCCCGAGAAGGCTCAGCGCGGTGCGCCGCTCCGCGCAGCGCATCACACCGGCGAGCGTGGTCCGTACGACCGTCGGCCGCACGGACCGGGTCACGACTCGGAGGTGAAGGGCCGCATCACGGCTCGGGGTGGCAAGCCGGGTCACAGCTCGGGGGTGGAGGGACGGGTCAGGGCTCGGAGGGGCGGGGGCGGAAGCCCTTGAGCGCCTCGTCGACGATCCGCTCGGGAAGGCCGGCATGGGAGTCGCCGGGGTGGGACCACTTCGTGAGCCAGATCACCGCCCCGCTGAGGAGCGCCAGCGCCATGTCGATGTCGAGGTCCGCGCGCAGTTCCCCGGTCTCCATGCCGCGCCGCAGAACCGCCGCCACCACCGCCCTGCGCGGCTCCACGGTCAGCTCGCGGAACCGCTCCGCCAGCCGGGGATGCCGCTCGGAGTCGCTCATGGCGATGTTCATGATGCAGCGGGTGCGGTGGTGGAGGGCCTCCTCCTGGATCACCCGGAGGTAGGTCACCAGGTCGTCTCGCACGGTTCCGCCCTGCGGCAGCGGGATCGGCGGCTTGAGCGTCGCCAGAGCGTCCACCACCAGGTCCTCCTTGTTGGACCACCTGCGGTAGATCGTGGTCTTCCCGACACCGGCGCGGCTGGCGATCGACTCGATGGACAGCTCCGACACCCCGATGCCCTCACCGAGCAGTTCGAGGGTGGCCTCGATGATCGACCGTTCCGCCTTCTCGCTGCGCGGGCGGCCCGCCGGGCGGGCCACCCCCTCAGCCGTCTGCTGCGTCTTCATGACGAGTTCACACTACCGCCGCTTCCTTTTCGGTTTCAGTCTTGGTGACCGCGGCGTGGGCCCCGGTCTTGCCCGGCATCCAGCGGGCCACCACGAGAGTGCCGACGAGGGCGACGAAGGCCGATCCGAGGGCCGCCCAGTGGACGCCGGTGACGAACGCGGCGTTCGCGGCGTCGAGCAGGCTCGTGCCCTGCGGGCCCAGTCGCCCGGCGACGCCGGCCGCGCCGGAGATGGACTCGGTCACGACGTGGCGAAGCTGCTCCGGCAGGGCCGAGACCTTGTCCTCCATGTCGCTGCGGTAGCTCGCGGACAGGACCGCGCCCAGGATGGCGATGCCCAGCGTGCCGCCGACCTGCCGGACGACGTTGCTCATCGAGGAGCCGACGCCGGCCTTCTCACGCGGCAGCGCGTTCATGATGGCCGTGGTCGCCGGGGGCATGATGTTGGCCATCGCGGCGCCCTGGACGAAGCCGAGGACCAGCAGGATCCAGATCGGGGTGTCCACCTGCACGAAGGCGTAGCACGCCAGGGCCAGCGTGATGACGAGCATGGCGACCGTGCCGACGGCCCGGGCACCGTACTTCTGGACCATCCGCGCGCTCTGCGGCGCGAAGATCAGCTGAGCGGCCGCGAACGGCAGGACGAGCGCCCCCGACTGCAGCGGCGAGTAGTTCCGGACGATCTGCCAGTAGAAGGCCAGGAAGAACATCACGCCCATGGCCGCGAAGAACACGAGGCCGACGGTGGCGATCGCGGTGGAGAAGCCGGCGTTGCGGAAGTTGCGCACGTCGAAGGCGGGGTGGTCGATCCGGCTCTCGTACCAGACGAACGCGGCGAGGATCGCGAGACCCAGCAGCGACGGCACGACGACCGAGACGTCGGCGACGGTGCCGAGGTCGCTGATCCGGACGATGCCGTAGACGAGGCTGATCAGGCCGAGGATGGACAGCAGCACGCCGACCGGGTCGAGACCGGACTTGTTCGGGTCCTTGGAGTCGGGCACGATCCCGGCGATCAGCCCGAGGCCGAGGATCACGATGGGCACGTTGACGAGGAAGACCGAGCCCCACCAGAAGTGCTCCAGCAGCAGGCCCCCCGTGATCGGGCCGATCGCCACGGCGATGCCGACGCCGCCGGCCCAGATGCCGATCGCCTTGCCCCGCTCGTGGATCGGGAAGACGTTCGAGATGATCGCCAGCGTGGCCGGCATGATGGCGGCGCCGCCGAGGCCCATCAGGGCCCTCGCCGCGATGAGCTGCATCGGGTCCTGCGCATATGCGCTGGCCAGGGAGGCCAGGCCGAACAGGACCATGCCCGCCATGAGCATCCGCTTACGCCCGTAGCGGTCGCCCAGCACCCCGAAGGTGAACAGCAGGCCGGCGAACACCAGCGTGTAGGAGTTCATCGCCCATTCGAGCTCGCTCTGGGTCGCGCCCAGACCGTGGACGGGATCGGCGATCGTCTTGATCGCCACGTTGAGGATGGTGTTGTCGAGGACGACGGCCAGCAGGCTGAACACCATCACGCCGAGGACCTGCCATCGGCGTGGGTGACCTGTTTGAGCTTCTGTGAGAGCTTCCACGGATTCCCCCATGATTTCGATACGGCTGAGTTTCGCAACGCAAGCGTAGCGTTGGTCATTCCGATACGCAACGGGACCGTTTCATAATCTGGGGCGGTGCCGCCGTATCCGCTGGTCAGTTGGGCAAAAAGACGCTCGGCCGGGGCGCCCGGCCCGCGCACTGCTCGTCCCCGATACCCGCGCCTTCCGGCCTGCGGGGACGTCGTTGCGTCTCGCACGGCCACCCGGAGCGGGCGGCGGCGGACACCCTTCGCACGGCGGTCCCAAGGGACATCCGCGCGCCCCTTGTACATCCGCGCGGGGGCCGGTTCTATTCCCGCTCCGGAGCGGGATCCAATCCTGCGTGTGACCCGGTTTCAGTCCGCCGCGGGGGCGGGCAGGGGCGTCGCGGCGTCCGGACCGGCCGCGCCGGCCGCCGCGCCGAAGCCGCTCTCGCCCTCCGAGCGGGCCGCCGCACTCGATCCGGCCGGGGTGGGGGCGGCGGCCGGAGCATCCCGCCTGACCAGGGCGACGAGCAGGGCCAGCGCGACGCCGACCGCTCCGGACACGGCGAAGGCCCAGGCGGGGCCGTGGGCGTCCAGGAGCCCGCCGGCGAGGGGCCCGGCCAGCGCCCCTCCGATCGTCAGCGACGTGCCGTGCAGGCCCATCGCCTCACCCCGCGCCGCCGCGGGGACGCGCCGGTTGACGGCGTCCACGGTGGACGACAGCGCCGGGGCGCACAGGAGTCCGGCCGGCACCAGCGCCAGGCACAGCCAGCCCCAGCCCCCGCCGACCAGGCCCACGGGCGCGGTCAGCACCGCCAGGCCGCCCGCGAGCACCACGGGCGACAGCCCCCGGGAGAGCCCGCCGTACACGAACCCGCCGACGAGCGAGAACGCGCACCACAGCGCGAGGACCAGCCCGGTCCAGGCGGTCGCGCCGTCCGCCTTGAGCATCGCCACGACGCTCAACTCGGTCGTCGTGAGCACGAAGGTGAGCCCGGACACCAGGCAGAGCAGGGCGAGCAGGCCCGGCCGCAGCCACTGCCGCCGGGGGACGGCCCCCTCGTGCCCCGCGTCCTCCTCGGCCGACCGTGTGGGAGGGTTGAGCAGGTAAAGCGCCACTCCCGAGCCCGCCAGGCCGGCGGCCACGCCGTACATCGTCGCGGTGCTGCCGAACGCCGTCACGCTCGCGACGGCGAGGGCCGGGCCGACCATGTACGACAACTCCACGCCCATCGAGTCGAGGGCGAAGCCGGTCTGGTGGTTCTCCACCGGCACCATCGCGGCCACGCACTGCCGGATGGCGCCGAACACCGGCTGGCTGAACAGCCCGCCGATCAACGCGCCCGGCAGCAGCACGGCGTACGGCATCGCCGGCGCGGCGCACCACAGGCACAGCTGCACGATGGTCGTCACGGCCATCGCCGGCCGCAGCCCGCGCCGGTCGACGAACCGGCCGACGAGCGGCGAGCCGATCGCGGCGCCCGCCATGGAGGCGGTGCCGACCAGACCCGCCTGGAGGAAGCCCAGCTTCTGGTCGTTCACCACGTGCAGGGTCAGCGTCATGCCGGTGCCAGTGAGGGGAATTCTCGCAATCATGCCGACCAGCAGCAACGTCCGCACGCCCGGCAGGGCGAGCACCCGCCGGTAACGATCAAAAGCCATTGTGGTTCCTTACCTCCGCACGGCATTGTGCCGGGCGCCTCCGACATTCCTGCGGCCGGGTCGCCTCATTCGTCCCTTTGGTCCCACTCATCGCAACCCAGGATTACGGCGCCCGTATGGGGGTGTTCCAGCCCATGCCGGCATGCAATGATCTGACTGTCCGGGGACGCCACAGGGGCGCCACGAGGCCTGGAGGTAGCCATGTCCTCTGTTTCGGTTGTGTCCAAGCCCGCCCTCTACGGCGGGGCCGCGGGACGCAGGGTCACCGTCCGCGACATCGCGGCAGCCAAGGAGCGCCACGAGAAGTGGCCGATGGTGACGGCGTACGACGCCATGACCGCGAGGGTGTTCGACGAGGCGGGCATCCCGGTGATGCTCGTGGGCGACTCGGCCGCCATGGTCGTCTACGGCTACGACTCGACGCTGCCCGTCACGGTCGACGACCTCATCCCGCTCACCGCCGCGGTCGTACGCGGCTCGTCGCGGGCGATGGTCGTGGCCGACCTGCCGTTCGGCTCCTACCAGGCCTCACCCCAGCAGGCCCTGGAGACCGCGGCCCGCTTCGTGAAGGAGGCCGGCGCGCACGCCGTCAAGCTGGAGGGCGGCCACCGGGTCCTCCCGCAGGTGGAGATGCTCGTGTCGGCCGGAATTCCGGTCATGGCCCACCTCGGCCTGACCCCGCAGTCGGTCAACGCCTTCGGCGGCTACCGGGTGCAGGGCCGCGGCCAGGCGGGTGACGAGATCATGGCCGACGCCAAGGCGCTGGAGCACGCGGGCGCCTTCGCCGTCGTGCTCGAATGCGTTCCCGCCGACCTCGCCCAGCGGGTCACCACCTCGCTGAGCGTCCCCACGGTCGGCATCGGGGCGGGGCCGCACACCGACGCGCAGGTCCTCGTCTGGCAGGACCTGATGGGCCTGACCCCGCAGCCCGCGAAGTTCGTGAAGAAGTACTTCGACCTGGCCGGAGAGATGGACCGGGCGATCCGCGCGTACGCCGACGAGGTCGTCTCCGGCGTCTTCCCCCGGCCCGAGCACAGCTACCGCTGACGCATGGCGGGCGGCCGCCGCACACGCGGTGGCCGCCCGCGACCTGCGTCCCGCGGGGGCGTCTCAGATCGCGTCGAGCGCCTGGGCGAAGTCGGCCCACAGGTCCTCGGCGTGCTCGATGCCCACGGCCACCCGGACCGTCCCCTCGCCGATGCCCGCCGCGGCCAGGCCTTCGGCGCTCACCGTGCGGTGCGACGTGGTGGCCGGGTGGAGGATCAGGGTCTCCACGCCGCCGAGCGACGGCGCGAGCAGCGCGAGCCGCACGTTGCGCATGAACGCCTCGCCGGCGGCACGCCCTCCGGCGAGGTCGAAGGAGAACACGCCGCCGAAGTCGGGCAGGAGCTTCGCCGCGAGTTCGTGCGACGGGTGGGAGGGCAGGCCCGGCCAGTGCACCGCGGTCACGGCCGGATGCCCGGCGAGCCGCGTCGCGAGCACGCGGGCGTTGGCGCAGTGGCGCTCCATCCGCAGCGGCAGCGTCTGCATCCCCCGCAGGGTCAGCCACGCGGCGAACGGGTCGGCCGTCGCGCCGAGCTCCACCGCGTACGACCACACCCTGCGGTACACGTCCTCAGAGGCGAACACGGCGATCCCGCCGACGACGTCGGTGTGCCCGGACAGGTACTTGGTGACGGAGTGCACCACGATGTCCGCGCCGTGCTCGATGGGGCGGCACAGGACCGGCGAGGCGAAGGTGTTGTCGACCACGGTGAGGATCCCGGCCTCGCGCGCCGCCGCGCACATCCCCGGCAGGTCGGCGACCTGCGTCATCGGGTTGGCGATCGTCTCCAGATACAGCAGCTTGGTCGTGGGCCGCACGGCGGCGCGTACGGCCGCGGGGTCGTCCTCCGGCACGCGGGTGACCTCGACGCCGAAGCGCTCCGCCAGGTCGGCCAGCGTCTGCGCGGTGGCGCCGTACAGCGCCGACTGGGCGATCACGTGGTCGCCCGACTTCAGCAGGCCGAGCAGCACGGCGTTGATCGCGCCCATGCCCGAGCCGGTGGCCACGGCGGCCACGCCGCCCTCCAGGCCGGCGACCGCCTCCTCCAGCGCGCGCACGGTGGGGTTGGAGAGCCGGCCGTAGACGTACGCCCCGTCGGGCCGCCCCATGCCGTCGGCGAAGACGGCCGGGTCGTCGAAGACGAATCCCGAGGTCTGATAGATCGGCATGGAGATCGGCGTGCTGGCCTCCGGCGTGGGCCGGGGCAGGTGGACGACGCGCGTTTCCGGATGCAGGGAGCTCATGCCGTCCAGAATTACCCAGAACAACCGTTCTTGTCAGGTTGGCTACCCGACGACCGGTTACGCGGCGAGCGGAGAAGGCGTCCGGCGCCGCCTCCCATGGTGAGGATGAAGGAATGGACGTCAGCTTCCTCCTCGTGCACAGCCCCTCCGTCGGCCCCTCGACCTGGACCCCCGTCGCCGAGATCCTGCGGGCGCGCGGGCACACCGCCGTGGTGCCGCGGCTGACCGACGTGACGGCCGGTCCGCCGCCCTACTGGCCGAGGGTGGTGAGCGCGGTGGCGGCGAGCGCGCCGCGCGGGCCGCTGGCCGTCGTGGCGCACAGCAACGCCGGGCTGTTCGTGCCGCTGATCGCGCAGGCCCTCGCCGGGCAGGTCGCCGCGTGCCTGTTCGTCGACGCCGCGCTGCCGCCGCGCAGGGGCGTGTGCCAGGCGGCGGAGCCGGAGCACCTCGCCTTCCTGCGCTCGCTCGCCGACGACGCGGGCGTCCTGCCCCGCTGGACCGACTGGTGGCCCGAGGACGACGTCGCCGCCCTCCTGCCCGACCCGGTGGTCCGCCAGGTGGTCGTGGCCGAGCAGGCGCGGCTGCCCCTCGCGTACTACCTGGAGGAGATCCCGGTGCCCGCCCGCTGGGACCACCTCAGGAGCGGCTACCTGTGGTTCGCGGACACCTACGCCGCCCTCGCCCACGAGGCCGGGGAGCGCGGCTGGCCGGTCGCCCGCATCCCCGGCGAACACCTGCACCAGATCGTCGCGCCGGAGGCGGTGGCCGACTGGCTGCTCGCCACCGCCACGTAGCCGCGCCCGTGGGCGTGCGCCCTCAGCGTGCGCCCTGAGCGGGCGCGGTCAGCGGGGCGTACTCAGCGGGCGCCGAGTGCGCGAGCGAGCCGGACGACGACGAGACGGTTCGGCACGCCGCTGTCCACCAGCCTGCCGTCGGGGCCGAAGTCGCCGAGGCCGAAGTCGTTGTCGTTGGCCAGCGCGATCGTGCGCGGGTCGAGCACCGCAATCCCCTCGATCTTGCCGGGCAGCGACGGCACCAGCGCGTTCGGCTCCAGCACGAGCGACTTGGCGGGCAGCCTGACGCCGGACGCCCCGGCCTGCTCCTCCAGAGACGGACTGGTCTTCGGGTCGTCGTACGGCCCGCCGAGCAGGTTCGTCGCCTTCGCCAGGTCGATCGAGTACACCCGCGCGACGTTGTCGGTGCGCTCGTCCACGAGCAGGCGGTCCCGGCCGGCGTACGCCAGGCCGGAGATCTTCATCTCGCTCTGGTCGCCGTTCACCTTCGGGTCGAAGGTCGTGACGTCCTCGAACCGGTACGGATACTCCGCGGTCACCTTCCGGCTCCGCAGGTCGAAGGTGAGGATGCGCCCGATCCGCGACTTCTTCGCGGCCTTCTTGTCGGGGTTGGCCAGCGGGCTCTGCACGGCCAGGTACAGCGTGCGCTGGTCCGACGAGATCGCGAGTCCCTCGAAGCCGCGGTTCTGCTGGCGGCTCGCCAGGATCGCGGGCAGCGTCTCCTTCACCGGGTAGTCCGCGCCGGTCGGCCCGAGCCCCGCGGGGACGTGCCGCTCAAGCACCCGGCCGTCCGGCGACACCCGCACCAGCGACGGGCCGTACTCGTCGACCAGCCAGAAATCGCCGTCGCGGGTGCGTACGAGGTCCTCGACGTCCAGCCCGCTCGGGTTGTACGGCAGCGCGGTGCGGCCGTCCCAGGTGTAGGGCGTCTCGTCGTGCCCCGCCTGGTTCGACAGGCCGGTCACGGGCCTGCCGGAGGCGCCGACGATCGGGATGTACTGCTTGATCTTCGCCGTGCCGCGCGCGAGGGCGACCCGGACGATCGCCGGAGCGAACTCGGGCACCGGGAAGGTCCGGCGCTTCTCCCCGTCCACGGTCGGCTGGCCGTTCGGGCCGCGGTCGGTGACGAGCCAGAACTCCCCGGCCCGGCCGGCCGGGAACAGGCCGCTGCCGACGCCGCCGAGCCGCACGCCGTGGTCGTCGGCGATGGACGGCTGCACCTGCTTCAGCGCGGGGGCGGGGAGCGTGACGTCGGCGACGACGGGGCCCTTGGCCGGATCGGCGGCGGCCGTACCGGTGGTGGTGAGGGTGAGCGCGGCGGCGATCGCCAGACCGGCGGCGGAGACGTGACGTAGCACTGGAGACCTTTCAGACGGCGACGACAGCGCCCGAAGGTAGTGAACGACCACGTCTCCGACGTGACGACCAGGTGAAGCGCGGATGGCTACACGTCGGTGACCCGGATGCCGGCGTGGGCCTTGTATCGGCGGTTGATCGAGATCAGGTTCGCCGTGAGCGCCTCGATCTGGTGGGCGTTGCGCAGCCGGCCCGCGTAGACGCCGCGCGCGCCGGGGATGCGGCCGGCGAGCGCGCGTACGACGTCGGTGGCCTCGCGGTCGTCGCCGAGCACGAGCACATCGAGGTCGATCTCCGCCACCGACGGGTCGAGCAGCAGCACCGCCGACACGTGGTGGAAGGCCGCGACCACCCGGCTGCCGGTCAGCACCGCGGCCGCCTGCTGCGCCGCGCTGCCCTCCTCCACGGGCAGCGCGTACGCCCCCTGCTTGTCGAAGCCGAGCGGGTTGACGCAGTCCACCACGATCTTCCCGGCGAGCGGCTCACGCAGGGACTCCAGCAGCGCCTTGTGCCCCTCCCAGGGCACCGCGACGATCACGACGTCCGCCTCGGCCGCCACCTCGGCGTTCGGGGCCCCGCGTACGCCGATCTCACGCGCCGCCTCCTGGGCGCGCTCCGCGCTGCGCGAGCCGATCAGCACGGTGTGCCCGGCCAGCGAGAACCGGCGGGCCAGTCCCTTGCCCTGGTCCCCGGTCCCGCCCAGGATGCCGATGGTCAGTCCGGAGACGTCGGGAAGATCTGTGGTGGTGTGGTCAGCCATGGTCAGATGATGCCAGGTCACCACCGAGAGCGGCCCGGGGCGTGCCTCAGAGGACGCGAGAGGACGCGAAATGTCAGCCGCAGCCCCACGCGGCCTTCACCCGCCCGCGGGCGGGTGAAGGCTCACGCTGGGCGCCGATGTCAGGAGATGCCCGGGGGGTAGGGGAAGTTGTCGAACATGTCGTCCATCTTCTCCGGGGACATGTGGCGCCACGTCTTCACCACATTGTGGACGCTCTCCTTGTCGAGGTAGGGATTGTCGGCCCCGGCACGCGGCTTGGTGATGGACTGGATCGTCCAGCCGATCCCGACGAGACGGTTGAGCTCGATCCATCGCGTGACATCGATCCCGAGGAACACCGTGGCCCTGATGATCGGATGCCATGCGTGCCAGTTCTGCGGCGGCTCGCCGGGCTTGACGTTCATCATGTGAGTACGCGATCCGTACGGCATGCGCGGATCGAAAAGAACTCCCTCGCCGAACCAGACGAACGCCGCCGTCAATCCATTCCTGTCATGCCGGTAGAAGCGGTCGTAGATGTCGAGCTGTAAGCGGGAGATATATTCGAGCGCGTCCTTGGCCGGAGCCATCTGGGCGATGAATCCGTCGGGATAGGTGCCCGCCCTGCGGTGCTCCTGATAGAGGGGATAGAGTTGCTCGGGCGATCCGCCCGCGACCGCGCCGATGGCGGTGTAGGCGTCGATTATCTCGGGGGTCGCCTGATACTGGAAGACATTCTCGTAGGTGTACCACAGCTCGTTCGCCCGCCGGTCCCCGCGCATTCCCTCGACGTCCGGAAATTCCGGGTCCCGCGGGGCGGGATTGTAGTCGGCGGCGAACGCGGGACCGCCTAACGGAATTCCCGCTCCGATCGCTCCGAGCGTCACCACGGAAGCCTTCAGGACGCTACGACGGCTGGGCTGGCGCATGGGGGACCTCATTCTCCACTAGAAGGACGGGAACCGGCGACGACTTTCACTCGCGGCGCCTCCGCAAAAACGCGTACACGGCGATTCCGATGGCCGTCCACGTCAGGGCGCGCGATGCCACGCCGGGCAGGGCGGCGAGCAGGGCGTCCAGCCCTTCGTTGGCCGCACCGACCCCCGACACGATCGGCGGACCCGGCCAGAACCCGACCCGGGCGTCCAAAAGCGCGGCCACGAGGAGCCCTCCCAGGAACAACAGGGTGGATCCGCCGGTGGACGGGACCAGTGCGCGACTGGTCAGGATGCCGAAAACGAGAGCGACAGCCGGTTCGACCACCAGAAGCACCGCGCCGGAGAGCAGCCCCCGCATGCCCGCCCCCGACTGCAGGGTCATCCACAGGGGCGGCAGCAGGGCGATCGCCGAAAGCACCAGACTCACTGCGTAACAGGCCAGCAGACGCCCGGTCAGCAGCCTGGGACGGGAGCTCACCATCGTGGCCGACACGAGCCGATGGGTGTCCGGTTCTGTGTCCAGCACCTGGCGAGACGCCCACGCCCACATCGGAATCATGAAAACGCTGAGGTACCCCAACGTCTCCAGCACCGCGGCCTGGGCCGCGCCCGGCGTGCCCGGCGGCGCGCCGGAAAGGATCGCCAGCAGCACCAGCGTGGGGACGAGCGGCTGGATGAACCGATAGGAGTTTCCGTATGCCTTGATGTAGAACCAGCTCAGGGCCGCGACGTTCACTTCCGGACCTCCGCCGGGCCGCCGACCTCCACGTCATAGCCCAGCTCGCGCAGGTGCTCGACGGCGACGCCCGCGCTGCGTTCCTCCACCCGCACCCGCAGCACCACGGTCTGCTTCTCCTCCCGCGGCTTGGGCGAGGCCGGCAGCACGGACACCGTGCCCCCGCCGACTTCCCACCGCTGTCGCAGGTCGACGTCGCCGAGGTAGTTCTGGTGGTCGCTCACGACGACGCTGCCGCCCTGCGCCGCCACCTCGTTCACGGCGGCGGAGACGGCGTTCATGGCCGCCACGTCGAGCCCGGCGAAAGGCTCGTCGAGCACGAGAAGTTCCGGCTTGGCCAGGAACGCCTGGATCAGCCCGACCTTCTGGGCACTGCCCTTGGAGAGATCACGGATTCGGGTCGCGGCCAGGTGCCGGCACCGCAACCTCTCCGTCCAATGGCCGATCACGGCCTGCCGGTCGGCCACGCGGCGGATACGGCATACGTGTTCGAGGTATTCCTGAACCGTGAAGGGAAGCGCGGCGGGAAAACGCTCGGGAGCATATCCAACGATTCGCGGCCGGTGCTCGATGTGGCCGGCCGACGGCCGGGCCAGTCCTGCCACGAGCCGCAGGAGCGTCGATTTACCGGCACCATTCATTCCGGTTACCTCGGTTATGCGGCCGGACGGCACCTCGACGTCGACACCACGAAGAACCCAAGGACCTTTGCGTCTGTAACGATAGGAGACGTTCCGGAGGCGCACTCGCCGCCCTCCACTCGATAGTTTCTCGGCCGGAACTGTGATCGTATCCGATGCGGACCATATCACGGGTTATCGGCCGGAGCGTCGAGTGTGAGAAGGCAGGGCACCCGGGCGGGATCGGCGATGCGCAGATAACCGAGCCCTATACCGGCAAGTCCGAGCAGTAAACCGGGAGTGCGAATCCCGCGCGGCACCCCGCAGATCCAACCATGATCCCCTTGTACTGCGAGCACGGCCGACGTGACGTTCTCCGCCAGGCGGAGCAGGTCGCTTTCTCCTGTCCTGCGGGCGGCCGACCAGAGGAAATCCAGGTTTCCCAGCTCGCCGTGACAAAGCGATAGATTTCGTACCGGATAATATTCATGCGCCGCTTCGTAATAGTAGGCGGTCATGCGAGCCGCGAGCTCGATGTCGGCGGCCAGGGACCTGTCGTCGCCCAGCGTCTCCGCCAGTGCCAGCCGGGCGAGACCGGCTCCCGGCGCGCCGTGACACCAGGCGACCATCGTCTCCCAGGGGACGTGCGGCCGCAGGTCCGGCCAGGCTTCGCCGTGTTCGTCGCGCAGTGATCTCTCGAAACGCAGCGCGGCCCTGGCGGTCTCGAGGTGCGTGTCGTCGCCGGTCACCCGCGCCGCCCTGGCCAGGGCCAGCGCGATGCCGGACGCACCGTGCGCGAATCCGCCCAGCGCCAGGCCGTCGAATTGCGCTGTGGGCCAGCTGATCTGGTCGCCGGTGCGGACCCCGCGCTCGGCCAGGTGCGTGCTCACCTTCCCGATCAGCCGCACGAGCCCGTGGGAAGGGGCGACCCTCCAGGCAGCGCAGAGAGCGAGGACGTGACCGGCGGCGCCCCCGATGACATCATGGATCTCGTCGGCGCCACAGATCTCCTCCGTCCCCGGCGCGATGTCGTCGATCAACCGAGTGAGCGGAACGGTGTCCGCGGTGAGAGCCGCCCAGTGCGTCAGAAAGTAGAGGGCGCCGGTCAAGCCGCCCGACATTCCGAGGGTCAGAATTGGGTTCTGCCGGCCCTCGCGATGGCCGAACGAGATCGCGCGTTCCATCCGGCGCACGATGCCGTACGAGATATCCCGTGCCAGCTCATGAAACCTGTCCTGGCCGGTCACTCGAGCCAGGTAGGCGAAGAACAGGCCGATGCCGCTGTTGCCGGAGTAGAGGTCGAGCCCGGTCGGTAGGAGCTGCCACTGTCCCCCGCTTACCGAGGCCAGGCCGAGCCAGCCGACCTCCCCCTCATGGCGTAGCGCGGACCGGATCAGCTCGTCCCCGATCTCGATGGCATGACCGACGACGGTCCCGGCGTCGGGCGCCTCCTTCGAGCTGGACCGTCGGTGGACCGGTTTGTCGTCCCTGGGCACCCGGAAGACCGGGGAGGAGTCGAGATCCGGGGCGGCGGCCGTGGCCGCAGCGCACTCCACCATCCATCGCTGGCGCAGAAGATCGTCCTCGCCGAATCCCGCGATCCGCTCACGTACGGCGCTCAGCCCATCGTGAGCCAGCGCGCCGGGAATCACCCGTCCGTCTCCGCCGATGAGGCAGGTGCCGTCCGCGTCCGCCGTGAAGAGGGGAATGTCGCCGGCCGCGAGTTGCGCACGTTCGCTGGCCGCGATCTCCGCTCCCAGCGCGAGTCCTTTCTGGCGGGACAGCGCACGGTCGAGGTACTTCTCGCGTTGCTCCACCGCCTGCAGGAGGTGCGGGTGGCAGCTCGCCCAGAGGAAGGCGTTGTACGTCTGGGTCGCGCCGAGGATGTAACGGGTCCGGGCACCACGGAAGGTCTCCAGGAGGCCACCTTCGGCGAGCAGATCGTCGGCGTGCGTCCGGATGAGCCTGTACATGCGCTCGAACCCCGCCAGGAAGACGTCTCGGTACTCGTCGAACCGTCGCACCTCCCCGTAGAGGCGCGGCAGGTTCGTCGACGCGGGGACGGGCACCCGGCCATATGCCAGCCGCATCGTGTCCGTGCCGGCGTCCACCCATTGGGGCAGCTCGCCCGCGCTCAACCGCGAGTCGCCGCCGCCGTTGAGCCCGCTCACGTCGCCACTCGTCTCCCTGCCCGCCGCATCCGTCCGGGGACGCGAGAACGGCAGCATGCCCACCGCGAGCACGGTCGAGTCGAACAGGCCGCGCATCAGGGCCTCATCTCCGGCGCCGTCGGCCTTTGAGGCGTTCAGCTCTCCCGTGAACAGGCACTCGAGATCGACGAGGAAGGGGTGCTCACCGGCCGCGATGACGTTGTCCATGTGCAGGTCCCGCGCCCGGAGCGCGTGCAGCAGAGCCAGATAGCCGCCCTGGCGGCGGTGGAACCGCTCGACGGCGGCGGAGGTGTCGCATTCGCCGCCCCCGACGTGCTCCAGCCATCCGTGGTCGCCGCGGTCGAGGACGCGCACGGTGCGCAACCGCGGCTCGAACCCCTTGGCGTTCACCCAGTCCACCAACGCCTGGAACCGAGCCTCCATCGAGACCGCTCTGGGCTTGTACACGACGCTCTGCCCGCGACCGAAATGGACGATAGCCACAGACCGGCCACCTTCGTGGCTGTCGCCGGCGTCGAAGGAGATGCCGTCGATCTCTCGTAGGTCCGCCTGGATGCCAAGCCCGTGCAACAGCCCGAAGTCGGCCGCCAGATGCTCGGCGAACGCACAGCGCGCGCTCACCCAGTGAGCGAGCAGCCGGTGGCATTCCGCATGCATCAGCGGATAATCGCGCCATATTCGCCGGGTGAAGTCCGTGTCCGACAACCGCGCCAAGAAGAAGTCGAAGCGCTCGGCGGGCGTGGCGCCGTGCAAGAGGCCCTCGACCCGCTGCACGTTGAGCTCCAGTACGAGGATCCTGAGAACGATCCTGGCGAGCCCGGCGCGGGGCGGCGCCGCTGTCAGGTGACGGAGAAGCGGCTCGGCCGCGAGGGATCCGAGACGTTCCCGCACTCTCTCGGTCAGATCAGCGGCGGCGGCATCGACGTTGCGCTTCGAGAATTGGAGCAGTGAATCGATCGCGTGCTCAGGCGCCATTCTGACCCCTATATTTCACAGACTCGGCGATCCAGGTCGGCAGGGACACGAGGTGCGGGCGCCCGCGCGGAGCGGACGCCCGACCTCCTCTCACCTTGCCGCGTCAGTAGGCGCAGCAATTCGTGTCGCTGCTCCAGGTGATCCAGCACGGAGCCCAAGACATCATGATCGGCTGGACCTCGCCCTCGTTGGCGAAGTCGGCGATGTCGGCGAGGTCGCCGACCGGGTTCGCGGGAAGGGTGGACAGTTGCTCAGCGGTGAGGGTGGCGCTGAAACCGGGGTCCTTCCACGCCTTGGCCAGATCTGTCGTCTGCATTTTTCTCCTCTCCTAAGCGGTCGTTCCGAAATATCACATGTGACCGGAACTCCCGACAATGTGAGCAACCTCTCATCGAGACGGACTTTCAAAAATCCCATTCTTGCACTAACACATGAGGAGGGTTGACCCGGTGAAGTCGCCGACGTATTATCCCGGAATTTTCACGCCGAGTTCTATCCGCCTTTCAGCCCGGCGCGGACCGTGGTATTGCTGTAGGGCGTTATGAGGAGGGAAATTTCATGGCCCGTGCTCCAAGAGTCGTCGTGGTATCGCCTCCCAAAGCGGGCACCCATCTCATCAAGGAATTGATGCTCGCTCTCGGGTACGGCCTCCAGGGAGAGGTGAAGACGTCACCGGACGAGCGCATGACTCTTGACGAGGACGCCTCGTGGAATCTCGTCTCACAGGTTTACGACCAAGAGGAACTGCTCCTGATGCGGGTCGCGGAGGACCCCGAGCGCTTCGCGCGGCTGACCGACGTGGCCCGGACGGCGGTGATGTGGGCCTGGCTCCATCGATTGGGCGTCCCGCTGGCCTCCCGTTATCCGCACGAGACGATGCTCAGCGAGCTCGCGCAGAAGACCCTGTGGCGCACCGCCACCGGTACCTTCTCCGACACTCCTCCGAACACCTGCTGGTTCGTGCACGAGATGGACCTCGCGCGGGTGTACGGCAAATTCATCCATGAATGGCGCGCGGGCGGTGAGCCACGCATTCTGTTCCTGCACCGCGACCCGCGCGACAGCCTTCTGTCGATGGTGCGTTTCCTCACCGACACGCGACCGCAGGGCATCGGCAAGCTGGTCCGCTTCGGCCTCTACAGCGACATACTCCATTCTCTTCCCCACCTCGACGAACAGATCGCCTACGCCCTGGAGGACGAGCAGTTCCCCGGACTCTCGGAACTGCGAAGCAGTCGCTGGCTGGCCGCGCATCCGGCCGTGTGCAGGGTCTCCTTCGAGGAACTGGTAGGCCCCGACGGCGGCGGAACCCTCGAGCTCCAAGAGGCGGCGGTCGAGCGGGTCGTCGCGTTCCTGGGCGCCGAGGCGGATCCGGCGACGCTGGCGAAGTCGCTGTTCAACCGAGCGTCGTTCACCTTCCGTGACGGCCGGTCGGGCGCTTGGCGGGCCGCGTACTCCGAGGCTGCCGTCCGCGCCTTCGAGCACCGCCACGGGCACCTGCTGGACCTGCTCGGATACGAACGCCGATGAAGGGCTCTCCAGCGAGCCCCGTGGAGCAGGGGGAAGCCGCCGGCATGGCGATGAGGGAAGCGATGAGCCGTTCCGGCACCGCCGCCACCGTCATGGCCGCCCTCAGGCTGAGCAGGCAGGCGGACGCGACGCTGTTCTGGACAGGGGTGATCCTCCTGCCGGCCGTCGAGGGCCTGCTCGGCGTCGGTCTGCTGCTGCTGTTCCGCGGCAGCGTAGGGGTCTTCCTCGGGTCCTCCGACGGCCCCGCCCAGGCGACCAGGACGCTCATCCCGTGGCTTGCGGGAGCGGTCCTGCTCACCCTGGTCACGCTCGTTCTCGGCAACCTGCGTCATACGCTGAACGAGCTGCTCGTGGACCGGGTGCGTCAGTTCAGCAGCCGCCGCATGCACGCCGCCATCGCGAAGCTCGACCTCGCCGACTTCGACTACGCGGTCGTGCACGACCGGATCAGCCGGGCGGAGGAGACCGCCGACGGCAAACCGCGGCAGGTGGTGAGGGGCGTCAACGGCCTGCTGGCCTCCGCCTTCCAGGTAGCCGCTTTCACCGTGCTGCTCATCGTGCTGGAGCCATGGCTGCTGCCGGTGATGGCGCTCACCGCGGCCCCGATCGCGGTCGTCAGCTCCAAGCTCGCCGGCGACCGATTCGCCTTCTTCACCAGGATGACCCCGCTTGAGCGGATGCGCAGGTACGTCGGCATGCTGATCACCGGCCGGCAGGCCGCCGCGGAAGTGCGCTCCTTCCGCCTGTCGGAGCACTTCGCCGAGAGATACGACCTCCTGACCCGCAGGCGCTACGCGGAACTGCGCAAGACTCTGCGCGGGCAGTGGCGCAGACAGGTGCTGGGAGTGCTGGCGTTCGGCCTGATCCTGTGCGTGGTCGTGACCGTGCTCGCCTGGTTCTACGCCGCCGGGGCGATGGACACCTCGACGGTGCTCACCACCGTGCTCAGCTTGAGCAGGCTGGCGACGGCGATGGCCGGTCTGGGCGGTCCGCTGGCCGAGTTGTCCGAGGCGGGGCTGTTCCTCGACGACCAGCACGCCTTCTACGCTCAGCTCATGCGAAGGAGCCTGGTCAGCCGTCAGGGCGCGCAGCCGGGACCGCTGCGTGAGCTGTGCGTGCGCGACCTTGGCTTCGTCTATCCCGAGACCGCCCGGCCGGCGCTGCGCAACGTCGACCTGACCATCCGAGCCGGCCAGATAGTCGCGTTCGTCGGCCAGAACGGCTCGGGCAAGACCACGCTGGCGAAGATCCTGGCCTTCCTGTACGAGCCCTCGTCGGGCGCCGTGTTCTGGAACGGTGCGGACACCTCCGAGCTCTCCCGTGAGGGGTTGCGCGACCAGGTGACGACCGTCTTCCAGGACCACATGACCTACCACTTCTCCGTCTCCGAGAACGTGGCACTTGGGGACACGACGCGGCCGGACGGGCAGACGGCCGTCCGCACGGCCGTCGACGAAGCGGGCGCGCGAGAATTCGTCGACATACTGCCGGGCGGGTACGAGACCCCGCTCGGCCCGGAGTTCGGTGGCGGCACCGCGCTGTCCGGAGGTGAGCGACAGCGCCTGGCCATCGCCCGCGCCTTCTACCGGGGCCGGGACCTCGTGATCATGGACGAGCCGACGTCGGCGTTGGACGCGCAGGCCGACCACGCGCTGCTGGAGAACCTGCGGAAGCTGTTGCGGGGTCGCACCGCGATCGTCATCTCACACCGTTTCTCCAACGTCCGGCACGCCGACCAGATCTTCGTGCTGAAGGATGGGCGCATCCTGGAGCGTGGGACGCACGACAGCCTCATGGCGGACAGGGGTTTGTACGCCGAGATGTACACACTGCAGGCCGCCGCCTACATGACTTCCGGCTCACCGGGCGCGACGGCGCAGAGCCCGGAGTGAAACGCGGATGGGGACCGCCGGAGGATCGGACCGGCCGGCGACGGGTATCGGGAGCCACGTCCTCCGCCCACCTGTCGCCGGCGACCAAGAGCTACCTCGTATCGCGGTCCTGAACAGCGGCTCGGTCGAGTGTCGCGGTGATCCACTCGGGCAAGGGGACGGACGCGACCTGCGCCGCCTCCTTCCACCGCTCCTCCTGCTCCGACGAGACCTCGACGGAGATGGTCACCGTCACCGTGTCCGCGTCCTGGCCGCAGCCGCGGCTTGCTTGTATCTCCCTGCGCAGCCTGTTGAGCGACCAGCCTTCCTTCTCCGCCCGCGTGAGCCAAAACTCCTGCTCGTCTTCGGTGAGGGCGGCCACCTCCGCGTGGTGCTGCAGGCTCAGCGTGTCCCGTCGACGGGACATTGGGAACTTACGGGCCACCCATGCATAGTTACGGAGGGTCTTGTACGACAAGGATGTCTTTGCGATAGCCATCCGGTACCGGTCGCTGAAGAACTCCTCACCGTAGACGAGCCAGTCGCCCAGCCACCAGGTGGAGGAGTTCGCGATGACGCATAACTGATTGCCGATCCTCTGCCATGACTCGAATGTCAGGTCCACTGGAAGACGCAGCCCGAGTCTCCCCGCTCGTACCGACGCGTCGAGCCCCAGCCTCTCCTGTTGAGAATGCCTTCTCATGTCACCGGCTCCCCGGCGGGCAGTCCCGCGCTCTTCTTCCTTCCTCGGGACAGGATCGAGAAGTGGCATCGCCATTGGTCATCATCCCCCTGGTTCTGAAACCCCGTAGAGAGCCAAGGTGGTTCGGCCTCGACTCCGCCTCTGATTCATGAGGGACGGTTTTCCCGATCGGATCCCTCAATCTCAGGGTGTGACAGAGCGGTACCCCCTTACCCAGTCGTCATGGAGCTGGTTGACCGCACTCCTCGGCAGCGATATGTGCGAAGCAGGGAGGAACACGGACACGCGGCAGCACCCCTGAGCACGCTTCCGCTAACGGAGACTGCCGGGAACATCTGCATGATTTCCACCAATGTCACGCAATGTCAACCACTCTGTTGACATGGGGGCGTGAAGGACGACTCCCCAACTCCGCAATGCCCGGATCACCCCCAGCGCCCTTGCGCTCCAGCCGCAAATCGTGATCGCGCTCGCCGACGGCCTCGACCGGCCATCTCACCAGTGGTTCTGGGGAACCGTGCTTCACATATCCCAACGGCGATACCCGATGACGACGAAGACGATCAGGGCGACGGTCCAAGCCGTGAGGAGCAGGGCGCCTTGCGCCGGTGTCACCGCGCTCGCGTCGTCCGCTACCGGAAACCACATGGCGAATCCGGCACTGTCCGGAAGGTACTTCGCCGCAGGGGTGTGATCACGCAGGAGCGGTCCGACGATGAAGAAGTACCCCAGCAGGACGACGACTGCCGCAAGAGTCCGGCGCACGAGCGCACCGACGGCGGCGCTGATCAACGCTGTGAGCGCGAGATACGCGGTCACACCGCTCAGCGCCCCCGCGACACGACCTGAGGTCACCGGCGCAGCGGTGTCGCCGAGCACACCAGCCGTGAGCACGACTCCGGACACAGCCGTGATCGCCGCTGCGGGAAACACGACTAGCGCCAACGCGAGGTGCTTGGCGGTGAACTGAAGGGCGCGGCGGGGCATCGCGGTCAGCGTGGTGCGGATCTGCCCACCGATGTATTCGGAGCAGGCCGTCAGGACGCCGAGGATGACGAAGCCGGCTTGCGCGTAGCTGATCGAAGCCAGTCCGATGTCGATGGCGCTCTTGGTGCCGGTGGAGCCCTGGAGCCCGGCGATCGTGAACGCGATCGCGAGGATCAGATTCACCACCAGAGTGCCTCCGAGCGTCAGCCAGGTCGCCGGAAGAGACACGAGTTTCGACATTTCCGCCGCGAGCGCCTGAGCGGCTTCCCGGCCACGGGTGCGAGTCGCCGTCGTAGGGGCGGTCATGCGTCCCTCCGCGTGAATGCGACGGCGGCGATCACGAGCAGCACCGCCACCCAGGCGGTCATCACCAGTCCTCCGGTGAGCGGGCTGATCTCGACGGTGTTGTCGGCGAGCCTCGGGATGAACATGCGGACCCCGGCCATGTCGGGCAGGTAATTCGCCAGCGGTGTGATCTTGGTCAGCAGATAGGTGACGGTGACGACCGAGGTATTCGCGATGAGCACCGCGAGCGGGACTACCCCGTGACGGGTGAGCACGGTGATCCCGAAGGCGAGGAGCGCGGTGTACACCCAGTAGCAGACGACACCGGCCAGCCGTGGAACGTCGTCCGCTCCCATTGCCGGAGCGTGCTCGCCGAGCACCACGTGGACGACGCCCATGGTGGTCCCTGACGCGATGACCGCGAGTACCGCGCCGGCGATCGCGACCGCGAGGATTTTCGCGAGCAGGAACCGAAGGCGGGCGGGAACGGCGGTCAGGCTGGTGGTGATCTGACGCCCGCCTCCGGATTCCGCGCTCTCGGTGAAGTACTCGCTGCTGATGGCGACGACACCGAGGATGATCGCACCAACTACGCCGAATGCCAGTTCCTGATAACCGGTGTCGGGCCCGGCGATCGTCGCGGCGCCGCGCGTGATCGTGCTGCGGGTCGACGACGCGGTGATTGCGGCGATCACGCTCGGCACGAGCACCCCGGCGGCCATCGCGATCCACACCGTCGGCAACGAGGCGAGCTTCGACGCCTCCGCCGCGAGCGCCCTCATGGCGCACCCCCGGTGGTGAGGGCGAAGAACGCGTCCTCCAGAGTGCGGTGAGAGCCGGTGATCTCGTCGAGGGTGCCATCCGCCACGACCTTGCCCTCGTTGATGACCACGACGTCATCCACGGTTTCCGCGAGCTCCCCCATGAGGTGGCTGGAGAGCAGCACGGTACGGCCGGACGCGGCGTGTTCGCGGAGGAAGGCCCTGATCCAGCGGATGCCGTCCGGGTCCAGCCCGTTCACCGGCTCGTCCAGGATCAGGATCTCCGGGTCTCCGAGCAGCGCCGCCGCCAGCCCGAGGCGACGCCCCATGCCCAGGGAGTAGCCGCCGACCCGCCTCGATGCGGCGTTCGTCAGGCCCACGATGTCAAGAACCTCGTCGACGCGCGTACGCGGCAGCCCCGCGGAGCGAGCCACCCACCGCAGGTGTGCCCGGCCCGTCCGCGCCCGATGCGCGCCGGAGCCGTCCAGCATGGCCCCGACCGTGGCGAGCGGATCACGAAGCTGCACGAACGGGACAGAATTAATGAGTGCCGTGCCGGAGGTCGCTCGATCCAGGCCCAGCAGAATCCGCAGCGTGGAACTCTTGCCCGCTCCGTTGGGGCCGAGGAAACCGGTCACTCTTCCGGGGCGGGCCTGGAAGCTGATGCCGCTCAGAATCTCCTTGGAACCGCGCCGCTTGACGAGGCTGTCGATCGTAATCATGTTCACATGTGAACCCGGAGCATGACCTCCAGTCATCGGGCCGAAGACCGGACATCGTCTCGCGGCTCGGACCTGGGTCTCTCGGACCCAGGACTGATGCTTCATCCGGGAGCGAGTCCTTAGACTTGGGGGATGGGGCCGGGTCAGGCACTTCCGAAGCGCAGTCGGCGAGTCTGGCCACTGGCCATCGCCGTCCTCGTCGTGCTCCTGCTTGCTCTTCTCGCGGTCGGCCGCGGAGGTACCGCCGCGGTCGTCCTCCCGGTCGTCATCGCCGCGCTGGCGTTGACGGTCACCGTGTGGGCGCTGTTTCACGCACGCCGGCAGCGGATCGCGTACGAAGCGCGCCTGACGGCATGGGCCGGCGAACGCGCGGCACAGGCCGAACGACTCCGCATCGCTCGCGAGTTGCACGACATCGTCTCCCACGGCCTTGGCCTGATCACTGTCCGGGCGAGCGCGGCACGCTATCCCGGCGCGGAGGATGACAGCTTCGCGGCGCTGTCGGACATCGAGCGCATCGGACGGCAGACCACGACGGAGCTACGCCGGATGCTCAACGTGCTGCGTGACTCGACCGGCACGACCGCACCTCTGCGGCCCGCGGAATCCCTTCACGACCTGCCGGCCATCATCGAGGATGCCGAGAGGGCAGGCCCGACCGTCACTCTCAGGGTCGGCGAGATCGATGACATCAGCTCCGGGGCGCAACTCACGGTCTGCTCCATCGTGCGTGAGGCCCTCACGAACACCGCTCGGCATGCCGGACCCACAAGCGTGAACGTGCACGTGCGCCGCGACGGCGACTGGGTGGTCACGAGCGTATGGGACGAAGGCCCTGTGGACGGATGGACACCTCACCCTGGAGCCGGGCATGGGATCGAGGGGCTCAGGGAGCGCGTCGCCGCCATCGGCGGGACCTTTCGAGCCGAGCACGTCGAGAACGGGTTTCGCGTCACCGCCCGAATTCCCGAGGCTCGGACGTCATGAGTGACCGCGAAATCCCGATTCGCATCGTCATCGCCGATGACCAGCCGTTGCTGCGTCACAGCCTGGCCGCCGTCATCAACGCCAATCACGACATGACGGTGGTCGGCGAGGCGGGCACAGGCGATGAGGTGGTCGAGTTCACCGCTGAGCTCCATCCCGACGTCGTGCTGATGGACATCCGAATGCCGGGCACAGATGGAATCGCAGCCACCCGCCGCATAATGGCCGCCCCAGGCACTGAGTCGGTGAAGGTCATCGTTCTCACGATGTTCGAGCTCGACGAGTATGTCCGCGCCGCCCTGCAAGCCGGCGCCAGCGGCTTTCTCCTCAAGGATGCCCACCCGGACGAACTCCTCGACGCGATTCGCCGAACGCATCAGGGCGAGTCACTGTTCGCCCCGAGTGTCCTTACACGCCTGATCGAGGCCTACATCGCCCAGCCGGCAGTCGTGAAGCCGGGGAGCCTGGACGGTCTCACCGAACGGGAGACCGAGGTCCTCACCCTGGTCGGCCGCGGGCTCTCCAACGACGAGATCGCGACGAGGCTCACGATCTCGATCAAAACCGTCAAGACCCACATCGGCAACCTGCTGAGCAAGCTCCAGGCACGAGATCGCGCGCACCTCGTCATCGCGGCCTACGAGAGCAACCTCGTCCAGTCGACACGTTGAACACGCGCCTAGGCGTCTTGCGATCGAACACGTGCAGCCACCCGCGAACCGGCGCACGCGTTCACTCGACAAGGAGCTGATTACGGGCGAGCTCCCGGTACAGCGGGTTCTCCTTCATCAGGTCATCATGGCTGCCTTGCGCCGACACACGGCCCTCGTCCAAGACGATGATGGAATCGGCGTCTCGCACGGTCGCGAGGCGATGAGCCACGATCACGAGAGTGCAGTTGTCCGCCGCCGACGCGATCGCCCGGCGGACGAGCATCTCGGTTCGTCCATCGAGATTCGCCGTCGACTCGTCGAGGAGGAGGAGCCGGGGCCGTGCGAGAAGCGCGCGTCCGACGGCAAGCCGCTGACGCTCTCCACCCGACAGGGTGGCGCCGAACTCCCCGACCGGAGTGTCCAATCTCGTGGTCGAGACCCGAATCCTCTCTCCGAGCTCCAGGGCGTCCAGGACGTCCCAGCAGTCGGCGTCCGTGGCCTTCGGCGCGATGAGCGTGAGATTCTCGCGGATCGTCCCCGGTAATACCGGCGAGTCCTGCTCGACGTACGCAACGCGGTCACGCACGAGTTCGTGAGGAAGACCTGCGATGTCCACGCCGTCGATGAGGATTTGACCGGAAGTCGCATCGTAGAAGCGCACGATC
The DNA here is from genome assembly GCF_006874435.1 of Microbispora sp. KK1-11. NCBI lineage: Bacteria > Bacillati > Actinomycetota > Actinomycetes > Streptosporangiales > Streptosporangiaceae > Microbispora > Microbispora sp. KK1-11. The sequence goes on along the minus strand of NZ_VIRJ01000001.1, from coordinate 82,683 downwards.
AAGCTGAGGGCGGTGGTCTTGCCCGCTCCCGAAGGGCCGACCAGAGCGACTCGCTGACCGGGATCGATATGAAAGGACACATCCGAGAGCGCGCCCCGCCGCGAGGAGCCGTTCACGGCCGCGGCCCGATAATCGAAGGTGACGTTCCTGAACGTGACGCTCGCCGCTCCTGCGCGCCCCTTGGACGTGCACGTGACCCCGTGATCGTCGGACTCGCTCGGCAGCTCGGTGATCTCCCGAATGCGATCGATCGCACCCATCGAGGAGCCCAGGGACCCCAAGGCGGAGAAGATCTGTCCGAGCGGGGCGATCAGCAGAAAAACGTACATGAGGAACGACACCAGGTCGCCGATGGCGAGTTGACCGGCCGCGACCCTGAGGCCGCCGACCCCCAGCACCATCAGGACAGCGGCCTGCATGGTCAGGAGCGACATCGGTTCCAGGAGCGCTGTGATCCTTGCGACCTTCAACCCCGCCTTGCGCGCGTCATCGGCGGTGCGGATGATGGCCCGCTCTTCGGGATCGGTCACATTCCCGGCGCGAATCGTCCTGATGCCGACAATCGCCCTGCTCAGCGCCGAGGTGAGCTGACCGACGCTTTCCTGCAGTTCGCGACTCGCCTTCTTGACGCCCAGCGACATCCCAGTCGTGAGTATCGCGAAAATTGCGGCTATCCCCAGCGTCAGCCCGAAGAGTGAGGCATCGAGCAGCAGCAGTGCGGCCAGCGCGCCCACCATGGTGACGATTCCGCCGGCACTCGCGAGGACCCCTTGGGTCAATGCCAGGCGAATGACTGTCGTGTCGTTGGAGACGCGAGACACCAAGTCGCCGCTTCGGCGCTCGTCGAACTCACGGATCGGCAGCCGCAGCAACGAACGGATCAGCTTCCGCCGGGCGTTGAAAACAATGCCCTCCCCCATGCGGTAGAGGAGATATTGCTGCAGCGCGCTGAGAAGTCCTACGGCCAGGAGGATCGCGCATGCCAGCAGAACATGCGGGATCAGAGACGTCCCGCCGGAGCCGCCGACCTCCTTCACCAGACGGTTCACGACAACGGGAAGCAGCAACGACGCGGCGGCTCCCAGCAGGCTGACGACGATCCCGGCTGCGAGAAGTCCGCCATTGCCCCTCAGAAGACCCAGCAGCGCACGGAGCGACGAACGGGCTCCATCGCCACGTCGCATGTCACACCATCCAATCACGATTCAACGTCCGAGCGGAAGAACAAGATCACGGGTGGTCGCGCGACATCCGGAGGTCTACGACCTCGGTCTTTCGGCCCGATCGCATGGAAGACCCAGCACGACATGAGGCGCCAAGAGGCCGGCGGAAGAATGATTTCGGACTATCACAGGGAGTCTGCCGCAGACAATGTGACCGATCTCTCATTGCGAGGCGGATTGAGAAAGATGCATACCGTCATCAGAACCGCCGTCGCATCATGTCAATAAGCACTCCGCTCCGAGTCAAGGGGGATGACAGATAGTGGAGCGCATGGTATTCGCGCGCACATCCTCATTCTTCTAGGGCCCGGGCTGTCGAAAGCAGAAAAAAATATCGAGGCCGTCATCGGACATCTCATCGCGAATCTGGCCGCTTCTCCGCCGGCGTGTTAGCGTGACCCCACGGCCCGCAGGCTTGGGGCAGAGAACAACAACTGCCGCCTATTGCGGGGGCCAGTAGGCGCTGACTGCGCCTATCTTGTGGTACCAGTTCTATTAGGAAGGAGGTGAGAGACATGGCTAAGCAGTCTTACGTCGCTCCGGTCCTGGAGGAGATTGGCGGGTTCCGTGAAGTGACAAACGGCTACCCGTGGTGGGACTACCGCGACCTCTTCGGTGGGCACACCTTCATCTCCCCGTGAGTCCGGTGTGCGGGTGAGGTGATTCATTTCACCTCACCCGCGCATTCGCCTGGTCGGCTCGCCGAGGACGCAACTGGAACTCCAATGGTTGGGTGACGTCACGTGAAGTTTCTGGCTTTACCGGACCGAGACCTCGATCACCACATCGCCGGCCGTCTCGGCTGGGATGTCGAGCCGGATGTCGTCCGGCATCCTTCGGGAAGGCCCTGGATCCTCACGGATGATCTGTCGGACTGGGCGGTCCGGGACCTGGCGGACGGAACGAGGATCGCCGTTCCCGAAGCGAACAGCGCCCCTGTCGTCGCGGCCGAAGTCGACGGCCTCTCGACGAGCGCACGCGTCGACGACATCGCTAAGAGCCTGACGTTACACAGCTTCCTCCTTGTCTCAGCCAACGGGCAGCAGCGTCTGCAAGGCTCGTTGAGCACGCAGAGGCAGCTGTTCTGGGGCATCGTCCACGGTGTCGCGCTGGCCTCCAACAGCCCGCGTGTGCTGAGGGAGATGACACAGCCCCAGGTCGATGAGACGTGGCTTGCACTCTCCCTGGTGAAGGCACTGCCCATCCACGCGTTCGCTCCGCGAACACCGTGGCTTGGCCTGTGCTCGCTGGGCATCGGCGAGTGGTTGCGGATCGACGCGCGGGGGTCGGCTCGGCCAGTGCGATGGTGGGCTCCTCCGGCTTCGGGCGAAGACTTCGCGTCGTCGGCCGACGCTGTTCGCGCGTCGCTCCGTGAAGCGGCCGGCGGAGCGATACACAGCGGCGCCAGGCGCGTCAGTGCGGACCTGTCCGGCGGCCTGGACTCGACGAGCCTCTGTTTCCTGCTCGCGGACCTGGACGTGGAATTCACGACCTACAGAACGTCGTCCATGAGCTCATGGAATGACGAGACGACCCGTGCCCGCGAGGTTGCCCGAGACCTCCGGCTGCCCCTGCACGAGTTCCCGCCGCTGGCCGAACAGAGCACGGCGTTCGACCTGGATCCCGACCCGAGCCCGGCCTCCATCGCCGAAGGTCCTCTTGTCTGGGCCGCCTCCCGCGGCTACCTCGACCTCCTGGCGGACGAGGTCTGCCGGACCGGGGCTCACGTTCACTTCACCGGCCTCGGCGGCGACGAACTCTTCGACGTGGTTCCCGGCTTGTTCCGGGCTCTGTGGCGCGAGAATGCCGTGGCGGCCTTGAGGCGTATGCGCAGATTCCAACTCACGCAGAAGCAGCGTCTTGTTCCGCTTCTCAGGGGCGCGTCATCCCGGGAGAGCTATCAGAGCTATTTTCTGCGTGTCGCTGCCTCGATCGCACACGATGCCCCCTCGCGGCCCGAGGACGCGTACTCCTGGTTTCCACCGGTGGTTCTCCCCCGTTGGATCACGACCAAGGCGAGAAACCTTATCGTTCGGGCGTTCTCCGAGGCGGCCACGTCGGTGCCCGAGCCCTTGGGCCGCGACCCGCTCGCACACCAGACCGTGGAGTCGGTCGCTTTTCAAGGCAAGATACTCCGGCAGTTCTCCGAGGTGTACAGCCAGTACGACATTCGCTGGTGCGCGCCCTTCACCGACAGCCGCGTCGTGCGCGCGGTGCTCCGCGCTCCAGCATCCGCCCGGATCAGCGACTCTGTCGACAAGCCGCTGCTGGCGGCCACGATGAACGGAATCGCGCCAAGCGGCTTCTACGACAAGAGAGGCCGGGGAGACTTCACCTCGGATATCTACGCCGAGCATCGAGCCCGCCGGGACAAGCTCCTCGTCGAGTTCAAGGACAGCCGTCTGGTGGAGCGCGACCTCGTTCAGCGAGATTTGATCGAGCCGATTCTGGCTGAACCAGCGGCATCCGACATCGGGCTACTTGAACTTGAGAAGTTGGTCACCGCGGAGCGATGGCTGCGTGGAGTCGATTGATCGCCCGTCTCCATCTTCACGACAAATAAGGGAACATCGTGGCTATCCAATTGAACAAGGGAATTGTGCTCCAGGAAGTCGACGGGCAAGCGATCCTGGTCGGGACCGGGCGTAAAGCGGCCTACTGGCGCATCAACGGCACCGCACTTCTGATGCTGAAACGCCTGCTCGACGGCGACACAGCCACCGAAGTGGTCGAGTCGATCGCTCAAACTCATGACATCGATCGCTTGCGGGTGAAAGCCGACATCGACCAGTTGGTCGCGGCTCTTGTCGAGGCGCGCCTCATTCGCGCCGACTCTTCGGACTGATCACGTTGGAAACGGTCCATCCGGTCAAGTACCGGGCTCAAGCGCGCCTGGCCATCACCGTCGCGCGGCTGTTGATCCTGCTTTCCCCAGATCGTCTTGCCGCCGTGCTGACGCGCCTTTGCCGAGGCGCCGCTCACGCGTCGGCGACGGAGGCCGGTGAAGCGCGGAACGTGGTGTGCGCGCTGAGCCCGCGCTGCACCGGGCAGGGATGCCTCCAACGTTCGGTGGCCGTCGTGATCTTGTGCCGCCTCCGGGGAAGCGCCCCCGACTGGCGCGCCGGATTCGCGATGCACCCGTTCACCGCTCACGCCTGGGTGGAGGTGGATGGCCGGCCGGTGGGAGAGCCCGAGAAGGTATCGGCCTACACGGTCGTTCACGCGTCTCACGTCCGGCCGAGTCGGGCGAGGTCCCGGTCGTGACGTGAGGAACAGGATATCCCCGACGCTCCGGTTCAAGGTTTCCCTGACGGCTCATCACCGTGCCGATGATCCGACCCGCCGACGGGAGCACCGCGACGACGAACCCACGCTCAGCCTGCCCGCGTCGCTGCCCGTCGTCGTCAGCAGTTCGGGATCGCGGGGAGACCGGCGACGCGGGTGGCCAGCCAGGCGACCGCCAGCGGGGCGCCCTCGACCGCGCCGAGCACGTGGCTACCGGCCGGCAGGCCGGTCCACAGGACGTTAGCGCCCTGAGCGCAGTACTCCTTCCGCAGGGTCTTGCCCACCTCGTACGGGATGATCTCGTCGCCCTTGGCGTGGTAGAGGAACAACGGCACCCGCGGCGCGGACGCGCCGAGGCGGTTCTCGGCGAGGCGGGCCCGCCAGTCCGGCAGGTTCATCACGTCGGCCGTGGTGAACTCCGCCAGCCGCCGCCCGCCGAATTTGGTGCGCAGGTCGCTCACACAGTCGTCACGGGCGTCGCCGAACAGCGCCGCGCCCTCGGGGGTCAGGTAGCCGTCCAGGTGCAGCTCGGGATAGGCGGCGTCCAGCCCGATGCCGGCGGCCGCGGCGAGCCCGAAGTCGCCGGTGCCGTCCAGGTGGTCGGCCACGGCCCGCAGGTCGGCCGGCACCCCGCCCGCCGCGACGCCCTTGAGCCGCAGCTCGGGCGCGTACGACGGCTGGAGCTGGGCGGCCCAGGCCGCCGACGACCCGCCCTGCGAGTAGCCCATGACCACGACGGGAGCGCTGCCGGACAGGTTCGCGCCCGGCACCCGCGTCGCCGCCCTGATCGAGTCGAGCACGGCGTGCCCCTGCGACAGGCCCGCCATGTACGTGTGGTCGCCCGGCGTGCCGAGACCCTCGTAGTCGGTCATCGCGACGGCCCAGCCCTTGAGCAGCATCAGGCTCACGATGGCGAGCTCGGCCTCGGTGCCGTTCGCCATGGCGGCCGACGGGGCGCACTGGTCGCCCATGCCGTGCGTGCCGACCGCGTACCCGGCGATGGGCCGCCTGCCGAGGGGATACGGGGAGTCGGGCACGAGCAGGGTGCCCGAGACGACGTTCGGCTCTCCGGTGGCGGAGGTGGACCGGTAGCGGAGGTGCCAGGCCTTCACCGGCACCTCCAGCAACTTGCCTGGCACGAGGTAGACCGTCGTACGGCTCGCGTCGACGACGTCCCCGGCGGAGGTCGCGCGTGCGGTGCCGCCCAGTGCGGGCAGCAGGAGGAGAGCCCCGATCATGGACAGGGTGGCACGAACGCGAAGCTTCATAAAGCCGCCTTCCGGCTGTTGGATCACGTTCCAGGATCGGCGCCGTGGGCTGATCGTTACCTGGCAGTAACGGTGTGTCAAGGACCCAATTGGCGGGACTTCACGCGCTCATGTCAGGCACCATGACGGTCATGGACGCCGCATCGGTGAACCTGTTGCGCGAGGTGCTCGCCTCCACCGGATGGCTCGAACGCACCCGGGAGCTCGGCCTGGCCCTGCGGGCCACCCGGTCGCCCGGGGGGCTCCTCGTCGTCGGCACCCCCGAGGACGAGCCGTGGCACGTCACCGCCCACCTCGCGGACGAGGCCCGGCTGTCGGGGCTCGCCCAGCTCTCCCCCACGCTCGTCCGCTGGGCGCCGCCGCCGGGCGCGCCCGCCCACCTGCGGGTCGGGATGGAGCGCCTGCGGACCGCGGGCAGGGGCGAGACGCTCTTCGTGGTCGCCGAGCAACGGGCCCCCGTGCCCCTGCTCGAGCGCGTGGACGACGCCCGCCGCACCGGCGCCACGATCCTCGCCGTCGACGGCGGCGACCCCGAGTTGGAGGCCCTGGCCCACGACGCGATCGCCGTGCCCGCCGAGGGGGCCGCCTTGAGCTTCGACGCGGCGCAGCACCTGGTGAGCAGCGCCGCCGGGGAGGTGCGGCGGCTCGGCCTGCGGGAGCGCCTCGCCCGCCTGGCCGAACGGATCACCGGCCCCCACGTGAGCGACTGAGGGGGCCGGCGTCCGGCGGCGGTCAGGACGCGGGCGAGCCGAGCGGCGCGCGGCTGAGCTCGCGTACCCGCCGGTCCACCGCCTCGGCCGCCTCGCGCAGCACCTCGATCACCACGGCCTGCATCGGGTCGGGCTCCCCCGACGTCGTACGGCTCACCCGGGTCAGCGCCTCGATCCTGCGGCTGCCCACGCCGCGGATGCCGGTGACGACCACCTCGCCCGGCGGCACGTCGAGCAGCGCCAGCGACGGCACGATCGCCACTCCGTGCCCCGCCGACACCAGCCCGAGCACCGGCGGGAACTCCGCGATCAGGTGCACGCGGCGCGGGACGAACCCGTGGAGCTGGGCGAGCCGTTCGAGCGCCTGCCCGCACGCCTGGTCCGGCACTCCGGCCACCCACGGCAGGTCCACGAGGTCGGCGACGGTGGCGGGCACCTCGTCCCACGACGGCGGGGCGACGATGCGGTACTCGTCGTCGTGGAGGCGGTGCCGGGACATCGACGGCAGCGACGCGGCCGGCTGGCTCATGTCGCGTTCGGTCACGACCAGGTCCACGCCGCCGAGGCGCAGCTCCTGCACCGCGCCCGGCCCGAACAGCTCGTGGATGACGGGCGTGATCCGCGGGTGCCGTACGGCCAGCTCGCGCAGCGCGGGGACGAGTAGATGCCGGATCACGGTGGGGAACGCCGCGATCGTGACCGGCCCGGACAGCCGCTCGGCGAAGCGGTTGAGCTCGTGCCTCGCCTCGGCGAGCTGCTCCTCGATGCGCTCGGCGTACGCCGCCAGGACCCGCCCGGCCGGGGTCAGCGTGACCCTGCGCTGCGACCGGTCGAACAGCGCGAGGCCGACCTCCCGCTCGAGCTGGGCCAGCTGCTGTGAGACGGCCGAGGGCGTGAGGTGCAGCGCCTGCGCGGCCTTCATGACGCCGCCTCTGCGGGACACCTCGTGCAGGATCCGCAGTCGCCGCGGGTCGATATCCATGCAGCAGATCTTACGTTCGAGTTAAGAATCCTTCACTTGCTCTTCATTCTCCGGGGGCAGATCATCGAGGCATGAGCATTTCCATGGACGGCGAACCGTCCTGATGTCCACCTTCATCACGATCATCGGCACCGCGGGCGCCGTCGTCCTCCTGTTCGCGTACGCGATGGTGTCGTCCGGCAGGATGTCCGCGGACGGGCTGCCCTACCAGCTGCTCAACTTCGGCGGTGCGGCCACCTTGATGATCAACAGCGCGTACCACTCGGCCTGGCCCTCGGCGATCCTCAACCTGGTGTGGAGCGGCATCGGCGTGTGGACGCTCGGGCGGCTCGTCGCCCGCCGCGCGACGGCCCGACGGCACGCGGCAGAGCCCGCCCCGGCCCCCGCACGATGAGACAGGGCGCGCTGAGCCAGGGCGCGCTGAGCCAGGGCGCGCTGAGCCGGGCCGCTGAGCCAGGGCACGCTGACCCTCCGGGGGTCGCGACAGGGAGAACCCAACCGGGCCCGGGGAGAGCTACCGGAGGGCCGGGGATGGGCTCAGGGGGTCAGTCGTCCCAATCCTTGTCCTGCTCCCTCCAGCGCTCGTTGCGCTCGGCCGCCGTCTGCAGGGCGTGGGCGGCGGCGTCGCGGGAGTCGTAGGGACCCAGCCGGTCCTTGTTCGGGCAGCCCTTCTCGGGCTCGACGCTCATGTGCTTCAGGCAGAACCACCATTGATCGCTCACGTCCTTAATCGTGCCCCCTTGACGCGCAACTAGACTTGGCCGCATGACCACGCTGCTCCGCCCCGGGCGAATCTCGCCCATCCGTAAGGTTCCCGCCCACATCCCCCGGCCCGAGTACGTGGGGAAGGCCGAGCCCAAGAAGGGCGACAGCGACATCCAGACCTCCGAGACCATCGAGAAGATGCGGATCGCGGGCCGGATCGCCGCGCAGGCGCTCGAGGAGGTCGGCAAGCACGTCGCCCCCGGCGTGACGACCGACGAACTCGACCGCATCGGGCACGAGTTCCTCTGCGACCACGGCGCCTACCCCTCGACGCTCGGCTACCGCGGCTACCCGAAGTCGCTGTGCACCTCGATCAACGAGGTGATCTGCCACGGCATCCCGGACGACACCGTGCTGCGCGACGGCGACATCGTCAACGTGGACATCACCGCCTACATCGGCGGCGTGCACGGCGACACCGACGCCACCTTCCTGGTCGGGGAGGTCGACGAGGAGTCCCGCCTGCTGGTCGAGCGGACCCACGAGGCGATGATGCGGGCGATCAAGGCGGTCGCGCCGGGCCGCCAGCTCAACATCGTCGGCCGGGTGATCGAGGCGTACGCCAAGCGCTTCGGCTACGGCGTCGTCCGCGACTTCACCGGGCACGGCATCGCGACCTCGTTCCACTCCGGGCTCATCGTCCCCCACTACGACGACCCCTCGCTGTCGGTGACCCTGGTGCCGGGGATGACGTTCACGATCGAGCCGATGCTCACTCTCGGCACGATCGACTACGAGATCTGGCCCGACAAGTGGACCGCGGTGACCAAGGACCGCAAGCGGACCGCGCAGTTCGAGCACACGATCGTGGTGACCGAGACGGGTCACGAGATCCTCACCCTGCCGTAGGAGCTCCGGAGCGGCGCCGTGGCGCTTCGCCGGTGCTCCGGCGAGGCGCCGCGTGGTTTCCGCGAGGCGTCGCGTGGTCTCCGTGAGGCGTCGCGTGGGTTCCGCCAGGCCGCGGGTCTCGGCGGGAGACGATCGCCGGCGGCACGGACCACCGGCGCGGGCGGCCTACTCGACGGCCCTGTCGCGCCTGTTCAACTTCGCCAGGTAGTCGTTGTAGGCGTCCAGCTCCGCGTCTCCGGTGCCGCCGGACTTGGCCGCCGCGGCGTCGGCCCGGCGGTCGGCCCGGCGCGCGACGCGTTCGTCGTCGCGCCACCACTGGAAGCCGAGCGCGAGCAGCACGATCAGCGTGGGGATCTCACCGAAGGCCCAGGCGATTCCGCCGCCGGCCTGCTGGTCGGTCAGCGAGGAGGCGCCCCAGGTGCGCCCGAGCTGGTCGTAGTAACCGGCCGCGAGCACCGTGCCCATGCTCATCAGAGCGATCCCGAAGAACGCGTGGAACGGCATGGTCACCATGAGCAGCAGCAGCCGCCCGACGTGGGGCAGCTTGTGCGGCGCCGGATCCACGCCGATGATCACCCAGAAGAACAGAGATCCGCTCAGCAGGAAGTGCACGGTCATCGCGATGTGACCGAGGTGCTCCTCCATGGCGGCGGCGAACAACGGGGTGAAGTACAGGGCGAACGTCGACACCACGAAGATCGCGGTCGCGATCGCGGGGTGGCTGACGAACTTCAGGACCCTGCTGTGCAGGATCACCGTGATCCACTCGCGTGGTCCCCGGTCGCCCCGGCGGGCGGCGGGCTTGAGCGCGCGCAGCGCCAGCGTGACCGGCGCGCCGAGCACCAGGAAGATCGGGACCAGCATCGACAGGATCATGTGCTCGGTCATGTGCACGCTGAACAGCACGGGCGAGTAACGCGCCACGCCGCTCTGCGTGCTGAGGACGAGGATGACGACGCCGAGGTACCAGCTGACCGTGCGGCCCCGCGGCCACCGGTCGCCCCGGCGGGCCAGTCGCACGACGCCCGCGCCGTACAGACCGGCCATGACGACGGCGAGCACGGCGAAGAACAGGTCGAACCACCACAGCGTCAGCAGGTTCGCGAGCGTCACCGGCGGCGGAACCAGGTAGCCGAGCAGCTCGTAGGCCCGGTCGACCGGCGTGTCGACGGGCGGCGGGGCGGTCCGCGACAGCGCCACGGCCAGGCCGATCGTCGCCGCCATCAGCAGGACCTCGCCGAGGGCGAGGCGGAGGAAGGCGTGCGGCTCCCCCGCCGACAGCCTCGGCAGCGTACGGCCGCGGTGACGCCAGCCGACGAACCCGAGCACGGCGAACGCGACGATCTTGGCCAGCAGGAGCAGGCCGTAGTTCGAGGTGAACAGCTCGCCGACCGAGGTGAGGCGCGAGGCGGCGGCGGCGAGCCCGGAGACGCCGACCCCGGCGAAGCACCACAGCGCCATCCGGGAGAAGCGCGCGGCGGCGACGTCCAGGAGCGGCCGCCCGCGCAGCGCGTGCACGGAGACCACCCCGAGACCGCCCACCCACAGGGCCAGGAAGAGCAGGTGCATGGCCACCGAGGTGGTGGCCAGCCCGTGGTTGGGCGAGGAGGAGGAGTGCCCGGTGAGCGCGGGCGGCAGCAGCGTCACGAGCGCGAAGACCAGCAGCCCCCCGGCGGCGCCCGCCGTGATCGCGCCCCGGGCGAACAGCGCGATGGCGACGGCGAACAGCACGACCAGGGTCAGCGCGATGCCCTGCGGCACCTGGCTGGCGTAGCTGGTGAGCTCGTTGCCTGCGAGGATCTGCCCCACCGGCGCGCCGAGGGTCTCCGACAGGCTGAAGACGAGCGCCACCGCCGCGGCGACCGCCAAGGCCAGCGCGGACCACGACGCGCCCTTCACGTAACTTTGCGCCTGCTTGCCGAGCAGGCCCTTGTCGTTGGGCAGGAAGGCCGCGGCCGCGGCCAGCAGCCCGACGGTCAGGACGCCGGAGACGTCCATCGCGAGCTTCGACAGCGGCAGCATCCAGCGAGTCAGGGTGCCCTCGTCGGGCAGGCCGGGGATGATCCGCGGCGTCGCGGCGCCGCCGAGCACCATCGCGATGACGAGTGCGCCGACGGCCGCGCAGAGCGCCGCGGCGGTCAGGCGCACCGCCCTGTTCACGGCTTCTTCCGCAGGCTCAGGAACATCCCGATGCCGACGCCGGCGATCCCGAAGATCACCGCCCAGATCCACCCGGGAACGCCTCTCTGCCCGCCGTCATCGGCCTGCGCCGCAGGTGCCAGTGCCGTCGCGGGCGCGGCGGCCGCCGGCGCGGACGAGGAGGAGGTGTCGCCGGGAGCGGCGGCCGAGGTCGCCGCCCCCACGGACTGGTCGCCGACCACGGTGAACGGGATCTCCCCCTCGAGCGGATGCCCGTCGGGAGAGACCACGCGCCAGGCGATCGTGTAGCGACCCGGGGGAACAGGCTCGGTCACCGCCTCGGTGACCTTGGGCCCGTCGACGACCGGGTCGCCTTTCTCATAGCGCTTGCCGTCCTCGCCGCGGACGATCACGACCGGGAACTGAACGGAGTCCGCGAACTCGAGCGTGACCTTTTGCAAGGTCTTGACCTGGGCGTTCTTCTGCGGGTCGCTACTCTTGAGCGAGGTGTGCGCCTGAGCCGGCAGGGCAGGCGCGGCACACAGCAGGAGAGCCGCCACAAGCGCGGCGAAGGCGGCGAGGAAGGGTCTCTTCATGGCACCTCCCAGGCTACCGACGCGGGGGTCCGGTCCATACCTCGCATCGGGAGACTGGGGATAACCCGAGGACACGCCTGATCACGCCGCGGCCTCCACACCGCCACTCGGTGCGGCGGGCGGCCATGGGCCGATCGATCCGCCCGCGGTTCCCGGACTCGTCCTCGCGGTCCATGAGAGCTGGACGCGAGCCGGGCCGGAGGCGATCAGCCTCCGGGCCCGGCAGAGCGATACCTATGAGCCCGTTGCCTGTCGGCGCGGTCAGAGCCCGGCGCAGGCCAGCGCGCGCTGGTACGCGGCGACGCTCTGCTCGTCATCGCCGATCCGCCGCCGCATCTCCGCCACGTTCATCCAGTCCTCGGCGGCCTTCAGGGTCTGCGGCGCGTCCTCCAGCCAGCCGGTGACCAAGTCGAGCGCCGCGGCCGCGTCCCCGTCCTGGTGGAGCAGGAAGTACGCCTGGCTCAACAGGACGTTGGAGGCGGGCAGAAGGCCGCTCTTGGTGTGCTGGAGGTGCGTCATCGCGTCCCGGAGATGTTCCACCGCCTTGTCCGGACGGTCGAGCACGAGTTCCGCCCACGCGAGGACACTGGAGCACCGCGCACGGTCGAAGGTGCTGCTTGCCGAGGCCTCCAACTCCCGCTGGGCCCGCAGGAGCAGCTCGCGCACCCTCTCCGCTTCCTCCGGACGAACCCGGAGCATCATCGCCGCGTACGCCGTACGTACACGTGCGAGATTACGGGGCTCGCCGTTCTCGGACTGGTAGGCGAGCGCCCGTTCAAGGAGCGCGATGCCCTCCTCGCCGTGGCCGGTCTTCTCCACCACCTGCGCCGTGTTCCAGCACGACGCCACCGTCGCCCTCGGGGTGCCGAGAGTCTCGGCCGCGGCCAGCAGCTCGTTCGCGAAGTGGCCCGCTCGCAGCAGGTCGCCGCGCACCATGTACGCCGTCAGAAGGGTGGCGCCGAGCTCGACCAGCTCGTCGTTCCAGCCGCTGCGCGCGAAGGTGGCGAGCGCCTGCTCGCCCACCTGCACGGCGGCGGAGAAGTCGCCCCGCTCACGGTGGCACCGGCACAGCGCCAGCGCCACGGCGATCTTGCGCTCCTGCGGCATCGCCTCTGTCTCGGAGCCGTTGAGCTCGTTGAGGACCGAGATCGCCTCACCGAGCTCGCCGCACGCCTCCAGGGCCAGGGCATACCCGTAGCGGGCCTCCACCCGGAGCGCGGTGAGCCCAATCAGGTTGTTGTCCGCGAGCAGTTCGGCGTACCTGCGGCGGGCCTCGGCGACCTCACCGTTCTCGAGCGCCATCCGCGCGAAGCTCAGGCCGACCTCCAGATCCTCCATCTGCTCGGCGGTCACGCCGTTGACGAGGTAGGTGAGCGAGCAGTCGAGCTTCTGGGCGAGCAGCTCGAGAACAGCCGGCGTCGGCGTCCTCTTGCCGCTCTCGATCAGTGATACGTAACTGTCGGAAAGTTCAGGATGCGCCAACTGCGCCTGCGAGAGCCCGCGCTGCCGCCGTATCGCCTTGATGCGCTGTCCGACCAGATCTTGCGCGGCCATTGGCAACTCCTGAAATATTGTAGGCCCGGCAATCTGAGCTGATGGGAGATCCACCGTGCGCCGCCCAGCCTCGTATCTACTTACCGCCCTGATTTTGGCCCTTGTGACCGTTGGTGGCAATGCTACGGCCAACGGCGCTGCCGCGTCTTCCGACCGCCAATACGCCACCTTCGATCCCAGCTGCTGCTGAGCCAGTGGCCACCGGTCGGAGCAGGACGTCGCCGTCCTCGGCGGACGACCCCGCCGCCGGGGACCGGCCGTCCACCTGATACGGGCCAGGCGGCAGACGATTGATCAGCGGGGAACGGAGCCGGTGTCGTCGGCAGACGCCGCTCACAGTCCGGGTCGCGATTTCCGACAAGGAGCCGCCCCAGGAATTGGAATCCCGCAACCGGCGTTGACGCCTTTCCCGTTTGCAAGCACATCGAACGGTTGCGATCTCAAATTACCGGTGGGGGCCGGCGTCGATTCGAGAGGCTTCCCGGCATTCCGCTGACGCCGGCCTTCACGAGAACACCGGAGGCGACCGCCGACCTAATCCTTGAAGGCGGCCGGCTGGCCGGTCCGCAATCCCGACAGGAAAGCGTCGGGCACACCGGACCGTCATACAACGGGTGAACGGGCCCGTTTGCGCGGAGCCTTCCGTCCCGCGCTCGCGTCCGTACGGCCGGCGGCCCCCATCCGAGGCCGATGAGAACGACGAACGACCGGCCGATTCGGGATCAGAGCAGGTCAGCGGGGTCAGGGCGGGCGGTGGCACGCGCCCCGGCGGCGCGTTTCCCACTGGGACCGCGTTCGCCGGGCATCACTCCCGGCTGCGGAACCGGGTCTCCCCGCAATCGCGACCCGCAACTCCCCTTGGGGCATCCGAGCAGCTCGAAGGAGGCGGTTGGGCTTACCGGTGAGTAGAAGATTCCGGGCCAACGGGAACCGGCGCATTATCTGAAGCATCCAGACGATATCTAGATGGAGGATGGCATATTTGATGCTCTGCCGGAACGGGCCCGACGGCGTGCCCGACGACCGGCGACACGGGGATGACATCGCGACGCCGCAGTTTTGGGGAACCGCCGAGGTGCAGTGGCGAGGAGCGCAGTGGCGACTCATCGTGTGCACCGGCCCGGGAGCGCGTTTTCACCCGATCGCAGTGACCCACAGAATGCATCTACGCCGTTACCAGGTGGAGTTAAGACGTATGGATAGCGCGAATGAGCGTAAAGCGTCCGACCACTCACCCTGCCGCCTGCGGCTGCTCGGGCCCCTGGCCGCGTGGCGCGACGGCTGAGCGTCGACCTCGGACCTCCTCTGCAGCGCGCGGCCCTGTGCGTGCTCGCCGCGAAGATGGGACAGGTCGCGACCAAGGATGCGCTGATCAGCCGGCTGACCCGCGCGGAGGGCTAGCCGGCGCGGAGGGCGAGGAAGAGGTCGACGCGGTCGGCCATCGACGACAGATCCTTGCCGGTCAGTTCCTCCACCCGTCTGATCCGGTAGCGGACCGTGTTGACGTGCACGTGCAGCCGCTCGGCGCAGGCGTTCCACGATCCCGTGCAGTCGAGGAACGCGCCGAGCGTGCGCACGAGCTCGGCCCCGTGCCGCCGGTCGTAGTCGAACAACGGCCCGAGCAGCCGTCCGGCGAACGAGGACCGCACGTCGCCGGGCACGGTCGCCAGCAGCAGCGCGTGCGTGTAGATCTCGTCACTGGTGACCACTCCCCCGCCACGCGCCTCGGCCATCCGCCGGGCGTGGCCCGCCTCCTCCACCCCGCCCCGGATGGCCTGCGGCCCGGTCAGCGCGCCGCTCAGCCCGGCCGACACCGTGATCGAGGGCAGCCCGCCGGCGAGCACCGCCGTACGGGCGCGCAGCAGCGCCGCGAGTGCCTCGCGATCGCCCCAGGGGGTGTCGTCGCGCAGAGGGACCAGCGCCACAGACGCGTCGGCGCCCGCGGCGGCCACCACCCCGCGGTCCAGCAGCTCCTCCACCACCTGACCGCCCAGCAGGGCGCGGTCGGGTCCCTCCGTCGCCCCGCGCCTGCTCGCCGTGGCGGCGACCACCGCGTACGGCTCGGCCGGGTCGATGCCGCACGTCCGCAGCCGGGCCGACAGCTCCGCGAGGTCGCCGCCCGCGCAGGCCAGGGCGATGAGCTGCTCGGCCAGCCGGCGCTCCACCCGGCGGCCCTCCTCCGCCCGCGTCCGCTCCATCGCGACGCACGCCGCCAGCTCGTAGCCGATCTCCACGTCGACCTCGCCCCTGCAGACCAGGGCCCAGCCGGCGGCCCGCTGCGATCGGTCCACGGCGAACACCGTGAACGGCCCGCCGCGGTCCACGACGACCGGCAGGCGGACGGCGGCGAGGTAGTCGCGGGCCAGCCGTACGGCCTGCTCCTCGGGCAGCGCGCCCGCGACGACCGCGCCGCAGGCGGACACGACCGCGGCCGTGACACCGAGCTCGGCCTCGACCAGGGCGAACAGCTCGCCGAGCCCGGCCCCTTCTGCCACCGCCGCGACGATCCTGCGGTGCCGCCCGAGGGCGCCGCGCAGGTCGCCCGCCTGGGCGGCGGCGACGCGCCTGCCGACGAGTTCGGTGACGGCTCCGAACGACACCTCGACGGGCACTTCGAGCAGCGGCAGCCCGCGTGCTCTGCACGCCTCCACCAGGTCGTCCGGGACCGTGCCGAGCCGCGCGTCGCCCGCGCCGAGCGCGGCCACGCCCGCCTCGGCCAGGGCGTCCACGAACCGGGCGGAGTCGTCGGGCGACTGGCGCCACATCAGGCCGGTCAGCACCAGTTCGCCGCCCGACAGGTAGCGCCGGGGATCGGGCAGGTCGGTGATGAGCACGCCCTCGATCTCGCGGTCCAGCCGCTCGTCGCCCGTGAGCAGGGTGAGCCGCAGTTCCCGGGCCGCGAGCAGATCATGCAACAGCACGACAGACAGCGTATTTGGAGATATCTACAAGCATCGACTACGCCCGTCCCCGGGTTTCATCGCCGCGCCGATAGGCCCCGCCGCCATCCGGTTGCTGTACTACGACGATGGAGCGGCGGATGGCGACTGAGGAGACGGCGGGCGAGCCGACGAGGACCGGGACGCGTTCGGGCCTCGGTGAGAGCGCGCCGCGCCCCGACGGCACGCTGAAGGTGACCGGAGAGTTCGCGTACTCCTCGGATCTGTGGCTTGAGGGCATGCTCTGGGGCGCGACGCTGCGCAGCCCGCACCCGTCCGCGTGGATCCGCTCCGTCGACGTCGGTCCGGCGCTCGCGATGCCCGGCGTGTTCGCCGTGCTGACGCACGAGGACGTGCCCGGGGAGAAGTTCCACGGGCTGGAGCGGCGCGACCAGCCGGTGCTCGCCGTCGACCAGGTCCGCTACCAGGGCGAGCCCGTGGCGATCGTGGCCGCCGACCATCCGGAGACCGCGCGCCGCGCCGCCGCCGCCATCGTCGTGCGGTACGAGGAGCGCGAGGCGGTGACCGACCCCCGCCGGGCCGCCTTCGACCCGTCCTGTCCCGCCGTCCACCCCGAGGGGAACCTCGTACGGCACCAGCCGGTGAGGGTCGGCGGGACCTTCGAGGCCGAGGTGGTCGTCACCGGCGAGTACGAGGTCGGCATGCAGGACCAGGCGTTCCTCGGGCCGGAATCGGGCCTGGCCGTGCCCGCCGAGGACGGCGGGGTGGACCTGTTCGTCGCCACCCAGTGGCTGCACGTCGACCAGGACCAGGTGGCGCCCTGCCTGGGCCTGCCGAAGGAGAAGGTGCGGCTGACGCTCGCCGGGGTCGGGGGCGCGTTCGGCGCCAGGGAGGACCTGTCGATGCAGGTCCACGCCTCGATGCTGGCGCTGCGGACGGGCCGCCCGGTGAAGATGGTGTACGGCCGCGAGGAGTCGTTCTTCGGCCACGTCCACCGGCATCCGGCGCGGATGCGTTACGAGCACGGCGCCACGGCCGACGGGCGGCTCGTCTACGTCAAGGCGGAGATCCTGCTCGACGGCGGGGCCTACTGCTCGTCCACCCCCGCCGTGGTGGGCAACGCCGCCTCGCTCGGCGTCGGCCCGTACGAGGTGGGCAACGTCTGGATCGACGCCTACGGCGTCTACACGAACAACCCGCCCTGCGGGGCGATGCGCGGGTTCGGGGCGGTCCAGGCGTGCTACGCGTACGAGTCGCAGATGGACCGGCTCGCGGCGGCCTGCGGGCTGTCGCCGGTCGAGATCCGCGTCCGCAACGCGGTGTCGCAGGGGTCGCGCCTGGCCACCGGGCAGGTGATCGACAGCCCCGTGCCGCTCGCGGACATGCTCGGGGAGCTGGCCGCGATGCCGCTGCCGCCGGAGCCGGCGGACGAGCCCGACCTGCGCCTCCTGCCGGGCGGCGTCGCGCAGACGACGCACGGCGAGGGCGTGCGGCGCGGCGTGGGCTACGGCGTCGGTATCAAGAACATCTGCTTCTCCGAGGGCTTCGACGACTACTCGACGGCCCGGGTGCGGGTCGAGCTCGCCGGGGACGAGCCGCACGTGCTCGTGCACACCGCCGCCGCCGAGGTGGGCCAGGGGCTCGTCACCGTCCAGGCCCAGATCGCGCGCACAGAGCTCGGGATCGCCAGGGTCACGATCGCCCCGGCGGACACCGCGGTCGGCTCGGCCGGGTCCTCCTCGGCCTCCCGCCAGTCGTACGTCACGGGCGGGGCGGTCAAGACGGCCTGCGAGGCGGTGCGGGCGCGCCTCGACGCGCTGCGGGCGGCGCATCCGGAGCTGTCGCTGGAGGAGGTGCTCGATCGGTTCGGGCCGGTCGAGGAGACGCGGGAGTACCGCCACCGGCCCACGTTCCCCATGGACCCCGTCACCGGCCAGGGCGACTCCCACACGCAGCTCGCGTTGTGCGTGCACCGGGCCGTGGTCGACGTGGACGTCGAGCTCGGCCTGGTCAGAGTCGTCGAACTGGCCGCCGTGCAGGACGTCGGGAAGATCCTCAATCCGCTGGCCCTGGAAGGGCAGATCCACGGCGGGTCCGCGCAGGGCCTGGGCCTGGCGCTGATGGAGGAGATCCAGGTCAGGGACGGCCGGGTGCTCAACCCCTCGTTCACCGACTATCTGATCCCGACCATCCTCGACATGCCGCCCATGCGGTTGTCGGTACTGGAGAACCCCGACCCCCACGCGCCGTACGGCCTGCGGGGCGCGGGCGAGCCGCCCACGCTGTCGTCGACCCCGGCGGTGGCCGCGGCGGTCAGGGCCGCGACCGGGCTGGCTCTCCCCCGCGTCCCGATCCGGCCCGAGGACATCGCGCTCACGCCCGTCGCCGGCTGAGCCCCACCGGATCAGTCGGCGATGTAGCCGATCGAGGTCACCTCGTAGCCGCGGCTCTTCGCGCCCCGCACGTGCATGAACATGCCGCCGCCCTCGTAGGAGTAGGCGCAGCCGTAGCCCTTCGGCTCGGAGCTGCAGCCCTGGAAGAAGTACTTCACGCCCTTCGGGTCGTACTTCGTCCGGAACAGCGTCTTGACCGCCGTGGTCGTGGCGATCTCCAGGCCCCGGTTGCGGTCGCCCGCGCGCCAGGCGTCGAACAGGTACTTGGCGGCGGCGGACGGCTTCGTGAGATGACGGGACTCGTACACCTTCGTGACCTTCGAGCCCGAGACGACCATCAGGACGCCGTCGAGCCCGCCCGGCACGCGCACGCTGGTGTGGACGAACCGGCAGGCGTTGCCCGAGCAGCCCGCGAACTCGTCCGGGGCCCGGAAGGGGTAGGAGAAGAGCGTGGAGACGGCCCCCGCGGTGGCGACCCGGGATGCCGCGTGGCGGTCCGCGCGCAGCCAGGCGCTGAACAGCTTCTTGGCGACGGCCGCCGGTGCGGTCGTGCCGTGCGCGGACGCCCGGTCGGAAGCCTGTGCGGGGGCTTGCGCGGTGTGCGCGAGAGCCGGGGCGGCGGCGAGCGAAGAGGCGGGGACCAGGAACGCGGCGGTCGCGGCCGTGGCGGCCGCGCCTCGCAACCATCGTGCTGACACGCGCCGTACGTTACCGGGATCTGCTTGCACCCGGATTGACCCCGGCTTGCACCGGCCGCTGCCGCCCTCGCGACGGGCCGCCCGGGACCGTCACCGGCGTCCGCCAGAGGCGAGGGACCGCTGGGCGGCCAGGCCGCGCCCCGCCGCGGCCAGGCATCCGGCCAGCAGCGTCACACCGGACAGCACCCCGCCGACCACGGGCACCCAGGCCACGGCCGAGGTGGCGGTCATGACGAGCCCGGCGACCCCGAGCACGGTGAGGACCGCACCGGGCACCATGATCGACCGGTCCCTCCAGATCGGCCCGAGGGCGACGAAATGAACACCGACGACCAGAGCGATCCAGGCGACGTTGCTCTCCTCGGGGCGGTCCAGGGCGCGCAGCACCGCGATGCCGCCGAACAGCGCGACCGCTTCGATCACGACGACCACCGCGAAGCCGGCGCCGAACATCTTGCCGGCCTCACCGCCTCCCCCGATGCCGGGTTCGGCCCCGGTGGACCTGGCGCGCCCGACGGCGATGAACCACATGGCGACGACCCCGGCCAGGGCGACGGCCGCGGCGATCCTGAGGACGAGGGCGAGAGCATGACCGAGGGGTGGTTGCGAGTTCACGAACACGAAGACGGTCCCGAAAACCGCACCTATCAACAAACCGGTCATACGCTGCATGACAGCGACCTTACCGGGATCGCGATCATCGGCTGACCCGAACCCGTCGCCCCACCCATGGTGATCCAGGACCTGGATCACCATGAGAAGGTCGCACCGGCCGCCCGGCTCAGGTCCGGGAGCGGCGGTCCTGGCCGTGATGCGCGCTCACTGGAACCCCTCAAGGGTGGGCTGCGCGCCGCCCTGCTGTGTGCCGCCGCCCTGCTGTGTGCCGCCGCCCTGCTGTGTGCCGCCGCCCTGCTGTGTGCCGCCCGTCTGCGACCCGCCAGGCTGGCCGCCCTCGTACACCGTGCCGCCCGGCTGCGTACCACCGGTCTGGGTGCCGCCCGGTTGCGTGCCGCCCTGCTGGGTTCCGCCCGGTTGCGTGCCGCCGGGCTGTGTGCCGCCGGGCTGGCCGGCGCCGGTGGCGGCGGGTGAGGCGGCCGGGTTCGGCTGGCTCGCGGGGGTGGACCCGGTCAGCAGCGCCATGATCGCGTCGGCCTGGGTCTTGTCGAAGCCCGCGATGCCGAGGCTGTCCTGGGTGATCTCCTGGGCCACCCGCGGGGCGGCCACCACCTTCTCCCCCACCACGATCGCGAGCTGCTGCTTGACCGTCTCACGGGTGAGCGCGGCGATCTGCTCCTGGCTGGAGGGGGACAGCACGAGCCTGATCGAGTAGGTGCCGTCGTTATCCGTCACCTCCTCGATCTTCTGCACGGTCGTGACCGTGACCCCCGGGTCGAGCTGATAGCAGGAGGTGCCCTTGTCGTCCGGGATCGCGTCCGTTCCGGCGCAGGGCGCCGGCCCCACCCCGGTGACCGGGGCGAAGTGCACGGGCGTCAGCAGGGTGCGTACGGGCGTCTGCTTGAGCGGCGGGGCGTCCGGGTTGCGGGTCATCACCACGGCGACGGCACCGAGGACGCCGGACATGACGACCACCAGCACGAGGGCCACGACGAGGGCGATCGTCGTCCCCCTGGCCGCCCTCGGCTCCTTGGGCCCGGCGGGGGCGGACGGCCCGTCACCCGGCTCCGCGACCCCGCCCGCGGCCGTGCCATCGGGTGCGCCCGGCATCCCGGGCGCGGCGGGCTCCACCGGCTCACCGGGCAGGGCGGGAGCGTCGGCGACACCGGGCACGCCACCGAGTTCGCCGGGAACCCCGAGCGGGTCACCCGGCCCACCGGGCACGCCGAGGGGATCAGCGGGCCCACCGGGCACGCCGAGAGGGTCACCCGGGCCGCCGAATCCGCCCGGCATGCCGAGGGGATCAGCGGGCCCGGCAGGCCCACCGGGCTCACCCGGCACAGCGACCGGCCCAGTGATCGTGTCACCGAACGGATCGTCGAGCCCGCCCGGCGGCTCACCGCGCACACCGAGCGGGTCGTCGAACCCGCCGAGCCCGCCACGCTCACCCCGCGCACCACCCGGGCCACCGAGTGGATCAGCGAGCGGATCGGCGAGCCCACCGGGCCCACCGGGCACGGCGGGTGCCAGGGGGCCTCCACCGGGGTCGCCGGGCCCGCCCATGGGCACGCCGTACGTGTCACCCGGTCCGCCGCCGGCGGCGGGCAGGACGGCCGTCTCTCCCGTGGCACCGGACGCGCCGGACGTGTCGCCGAACCAGCCGCCCCACCCGCCGGACGTCTCGGCGGGCACGCCGCCGCGGTCCTCGGGGCCGACCGGCTCCGGCATGGGAGACGTCCCGGCTCCCGATGTCAGGCCGCCAGGGCGCGGGCCGGGCTCCTCGTCTCCCGGCACGGGCGCGTTGTGCATTCCCACCTCGATCCCTTACACCGCTCGCAGAGCCTACCGAGGTCTGCCAACTGCGGGTAACCGGCCGGCCATGGAACGCTCAACACGCTCTTTTATTGACAATTTGTCATGAATATCCGCCAAATGGTTGCCCGTTGCCCGATGGCCACACAGGCGTTGGGAGCAGACAGTGAAAGCATGAAGGTGGGAGTTCCCCGAGAGATCAAGACGCACGAGTACCGGGTCGCGCTCACACCCGCGGGGGTCAACGAGTTCGTACGCAAAGGTCATCGGGTCCTCGTCGAGAAGGGCGCGGGGCTGGGGTCCGCGATCCCGGACGAGGACTTCGCCGCGGCGGGGGCCGTCATCCTCGGCACGGCGGACGAGGTGTGGGCCGAGGGCGACCTGATCCTGAAGGTCAAGGAACCGGTGCCGGACGAGTACCACCGGATGCGCAAGGGGCAGGTGCTGTTCACCTATCTCCACCTCGCCGCCTCGGAGTCCTGCACCCGGGCCATGCTGGAGTCGGGCGTGACCGGCATCGCGTACGAGACCGTGCAGAAACCCGACCGCACGCTGCCGCTGCTCGCGCCCATGTCCGAGGTCGCCGGACGGCTGGCGCCGCAGGTGGGCGCCTACCATCTCATGCGCCAGGGCGGCGGGCGCGGAGTGCTGATGAGCGGCGTCCCCGGCACCTATCCGGCCAAGGTGGCGGTGATCGGCGCGGGGGTGTCGGGCATGAACGCCGCCGCGGTCGCGGTGGGCCTTCGTGCCCAGGTGCTGCTGCTCGACCGCGACGTCGACCGGCTGCGCCACGCCGACCTCGTGTTCGGGGGAGGCTGCCAGACGGTGGCGTCCAACGCGTACGAGGTCGAGCGGGCGGTGGTGGACGCGGACCTGGTGATCGGCGCGGTGCTCGTGCCGGGCGCCAAGGCGCCGACCCTGGTGAGCAACGACCTCGTCTCGCGGATGAAGCCGGGGTCGGTGCTGGTGGACATCTCCATCGACCAGGGCGGCTGCTTCGAGGACTCGCGGCCGACCACCCACGCCGACCCGGTCTACCGGGTGCACGGCTCGGTGTTCTACTGCGTGGCCAACATGCCGGGGGCGGTGCCGCACACCTCGACGTACGCGCTGACCAACGTCACGCTGCCGTACGCGCTGGCGATCGCCGACCTGGGCTGGCGCGAGGCGCTGACCGCCGACCCCGCGCTCGCCCTCGGTCTGAGCACCCACCAGGGCCACCTCACGAGCCGCCCGGTGGCCGAGGCCCACGGGCTGGAGGCCGTGCCCGTGGACCGCGTGCTGGTTCCCTGAACCCGGCCAGGGGACGTCCGGATCAGGAGGACGGGGCCGTGCTCGGCATCGTCTCCTGCTGGGCCGGCGGGAGCGGCTGCTCGTCGGTGGTGCCGATGCCGCCCGAGCAGGAGGCGCCGTACTCGGGGGTGGTGGTCGGGTTCTGCTTGTACTTCTTGACGAACTCCGGCAGCCGGGGGTCGTCCGCCGAGTCCAGCGCGATCTGGTGGTTCCAGGAGCTGGCGACGATCTTGGACGGCAGGTTCGGGTAGGGGCTCAGCAGCATGTAGTCGGCGGAGGCGAGGCTCTTGAGCTTGTCCACCTCGGCCTTGGGCAGGTCGGGCCGGTAGGTGATCCACACGGCGCCGTGCTCCAGCGAGTGGACGCCGTGCTCGTTGTGGATGGGCTTGTCGTAGATGCCGCAGTTCTGCCAGTAGAAGTTGTGCTGGCCGCCGACGGGCGGGGTCTCCTTGTAGGAGACCTTGTTCCAGGAGTGGTCGGAGCCCTTGTAGTTGAAGGTCTTCACGGCGCTGAGCGACTTGGCCGAGCGGTCGTTGACCACGTAGACGGCGACGAGGGCGACCAGGACGACGATCACGAGGCCGCCTATCCCCCACATGAGAAGCGCGGCGCGCCGCTCCTTACGCTTCTGCTCGGCGCGCATGCGGGCGAGGTGCTCACGCCTCGCCTGCGACTTCTCCTTGGTCATCGCTCCTCCAACCGCTGATCACTGACACCCCCGCTGCGTATGGAGAATAGTGGCTAAAGGTATTGCTTCGGGCAGTGCGACGGCTGTGGCGAGTAGCCTGTGGGCGATGAGCACTGACATCGACGCCCCAGGGGACGACACGGTCGAGACCGCTCCCCCGGCCCGGCGCCGCCTCCCCGTCCTCGGGCTGGTCGTCGTCCTCCTCGCGGCGGCGGCGCTCGTGCTGTTCTTCACCAGGCAGGCGACGCCCGGGGACACCTCCCCCGAGGCCGGCTTCGCCAGGGACATGGGGGTCCACCACGCGCAGGCGGTGGAGATGTCCTTCGTCCTCAGGGACAAGACCTCCGACCAGGCGCTGCGCAGTCTGGCGTACGACATCATCACGACGCAGAGCACCCAGCGTGGAATTTTCATGGGCTGGCTGCAGCAGTGGGGCCTCGACCAGAGCTCCGGCCGCCCGGCGATGGCCTGGATGTCCGGGCACGGGCACGGCGGGGCGGCCACGACCGCCCCGGCGCCCGGCACGATGCCCGGCACGATGCCCGGCATGGCCACGGAGGAGGAGATGAACCGGCTCCGCCAGGCCACCGGCAGGGACGCCGAGGTCCTCTTCCTCCAGCTCATGATCCGCCATCACCAGGGCGGCGTGGAGATGGCCGAGGGCCTGCTCAGGCTGTCGGACCGCGACGAGGTGCGCGCCCTGGCCCAGCACATCGTGGACGGGCAGAACGCCGAGATCCGCACGATGAAGGAGCTGCTGGCCAAGCGGGGAGCCCAGCCGCTCCCCGCGCCTTAGCCCTCTCCGGCCGGTCCGGCGAGCCCCTTCAGTCCGCCCGTGCGGCGTGGAGCGCGGTGAAGGCCAGCAGGGGACCGGCGGTCCGCACCGGATCCTCGAGTATGGGCGAGTGCCCGAGACCGGGCAGCAACTCGACCTTCGCTCCCGGAACCTTCCGGTAGTCGGCGGCGGACGAGGATCTCCATCTGCGGTCGTCCTCGCCGAAGATCACCAGGAGCGGCTTGCCGAGGGCCGTCAGCCGCTCCGGGAGCGCCTGTTGCTCCAGGTAGTCGCGGGCGCCCTGCATCGTCGCGGTGAGCGTGTGGTAGGTCATCATGCGCACCTCGTCCAGAAGCTCCTGGGGGATCCGATAGCCCGCGCGGCTGAAACCGGTGCTCGCGAACTGGCGGATCTGCTCGTCGGTCGGCGGCCATTGCGACGGTGCGATCGCTGCGGACTCCGATGCGATGAAGGCGTCCATGCGGGGCCCGGTGTTGACGAGCGCGAGCGCGATCACCAGGTCGGGTCGTTGCTCGGCGAGAGCGGTGGCGACCACGCCGCCGCTGGAATGACCGGCCACGATCGCGCGCTCGACGCCGAGCCGGTCCAGTGCCACGCCGACCCGGCGTCCCTGGTCCGGGGTCGCGTAGCTCGGACCGGCCGGTTTGGCCGACCGGCCGTGCCCGAGCAGGTCGATCCGGATGACGCGATGCGAACCGGTCAGCAGCGGAACCAAGGAGTCCCACGAGCGGGTCGAGGAGGCGGACCCGTGGATCAGCAGGAGTGGCGGGGCGTCGCGTGGGCCGTCCTGGCACACGTGGATGTCGCCGTCGTCCAGGGACAGCGTCGAACTCTCGGTGGTCTCGGCTTCCGCATGCCGCTCGCCGTCGGAAACAGTCATGCGCCCACTGTGGCCGCGGGTGCGCGCCGGTGTCTTGGACGAATGTTCCCCGCCCGCATGTCAATGCGCACTCGCATAGCCTGGCGGCCGTGTCGACATTCGTGCACGGTGAGGCCGTGTGGGACGTCGCCTGCCCGCGGCGGCCCAGCCGCGTGGCCGGTGTCACCATGGCCGGGTTCCGCGTCGGCGACCTGGACGCGCTCCGGATGGTCCCGCACCCGGCCGTGACGCTGCTGCTGGAGTTCGGCGCCGGTTCGCCCGTCGTGGACTACGCCGCCGGGCGGCAGCAGCGCGGAAGTCTCGTCGCCGGGCCCGGACTCGGGTCCGGAGGCGCGGTCCGGGCACGCGGGGAGAACGTCGAGTGCGTGCAGGTGCGCCTGTCCCCGGTCGTCGCACGCGCGATTCTGGGCGTCTCCCCCGCCGACCTCGACGGCGCCGTGGTGGCCCTCGACGACCTGTGGGGCCGGGAGGCGTCACAGGTCCGCGAGCAACTGGCCGGCGTCCCCTCCTGGGAGGATCGCTTCGCGTTGACCGGCGCGCTGCTCGCCCGCCGGCATGAGACGGGGCCGCCGGTGGACCCGGAGGTGGCCTGGGCCTGGCGCCGGATCGCCGGAGGCCGCGGCCTGGTCCGGGTCGACCGGCTGGCCGCCGAGCTCGGGTGGAGCCGTAAGCGCCTGTGGTCCCGATTCCACTCGCAGATCGGCCTGCCGCCCAAGCGCGCCGCGAAGCTGGTCCGCTTCGACCACGCCGCCCACCGCCTGGTCGCGGGTGGCAGCGCGGCCCGAGTCGCGGTGGAGGCCGGCTACACCGACCAGTCCCACCTGCATCGAGACGTCGTGGAGTTCACCGGAGTGACCCCGGCGAACGTGGCGGGCGAGCCGTTCCTTGCCGTCGACGGCATCGCGTGGCCCGGCCAGGAGGCTCTCTCCGCGGCTCACGGGAGACGCCAGAGGGCGCGGCCGCCGTACCGGACCGACGACGGGACGACGGCCGCGGACCGCGGTTAGGCGCGCAGCTCCTCGGCCAGCGCCGCGGCGAACGCGTCCACGTCGGCCTCGGTCGTGTCGAAGGCGCACATCCACCGCACCTCGACCATGCCCCCGCCGATCTGCTCGTTCCAGTTGTAGAACCGGAACCGCTTGCGCAGCCGGTCGGCCACGTCGGCCGGCAGGATCGCGAAGACCGCGTTGGCCTCGACCGGGCGCGGCACGCTCACCCCGGGCAGGTCCCGTACGGCGTCCGCGAGCCGCCGGGCCATCGCGTTGGCCTGACGGGCGTTGCGCAGCCACAGGTCGCCCCCGAGCAGGGCCTCGAACTGCACCGACACGAAGCGCATCTTCGAGGCGAGCTGCATGCTCGTCTTGCGCAGGTACGGCAGGCCGCGCGACGCCTCCGGGTTCAGCACGACGACGGCCTCGCCCAGCATCAGACCGATCTTGGTGCCGCCGAAGGACAGCACGTCGATCCCCGCGTCCGTGGTCAGGGCGCGCAGCGGCACGTCCTGGGCGGCGGCGGCGTTGGTGATCCGCGACCCGTCGAGGTGGACGAACATCCCCAGCTCGTGGGCGTGGTCGCAGATCGCCTTGATCTCGGCCGGGGTGTAGAGCGTGCCCAGCTCGGTCGCGTTGGAGATCGACACGACCCGGGGCTGCGCCCGGTGCACGTCGCCGAACCCCCACGCCTGCCGGTCGATCAGGTCGGGCGTGAGCTTGCCGTCCGGGGTCGGCACGGTCAGCAGCTTCAGCCCGCCGGTGACCTCGGGCGCGCCGCCCTCGTCGGTGTTGATGTGCGCGGTCTCGGGGCAGACCACGGCCTCCCAGTGGGCGCACATCGAGCGCAGCGACACGACGTTGGCCGCCGTGCCGTTGAACACGGGGAACACCTCGGCCTGCTCGCCGAAGTGCCTGCGGAAGACGCCCCGGACCGCCTCGGTGTAGACGTCGTCGCCGTAGGAGACCTGGTGCCCCCCGTTGGCGAGGGCGATCGCCTCCAGGACCTCGGGGTGCACCCCCGCGTAGTTGTCACTGGCGAACGTCCGGCTCGCCGGGTCGTGCCGGCGTACGGCATCGGTTGTCACGAGATGTCTCCCCATCGCGGTTTCGGGCCCCCGGCCGGCCCGTTCAGGCCCGCCGCGGGTCCGGATCAGCAGCGTAGATCAGGGCGTGAGGTCGATCCTGCGGCCGTTGACCGCAGCCGGCTCCTCGTCCCACAGGCCCGCGACCGCCGCCGCCAGATCCTTCACGTCGGTGAAGGTCCGATACGGCTTGTCCGGGTTCGCGGCCCTCATCTCATCGTGCACCAACGCGTTGACCACGAGGACCACCGCAGCGGCGGAGGTGTCCTTCAGCGCGTCGGCCAGCGACAGCGTCCACGCCTCCGCGGCGGCCTTCGCGGCCGCGTACACCGCGCCGCCCTGCGTCGGCTTCTGGGCGGCCCGGGCCGACACGATCGCGAAACGGCCGTCCTCGCTCGCCCGCAGCAGCGGCTCGAACTCCAGCGACACGTTCTGCAGGGTCCTGATCAGCAGGTCGTGCAGCAGGTCCCAGTCGTCGAGCGAGGTGTCGGCGAAGGTCTTCGACCCGCGCCAGCCGCCGACCAGGTGGACGACGCCGTCCACCCGGCCGTGCTCGGCCCGCACCCGCTCGGCCAGGCCGCGTACGGCGTCCCGGTCGAGCAGGTCGACGGCCAGACAGCCCTCGGCGCCGGACTTGTCCACGCCGACGACCGTGTCCCCGAGCTCGGCGAACTTCGCGGCGACGGCGCGGCCCGCCGGGCCGCCCGCCCCCATGACCACGATCACCCTGCTCATCGCGCGTTCCTCCCCGGCCACGTTCACGCCCGGATGCCCCGGGTCGACTCCACCACGTCGGTGAGCTTACGGCGCAGGGCCTCGTAGAACATGCTCAGGGGGAACTCGTCGGGCAGCACGGCGTCGACCATGGCCTTCTGCTCGGTGGGCAGCGCCTGGACGCCCTGCTTCCACGCGGATGCAGGGTCGGGCTCGACGTACGTCGCGACCAGCTCGTGCGCGGCGAGCCAGTGCGCGCGCTTGGACCGGTCGATGCCGTCGCGGTAGAGCTTCTCCACCTCGCCGCGCAGGTCGGCGACGCCGTCGGCGACCCGCGACCAGTCGATCGTGAGCCGGTTGTCGGTCCACCGCACGATGCCCTGCCGGTGCAGGTAGGCGAACAGCAGCTGGCCGCCGAGCCCGTCGTAGTTGCGCACCCGATCACCGGTGATGGGGAAGCGGAACAGCCGGTCGAACAGGATGGCGTACTGCACGTACCGCGCGTGCGGCACGCCCGCGGCCTCCAGCTTGACGGCCTCGCCGTACGCCGTGAGGTCGCAGCGCAGCTCCTCCAGGCTGTAGAGCCAGTACGGCATGCGCTGCTTGATCATGAACGGGTCGAACGGCAGGTCGCCGTGGCTGTGCGTGCGGTCGTGGACGAGGTCCCACAGCACGAACGTGTCCTGGGCGAGGTCCTGGGACGCCAGCAGCCGGGCGGCGTCCGGCGGCAGCTCCAGCTTCAGCGTGGCCGCGGCGGCCTCGCTGACCCGGCGGAACCGGGCCGCCTCGCGGTCGCAGAAGATGCCGCCCCAGGTGAAGCGCGGCGGGGTCTGGCGCACCACGACGGTCTCGGGGAACAGCACGGCCGAGTTGGTGTCGTAGCCGGAGGTGAAGTCGACGAACGTGATCGGCACGAACATCGGGTTGTCGTAGCCGCCCCGCTCCAGCTCGGCCAGCCAGTCGGGCCACACGACCCGGATCCACACCGCCTCGACGTTGCGGTCGGGGTTGCCGTTCTGGGTGTACATCGGGAAGACGACCAGGTGCTCCAGGCCGTCGATCCGCTGGGCGTCGGGGTGGAAGACGCTCAGCGAGTCGAGGAAGTCGGGCTTGCCGAGGCCGGCCGACACCCACGCGCGGAAGTCCTTCATCACCGCGTCGAGATACTCGGCGTCGTGCGGGAAGTGCGGCGCGAGCCGTGCGATGCCGTCGACGATCTCGCTGATGCACGACACGGCCTCGTCGTGGTCCCCGGTGACCGAGCCGTCCTTGGCCTGGAGCGGGCGCAGCCGCTCCACGGCGGCCTTCAGCCGGGCGAACTCCTCCGCCACCTCGGGGCGGGACCCGCGGGCGGCGCCGGACGCCTCGGGCACGCGGGCGGCCCAGGTCACGAGGTTGCCCCACAGCTTCTCGTGGTCGTAGTCGCGGATCGAGTCGTCGCCGAACAGGTCGGAGTCGGCCAGGACGACCACCCGGCCGCGGCCGTGCCGTACGGCGGCGACGAGCGGCGCGTTCGCGGGGTCGGCGGACCCGGAGGTCGTGAACAGGACGCTCTCCCCGGCCGGCACGCCCAGCGTCCCGGCGCGGTAGAAGCAGGCCCGGCGGACCTCGGCCAGCAGGTCCTGCGCCACGCCGCCCTGCTCGGTCACGGCCTGCCCCGTCACGGCCTGCCCCGTCACGGCCTGCTCGGTGGGGACGCCGAGGACCCAGGTGGCCACGGTGTTGTGGCAGTTGCCGGGGTCCTGCACGGTCGTGTGCTCGACCGTGACCCCGAACCGGGCGAGCAGCTCGCCCAGGTTGCTGCCGTACTTCTCCTGCTCGTGCTCGGCCAGCACGATCAGCCCGCCGCCGCCCGCGACGTACGCCTCAAGCGCGTCGATCTCCTCGGCGGAGAAGACGGGGCTGCCGACACCGGTGGTGCGCTCCCAGCGCCCGGCCGAGGGGTGCGCGACCACGAAGACGTCACACCCGGCCAGCACGTCCCGCGTGATCGGGCCCTCGGTGTGCGCCCGCACCGTGTGGCCGAGCCGCCGCAGCGCCCCGGCGGCCTCGGCATAGCTGTTGTCGTCGGGGTGTGCGGGATTCATGGCCTCGGCGACCTCTCGCCGGATCGTCCACGCCTCGCTGTGCGCCTCGTCGAACAGGACCGCCGGGAAAGCCTGCATGAAAAATCTCCCGTAGTGTGAGCCGTCTTCCGGAAAATATACACATACCTAGCCTTGCGGCGATAAGTCGCTCTAGCGGATGAGGAGACATCACCCGAGCGGCGGACGAGTCCCCGGGGATCGCTCACCTACCGTCACCGGCCGTAGGGAGACAGACCCGAAGGGAAAGATCGATGTTCAAACTGTCCGACTCGGTGGCCTTCCGGCGCACCGTCACCGGAGTTCTGCTGTTCGTCGCACCGCTGCTGCAGTTCGTCGCGCTGCTCGTCGATCCCGGCACCTGGGGCGACGACCGCGAGATGGTCAGCTACGGCGACAACCCCGCCCTGGCCCAGCTGGAGTCGCTGCTCTACCACTGGAGCTGGGTGCTCGTCCCGATCGCGGCCTTCGGCCTGCTGCACCTGGTGCGCAAGAAGTCCGTCGTCTTCGGGCACATCGCCGGGGGCATGACGATCATCGGCTACGTCAGCGTCTCGGCGCTGCTCCTCATGGACCCCGTGGAGTGGTGGTTCGGGCAGCACTACCCGGTCGAGCAGGGCCAGAAGATGTTCGACGAGGTGTTCAACCTGCCCGGCGTCATCTTCGGCTTCACGCTGCCGTGGATCTACCTCGGCATGCTCGGCCTGCCGCTGCTCCTGCTGGCCGTCTCGCGCACCGGCTTCGTCCACTGGTGGGTGCCCGCCGTCGTCGCGGTGGGCTACGTGGCCTCGATCCCGGTGCCGTACAGCCCGCTGACGATCCCGTTCTGGGGCGCCCCCGTCATCGCCATGGGCTACCTCGGCCTCAAGGTGCTGCGCATGACGAACGCCGAATGGGCGTCGTACTACCCGAGCGCCGACCCCGGCGTCACCACGCCCGACTCGTACGCGAACACGACCGCCTGAGCGCGGTCGCGCAGGTTCAGCTTCATGAGCACGCGGGCGACGTGGGTCTTGACCGTGGCCTCGCCGACGAAGAGCTCCTTGGCGATCTCGGCGTTGGTGAGGCCCCGGGCGAGCATCCGCAGCACCTCCAGCTCGCGCGGGGTGAGCTCGGCGAGCTGCGGCGGCCGGACCGGCTCGTGCCGCCCCGCGAAGGAGGCGATCACCCGCGTGGTGACGGCGGGGTCGAGCAGGCCGTCACCCGCCGCGACGACCCTGATGGCCTCCACGAGCTGCTCGGGAGGCGACACCTTCAGCAGGAAGCCGCTGGTGCCCGCGCGCAGCGCGGCGTACAGGTTCTCGTCGGTGTCGAACGTCGTCAGCATGATGACCTTGGGCGGCCGGGGCGTGTCGAGCAGCTGCCTGGCCGCGGTGAGCCCGTCCATGCGCGGCATCGAGATGTCCATGAGCACGACGTCGGGCTGCACCCGGCGGGCCAGGGCGACCGCCTCGGCGCCGTCGGCGGCCTCGCCCACGATCTCCATGCCGGGCTCGCTCTCGACCACCATGCGCAGGCCGGCCCGGATCATCGCCTGGTCGTCGGCGAGGACGATGCGGATGGTCAATTCGTGGCCTCGCTCATCGGCACTCCCTGGGAGATCGGCAGCGTCGCGCGGACGCGGTAGCCGCCCTGCGGCAGCGGCCCGGCGTCGAGGGAGCCGCCGAACAGCTCGGCCCGCTCGCGCATGCCGATGAGCCCGTTGCCGGTGGACAGCGCCGGCCCGGCGCCCCCGCCATTATCGATGATCTCGAGCTCCAGCCGGTCGGGGTGGTAGGCGATCCGGATGCGCGCGTCGGCGTCCCCGGCGTACTTGACCGCGTTGGTGAGGGCCTCCTGCACGATCCGGTAGGCCGACAGGTCGAGACCGGGCGCGAGCCGTACGGGGTCGCCCTCCGTCTCCAGCGTCACGCGAAGCCCCGAGGATCCCACGGTCGAGATGAGGTTGGGCACCATGTCGAGCCCCGGCTGGGGCAGCGCCTCGTCCTGCGGCATCCGCAGCGCGCCGAGCATGATCCGCAGCTCCTCGACCGCCTCCCGGCCCGCCCGCTCGATACCGCCGAGCATCTCGGCCTCCGGCGAGGGGCCGTCCTCCTGCCCCGCGCCCATCCGGCGGCGCAGCACCCCGGCCTGCATGACCATCATGCTCACGCTGTGGGCCACCACGTCGTGCAACTCCCTGGCGATCCGGTTGCGCTCGGCGGCGACGGCCTCGGCGGCCCGGCGTTCCCGCTCCAGCTCCAGCCGCGCCGCCCGCTCGCTCATCCGGTGCGCGCGCAGGAGGTAGCCGCGCAGGGCCAGTCCCGTGGCGTACGCCGAGCCGAACATGACGGTGAGGTAGACGACCTCCTGGAACGGCAGGAACCGGTGGTCGACGGCCCCCGAGTCGAAGACGAGGATGCCCACCAGGGCCCAGGTCCCACCCGGTTTGAACGGCAGATGCGCGCCGATCGTGTGGAAGACGATGAGCAGCGCGGCGAGCTGCCAGACCGGGCATGACTCGTTGCCCTGCCGGTGCCAGGCGTACTGCGCGAGGATCATGAGGATGAAGACCGCCACCGGGGCCCTGCGGCGATACCAGACCAGGACGCCGGTGACCAGCGCCTGCCCGACCCACCACAGCTCGGGATTCTGGGCCGCGCCGTAATCCTTGGCGTCCGTGAACGCCTCAAGGGTGCCCAGCGCGATGATCGCGAGGCCGATCAGGAGGTCGACGCGGGGGACGGAGCGGAGGGGGGACAAGCGCATGCGCGCAGAGTAATCCCTGCCCGGCACAGCGCGCATCAGGCAACGGACGTCCGCAATCGGCCTGCAAGTCAACGTCAAGCGACGGCGCGATCATCGCCCTGTATCAAGTGGGTGTCGGTCACGATACTCACCTTGTCGAGCACTGTCCGCGCTGAGACGCTTGAAGCGTTCCGAACAGGCCTAGGAGAAGCAGATGCCCCGCCTGCACTCCCTTATCGCGGGGCTGGGCGCGCTCTCGGCGCTCGCGGCGCCCATGCTCCACCCGCACCCCAGCGGTTCCACCGACCGGGTCACCCCCGGCGCCGTACGCGTGGAGTCCTCCTCGCACGTCCGCATCACACTGCTCGACGACCGCGGCGTGATCAAGCAGCTGGCCCGGGACTACGACGTCGACCTGGCGAAGGGCAGCGGCTTCACGGTCACGCCCGACGGCGTGGTCGTCACCGCGACCCAGGTCGTGCAGGCCGCCGACGACCCCCGGGTGTACGCCGCCAACCGGGTGTTCGCCGAATACTTCAAAGTGAAGATCCCGGCCGACTTCAAGCGGCACTCGCTGGACGACGCCGACCTCGACCGGCGGCTCCAGGCGTGCTACCCGCCGCAGCAGACCGACTCGACGTGCATCGCCGACGTCACCACGAACGTCAGCGTCTACCCCAACCTCGATCCGCCGCCGGCCGGGGGCCTGCCCGCGCAGATACTGACCAGCGGGTCGTCCCCCGCGTCCCCGGCCGTGCTGAAGGTCACCAAGGGCGGCGAGAAGCAGTCGCTGCCCACGGTCCCGCTGGGCACGACGATCGGCGGCGCGGTCGAGTCGCTCGACGTGATGTCGCTCCCGAGCAGGCCCTCGGCGAAGACGCCGCCCAAGCTCGACACCGCGCACCTCGCCCCGCCGGGCAGCCGGACCTTCAAGGAGCGCGACAAGGTCGCCAAGCTGCTCGACGACGGCGCGCCCGGCGCGGCACTCATCGACGACGGCAAGAGCGAGGTCGTCGGGTTCGTCTCCGGGGGCGGCGACGAGCCGGTGACCATCACCCCCGCCGACGACATCCGCAGCGCGCTGGTCGCCGCCGGGGTCACCCCCCGCCGCGGCCCGGTCGACGTCGTCTACGAGAACGCGCTCGCCTCCTACCACAACAAGCTCTACAGCGGCGCGATACCGGCGCTCCAGCAGGTGCTCAACCTGCGGCCCGACCACGCGGTCGCGGCCGACCACCTGCGGGTCGCCCAGTCCAAGGCGGGCACGGCGGAGGACGCCGGCGCCAGACCGGCGGCGCGCCCGGCCGCTCCCCAGCAGCCGAAGTCGTCGGTGCCGGCGTACGTGTGGGCGGCCGGCGGCGTCGTGGTCCTCGCCCTGCTGGTCGTGGGGGTCGTGCTGCTGCGCCGCAGGAGCGCCGCCGCACGGCCTGACGGCGACGCCCACCGCAACGGCGGCCAGACGGACCCGGGGCTCGACGGGCACGGTTTCGCCGCGCGGGGGGACCTCGCGGGCGAGGCCGGGTCCTACCCGCCCGGGGAGAACTCCTGGCCGCCGTACGCCGTGACGAGGGTGTTCGGGGCCGAGGCCGCCCGGTCTCCCGAGGTCATGGGGCCGGCTCCGGCGACTCCTGTGCCCGCGGACCCGTCCCCGCCCGGCGGACAGGCGTACCCCGCCGACCCGTCGCCGCCGCACGGGCACGCGCATCCGGCCGACCCCTCGCCGCCGCACGGGCAGTCGTACCCGCCGAACCCGTCGCCGCCGCGGGGACAGGCACAGCTGAAGTTCTGCACGCAGTGCGGCATGCGGCTGGGCCAGGGACACCGCTTCTGCGGCTTCTGCGGGAACCCGGTCGATTCGTGATCAACAGAAGGTTCAAGGGGGAGACCGCATGACCGAGGGGCCCGTGATGCCGCCGCTTGTCGGGCGGCGGCTCGGCGACTACACGGTCGAGGCGGTCGTCGGGCGGGGCGGCATGGCGACGGTCTACCGGGCGCGCGACCAGCGGCTCGGGCGGGCCGTCGCGCTGAAGGTGCTCGCGCCCCAGCTCGCGCACGACGACCGCTTCCGCGACAGGTTCGTGCGCGAGTCGCGGATGGTGGCGAGCATCGACCACCCCAACATCATCCCGGTGTACGAGGCCGGCGAGCGCGACGACCTGCTGTTCATCGCCATGCGCTACGTCGAGGGCAGCGACCTGCGCAAACTCGTGCAGTCGGAGGGCGCGCTGCCGGTCGGGCGGGCCAACCCGCTGTTCGCGCAGATCGCCTCCGCGCTGGACGCCGCGCACGCCCACGGCCTGGTCCACCGCGACGTGAAACCGGCCAACATCCTGGTAACGCGGTCCGACCACGTCTACCTGACCGACTTCGGGCTCACCAAGAGCTCCGCGGCCGAGGCCGGGCTGACCAGCCACGGTCACTTCATGGGCACCCCGCGCTACGTCGCCCCGGAGCAGATCCGGGGCCTGCCGGTCGACGGCCGCAGCGACCTGTACGCGTTCGCCTGCGTCGTGTACGAGGCGCTCGCCGGGCAGCCGCCGTTCCAGCGGGACACCGAACTCGCGCTGCTCTACGCCCACGTGTCCCACGACCCGCCGCCGCTCACGCCGTACCGGCCGGACCTGCCGCACGCGGTGAACGCCGTGATCACGCGAGCGCTGGCCAAGTCGCCGGGTGAGCGGTTCGAGACGTGCCAGGCGTTCGTGTCCGCGCTGCGCGACGCGATCAGCGGCGGCGCGGGCGACCCGGCGGCGGCATCCCCCTCCTATCCCCCGGTCTCCCCGTCGTATCCCCCGGATCCTCCGGGATCCCCGGGATCGCCGGGATCCGCCGGGGCCCGTCCGCAGGGGTCCTATCCGCCGGTCACGCCCTCCTCGTTCCCTCCCGGCACCACGCCGCCCGTCTCCCATCCCTCCGGCGCGGTGCCCGCGGCGTCCCGCCCGCCCGTGAGCCACCCGTCCGCGGGGCCAACGCAGGGAGCGGCGCAGGGAGCGGTGCAGGGGCACGGGTCGTACCCTCCCGGGTCGCCGCACTCGCAGGCGACGGTCGCGTCGGCGGCCTCGCGGGACCACCGGCGGCGGCTGCCGCTCGGGCCGCTGATCGGCGGCCTGGCGGTCCTGGTGTCCATCGCCGTCGCCGCCGCGCTGCTGCTCACCAGGGGCGGGGACACCGCCGCGACGTGGAACACCTACCCGGGCAGCACCGCGGCGCCGTTCACCATGTCCTACCCCTCGGCCTGGGGGGAGGCCAGGACCAACGCCGACCAGTGGATGATCGCCTCTCCGTCCCTGAACGAGTTCGACGCGCTGTTCGCGGTGCCGGGCAACACCGACTGGTCAAAGGTGAACCCCATCATCTCGGCCCACCCGGATCGGGCCACGGGCGTTTTCGCCCAGGTCAGCAACACGCTGAGCACCTCGGACTCGCCGATGGAGCTCCAGGAGAGCCTGGGCCCCGCGCTCCCCGGCGTGACCACCTACTACGGCGTGCCGACACCGACGACCGTCGGAGCCAGGCCGGCGTTCCGGATCGAGGGCGTGCTCAGCGACCCCCAGCAGGCCGGGCGGCTCGAATTCATCGCCTACCTGGTCCGGCAGGGCGAAACGGGCACGACCGTCCTGATCACGTTCTTCTGCCCGGCCGGCAGGTTCGACCGGTCGAACATCGACCGCATGGTGAACACCATCACCTTCACGTCGTAGCCCGTTTCGAACGGCCGGGCCCCGGGGCGAAGAGGGCCTCGGCGTTGGTCAAGCGGTCGCAGCGGTGATCTCGGTGAGTCGCTCCGAGATCTGCCAGATGCGCTCGGCGTCGTCCGTGCTGCGCAGCCGGGAGTACATCCGTTGTTCGGCGGGTGGGCCGCCGAGGTTGCCGAGGCCGCTGGGTCCGTAGAGGGTGCCGGGTTCGGCGCCGGGGTCGGTCGCGGCCATGAGCGCGGGCAGTATCGCGGTCTCGACGGTGCCGAGGAGAATGCCACTCGCCGAGAGCGCGCGGATCAGGCGGAGGCCGCTGGTGTCCTTGTCGCGGCCGAGCTCGGGGCGGGCGGAGAGGAGGCTGGTGGGGGCTACTCCCGGGTGGGAGAGGTTGCTGGTGATGCCCCATCCGTGGGCCTTGCTGCGGCGGTCCAGTTCGAGACCGAAGAGCCCGAATGCGATCTTGGACTGCTGGTAGGCGCGCGTGGCGTTGTAGCCGCGTTCCCAGTTCAGGTCGTCCCAGTTGATGGTGCCGCGGTTCGCGGCGATGCTGATCTGCGATGTGACGCGGGCGTGGCCGGCGCGCAGCAGCGGGAGGATGCGGCTCACGAGGGCGAAGTGGCCGAGGTGGTTGGTGCCGAATTGGAGTTCGAAGCCGTCCGCGGTGGTCTGCCGGCTCGGCGGGGTCATCACGCCTGCGTTGTTGATCAGGATGTGGATAGGCCGGCCCTCCTCGCGCAGAGCGTCTTCGAGGGCCTCGATCGACTTGAGCGACGACAGGTCGAGACCGCGCAGCGAGACCTTCGCGTCCGGGAGGCTCTGGCGGATCCTGGCGATCGCGTTCTCGCCCTTGCGGCGGTTGCGGACGGGCATGAGGACGTCTGCGCCGGCCGCGGCGAGTCGCGCGGCCATTCCCAGTCCCATTCCGTCGCTGGCGCCGGTGATGAGCACGCGCTTCCCGGACAGGTCCGGAATGGTGATGTCGATCGCTTGACGCGGCATTGCTCTGCTCCTTGGCGTTGTCGTCCCGGATCCACGGTTCCGGACGCCACGTCGCCGTTCCAGGGACCGCCGATCCACGGATGCGGACTCATCCGCTCCTCCGACCGGAGAGGGGGATCAACGGTCCGTGGTTGCCGTCACGCGGGGACGGTAGAAACGAGGCAGCACCGCGAGTGGAGGGAATGCATGATCGATCGCGCTGGGCTGGCGGAGTTCCTCCGAAGCCGTCGGAAGGTGCTGCAACCCGAGGACGTCGGCCTCCCGCGCGGTCCCCGTCGCAGGACAACCGGGCTACGGCGCGAGGAAGTCGCGACGCTGT
Source organism: Microbispora sp. KK1-11 (assembly GCF_006874435.1). Taxonomy (NCBI): domain Bacteria; kingdom Bacillati; phylum Actinomycetota; class Actinomycetes; order Streptosporangiales; family Streptosporangiaceae; genus Microbispora; species Microbispora sp. KK1-11. The sequence goes on along the minus strand of NZ_VIRJ01000001.1, from coordinate 44,625 downwards.
GCCACATGTCGACCGACTACTACTCCCGCCTCGAGCGAGAACGCGGACCGCAGCCGTCGAGCCAGATGCTCACCTCGATCGCCCAGGGCCTGCACCTCTCGCTCGACGAGCGAGACCATCTGTTCCGCCTCGCGGGACACAACCCGCCCGCCCGCGGCGGAGTCGGCGAGCACATCAGCCCCGGCCTGCTGCGCATTCTCGACCGCCTGAACGACACCCCCGCGGAGATCGTCACCGAGCTCGGCGAGACCCTGCGGCAGACCCCGATGGGCGTCGCGCTCACCGGCGACACGACCCGGTACACCGGACCTGCCCGCAGCGCAGGGTACCGGTGGTTCACCGATCCGGCCGCCCGGCAGCTCTACGCGCCCGAAGAACATCCATTCCTCACACGGATGTACGCCTCGGGGCTGCGCGAGATCGTCACCCTCCGCGGCCCGCAATCCCGAGCCGCACACCTCGCGGACCTGCTCCTCGCCCGCAGCGACGAGTTCCGGCGAGCGTGGGAGGCCCACGAGATCGGGATACGCCCCCACAAGGTCGAGCACTTCATCCACCCCGAAGTCGGGGCCCTGGAGCTGACGTGCCAGAGACTGGTCGACCCCGACCAGGCCCACTCGCTGCTCGTCTACACCGCCGTTCCCGGCACCGAAAGCCACGACAAGCTGCACCTGCTGTCCGTCATCGGCACACAGACCCTTCGCTGAAGCAGCCGTGGCCCGTGCCCGGCGGACGGTTCGCCACGGCCCGACGCCGACATCGCCACCGCCCTCAGCGCCCGGTCGATCCGCGCGGCACCCACGCCCCGGGGACAGCTTGAGATGGGTAAGCACCCGGCGCCTAGCCGGCCCGCCAGGTTCGCCAGTCCCGCGCGCCGTCGAGGACGGCCCGGTGGACCGCGCGGGCGATCCGCGCGCCCCAGACGGAGCGCGGGCCGCCGAACGCCTCCGCCTGGCCCTCCTCCCGTACGGCGACGCAGACGGCGTCCGACGCGGTCCCGGTGCAGGGGAATCCCGCCTCCAGCAGCGCCTGCGTCTTCGCCTCGGTGACCGTCATGACGGCGTTGACCAGCGCCGGGTCGGAGAACGCGACCGGCACGGCCACCAGGATGTTGATCGTCCCCGGGCGCGGCACGCGCACTGCGTCGTCGCGCACTGCGTCGTCGCGCACTGCGTCGTCGCCCGCGGCCGGCAGGCCGGGGTCGGGCATGCCCTCGGGCGCGGCCGCCCAGGTCGGCACGCCCAGGCCGACCGTGGCGACGGCCTCCGCTCCCCCGTCGGCCGCCGCGGCGTACCGCTCCACCAGCGCCGCCGTCATCATGCCGACCCCGGCACCGCCGGGACCGAGCGCGTCCATGTGCTCGACCGGGTCCATGCGCGAGTAACCGGCGGCCACCTGCGCGTTCAGCACCCACTCGCGGTGGCCGATGCCGCCGCCGAGCATGGCCGAGGAGATCATCCGCCAGCCGGGCCCGAACCGCCACAGCAGCGCGCCCAGCCGCCGGCCGTCCTCCACCCGGTACGTGAGGGACGGCCGCGGGAGACCCGTCATGCCTCCTCCTCCACCATCGAGGAGATCGACGGGCGGACCAGGTGGACGACCGGGCGCCCCTCGGGGCCCGGCTCCACCCGCACGCGGGCGCCGAAGTGCTCGGTCAGCAGCGGCTCGGCCAGCACCCGCGCGGGCGGCCCGGCCGCGACCGCGCGCCCGGCGGCGAGCAGCACGAGCGCGTCGGCGTACTGCGCGGCGAGGCTGAGGTCGTGCAGCGTCGTCACGACGGTGAGGTCGTCGGCCAGGCGCAGCCGGTCGACGAGTTCGAGCACCTGCTGCTGGTGGCCCAGGTCGAGCGCCGTGGTCGGCTCGTCCAGCAGCAGCACCGGCGCCTGCTGCACCAGCGCCCTGGCGAGCACGACCCGCTGCCGCTCGCCGCCGGACAGGTGCCCGAGCGGCCGGGACGCGAAGCCGTCCAGGTCGAGCCGTTCCAGCACCGACCGCGTCACCTCGCGGTCCCGCGCGCTCTCGCTGCCGAGATAGGGGATGTACGGCGTGCGGCCCAGCAACGCGTAGTCGTAGACCGACATGTCGGGCGGCAGCGCCGGGCTCTGCGGGGCGTAGGCGATCAGCCGGGCCCGCCGGCGCGGGCGCAGGTCGTCCACGGCCGTGCCCTCGACGAGCACCTCGCCCTCCCTCGGCACCAGCCCGGCGACGGCCCGCAGCAGCGTGGACTTGCCGGCGCCGTTCGGCCCGATGACCGCCAGCCACTGGCCGGGCGCGGCCGACAGCGTGACGTCCGTGAGCACCCGCCGCCCGCCCAGCGTGACGCCCACGCCGCGCGCCTCGACGGCCGGCGTGGCGCGCCCGCTCACGTCTCCACCCGCCGGGTCACGCGCAGGACGGTGACGAAGAACGGCGCCCCGACGAACGCCGTGACCACCCCGATCGGCAGTTCGGCCGGCGCGAGCACCGTACGCGCGATCGTGTCGGCCAGCACGAGGAACGCCGCACCGCCGAGGAACGACAGCGGCAGCACGATCCGGTAGGACCAGCCGGCGAGCCGCCGGACCACGTGCGGCACCACGATCCCGACGAAGGCGATCAGCCCGCTGACCGCCACCGCCGACGCGGTGGCGAGCGAGGCGGCCAGCAGCACGACGAAACGCACGCGCGCCGCGCGCAGGCCGAGGCTGACCGCCTCCTCGTCGCCCACCGACAGCACGTCGAGCAGCCGCCCGTGCAGCAGCATGACGACGGTCGACACCACGGCGTACGGCGCGATCATGCGGAGCTGGTCCCAGCCGCCGCCCACGTCGCCGAGGATCCAGGAGTAGATCCGCTGTAGTTCGTCCACCTTGAGCTGCTGCACGAAGGTCTGGATGGCGGTGAGGAACGAGGTGACCGCGACCCCGGCGAGCACGAGCGTGGCGGTGCCACCGCCCCGGCCCGCCGTGTGGCCCAGCGCGTACGCGAGGAACACCCCGCCGACGGCCCCGGCGAAGGCGGCGATCGGCACCGCGGTCACCCCGGCGTCGCCGCCCAGGAAGACCACGACGAGCGTCACCGTGAGGCCGGCCCCGGCCGCCGCCCCGAGCAGGTAAGGATCGGCCAGGGGGTTGCGGAACACGCCCTGATAGCCGGCCCCGGCCGTGGCGAGCAGCCCGCCCACGACGGCGGCGAGCAGCACCCGCGGCACCCGGAGCTGGAACAGCAGCCCCTCCTCGACCGGTGCGAGGCCCGAGTGCACGGACACCAGCGGCAGCCGGTCGAGCAGCGCCAGCGCGATGGCGCGGGGCGAGATGCCCGCCGCGCCCGCCATCAGGCCGAGGGCGAGACTGGCCACCAGCACGGCGGACGCGACCAACAGCGCCCGGCCGCGCGGCCGGGCCGGCGTCATCACGCCATCACCGGCCTCACCGCTCACCGCACCACCAGGGGCGTCCGCGTCACCACCGGCTCAGCTCGCCGCCTTCTGCACGGCATCGCTGACGGCCTGCGCGAGGTCGGCGACCCGGGGCCCCCAGCGGGAGGCGACGTCGTCGTCCAGCTCCACCACGCGGTCCTTCTTCACGGCGGACAGGCCGGACCAGCCCGGCCGCTTGGCCAGCGCGGCGGCGTTCTGGCCGCAGCACTTGGTGTCGCCGAGGAAGATCAGGTCGGGGTCGGCCTTGGCGATGAACTCCGCCGACAGCTTGGGATAGCCGCCCGCCGCGTCGGGAGCCTCGTCGGCGATGTTCTTCAGCCCGAAGAGGCCGTAGACCTGCCCGATGAACGTGCTCGACGTCGCCGCGTAGGGCGTGGTGTCCAGCTCGTGGTAGTACGTCAGCTCCTTGCCCTTCGGCGCCGCCGCCGCGAGGGCGTCGATCTTCTGCTTGACGCCGCTCGCCACCTCGTCGGCCTTGGCCGCGTTGCCGGTGGCCGCACCGAGGTCCCTGATCTGGTCGTAGGTGTCGTCCAGCCTGGTGGCGGCGGGTTCGAGCAGCACCGGCACGCCGACCTTGCCGAGCCCGGCGACCACGCCCTCCAGGTCGTTGGCGAGCACCACGAGGTCGGGCTTGGCGGCGACGATCGCCTCGACGTTGGGCTTGAACCCCGACAGCGACGTCTTGGGCGCCTCGGGCGGGTAGTTCGACTGGTCGTCCACCGCCGTCACCTGCGCGCCCGCGCCGATCGCGAAAAGGATCTCGGTGGCCGTCGGGGACAGCGACACGATGTGCTCGGGCCTCTTGGCGATGGTCACCGCGCCGTTGCCCGCCTGGATCGTGGCGGGGAAGGCGCCCTGTCCGGCGCTGTCCGAGGCGGCGGGGGTGGGGGTCGCGGACGTGGCGGCGCCGTCGGTCTGGCCGCAGCCGGCCAGAGCGAGCACGCCCAGCACCACACCCGCGACGGCCGTGCGTACGGGCCTCACGAGGTCCTCCATCAGGGGGAATGCCGGGAATCGAGGGACCCGCTGGAAGCGACGGATCACCCTTTTCCACGAGGGTCGATGGCGTCGGCGCACGGCGCAGGCGACCTGGCTCGTCCCCGGGGGCGGGGAACCACAGTTGCGGGACAGCGCCGGGTTCTCACCGGACTTCGCTGCGCGGTGCGCGTCGGACGCAACGGTACCAATCCCGCACGCGGCGTCCACCCCCGCCCCCGCCGGGCTCCGCCCAGACCCCATGGCGCCCGCACCGGCGAACCCGGCCACCGCAGCGGGATGCCCGGACGCCTCCTCGAAGGACAGCGAAGCACCGGCCGCTCATCATCGGCACGGCGAAGAAGGCGTAGCCGCCCGCTGCCCCATCGGCGACGGCTGCTCGTCAGGACGGCGACGGCCGCAGGCCGCACCAGGCGTCGGCGCAGGTGAGGAGGTGGTAGGTGGGAGCTCTCCTGCCATCGAGCGTGCCGTACCAGACGATGCGCGGGCGTCGGTCGGGACCGATGGCGACGTCCGCCTCGCCCACGTGGGACGTGGGGATCAGGTGGGTAACGTCTCTCCCCACGCAGTCGTCGTCGCGGCAGAACAGGACGGCTACCGGTGGGTCGGCCGCGTCGTATCCGGCCAGAACGGGACGGCCGACCGGATCCAGGGCCAGGCCGGGGGCGCTCAGCGTGACCAGCTCGGAGGCCGACACCGTCCGCGGGGTCCCGGAACAGGACGCATCGCGGCAGAGCATGATGGTCGTGTCCCCGGTGCCACCGCCGTTGTGGACGATCACCGGTCTGCCGTCCGACCTGACGGCGACCTGGAGTCGCAGGTCGTCGAAGGATCTCCTGGGGTCGTTCTCACCGGCGTTCCGAGACTCATGTCCCTCCTCGGGATGCCCAGGCGCTTCGTCTAGGACTTCCGGCAGTACGTGTCGGCGCAGGTGAGGACGTGATAACTGGGCGTCCCCCCGCGATCGGGCGTGCCGTACCAGACGATGCGCAGGCGGCGGTCGGGGCCGACGACGAGGTCGAGGGGACCGAACGCGTTCGCGGGAATGAGGTGGGTGAGCCGGCGGCGGGCGCAGCCGGTGTCCTCGCACGCCAGGACGGTCACCCGGAGGTCCTCCGTGTCGTAGCCGGCCAGGATCGGACGGCCGGCGGCGTCAAGGGCCAGGCCGGGTGCGCTCCTCGTGGCGATCTCGGACACGGTCACGGACCGCGGGGGCCCGGAACACTCCCGGTCGGGGCAGAAGAGGATCTTCGAGATCTCACGCTCCGGGTCATTCTCGACGATCACCGGCCTGCCGTCCGGCCCGATCGCCATCTGGATCCGCAGTGAGCGGTTAAGCCAGCCCCACAGGACCGGCTCGGGCGAACCGGATGCCGTGAACGCGTGGGTCCGCGGATGCGGGCAGGAGGGAGTGTCGCAGCTCACCACGGTCGTCTTCCGCGAGACCCGGTCGACGTAGGCGATCACGGGGCGCCCGTCGGGGGAGACGGCGACGGCGACCGTGCGGTTGTCCACACTGACGGCGGCCCTGTCGCGGAGGCGGCCGACAGCGATGGTCCGCGGGGCGGCGCAGGCGGCGTCCCGGCAGAGCGTGAGCGCGACGCGCGCGAAAACGCCGTCGGAGCCGGGCTCGGGGGCGATCGAGGCGATGGCGACGCCGTCCGGTGTCGCGGCCGCGGCGACGTTCACGTGGAGCCACCCTTTCCGCGCCAACCGCAGCGGATTTCCCGGCCGTCGCGCACAGCCGCCGGGGCGGCAGGAGAACAGGTGGAGTTCGACGTCGCCGCTCGGCGACGGCTCGTACACCCATCCGGGGATCAGCACCGAGTCGTCGGGCATGGATGTGGCGACCGATTGCCCGTCCAGGTAGGCCCCCAGGGGGACGGCGGCCTGCCGCGCGCAGGCGCCGTCGCCGCAGAAGGCCGGCTTCGGCATGCCCTGGTCGGTGATAACGACCGGTCGGCCGCCGGAGCCAATGACGATCTGGGCGCTGATCGACTGACCCGGGTACAGCTCCTTCGCGATCAGCTCGTTGTCGACCGCCTCGGCCCGCCCGAGCGGGTTGGCGGCGGCGAACACTCCGTACAGCAGGCCGGGGAGCAGCGCGGCCACGACAGGCCAGGACCTGGTCCGCCGCCTGGCGGGTTCGCCGGTCGTCGTGGGCTCCGGCGCGACCCATCCCCTGAGGTAGGCGTAGCAGCATCCCAGCGTGGCCGCCTGGAACGGTGCGAGCAGGACCGCCGCCGTCACCCGTGCGGCGTCGGCGATCGCCACACCGGTGGGAACCGGGAGCAGGAAGCGCAGGCCGTACAGGGCCGCCTGGGCCAGGCCGGGGATGACGAGGCACGCCAGCGCCACCCTCCAGGCCGTTCCCGTGTAGTCGCGGGCGGCCAGGCGGAACGCCGTTCTCAGCGGAGGAACGCGCCCCGGAGACACAGTCAGCGCGGTCAGGGCGAGCAGGGCGGGCAGCGTGAAGAGGCCTGCCACCGCGGCCAGGATCAGCGCCAGAACGATCGACTCCACCAGCGCCGCCACGACGACGAGCAGGACGAACAGCGCTCCGGCCGCCAGCGTGAGCTCGGCGGCGAGCAGCAGGAAGGCGTGCGGGCGGCGCAGGACGGCCAGGACGGCACGCGCCGGCGACGACGGGCGGCCGTCGATGTGATCGACGACGAGGCGGCTGCCCGCGGCCGAACAGGCGAGCCCGGCGGCGATCATGATGATCAGCACCCCGGCGTACGCCCACAGGACGCCCGGCGACGACGTCAGGAGCAGCGGGGTTCCGTTGACGATGGCGATCCGGTCGCCCAGGGCCACGACCACGGCCGCCGTCGCCATGAGGGCCGGGACGATGGTCATGGCGCACACGGCCAGCAACGGCCGGTAGAGGCGGCCCGCGGTGCCGTACACGATCTCGAGGACGCGCTCGCCCCACAGCTGGGCGAGCGTCTCCTGCGACCCCGCTTCCGATCGGGCCGCCGGGCTTGTGGACGATTCGAGACTCATTTCCCCCCTCGTGACGGCGGCCCGGTCGCGCGAAGACGGGCCGCGGGCAGATCAGCGTCCCGGTCCCCGGTCCTCATGGGGCGCAGTGCGGGTCGGCGCAGGTGAGCAGGTGATACGCGTTGTCGCCGGCCGGATCGGCCGTGCCGTACCACAGAATGCGCGGCCGCTGATCGGAGCCGATGGCGAGGTCGAACTGCCCGACCCCGCCGGCGGGCAGCAGAGGGGAGGCGGAGCGGCGGGCGCAGTCCTGGTCCTCGCACGCGACCAGATCGATCAGGGCGGCGCCCTTCCGGCGGTAACCGGCCAGCAGAGGGAGGCCATGGGCGTCCAGGGCGAGGCCGGGCGCGCTCACCGCGACGAGCTCGGGCACCGGCACGAAACGAGGCGTGCCGGAACAGGCCGGATCGGAGCAGAGCAGGATCGTCGAGGTGTGGCCGTCGCCGGGGTCGCTGTACACGATGACCGGCCGGCCGTCCGGCCGCACCACCACCTGCGTGCGCAGGTTGCTGGTCAGCCAGGTGTACCTCGTCAGCGCGGGCAGGTCGAACGCATGGATCGACGGGTGCGCACACGCCGTGGACTCGCAGCTCGCCACAGCGATCTTGTGGGCGCCCCGGTCGGTGTAGGCGACGACCGGCCGCCCGTCCGGGGAGGCGGCGACGGCCAGGACGCGGGCGTCCATGTCCTCCAGCGTGAAGCTGTCGGTGATGTCGCCCACCGGGACGACGCGACGCCGGGCACAGGCGACGTCGTCGCACAGCGCGAGCTCGACGCGGGAGAGCGGCTTCTTGTCGTGGCCGGGAAGAGAGGCGCTCCAGGCGATGGCGAGGCCGTGCGGTGTCGCCACGGCGGCGGCCCGCGCGTCCGACGACTCGGTGGCCTTCAGCGGCTCGCCCGGCCGCCGGACGCAGCCGTCCGGACGGCAGGAGAACATCACCAACTCCATCCGGGAGGCGCCGATCTCACTCGTCCAGCCCGCGACGACCAGCGAGCCGTCGGGCGCGACCACCGTCGCCGGATGGGTGCGGAAGTCCTCGTCCAGCGTGACGCTGACATGGTCGCCACACGTGTCGTCGCCGCAGAACACCACCACCGGGCGACGCTCGTCGCGGAAGACGACGGGCTTCCCGCCGGGGCCGAGCATGATCTCGGTGCGCGACGGGTGGTCCACGTCCCTCTCCTTGACGCCGATCTCGTTGTCGGCCATTCGGGCCCAGGAGAGCGGCTCGGCCGCGTACGCACCGTGCAGCAGGCCGGGGAGCAGGGCGACCAGCAGTACGGCCGGCCACGCGATGATCGGCGGCCACCGCCACCCGACGCGCTCGTGGCCGCGGTCGTCGCCCTTCTCCCGGTCGAGGTCGTCAACAGTGGCCGGCCCCAGCCGGTGCAGGTAGGCGTAGCAGCAGCCTAAGGCGGCGGCCTGGAGCGGCGCCTGCAGGACGGCCACGGTCAGCCGTCCCGCGTCGCGGAACAGCCCGTCGGTGGGGGCGGGAAGCAGTCCGCCCAGTGCGAACAGGCCCAGTTGGAGCAGGACGGGAACGGCGAGGTATCCCGGCGCCAGCATGCAGACGGCTTCGCCGTAGCCACGGGAGATCAGCCGCCACGTCATGCGCAGCGGAGGAACCCCATCGGTCAGTGCGGCCCACGCGATCATCAGCGGCAGCATGGTGACGCCGACCGCCGTCACCACGACCACCGCCGGGACGATAGACGGCGCCGAGGCCGCCAGCGCCGCACCGATGGCCACCAGCACGACGACGGCCGGCACAAACAGGATGACGAGCATGGCGAACGTCCGCGGCCGGCGCAGGGCGGCCGTCACCGCGAGCCGGGCCGACAACGGACGGCCGTCGATGAAGTCCAGCACGAGACGGGCGCCGCTGGCCAGGGCGGCGAGGCCTGATGCGATCGCGGTCACCGCGGACACGGCGAGGATCACGCCGAAGACCGGTGAGGACTCGACGAATCGCGGGATTCCGCCGACGACTGCGACCCGGCCGCCCGCGGCGACGAGCACGGCCAACGGCGCCACAAGGCCCGGGACGAGGGTCATGGCGCATATCGTCAGCAGGTGCCGATAAAGGCGGCGGGTCGTGCCGAAAATGACCGAAACGCTACCATTGGCCATTCGCGCATAAGGATCCGCGGGCCGGCCTCCGGATCGGGTCGTCGTGCTCGCGAGCGGTTCGAGATCCATTCTTCCCTCGCGGGCGCCTGTTTCGATTGACCGGGATTACCTCGGGTGATGCTCGAACGGCGAAGTGCCGGAAACCAGGCCAGACTAATCCACAAATCGAGATCGCGCATCCCACAAATTTCTCGTGATATCAGAGGATTTCGACGGGCGACCGAATTGCGCTTTCGCGGCGATCGCGCCTCCGGCCGATGTATGACCCCGCAAACCGGGCCTGCCATTCATACTGCGAGAGGCCGGGTGTGCCGCACACGACGGGGAAGGCCGGGCGCCGCTATCGGGTCCAAGTGGCCGATCGCGTGCACCGCCAGGAGATGCCGAACGCCATCGACGCGAACGACACCGCGTAGGCGCCCAGGTCGAGCAGGGCGCTGCCGCCTGGAAAAAGGACCGGCGCTTGGTATTGACCTATTCGGTCAACGCGCCCGCCCTTCGCCCGGGACCCACGGTGCGGTCCCGGCCCGGTTTGGTCACCGCGCCGCGGGCATGGGCGGCCGCCTTCCTCGCATCCGTCTGCCTGGGCGTACGCCGGGGATGGTAGGGCTGGCCCCACCCCGGAGGTAGGGGGTCGCCCATGATCGGAAGTAGGGACCGCGTCGCTGTGCCGGACGGGGCCGCGGCGGGACGCTTGAAGTGTTCGACGGGTCCAGAACTCCGAGGTCTCAGCGCCTCAAAGACCCGAGCTGCAAAGACCCCAGCTTCGAAGACCCCAGCTCCGAAGACCATCGGCCCCCGAAATCTCCGAGCGCCCGAGACTCGCGCGCTCAGGCCCAGGCCCCCGGCCCCGCCGCCCGCGGATGCACCCCCCGCGGCGGCCCGACACAGCGAAGGCGGCCCCTCGTGTCCCTGACCATGCTTCCCCCCGCACCAGAGAGGGCCCCGGCCGCGCCCGCGCCACGGGACCGCTTCATCGACGTCCTGCGCGTCTTCGGGATGGTCCTGGTGGTCGTCCAGCATTGGACGATGCCGGTCCTGTCGTACGCTCAGGGACGGCTCACCACGGGCAACGCCCTGGCGGCGGTTCCGTACGTCACCTGGATCTCGCAGGTCATGCCGCTGGTCTTCTTCGCCGGGGGCGCGGCCAACGCGATCAGCTTCAGGTCCGCCGCCCGCCGGGGCGGGACGGCCCGGGAGTGGACGGCGCGGCGGGTGCGCCGCCTGGCCTGGCCGGTGGTGCCGCTGGCGGTCGTGTGGCTGCCGCTCCCCCACCTCCTGGTGGCCCTCGGAGTGCCCGCGCAACCGGTGGAAGTGGCCGCGCGGACGGTCGGCCAGCTGCTGTGGTTCCTGGCGGTCTACCTGCTGGCCGTGGTGGCCACCCCGCACCTGCTGCGGGTGCGGACCGGGGTGGCCCTGCCGGTGCTCGCGGGCGGCGCGGTGCTGATGGACGTGGTCCGGTTCTCCGGTCTGGAGGCCGCCGGCTACCTCAACGTCGCGTTCGTCTGGCTGGCGGTCCACCAGGTCGGGTTCCGGTACGCCGAGGGCGGCCTGGAGCGGCTGACGGGGCGGCGGGCCGCGGGGCTCGCGGTGGCCGGGTTCGCGATGGTGGCGGCCCTGGTGGCGACCGGGCCCTACCCCGCCAGCATGATCGGGATGCCCGGGATGATCTCGAACATGGCCCCGCCGAGCGCCTGCCTGCTCGCGCTGTTCGCCGGTCAGCTCGGCCTGGCGATGCTGCTGCGCCCCGCCCTGAACGCGCTGGCCGCCCGGCCGAGGGCCGAGGCGGTGCTCACCGCGCTCGCGCCGCGCATGATGACCGTCTACCTGTGGCACATGACCGCGCTCGTCGCCGTCGCCGGTGTGGCGACCGTCGGGTTCGGGCTGGCGACCCCGCACGCGGGCTCGGCGGCCTGGTGGAGCGCCGTCCCGCTGTGGCTGGCCGCCCTGGCGCTGGTCCTGGTCGCGCTCACCGCCGCGCTCGGCCGGTTCGAGGACCCCGCGGGCGCCGCCGCCCACCGGCTCGTGCCGGCCGCCGTCCCGCTCGTCGGAGGCGCGCTGCTCACCCTCACGATCACCGGCTTCGCGCCCGGCCCTGCGCCGGTGATCGCGTCCCTCGCTCTGGTCGCGGGCCTCGCCCTGGTCAGCCGGCCCGCAGCTGCCGCTCCACGTCGTCGATGATCTCCTGGAGGCGCAGGCCGTGGCGGGCGTCGAGCGGATGCCCGCCGCCGTCGCGTACGGTGCCCGCGAACTGCCGGACCACCTCGGGGAAGACGTCGCCGAGTTCGGAGCCGAGCAGCGAGGCGCTGCCGAGCCGTCCGTACACGTCGATCCGGCTGGGCGGGGTCTCGCCCTCGGCGGCCATGCTCAGCGACGCCTCGCTGACCGCGCCGCCCTCGTGCTCCAGCAGCAGGCCGACCCAGCCGAGCGGGTCGCCGTGCGCCTTGACCGCGACCACCCGGCCGAGCGCGGCGTCGAGCAGGTCGATCACGTGCGGGCCCACGTCGAGCACCGCCCCGCGCTCCAGCCGCCACGGGGTGGCGAAGGGGCCGCCGCGCAGGCTTCCGGAGACGTTGGCGGCGTGCCCGCCGAAGGGCTCGATCCGCCGGACCCGTTCCAGGAAACCGACCGTCGCCGCCGAGTAGCGGAAGGTGAAGAGCATCTGGGAGGCGACGCCCGCCTCCTCGATCGCCCCGGCCAGGCGCCGGGCGCCGTCGAGGTCGGCCGCGAGCGGCTTCTCCAGCAGCAGCGCCCTGCCCGCCCTCGCCGCGAGCACGCCCAGCTCGGCCTGCACGGCGGGCGGCACGCAGAAGGCGACCGCCTCCGACGCCGCGAACAGGTCCTCCAGCCGCTCGAAGGAGGGCGCGCCGTGGGCCTCCGCCAGCGCGCGCGCCGCGTCGGGCCTGCGCGCCCACACCCCGGACAGCGTCGTGTGCGGCCCGGCCGCGAGGGCGGGCGCGTGCACCATCTCCGCCCACGGTCCCGCACCGACGAGTCCCACCCGCACCGGCTCCATGGCGCCCCCTTTCCGCGGGGACCCTACTGCAGGCCGCGGGCGGGCGGTCAAGGGGGCCGTCGCGCGTGAAATCGGCCGTACGGGCAAGATGGACGCTCTATGAACGTCATCCTGCTGAGGCACGGCGAGACCGAGTGGAGCAGGGCCGGGCGGCACACGGGCCGCACCGACCTGCCGCTGACACCCCACGGCGAGGAGGAGGCGCGCGCCCTGTCCCGCCTGGTGGCGGGCCGGTCGTTCGCACTGGTCCTCGTCAGTCCCGCACGGCGGGCCCGCCGTACGGCCGAACTGGCCGGCGCCGGGCCGTACGAAGTGGAGCCGAACCTGTGGGAGTGGGACTACGGCGGCTACGAGGGCGTCTCCACCCCCGACATCCGCGAATCACGCCCCGGCTGGTACGTCTGGCGCGACGGCGTCGTCCCGGGAGACGAGGCGCACCCGGGTGAGACCGTCGAGCACGTCGGGGAGCGGGCGGACAAGGTCCTCGCCCGGATCCGCTCGGCGGACGGCGACGTCCTGGTCGTCGCGCACGCGCACATCCTGCGTGTGCTGGCGGCGCGCTGGCTGTCGCTGCCCGCCGACCACGGCAGACACCTGCGCCTGGACACCGGGACGTACTCCGTCCTCGGCTACGAGCACGACGACGAGCCCGTCCTGCTCCGCTGGAACGCGCCGGCCTGAGAACGTGCCAGCCTGAATCACGCCTGTCCGATCACGCGCGCCTGAGACGCGTGTCACGCCTGGGCGACCGGCTGGGGTTGCGGGCCTCGGCCGGTCAGCCATTCCAGGACCTTGCGGTGGCCGCGCCGGGCGTCCTCGAAGTGCCCCCACCGCCAGTACCTGGGCTGCTCCCGCACCCCGCTGACCCATGTCCGGTACGCCACCGACCTGGGCCGCCCGTCGGCCGGGTCGGCCGGTACGGCGACTCCGTAGGTGCGGATCACCACGCGGCCTCCGGGTGCGAACAGCACGTCGTCGGCCACCGGGTAAAGAGTCATCTGGTCCAGCACGGGGTCCCCCTTGTGAGCTTTCCTGGGACTCACTGTGCCGGATCCGTGTTACGCCTCCCGCGTCGCGCTGTTACGCCCGTGAGAAGCGGGTGAACACGGGGTTACCCCAGAACCGGTCAGACCAGGAGGCCGTCGAACTCGCCGTCCTTGACCCCGAGCACCAGGGCCCGTATCTCGTCACGGGTGTAGATGAGCGCCGGCCCGTCGGGATAGCGGGAGTTCCGGACGGCCACGCCGCCGTCGGGAAGCTCGGCCAGCTCCACGCAGTTGCCGGTCGAGTTGCTGTGGGCGCTTTTCCGCCAGGTGACCCCGGCGATGTCGGTTGCGGGCATCCCGTTATATGTCTGCATTCATGTCTCTCTGAGAAGTTCGCCGAGGATCTCGGCAGTGCCGCCGGGCGTGGTGCTCTCCACGCACAGCTGCTCCATGGCCGTGAGGTAGGGATCGATGTCCTCACGTTTGTCCAGGTAGAGCGCACCCCAGAGCTGCTCGACGTAGACCACGTCCGAAAGGTCGGACTCCGGGAAGCGGAGGATGGTGAACGCGCCTCCCTCGGCCGCGTGCATCCCGTAGCGAAGGGGCATCACCTGAAGGGTGATGTTGGGCAGCGTGGACACCTCCAGCAGGTGCTGGAGCTGTTCCCGCATCGTCGCACTCCCTCCGATGGGCCGCCGGAGCGCGGCCTCGTCGATGACGGCCCACAGCCGGGGGCCGTCCTTGCGCGTGAGCCTCTCCTGCCGCTGCATCCGCAGATGGACGCGCTGTTCGAGCTCGTCCTCCGAGGCGTCCGGATAACCGAGCATGATCACCGAGCGGGCGTACGCCGCCGTCTGCAGCAGGCCGGGCACGAACTGCACCTCGTAGGTGCGGATCACGCTGGCGGCCTCCTCCAGGCCGATGTAGGTGACGAACCAGTTCGGCAGCACCTCGCCGAACTTGTGCCACCACCCGGGCGTGTTCGCCTCGCGGACCATCTCCAGCAGGCCGCGCCGCTCGGCGTCGTCGTGGACGCCGTACAGCGTGAGGAGGTCTTCGACGTCACGTGTCTTGAACCCGACCCGACCGAGCTCCATCCGGCTGATCTTCGACTCCGAGGCACGGATGTGGAATCCGGCGACCTCGCGGGTCAGGCCCCGCTGCTCGCGCAGCCGGCGAAGGCTCGCGCCGAGCATGATGCGTCGAACGGTGGAACCGGATCCGGGCGGATCTATGGACACGTGCTATTCCTCCGCTTTGTGGACTGGTTCACAGTCTGTCAAAGATCGCCCCCTTCGTCCCAGTGGTGTCGGGGGTAACCGTAGCGCTTGCACAACGCGCTTGCACGTGCATTCGCTCTTGCACATGCACGGGAGTGTCCCTCATCATGATCCCGTGCAGTCCACGAACCTGACTCGTGGCCAGAACCAGTGGTCGGCGCTCGACTGGTGGCCGCCTATCGGCTGGTGGCCGGAGCCCGCACGCGATCTCCTCGAACCCGGGTCGGCCACCGCCAGCGCCACCTTCGTCCTGCCGCCCCGCGCGGAATCGGTCCACTCGGCGCGCAGCTTCGCCGCCGGGACCCTCTCGGGCTGGCAGTTGGCGGACCTGCTCGACGGGATGGAACTGGTCGTCTCCGAACTGGTCACCAACGCCCTGCGGCACGGCATGACGCTCACCGACACCCGCGCGCGGGAGGCCATGCGGCTGTCGCTGATCCGGCGGGGCGGGCACGTGACCTGCGCGATCACCGATCCCGGGTCGTCCGCGCCGGTGCTGCGGGATCCGACGCCGTTCGAACCGGGCGGCCTCGGGCTGCACATCGTGGAGTCGCTGAGCGTGTGCTGGGGATGGTGCCCGCTCGCCCCGCAGGGCAAGGCGGTGTGGGCCGTACTGGCGGCCTGAACCCCGGCCTGCGGCCGGACGGCGGGGCCACGCGCTTCGCCGTAGATGTCGGCCGCCCCGCGCGGGGAGTGACCTCTCTCCGGGCAGGGGCGCCGGAAAACCTAACCCGATCGCCAGATCTACCTGTCGCCGGTCATGGTCCGCCGGCCGAAGAGCGCTCCCGTGCAGCCCGGAATGCATGGGAGCGCCCTCCGGCCGGCGGCCCGGATTCCCCGGAACCGCCCCTGAGGCCGGGCGGGGCACGCGATGATGGGCGGAGAGCGGGCCGTGACGGCCCGGCGGCGTGCTCGTTCCCCATCGATCGGCGGAGAAATATCGTGATCTCGGGATCCGTGACTTTGCGCTCTTTGTTCGCCCACGGACCCCGCCGAGACTGTGAACTGCACTACGGTGGCTTCCTGGGACTCCCGAGAGATCAACAATGGACGATCACCTAATCGGCTGGCTGACCAGTCTTGACGAAGACAGGCTCGCCCGTGTGCTGGCCAACCGGCCGGACGCGATCGCCGCGCCGTGGCCCCGGCGCCTGGACGCCCTCGCGCAGCGTCTGACCGACACCTTCGCCGTCATGGAGGTCATGCGCGGCCTCCCCCTTCCCCCGCTCGAACTCCTGCAGGCGTGCCTGGTCATCGGCGGCCGTCCGACGGAGGACGAACTGGCCCGTTTCCTCGGGGTGAGCACCTCCGCGGTGATCCCCTGGCTCGACCGCCTGTACGACCACGCCGTCGCCTGGCCCGGCCGTGACGGCAGGATCAGCGTGGCCGAGGCCGTCGCCCGCTGGTGGACCGCGCCCTGCGGCCTGGGCGAGCCGCTCAGCGCGTACCTCGACTCGTGGAAGCTCAGCACCGACGCGCTGCGCCGCATGTGCCGCGTGCTCGACCTGCCCCCGCACGGCGCCAGGCGCCAGGTGGTCGCCCGCATGACCGCGCTGCTCGGCGACTGCGAGCGCCTGGGGTCTCTTCTCGACGACGCTCCCGACGGCACGCTCGGCATGCTCGACGACTTCGCGTGGGACGGCCCGGTCCGCAGCGTGAACGGCAACCGGTTCATCACGCCGGGCACGCCGGAGAAGTGGGCCCTCGACCGCGGCCTGCTCTTCCGCACCCAGTGGGACCTGGCGGAGATGCCCCGTGAGGTCGCGCTGGCGCTGCGCGGCCCCGACTACCGCGGGCCGTTCACGCCGTACCCGCCCGACCTGGCCACGGCCGAGGCGGACGCCGACGCCGTCGAGCACGCGATGTGCCTGGCCGCGCCGCACGTGCTCGACCGGGCCACGGCGCTGCTGGAGAACGTCGACAAGACGCCGCTGCCGCTGCTCAAGAACGGCGGGGTCGGCGTGCGGGAGATCAAGCGCCTGGCCAGGGAGACGGGCTGCGCCGAGGACGAGACCCGGCTGCTGCTGGAGGTCTGCGCGGTCGCCAGGCTGATCGCGATCGACGAGGAGGCGGGCGGGCTGACGCCGGCCGGCCGGTACGACGCGTGGCGGCTGGAGGAGGCGCCAATGCGGCTGCGCGTCCTGCTGGCCGCGTGGTGGCGGATGGAGCGCTCGTCGCTGCGCCGGGTGGACGGCCGCCACCCCGCCGCGCTCGGCGACGACCCGGCCGGCGAGACGATCGCCAGGATCCGGTGGGCCCTGTTCGGGGCGCTCGCCGAGATCCCCGAGGGCAGGGCCTTCGCGACGCTGCCGGAGCTCGTGCAGCGGGTGCACTGGCGCGCCCCGCTGCTCGACCGTGACCTGCTGGACGGCTGCGCGGCGGCCGTGCTTGAGGAGGCCCGCCTGCTGGGGCTCGCGGCCTGCGACGCGCTCACCGGTCTCGGCCGGGCGCTCGCCCCACTCGCGGCCGTGGCCGGGGACGAGAGCCGCGAGTGCGTGCCCGAGGTCGAGCACGACCCCGCGCTGGCGAAGGCCGCCACGCACGCCATGGCGAGCGCGCGGCGCACGGCCCTGTTCGGCGCCGACCTCACCGCCGTGGTGACCGGCCCGCCGTCGGTCGAACTCGCGGCGCTGCTCGACCGCGCCGCGGACCGTGAGTCGCAGGGCTCGGCGTCGGTGTGGCGGTTCAGCCCCGCGAGCGTACGGCGGGCCCTGGACGGCGGGGACACGGCCAACACGCTCATCGCCGACCTGTCGGAGGCCGGGACGCTCCCCCAGCCGCTGACCTACCTGATCAGGGACGTCGCGCGGCGGCACGGCGAGGTCACGGTGTCGTCGGTCGGCTGCATCGTCCAGGGTTCCGACCCCGCGCTGCTCGCCGAGATCGCCGCGCACCGGAAACTGGCCAAGCTGGGCCTGCGGCTGCTGGCGCCGACGGTGCTCGCGGGCGCGGCGCCCGCCGCGGCCACGCTGGCCGCCCTCAGGGAGGCGGGCTACGCCCCCGTGCCGGTGGACGACACCGGGGAGATCACCATCCGGCGCGAGCCGCAGGGCGGGCGGCTGATCCTCCTGCCCGGTGGGCGGGTCGCCGAGCTCGAACCTCCCGGCCCCCTGCTGGAGCCCCCGCCGGACCCGCGCGAGCACGCCAGGCGGCTGCTGGTCAGCGGCGGCCCGGTGGCGGCCGCGGCGCAGCCCCGCCAGACGTGGGCCGTCATCGGACGCATGGCGACCCGGCTCCCGGCGGCGCAGCAGTCGCTGCTGGGCTTCGTCGTGGACCGCGAGGTCCGTGCGATGATCACGCTGGCCGACGGGGTCACCGCCACGGTCAGCCACGGCGAACTGCGCAGCGGCGTGCTCGACGCGTGGTGCGAGGAGGCCGGCGACTACCTGGAGTTCCCGCTCAACGAGATCGCCTCGGTCACCGCCGACTGCTGACCCGCCTCTACCGCACGCCGCATCGGCGCAGGACGAGCAGGGCCAGGGCGCGGGTGACGTCGCGGACCTCCCGCAGGTCGACCTGCTCGCGCGGCGCGTGCGCGAAGCGGACGTCGCCCGGCCCGTAGTGCAGGGTCGGCACGCCCGCCCCCGCGTACAGGCGCAGATCGCTCCCGTACGGCGCGGCGGTGCGGCCCGGCCGCGCCCCGGTCACGTCGGCCACCGCCCTGGCCGCCTCCTCCGCCAGCGGGTGCCCCTCGGGCAGCCGGCCGCTGGCGAACTGCCCGCCCGGCCAGGTGACGCGTACGGGGTTGTCCCGCAGCCAGGGGTCGTCCAGATCGGCGAGCGCCGTCTCCAGGGCGGCGCGGGCGTCGGCCGGGTCCTCGTCGAGCCGGACGCCCAGCCGTCCCTCGGCCACGAGCAGGTCGGGCACCGTGCTCGCCCAGTCGCCCGCGCGCACGGTGCCGATCTCGATCGGGTACGGCAGCGGGTTGCCGTCGAAGAGGGAGCCGGGATCGGCGTTGCGCTCGCGTTCGAGCCGCCGGACGGCCTGGAGCACCGGTATGAACGCCTCGACGGCGTTCACCCCCTCGTAGCGGGTGGCGCCGTGCGCGGCCCGGCCGGCGACCTCCAGGCGGAAGGTCAGCGCACCGGCGTTGGCGGTGATCAGCTTCCCGCTCGTCGGCTCGGTGATCACGGCCGCCTCCCCCGTGTGGCCCCTGGCCAGGGTGGCGAACGCGCCGAGCCCGCCGTCCTCCTCGCTGACCACGCAGTGGACGGCCAGGGGACGCGCGAGCCGTACGCCGGTCACGCGCAGCGCGCGCGCCACGGCGAGGTTGGCGGCGAGACCGGCCTTCATGTCGCAGGCGCCTCGCCCGTGCAGGGCGGTCGCGGTGAGGCGGGCGCCGAACGGGTCCTGCCCCTCCCACTTGCCCGGGTCGCCGATCGGCACGACGTCGGCGTGCCCCTGCAGGATGAGCGCGGGCGTGCCCTCGCCCTCGGTGACGCCGACGACGCCGTATCCCTCGGCGCGCTCCGCCTCCATGCCGGGGAACCCCTCGCGGGAACGGAGATCGTCGAGGTCGAGCTTCCACATGTCGACGTCGAGGTCCCATTCGGTGAGCATGCGGGCGCACCTGTCCTGCAGGTCCGACTCGGCGTCGGTGCCGGTCACGCTCGGCACCCTGACCAGGTCGGCCAGCAGGCGCACGGTCTCCGCCTCGTCTATGGCGTCCAGGACTCTCGCTTCCGCATCCATGCCGGAGACTGTACGGCCTGCCCCCGACCGGCGTGGAGCCCCGGAATGCACGTGCAGACCGCCGTACAGTGGATCTTTCGGGAGGGAGTCCGGGATGGCGAGACTGACAGCCGGCTGGGTGGGCCGCCCGGGGGTCTGGCGCGGCCTGCTCGCGTGGCCGGCGGTCGCGCCGTTCGCGCTGTGGGCCCTGCTGCGGCTGGTGCCCGGCGACGTCCATTTCCGGTGGGTGCAACTGGTGGCGTTCACGCCGTACGTCGCCCTCGCCTCGGTCGTCGCGCCGCTGGTCGCGCTGCTCGTGCGGCGCCCGGCGGCGCTGGTCGCCGGCCTGGCGGTCACCGCGACGCTGGCGGCCTGCGTGCTGCCCCGCGCGCTGTCGGACGCGTCCCCGCGCGCCGCGACCGGCGCGGGCGTGCGGGCGGCCGGCGCCCTGGGCACGTCAGGAACACAGGCCCCGGTCCTGCGGGTGCTGTCGGCCAACCTGCTCTACGGCTCGGTGCCGCCCGCCGCGCTGGTGGACCTCGTGCGGCGGCTGCGGCCCGACGTCCTGACGCTGCAGGAGCTGACGCCGCAGGCCTCGGCCGGCCTGCGTGCGGCGGGCCTGACCGCGCTCCTGCCGTACGGGGACGACCGGGCCCAGGAGGGTTCGGGCGGCTCCGGGCTCTTCACGCGGTTCCCCCTGCGGCCGGAGGAGCTCACGGCCTTCAACGGCCGCCGGCAGGCGGCGGCCGTCATCGAGGTCCCCGGCGCGGGACCCGTCGCCGTCGTGTCCGTGCACCCGTGCGCGCCCCGCTACGTGTACCGGTTCAGGTGCTGGTCGAAGTCGCTCGCCTCGCTGCCCGGTCCGGGCGGGCGCGTACAGATCCTGTCCGGGGACTTCAACGCCACGCTCGACCACGCCCGGGTCCGGCGCCTGCTCGACGCGGGCTACCGGGACGCGGCCGACGCGACCGGCAACGGCCTGGCCGGCACCTGGCCATACCGGAGGTCGTCGGACTTCGGCGGCCTGCCGGTGCCGCCCGTCACCCTCGACCACATCCTGGTGGACCCGCGCGTCGCGGTCCGGGCGTTCGGCGTCCACCGGCTGCCGGTGACCGACCACCGGGCGATCTTCGCCGAACTGGTCCTGCCCTCCACCGCGCCTTCCGGCTGATCCCGGATGCCCCCGGACTTCAGCGCCGGGCCAGCGCCAGCACGCTCAGCCCGAACATCAGGACGCCCAGGGGGAGGTGGACCGCCGGTACGTGCGCGATGCCGAGCGCGACCTGGACGGAGGCGAGGACGAGGAAGCCCGACGCGTGCCAGACGGGCCGGGGCGAGCCGCCGCCCGGCTTCCACGCCAGCACCGCCGCGAGCACGTACAGCATCGACGCGCCGTACATCACGCGGGCTCCGGCACTGTGCAGCGTCTCTCCGTAGGACGAGGTCAGCAACAGTCCCGCGGAGACCGCTTGAAGGAAGATGGTCAGGGTCTGCAGGGTGATCGCGATCCGCAGAAACGAGAAGCTGCGACGTGCCGTCGCCTGGGTGGCCATGTCACGGTCCCCTGTTCCGCCCCCGGGGGCAGTCGATCGATAAGGTCTCACCAGCCCGACGACGCGGGCCTGCGAAAGGTAAGGTGCGGAGGCGGCCGGGAGCATGGGGACGGCGGGGACGAGCACCGATGAGATAGCCGGTGAGCGGCGCCGACTGATCAATGTCGCCTACCGGCTGCTCGGCTCACTGTCCGAGGCCGAGGACGCCGTGCAGGAGGCCTACGCGCGCTGGTACGCCCTGCCGCGAAGCCGGCAGGAGGAGATCGTGTCCCCCGGCGCCTGGCTGACGACGGTGACCGGCCGCATCTGCCTGGACCTGCTCGGCTCGGCGCGGGCCCGGCGTGAACGCTATGTCGGCGCGTGGCTGCCCGAGCCGCTGCCCGGCTCGCCGCCGGGGCGCGCCGGGTGGGACCACGGCCGCGGCGCCGACCCCGCCGATCAGATGGTCCTGGACGAATCGGTGGCCATGGCCTTCCTCGTCGTCCTGGAGTCGATGACGCCCGCCGAGCGGGTGGCGTTCGTCCTGCACGACGTCTTCCGTTACCCCTTCGCCGAGATCGCCGGCGTCCTCGGCCGGACCCCTGCGGCCTGCAAGCAGCTGGCGGCCTCCGCCCGGCGGCGGGTGGGCGTCGCGCGCGCTCCCGTGACGGCGGCAGGGCAGGCCGACGCGGTGCGGCAGGTCAAACAGGCATGGGAGACGATGGACATCGCGGCCCTCGTCGACCTCCTCGACCCGGCCGCCGTGATGACCGCCGACGGCGGCGGCGTGGTCGGTGCGGTCCTGCGCCCGATCGAAGGCGGCGCGCGCATCGCCCAGTACATGGTCGCCATCGCCGGCAACGCTCCGGGGCTCGAACTCCTGGAGCGGCCGGTCAACGGTGTGCCGGGCCTGGTGGCCAAGCGTGCCGGCGTCGTCGTGACCGTGGCCTCGTTCGAGGTCGCCGACGGCCGCGTCACCCGGATGTGGGTGGTCCGCAATCCGGAGAAGCTGCGGCTGTGGGCACGGGACCGCTGACACTCCCTGATCCGCCGGCCCAGGACCTCAGGCCCGTTCCGACGTCGGGAAGGCGGACCGCGGCTCCGCACCCGACCACCACACGCCGATCGCGAACGCCGCGGTCGCCTCGATGTGAACCGCGCGGGACAGCCCTCCGCAGGGCATCGGCGTGCACCCCATCGACGTGACGAGCGCGGCGACCCGGCCGAGACTCACCGGGTCGTCGCCGCAGAACGGCACGGCCAGCGGGACGCCTTCGAACGCCGGCCGCGGCAGCGTCCAGATGCTGTCGTGACACAGATTGAACGCCTTGACCACATGGGCGTCCGGCGCGGCGTCGGCCATCAGCCGGGCGACCGACGTCGTGCCTCCCGTCGTCAGCGCCGGCCCGTCGTCGCCCGGCTCGATCGGATTCGAGCAGTCGACGACGGTCCGCCCGGCGAGGACGGCCGCGAGCCCTCCCACAAGTCGCGGCGCCACGCCGGCGGGAACCGCCGCGAGGACGAGTTCGCCGTGCGCCGCCGCGTCCGCGAGCGTTCCGTCCTTGGCGGCGCCGGTGCGGGCCGCCGTCGCGGCGGCCGCGGCCCGGTCGCGTCCGCCGACGAGCACGTCGTGCCCCGCACGGACCCAGGCGCCGCCCAGCGCCGTGGCCATCGCGCCCGTGCCGAGGATGCCGATGCGCATGGTGCCTCTCCCTTCCGGATGAACCAGGTGACGGCCCACGACGTTAGAGCGGCCGACGCACACCGCACGGTGTCCTTCGGACCGGGCAGGATGAGGCCATGGACGAGTTCCACGACGAGCGGTCGTACACCTCCGACTGCCGGGCGCGCCTCGCGTTCGAGGTGCTCGCGAACCGCTGGGACAGCGTCGTGGTCTACACGCTCGGCGAGGCCGGTCCGATGCGGCCACGGCAGTTGCGCGCCCGGATCGGTGGAATCTCTCCGAAGGTCCTCAACGAGGCGCTGCGGCGCCTGGAGTACAACGGCCTGGTCGAGCGCCGGGCGTACGCCGAGGCGCCGCCCCGCGTCGACTACGCGCTGACGGAGGCGGGCACGGCGCTGCTCGCCCCCATGCGCGCGATGGGCATGTGGGCCGTGCGCTACGCGGACGCCGTGCTGGACGCCCAGGACCGGTTCACGGCGCGGGGACGGGAGCGGCGCCTCACTGGCGCGTGAGGGCTACGTCAGCGACACGCGGGTGAAGCGGGTCTCGAAGCCCTTGCCGGTCGGGGCGGCGCACATGACCCCGGCGAGGGCAGGCGCCTGCGGCGGGAAGTAGGCCAGGCGCAGCATGTGCTCCGGCTCCGCGCCGTTCACGCCGTACCGGACCGTCACGGCGTCGCCGGTTCGTTCGAGGTCGAACGTCGCGGAGACGAGGCCGGCGGGCGCGGGCGTGACGGACCAGTCGGAGAAGCCGCGGGTGACCACGACGCTGAGCTGATGGCCGCCGTCGACGTACTCGACCCCCGCCTTGATCCAGTTCTCCTCGTCGATCCGCAGCACGGCCCCGGCCTGGTCGTACTGCTCGGCGTAGTCGGCGTCGAACGTCACGATGAGCCGCGCGTCCCCGGCGACCTGCCGGCCGAACATGTGGGCCGTGTCGTACGAGTAGCCGTAGTGCGTCTTCTGCCACAGGTCGCTCTGGGCGCCGGCGACGGCCCGCAGGCCCTCCTCGGTCCGCGACCACGCGGCGGGCTCGTTGATCCACGTGAAGTCGTCGAACGCCATGCCGGCCCCTTGCCGTCGCTTTGACTGATCTTGCTATGAGAGCGCTTTTCGAGCGCCTCCGTCAAGGACGATCTACCTGCAATTTAGATCGATTTGTCCCCTTTACTCCCTCTTTCCCTATACTCGTGCCTCACATCACCTTTTGCCCCCATAAATCCCGTACGTCGCACAACCGTCGCATCCCCTTCCCCAGGGAACGCGCGACCCCGCTTCCGGAGCCTTCCGTCCCTCCTCCCCGAGGGCCGCTCCGGCACGCCGGGCGCGCGTGCGGAGCCCGCCGGCCGGCCGGGACTCCTCGGCGACGCGAGGCCCTGTTTCCCCGAGGGCCGCCCCGCGACAGAGACGAAAGGAACCTCATGCGCAAGCGAGCCCGTCAGGCGATCACCATGGCGATGGCCGGAACCACACTCGTCGCCGGCGTGGCCACCGCCGCGGACGCCTCGGTGATCCCTCAGGCTCCCTCCTCCGCGCCGCTCACCCGGACGGCGCCCGTCGCCTCCACGGACACCGCCCGCCCGATGCCCGCAGACCTGGTCGCCCTGGGCGCGACCTTCAACGCGGCCCTCCGCGCGGCGTACGCCGAGATGAAGAAGGCCGCCTCCCTGCCCTCCGGCGTCTCCACCGCCACGTCCTTCTGGGACGCCGAGACCGCGTCCGGCAAGCCGATGCGGTACCGGACCGTCGCCAGCCCCTACTGGCCCCTCGGCACCAAGGTGCGGATCACCTACAAGGGGAAGAGCGCGATCGGCGTCGTCGAGGACTTCGGCCCGGCCGAGTGGGCCGTGGCCCAGCACGACATCCCGGCGATCGTCGACCTGTCCGAGAGGATGATGGCCGACCTGACGGGCGTCGCCTCCAACACCGTCCACGTACGGTTCCAGGTGCTGAAGTGGGGCAAGGGCGGCGTCTACCGCCACTCGGGAACGGGCTACGACCTGGCCATGGGCCGCCGGTGAGCCCCCGCCGCCGGTGAACCTCCGATGACGGTGCCCGACTCCGCTCCGCGTACACTGCGAGCGTGGCTGATCCGAAGTTCGAGATCCAGATGCTCCACGACCGCGTGATGGTCAAGGTCGAGCGGGAGCTTGAGGAACGGCGCAGCAGCGCGGGCATCGTCATCCCGGCCACGGTCAAGATGGCCAACCGGCTCGTCTGGGGCGAAGTGTCCGGCGCCGGGGCCAACGTCAGGTCGGTCAAGACGGGCGACAAGGTCCTGTTCAACCCCGAGGACCAGTACGAGGTGGAGGTGCAGGGCCAGCTCTACCTGGTGCTGCGCGAGCGCGACCTGCACGCCGTGGCGACGCAGCAGACCGACCACGGCACCGGCCTCTACCTCTGACCCCCGACCCCGCGCCAAGGTGGACCATGACCCTCCAGGATGACCTCGTCGAGCTTCGCCGCGCGCTGCATCGGGAGCCGGAGCTCGGCCTCGACCTGCCCCGCACGCAGGAGAAGGTGCTCGCGGCGCTCGACGGCCTGCCCCTGGAGATCACCACAGGCGAGCGCCTGTCGTCGGTGACCGCCGTCCTGCGCGGCGGCCGTCCGGGCCCCGCCGTGCTGCTGCGCGCCGACATGGACGCGCTGCCGGTGCACGAGAAGACCGACGTGCCCTACCGGTCGCGCTTCGACGGCCGCATGCACGCCTGCGGCCACGACATGCACACGGCCATGCTGGTGGGAGCCGCCCGCCTGCTCAGCGAGCGCCGCGCCGACCTCGCCGGAGACGTGGTGCTGATGTTCCAGCCCGGCGAGGAGGGCCAGGAGGGCGCCCGGCTGATGATCGAGGAGGGCGTGCTCGACGCGGCCGGCGCCAAGCCCGTCGCGGCGTACGGCATGCACGTCTTCTCCACGACGATCCCGCGCGGGCTGTTCCTGACCAAGGGCGGGCCCGTGCTGGCCGCGGCCGACACGCTGACCGTGACCGTGCGCGGCAGAGGCGGCCACGGGTCGTCCCCGCACCGCGCCCTCGACCCGATCCCCGCGGCCTGCGAGATCGTGACGGCCCTGCAGACCCACGTCACCCGCGGCTACGACGTGTTCGATCCGGTCGTGGTGACCGTCGGCAGCTTCCACGCCGGCACCACCGACAACGTGATCCCGGACGAGGCCGTCTTCGAGGTCACCGTGCGCACGTTCTCGGCCGGCTCGCGCGACCGCATCAGGGAGGGCCTGGTGCGGCTCGCCCGCGGCATCGGAGAGGCGCACGGCCTCACCGTCGACTGCGCGTTCGGCCTCGGCTATCCCGTCACGGTGAACGACGACGCCGAGGCGGAGTTCGCCGCCCACACGGTGCGCGAGACCCTCGGCGAGGACCGCTACTTCCCGCTGCCCACCCCGGCGACCGGCTCCGAGGACTTCTCCTACGTGCTGGAGCAGGTGCCGGGGGCGTTCCTCGTGGTCGGCGCCTGCCCGCCCGGCAGGGATCTCGCCACCGCCCCGGCCAACCACTCGGCGGAGGCGGAGTTCGACGACGCCATCCTGTCCGACGGCGCGACGCTGCTCGGCGAACTGGCGGTCCGCAGGCTGGCCCGCGCCTGACGGTCAGCTCAGCAACTCGCGGGCCTTCTGGATCAGGTCGACGCCGAGGGTCAGCCGGACCGACACCCAGACGATGGCCCCGGCGCAGAGCAGAGTGAGCGCCCCCGCCACGATGCGGACGAACCAGTTCTGCCGCTTCAGCCAGTCGGTCGCCGCCCTGACCCTCTCCTTGGCGAACTCCAGCAGCCGGGACGCCCAGGCGAACTCCGTCGCCAGGACGGCGAGCCCGGCGAAGACCACCAGCCAGCCCGGCCCGGGAAAGGGCACCATGATCAGGCCGGTGACCACGAGCGCGGTGCCGATCACCCCGATGACGATCCGCAGCGTCAACCGGCCCGCTGGAGTCGCCCGGATCCGGTCGAGCCAGCCCGGCGAATCGGCGGTGTCCTGTTTCCCACCCGTACGACTGTCCTCAGTCGTCGCCACACGGCTCACCCCCATTCGCTGCCCACGATAGCCAGCGGACGACCGCGGCGGCGATCGGCGGGTTCACGCGTCCCCGAGACAGGCGGCGGTCTGCTCGGCGATCTCCAGCTCCTCGTTGGTGGGCACCACCAGCACCGTCACCTCGCCGCCCTCCGGGGAGATCACCCTGGCCTCCGCCGACTCGGCGGCGTTGCGCCCGGGATCGATCTCGATGCCGAGCCTGGTGAGCCCGGCCGCCGCGAGCGCGCGGACACGGGGGCTGTTCTCCCCCACCCCGCCGGTGAAGACGAGGGCGTCCACGTGGCCGAGCGCGGCGTAGTAGGCGCCGATGTAGGTCCGCACGCGGTAGCCGTAGACGTCGAGCGCGAGCCGGGCGTCCTCGTCGCCGGAGTCGGCCAGCCGCCAGACCTCCCGCATGTCGTTGGCGCCGCACATGCCGAGCAGGCCGCTCTCCTTGTTGAGCGCCGTATCGACGCCGGCGAGGTCCATGCCGGCGACCCGGCCGAGGTAGGCGCCCAGAGCCGGGTCGACGTCCCCGGAGCGGGTGCCCATCACCAGCCCGGCGAGCGGGGTGATGCCCATCGAGGTGTCCACGCTGCGCCCGCTGCGCACCGCCGTCGCGCTCGCGCCGTTGCCGAGGTGCAGCACGATCGAGTTCACCTCGTCGTACGGCCGGCCGAGCAGCGCGGCCGCCCGGCGGGAGACGTACGCCGTGGAGGTGCCGTGGAAGCCGTAGCGGCGCACGCCGAGCTTGCGGGTCCACTCGCGGGGGACGGCGTAGGTGTGCGCGTGGGGCGGGATCGTGCCGTGGAAGGCGGTGTCGAAGACGGCGACGTGCGGCAGGCCGGGGAAGGCCCGCCGGGCGACCCGGATGCCCTCCAGGTTGGCCGGGTTGTGCAGCGGCGCCAGCGGCGCGATCTCCTCGATGGCCCGCTCGACCTCGTCGTCGATCAGCACGGGCGTGACGAACCGGCTGCCGCCGTGGACGACCCGGTGGCCCACGGCGGTCACGCCGCCGAGCGGCGGCCCGTGCTCGGCGAAGGCCGCGAGCACCGCCTTCAGCCCCTCCTCGTGGTCGGCCACCCGGCGCTCGGCCCGGACGCCGTCGTGGGTGAGCACGCTCTCGTCCTCGCCGATGCGCTCGATCAGCCCGCCTGCCGTCGCCCGGCGCGTCCCCATGTCGATGAGGCGGTACTTGATGGACGACGACCCCGTGTTCAGGACGAGGACCTGCCCGCTCACTGTGTCTCCTCCCGCCAGCGCGCTCACTGTGTCTCCAATCGCGCCTGCGCGCTCACTGTGCCTCCCCGTGCGCCTGCGCCTGGATGGCCGTGATCGCGACGGTGTTGACGATGTCGCCCACGGTCGCGCCGCGGGACAGGTCGTTGACCGGCTTGCGCAGGCCCTGCAGGACCGGCCCGATGGCGACCGCCCCGGCGCTGCGCTGCACGGCCTTGTAGAGGTTGTTGCCCGTGTTGAGGTCGGGCACCACGAACACCGTCGCCCGCCCGGCCACCGGGCTGCCGGGCATCTTGGTGCGCGCCACGCTCGGCTCGGCCGCGGCGTCGTACTGGATCGGGCCCTCGACGGGCAGATCAGGCCGCAGCTCGCGGACCCGCGCGGTGGCCTCGCGCACCTTGTCCACCTCGGGCCCCGCGCCGGACTCGCCGGTCGAGTACGACAGCATGGCCACGCGCGGCTCGACCCCGAACCTGGCGGCGGTGGCGGCCGACGAGATCGCGATGTCGGCGAGCTGGGCGGCCGTGGGGTCCGGGACGACGGCGCAGTCGCCGTACACGAGGACGCGGTCGGCCAGGCACATGAAGAAGACGCTGGACACCACGCCGACGCCCGGCGAGGTCTTGATGATCTCGAACGAGGGCCTGATCGTGTGGGCGGTGGTGTGGGCGGCGCCGGAGACCATGCCGTCGGCCAGCCCGAGGTGGACCATCATCGTGCCGAAGTAGGAGACGTCGGTGACGATGTCGCGGGCCTGCCCGATGGACACGCCCTTGTGCGCCCGCAGCCGGGCGTACTCCTCGGCGAACAGCTCGCGCAGCTCCGGGTCGAACGGGCTCACCACGCGGGCGCCGTCGACGGCCAGGCCCATCGTGGCCGCCGCCAGCCGGATCTCCCGCTCGTCGCCCAGCAGGGTCAGCTCGGCCACACCCCGGCGCAGCAGGCTGTCGGCGGCGCGCAGGATCCGCGGCTCGGCGCCCTCCGGCAGCACGATGTGCCTGCGGTCGGTGCGGGCGCGGTCCAGCAGGTCGTACTCGAACATGAGCGGGGTGATCGCGGCGGCCTTGGTGACCTGCAGGTTGCGCAGCAGCACCCCGGCGTCGACGTGCTCGGCGAAGACCCCGAGCGCGGTGTCGATCTTGCCCTTGGCGTCCGGGCTGAACCGGCCCTCGGCCTTCGACAGCCTGGTCGCGGTCTCGAACGTGCCGCCGCCGGTCGTGATGATCGGCAGCCGGATGTCCATGCCCTTCAGCAGGCGGACGACCGCGTCGGGCAGCTCGAGCCCGCCGTTGAGGATGATCGCGGACAGGGCGGGGAACGTGGGGGCCTTGTGCGCGGCCAGCAGCCCCGGCACCAGCGCCGCGGCCCGGTCGGCGGGGACGACGACCGCCAGGCCCTCGGTGAGGCGCTCCAGGATGTTCGGCAGCGACATCGCCCCGATCATCAGCCCGCCCGTCTCCCGGCCGAGCTGGTCGGCGTCGCCCATGAACAGGTCGCCGTCGCAGGCGGCCATCAGGTCGCTGACCGTCGGCGCGGACAGCCGCCGCACCTCGGGCAGGACGTACGCGGGGACGCGGGCGGCCACCTCGTCCACCAGGCCGGGGGCGACCCGCGTGACGACCGTGGCCAGCTCGGTGGCGTGCCGCTCGGCCAGTTCCTTGCGCGACATCTCGACCGCCGCGGCGATCTCGTCGGGGGTGCGGTCGAGCCCGGTCACCACGTTCATCACCGGTGTGCCCAGGTTGGCGGCGAGCTCGGCGTTGAACACGAACTCGGTGGGCGCGCCCACGTCGGTGTAGTCGGTGCCGATCACCACGACCGCGTCGCACCGCCCGGCGAGCGCCCGGTAGCGGGCCAGGATCTCCCCGGCCGCGCGCTCCTCGTCGGCGTGCACCTCCTCGTAGGTGGCGCCCGTGCACATGGCGTAGGGCAGGCCGATCCCGAAGCGGCTGCGCGCGGTGTTGACCAGGCTGTCCTCACGGCCGGACCGGACGACCGGCCGGAACACGCCGACCGTGCCCACCTGGCGGCTCAGCAGTTCGATCATGCCGAGGGCGATCGTGCCCTTGTTGCTCCTCGCGTCGCCGGCCGCGACGTAAACCCCGATCGCCATCGCGCAGTCACCCCTGTCCCGGCGCGGCCCGACGGCCCGCCCAGGCAAGGCTATGCGAAGGGCCCCACGGAGATACCAGCCGGAGGTCCCATCCGTAGGGCCTTTCCTCACCCGTCACGTCCACAGCGCTCCCCCAGCCTGCTCAGGCCGGGAGGCGCGAGAGGACGCCTTCCAGACCGCTGCGCATCGTGTCCGGGTCGCCGAAGTCGATGACGCCGCTCACCGTGCCGTCCCGCGCCGGCAGGTGTCCGGCGCCGAGGACGATCGGCCGTACGGATGTGCCGCCTCTGCGGCCCATCCGTACGACCGATGTGGTGCTATCTCACGAGGCGGTGCAGGTCACCGGCGACGGGACGGCGTTGGTGCCGTTCCAGCTCGCCTGGAACCCGAACGTGGTGGACGCCCCGGAGCCGACCGAGCCGTTGTAGCTCACGTTGCTGACCGTGACGTTCGCCCCGGACTGGCTCACCGTGCCGTTCCAGAGCTGGCTGATCGTCTGGCCGTTCGCGAAGACCCACTTGACGCTCCAGCCGCTGATCGAGGCGCTGCCGGTGTTCTTCACCGTGACCTCGCCCTGGAAGCCGCCCGGCCACTCGTTGACCACCTTGTAGGTCGCCGAGCACCCCTTGCCGCCGGACGGGCTCGCCGAGGGCGACGGGCTCGGAGACCGGCTGGGCGAGGGCGAAGGACTGGGCGAAGGCGACGCGGACGGGCTCGGGGACGGCGACTTCGACGGGGAGGCCGAGGGCGACGCGGACGGGGACGCCGACGGCGAAGCGGACGGCGACGGCGACGGCGAGGACCCGCCGGTGCGGTCGCCGTAGACGATGCCCCGGCCGTTGGTGCCGAGGTAGACCCGGCCGTAGATCCGCGGGTCGCCGGTCAGGGCCTCGCCCATGTTGCCGTACTGGTGCTGGTCGTCGTTGATGCGCACCCAGCCCGCGCCGGTGTCGTCGGACCGGAACAGGCCCTGCACGCCGTCCACGGTGCCGGCGAGGTAGAGGGCCTGGTACGTCTTGCCGGGCGCCGCCTTGCCGAAGCCGATGTTGATCGAGCTGCTGACGTTCGACAGCTTGGTGAACGATGCGCCCGAGTTGGTGGAGTGCCACAGGCCGCCCTCACCGGCCAGCCAGATGTCGCCCTCCACGCCGGGAAGCGCCTTGAAGTGCACGCCGGTCGTGGGCAGCCCGGTCGCCGCGGTGGCGGCGAAGCTCGCGCCGCCGTTCGTGCTCACGTAGAACTTGCCGCCGGAGAAGGCGTAGAACTTCTGCGCGTTCACCCGGTCGGACTCGATGATCGCGTTGGCGGGGACGCCGGTGGAAGCGGACCAGCTGTTGCCGTAACCGACGGAGTAGACGACCTGGATGCCGGGGTCGGCCGGCGACCACACGAAGCGGCTGCCGTCGGCCGCCGCGGCGACCGTGCCGCCGTTGTTGACGCCGCCCGGCTCGGTGCCCTGGAACCAGTTGGCCCCGCCGTCGGTGGAGAAGGCCACGTGGCTGTCGTTCGGCCGGTCGGAGTCGGTGAAGTTTCCGGCCCGCACCATCACGCTCGGGTTGGTCTCGGCGTAGTCGAGCGAGGTCGTGGAGGTGAAAACGGGCTGGGTGAACATCATGGACGGCACGGCGTCGAGGTTGGTGTGCCGGAAGCCGCCGATGTCGCCCAGCGCGCTGACCAGCGGGGCGCCGCTCGGCGGGCTGATCAGGTCGAGTACGGCGGTCTCCTCCAGGCCCTTCACCATCGGCTTGATCGTGAACTGGCCGCCCGAGTCCCACTTCGTGAGGTCGGTGGTGCCGTAGATCGTCGCGCCGGTGCCGTACATCATCCGGTCGGAGTCGAACGGGTCGATCTCCACCGACTCGTTCATCCAGCCGAGCTTGGGCGTGACCTCGGGCGGCTGGGGGTTCGTGCCGAAGGTCAGCCACGGAGCGGCGGAGATGTCCATCTTGTAGCGGAAGCTACGGTTCGGGTAGGACGTCCAGTCCCAGATGCGGGTCCAGGTCGCGCCGCTGTCGGTGCTCCTGAAGAAGATCGCGTCGGGCCACCAGGAGACCTGGGTGGCGACCATGATCGTGCCGGGGTGCTGGCGGTCGACGGTCAGGCCGCTGTAGCCGAAGTAGTCGTCGGAGCTGCTGGACGGGATCGGGCTGATCTGGGTCCAGGTGCCGGTGGCGGTGGCGTAGCGCCACACGTCGCCCTTGGCGCCGTCGTACGGGCCGCCGGTGTCGCTGGTGGCGATGTAGAGGTAGCCGTTGGCCGTGTCGAGCACACCCTTGTGGGCGATGTAGCCGGTGGGCTGCCCGGCGACCCGCTCCCAGGAGGTGCCGCCGTTGGTGGTGCGGTAGACGGTGTTGCTCTTGTCGGCCACGCCCACGTAGATCGTCTGGGTGGCGTTGCCCGAGGTGCCGGTCCGCTTGTCGAAGGTCACCCAGACGACGCCCTGGTTGTCACCGTTGTAGGCGTCCCCTGGACTGGCGACGTAGTTGCCGGCGTTCGGGAAGTTGGTCACCTTGGACCAGGTGGCGCCGGAGTCGGTGCTCCGCCACAGGCCGTTGCCGCTGGGCGCGCCGAAGTAGAGGATGCTGTTCTTGTTCGGGTCCACCGCGAGGCGCTCGCCCATGCCGCGGCCGGGCATGTTGCCGCCCAGCTTGAACGGCAGAGGGCTCACCTGCCAGGTGTCGCCCTTGTTCGACGAGCGCAGGATCGCGCCGTTGTTGGGGTCCCAGCTGTTGGTGTACATGCCGACGGCGGCGTACACCTTGTTGGCGTCCACCGGGTCGGGGGCGACGCTGACGACGCCGTTGTAGCCCCAGTTGGACTGCCCGACCCAGTCGAGCAGCGGGGTCCAGGTCTGGGACGACTGGTTCCAGCGGTACGCGCCGCCGATGTCGGTGCGCGCGTAGATCAGGTCCTTCTGGACCGGGCTGAAGACGATCCCGGGGACGAAGCCGCCCCCGGCGATCTGCACGTTCTTGAACGTGTACGAGTCGGCGGCGACGGCCGACACCGGGGACATTCTGATCACGGCCGTGACCAGCGCCACGGCGGCGACCGCGAGCAGGGTTGCGAATCTTCGCATGGACGGTTTCCCTCCGAGCACGGACAACCGGCCATGCACGACCAGGCGGGGACCCTGACCGTCCTTCTCCCACGTGCATGGAAATCTGAAGGGAAGATTCACACACCGGCGGAAGCGCCGTCAATAGTTTGGCGTCCAGACTAATTGCAACCGGTTTCACCTAGGCCCGGGCACGCGCTCCCGTGGAACATAATTCTGGTTATGACTACTGCTCTCGTGCTCGGCGGCGGAGGAGTCGCCGGCATCGCCTGGGAGGCGGGGATCGTCACCGGCCTGCGCCGTCTCGGCCTGGACCTGGGGACGGCGGACCGGATCATCGGCACCTCGGCCGGCTCGGTCGTCGGCACGCTCGTGGCCACCGGCGCCGACCTGGAGGAGGCGATCGCCCACCAGGCCGAGGTGGACACCGGCCCGCCCCCGGCCGTCGACCACATGGACGAGGTCATGCAGGCGTTCGCCATCATGTTCGACCCGAACCTCGACCGGCGGGAGGCCCGCCGCAGGGTCGGGCAGATGGCCCTGGCGGCCAGGGTCGACCACTACGCCGAGCGGCTCGCGGCGGTCGGCGAACGGCTGCCCGTGAAGGAATGGCCCGAGCGCGAACTCCTGATCACCAGCGTGGACGCGGCCACCGGCGAGTTCGTCGTGTGGGACCGGTCCTCGGGCACGCCGCTTGTGCTCGCCGTCGCGTCGAGCTGCGCCGTGCCGATGGTCTTCCCGCCCGTGGAGATCAACGGCCGCAAGTACGTGGACGGCGGGGTCCGCTCGGCGACCAACGCCGACCTCGCGGAGGGCGCCCATGCGCTCGTGGTGCTCGAACCGCTCGGCAACCTGACCCCCCGGGCCGTCCTCGACGCCGAGATGGCGAAGGCGGGCGCGGCCACGTCGTACGTCGTCCACCCCGATACGGCGTCGGTCGCGGTGTTCGGCCAGAACGTCCTCGACCCGGCCCTGTGGGGACCTGCCTTCGCGGCGGGGATCGACCAGGCCGCCGCCCTCGCCGAGCCGATCGCCGCCGTCTGGTCCTGACTTTTCGGGGCCGGCCCGCCGTACACGCCCGAACGGCGCGCGGCGTCACGCGGGCGGCCGGCGCGGGTACGCTCCCGCGCCGGCCGCCCGACGCCGGGCCCCTTGCTCCCGGGCCCCTTGCTCACCGGGCCCCTTGCTCACCGGGCCCCTTGCTCACCGGGCCTCGGTGACCGCCTTGCTGACCGCGTTGGGGCCGTCGTACTGCCGGTCCGGAATGCGTTCCAGCGCGTCGATGACGTTGTCGTCCGCGCCCTGGTCGCGGGCCGTGCGGATCAGGTCCGACTTGCCGGCCGGATAGTCGACGCCCTTCAGGTGCTTCTGCAGCTGGATCGGGTTCGGCGCGTCGGCCATGACGTGCCTCCCTTCGTCGGTGTTCTCCTGCTCTCCCTCGCCTACCCGGTTACTCCCCCGCCACTCGGGACTCCGCCCCGCACGCCCCGGGCCGGGCTTTACAGTGCCCCACCTGCGGTTTTGTCACGATTGGGTATACGGGGGGCGAGTTTGTGAAACGACGAGACCTGCGGGTAGCTGGCGTTGCGTGCCTGATGCCCAATTGCTGGCCGCACAGGATCTGCGGCTCGACGTCAACGTTCTGGACTACGTGATCCTCGCCCTGTACTTCCTCGTGGTCCTGGGAATCGGCTTCGCCGCGAAACGGGCCGTACGGACGAGTCTGGACTTCTTCCTCTCGGGCCGCGCACTTCCCGCCTGGATCACCGGCCTGGCCTTCATGTCCGCCAACCTCGGCGCCACCGAGGTCCTCGGCATGGCGGCCAACGGCGCACAGTACGGCGCGATGACCCTGCACTATTACTGGATCGGCGCGGTCCCCGCCATGGTGTTCCTCGGCGTCGTGATGATGCCGTTCTACTACCGGTCAAAGGTGCACAGCGTCCCCGAGTTCATGCGCCGCCGCTTCAACGGGGCGACCCAGCTGCTCAACGCAGGGACCTTCGCCGTCGCGCAGATCCTCATCGCCGGGATCAACCTGTACGCGCTGGCGCTCATCATGGACGCCCTGCTCGGCTGGCCGCTGTGGCTGTCGATCATCGTGTCGGCCGCGATCGTGCTCGCGTACATCACCCTCGGCGGCCTGTCCTCGGCGATCTACAACGAGGTCATGCAGTTCTTCGTGATCGTCGCCGGGCTCGTGCCGGTGGTGATCATCGGCCTGACCCGGGTCGGCGGCTTCTCCGGCCTCGGCGAGAAGGTCAAGCAGAGCGTCCTCGGCGAGGGCGGCCTGCACACCTGGGCGCACACCGCCGGCACCGACAACCCGCTCAACGCCAACTGGATCGGCATCGTCTTCGGCCTCGGCTTCGTGCTGTCCTTCGGCTACTGGACCACGAACTTCGCCGAGGTGCAGCGCGCGCTGTCGGCACGCAACACCAACGCCGCCCGGCTCACCCCGATCGTGGCGGCCTACCCGAAGCTCGTGATCCCGATCGTCACCGTGATCCCCGGTCTCGTCGCGGTCGTGCTGTTCGGCAACATCGGCAAGGACGGCGGGCCGACGTACAACGAGGCGATCCCGCTGCTCATGAACGAGTTCCTGCCCAACGGCGTGCTCGGCGTCGCGGTGACCGGCCTGCTCGCGTCGTTCATGGCCGGCATGGCCGCCAACATCAGCGGCTTCAACACGGTCTTCACCCAGGACATCTGGAAGGCGCACATCAACGGCGACCACCCCGACGAGTGGTACGTGCGGCTCGGCCGCATCGCCACCGTGGTCGGCGTCCTCGCCGGAATCGGCACGGCGTTCATCGCCGCCGGGTTCGGCAACATCATGAACTACCTGCAGTCGCTGTTCTCGTTCTTCAACGCCCCGCTGTTCGCGACGTTCGTCATCGGCCTGTTCTGGCGCCGGATGACCGCCTGGGCGGGCTTCTGGGGCCTGCTGAGCGGCACCGTGTGCGCCTTCGCCTCGTACATCCTCTACAAAGCGGGTGTGTTCGACTTCGGCACCGAGCTGAACGCGAGCTTCTGGGGCGCCGGCATCGCCTTCGTGGTCGACGCGATCGTCTCCGTCGTGGTCACGCTCGCCACCACCCCCAAGCCGGACAGCGAGCTGCGCGGGCTCGTCTACGGCCTGAGCGACGCGTCCGTCTCCGACGACGCGCTGGCGGGAGACGCCGCCTGGTATCGCTCCCCCGTGATCCTCGGCGCCGGGGCGGTGGTCCTCGCCGCGGCGTTCTACCTGCCCTTCCTCTAGGAGGTTTGCATGGCCGCCCCGCAACGGCTCTTCGACATCCGCCGCGTGATCGGTGGTCTGTTCCTGGTGTACGGACTGATCCTCACGGTCACCGGGCTGTTCGACGGCACCCAGGAGATCCAGAAGGCGGAGGGCATCCGCATCAACCTGTGGACGGGCATCGCGATGCTCGTCGTCGGCGGCGCGTTCCTCCTCTGGGAGCGCCTGCGCCCGTCCGACGCCCCCGCCCCCTCCGACGAAGAGGAGTGAACCGGCTGTTCCCGGCCGCGGTCGCACCCCGGTGCGACCGCGGCCCTCTCATTCCGGCGATTCTGTGGAGGCCGGGCGGCGGCGCCGGGGCATCCGCAGGGTGAGCAGCCGGGCGCGCGGCGCCACCCGCGCCGCGAGGCCGAACAGCGCCTCGGTCCGCGTACGGTCGGCGTCGAGGTGCGTGAACAGGTTGACGCCCAGGTAGAACGTGATCGCGGCGTACGCCACGTCGCGCGGGGGCAGGAGCCGGGCCAGCGGAGAGCCGCCGATCACCCGCTCGAGCGTCTGCTCCACGAAGTCGATCCAGGGGTCGGCCCGCTTGACGATCTCCGCCCGCAGCTCGGGGCGGGCGATGCTGGCGCCGACCAGCTCGGAGAAGAGCGTGATGTGCCCGCCCTCGATGTCGGCCCTGTAGACCCGGGTGGCGGCCTCCACCAGCTCTTCCAGCGTCGCGGCTCCCGCGACGGTCTCCCGATGGGCCCGCATGCGCTCCTCCGACGAGCGGTCGAGGGCGGCGAGCAGCAGCGGGTCGACGCCGCCGAAATGGTAGAAGACCAGCGCGGAGTTGACACCCGCCGCCTTCGCGATCGTCCGGGCGCTCGTGCCCGCGTACCCCTGGGTCTTCAGCGTCTCCGCCGCCGCCTCGATGAGCCGGTCGCGCGTCTCCGCGCCCGAGTCCCGCCGTGTCGTCAACCCGCCTCCCTTGACAGCGCCCTCGATCCTCATCATACGGTTTAATCACTCGATTAAATCTCTCGCTCAAGGAGCGCCGTATGGAGTCGGAAGACCCGACGCGGCCCCGGCTCGTGCTGGTCGTGACGCTGGCCGGGCTGTTCGCCGCCTACCTGCTCTACGAGGTGCTCCACGCGGGCCGTCTGGAGCAGACCTCGCTGTTCTACGTGGGCATCCCGGCGGCCATCGCGATCACCGTGGCGATCACGGCGCGGCCGAAGAGCGCCACCGGGACGGCCATGGCCACGATCACCATCGGGCTCGCGCTGGCCGGCCCGCTGCTCGGCGAGGGCGTCGTCTGCCTGCTGATGTCGGCCCCGCTCTTCTACTTCGTCGGCCTGCTCGTGGGCGTCTCGATCGACTACACGCGCCGCAGGGGCGGGCACGCCGTGGCCGTCGTCGCCCCGCTGCTCCTGGCCGCCCTGCTCGAAGGGGCGACGCCGGTCACCTCGCTGCCGCGGGACGAGGAGGTCACTGCGGTCGCCACAGCGGCGCGGGACACGGACATCGAGGCCGCCCTGGCCCGGCCACCCGCCTTCGGCCCGGTCACCTCGTCGTTGTTACGGCTCGGCTTCCCCCGGCCGCTCGGCTCCGACGGTCGGGGACTCGCCGTCGGGGACACCCGGACGATCACGTTCACACCCCGGCGGTCCCTCGGGATCAACGCTCCGCTCGAGCCGCGCGCCATGACACTGCGGGTCGCCGGGCGCGCCCCCGGCCGGGTGGTCTTCCGGGTGGAGCGCGACACGACCCTCGCCCGGTGGATGGACCTGCGCGAGGCCGAGTTCCGCTGGCGGGGACGGCGGCTCGAAGTGACCTTCCGCTACCGGCGCACCTTCGACCCGGGCTGGTATTTCGGGCCGCTCCAGCGGTACGCCGCGACCCAGGCGGCCGGCTACCTCGCCGCGACCTTCACCTCGTGATCGCGGACATGGTGTCCACCGGCCCTGCGATGGCGGATTCCGCGATCGGGCTCCTGCGGGGCGCGGCCCTGTTCGGCCCGCTCGCCGCCGTCCTGGTCGCGACAGCCGTACGCCGCCCGTCCGAACGGGCGCTCGCCGCCATGATCCTCACGACGGCCTGGAACCTGCTCGCGCTCGCCCTGGTCAACGTGATCGCGGTGCGGGCCGGCTGGTGGTCCTTCTCCGCCCGGGGCGCGGTGGTGGAGGGCGTCCCGGTGGACCTGCTGCTCGGCTGGGCGCTGCTGTGGGGGGCGCTGCCCGCGCACGCGGCCCGCCGCCTCCCGCTCCCGCTGACCGTCCTCGCGCTCACCTGGCTGGACCTCGCGTTCATGCCCCTGGCCCGCCCGCTCGTACGGCTCGGCGGCGACTGGTTGTACGGCGAGGCGCTCGCGGTGGCGCTCAGCCTGGCGCCCGGCCTCCTGCTCGCCCGCTGGACCGTCCGCGGCGTCTTCGCGGCCGGGCGGGCGACGCTGCAGGCGGTGCTCGCGGGCGGGCTCATGCTCGGGCTTCCCGTCCTGCTCACCGGGGTGTGGCGGCAGCCCGCCTGGCTCGCGGGCCTCGGCGTCCAGGTGCTGGCCGCGCCGCTGACGCTCGGCCTGGCGGCCGTCCGGGAGTTCGCGGCGGCGGGCGGCACGCCGCTGCCGTACGACGCGCCGCGCCGCCTCGTCACCAGCGGGCCGTACGCCTATGTGCGCAATCCGATGCAGGTGTCGATGACGGCGAGCTACCTGCTTCTGGGCACACTGGACGTCCGCTTCCTCGCGGCGGCCGGCGTGGCCGTCGCGTACGGCGCCGGGCTCGCGGCCTGGCACGAGGGCGAGCAGCTCGCCGGCCGTTTCGGCGGCGCGTGGGTCGCCTACCGGTCCGCCGTGCGGGCCTGGCTGCCCCGTCTGCGGCCCTCCCCCGCCATGACGGAGGCGGTCGTCCATGTGTCGGCGACCTGCGGGCAGTGCGCGCCCGTCGGCAGGTGGATCCTGCGCCACGCCCCGGTCGCTCTCCGGGTGCGCCCGGCCGAGGAACATCCCCGGGGCCTGCGGCGGATGACGTACGAGCGCGCGGACGGGCTGCGGGCCGAGGGGGTGGCGGCCCTCGCCCACGCCGCCTCGCACCTCCATCTCGGCTGGGCGCTCGCCGGGTGGGTCCTGCTGCTGCCCGGTCTGGGCTGGTTCGCGCAACTGTGCGCCGACGCCTTCGGCGCCGGGCCGCGTACCGTGCCGTCCTGGCCGGCCGAACGGGGGACGGGCCAGGACGGCCGGGCGTTCACGCAGCCCGCGGACTCGGCCGGCGGCCCGCGCCGCGCCCCTGACCGGCGTCTCAGTGGGGTCGCGCGTCCTGTCCGCGGGCGGTCCCGGGGGCGGGGGCCTCGTGAGCCGTGGCCTTCGTGACCACGGCGGGCGGGACCAGCACGGCCGGGATCGAAACCGTCGTCCCGTTGGACACGACGGCCGTGCCGTACACGGTCCTGCCGCCCGCGACCTCGACCGCCAGCCTGGCGGCCGCCGACGCCTCGGCCGCGACGTCGGTGCGGACGGTGGCGGTCTGCGTGCCGGCCCTGACCCGTCCCAGCGCCGCGGGCCGCCCACCATGCCCGATCAGCGGCACCCCGGCCATTCCCGCCCGCGCCATCTCGGCCGCGACGGCCTCGGCCACCGCGTCGCTCGCGCAGCACACACCGCCCACCTTCGCGGCCCCGCCGAGCGCGGCGACGGCCGCCGCCACCTCGCGTACGGCCTCGTCGGGCCGCGTCAGGTCCCGCTCCCAGCCGATCGTCACCCGGCCGTCGAGCACGGCGTGCAGGCCCCGCTTCACCGTCTCGGCGTACGGGTCTGTGGCGGGGCCGTTCAGCAGCAGCACCGGCCCCGCGACCTTCATGGCGCCGAGCAGGGCCAGCGCCTGCTCCCGCCCGACGCGCGCCGGGTCCGTCGCCACGTAGGCGTCCACCGGCCCGTTCGCCAGCCGGTCGTACGCGACGACCTTCGCCCCGGACAGCTTGGCCCTGGCCACCCAGGGGGCGGCCGCCCCGGGATCCACCGCGCCGAGGACCAGCACCCGCACGCCGTCGGCCAGCATCCGGCCGATCTGCCGCCCCTGCCTGGCCCGGTCGCCCGCGGCGTTCGCGTACTGGACATGACAGCGCGGGCAGAGGGACGCCAGGGCCCGCGTGAACAGAGGCCGGTCGGGTCCCTCGCCGGGGAGCAGCAGGCCGACGGTGAAGCCCTCCCGCACGTCGCCGACCGCTCCGAGTTCCGCTCCTGGCTGCCGCCCGCCCTGCCCGCAGGCGGGAAGGGACATCAGGAGAAGCACGCAGACGCCCGCCAGTCGTCTCCCCACGGGGCACCCCCGATTCGTTGCGGAGCCACGTTTCGCAGAGCCGTCTTGTGGAGCGATGTCGCCTCAACAGTCACATACCCGGACATACGCCCCACGACTCTCACCACGGCAGCCGCACCCCACTGCGGGCGATCACGACAGGGTGATCGGGCGGCGATTACGCCCAGGGCCGAAGGCCGCCGCTCACCTCCGCGCACAGATCCCCACACCCGCTAAGTTGTGAGAGACTCCACCATTGCGGGGCGGTAGCTCAGCCGGTCAGAGCATCGGACTCATAATCCGTGGGTCGTGGGTTCAAGTCCCACCCGCCCTACCACGTTTGATCAGGGAAACCCTGCCTGAGCTGCGGCTTCTCTATCGATCATGCTTGCCTGACATGCAGCCCTAGGCCACCGAGAGCCGCGGTTTGTCGCCAGTCACGGGATATGCGCGGGATGACCTTGGTCGCGTTTCCCCAGGTCGCGCCGCGGTTTTCGACGCCTCTGCGGGATGAGACCCGCCCCGGAAACGCTCAAGGGTCCGGCGTGCCCCGAGACTCTCGGCTTCGCGATCGCATCTTCGCGATGAACGGAAACAAGTCCAAGACCTGCGTGGATGGCTACGGCATCACCCGGGGCAAGATCGCAGCAGTTTGAGTTCGGCGCTCGGTGAGCGACGCCACCTCATACCGGGGGCTGCTCCCACCTGAAACTCCCCCGCGCTTGTCGTACGGCACCACTATGGTGTCCAGTGACACGTACGGCCCACCGGGCTCCCGCCGCAAGAGCGGTTCAGGGCAGCCCTCACCCGTAGGAGTAGTCCATGCTGTGCAGACGCATGGCCGCGTTAGCGTGCCCTTGCTCGCTCGTCCTCGACCTCTCGGATCGTCGATGAACGGCGACGGCAGCATCGTGCTGCGCATCGGCCATCTCCCCACCGCCCGACTCTCGAAGCTCGTCAGCGTCTGCCCGGACGACACGCTGACGCGTGCGGAGACGCTTCTGACGCGATACAAGTACAGCCAGCTCCCAGTGCTCGCTGACCGAGCGTCTCTGATCGGCGCCGTCACGCTGGAGTCGATCGCGCTCGTCCGCATCGCTGGCCAGGAGCTCACCCTCGCCTCCGCGACACGGCCGGTCCAGGAGGTGTCCGTGGACGCGGAGGTGAGGAAGGTTCTCCCCCTGCTTCGGCAGCACCGCTTTGCCATCGTCCGCGACGAGAGCGGAATGATCAGCGGAATCGTCACGCTGGCCGATCTCGTTGATGCCATGGAGGATCGCACGGGACCACACGCGATTCTCGGTGAGATCGAACGCCGCCTTCGCAAAATTCTCGAACAGGCCTGCCCTACCGTCGAGGACCTTCAGGCGGCGACCGGCAAGACGGGAATCAGATCGGTACGAGATCTGACTCTCTTCGATGTAGAACAGGTGTTTGGCCGCGCCAACGTCTGGACAGGGCTCCACTGGCGCCTCGATCAGAGCATCTTCGTCGCCGAACTGCGAGCCGTCCGAAAGATCCGTAACAAGTTCGCCCACTACCACGACGACGAACCCCGACCGCTTCCGGAGCCGGAACTCGCACAA
Source organism: Microbispora sp. KK1-11 (assembly GCF_006874435.1). Lineage (NCBI taxonomy): Bacteria > Bacillati > Actinomycetota > Actinomycetes > Streptosporangiales > Streptosporangiaceae > Microbispora > Microbispora sp. KK1-11. Next base: position 2,369 of record NZ_VIRJ01000001.1, on the reverse strand, counting down.
TTGACCGGTTTCCTGGATTGGCTGGCCGAACTCGCCCCGCAGCGTTGACGGCTAGGTGACTACCTCTGGTGGTGGCGGTGCTAGAGCCACCACCAGAGGAACAGTCCCAACCACTGCCAGGGACAGCGCTAAATCATGGGAGCACTGAACATGTCGGATCACGGGCGGGTAGGAGTGCGCCGAAAGGCACGAGATCTCGCAGCAAGGCCAGCGGTTGCTCGCGGGCTCGGCGCTTCCGCCTCGAACGAGCAATGCATCGCAGAAAGGACGGACCGTCCCGGCGAGCGCCTCGTTCAAGAACGCGCTCTGCGACTGCTGGCCTGTGATCTGGTCGAAGCCGACCTCGGCGACATAGAGGTGCTGATCGAGTACCAGCTGCCTTCCACGAGTAAGCGGGCCGATGTAGTCCTCGCCGGCGTCGACCGCGCCACGGGTCACGACGCCTATATGATCATCGAACTTAAGCATTGGCGGCGCGCTTGTCTTTACGAAGGTGATTCTGATCTCGTTGTCGTTCCCGGCATATCCGAACTCCCCGTACTCCACCCAGCCCTCCAAGTACGCGCCTATCGCGATTACATGGCCGATCTCCTCAAGGCGAGCGGCTTGCAGGGTGCCGTCCATGATGCCGTCTATCTGTATGACGCGGTCGACTCCGACATTCACGACCTCTACCAAATCAGCCGTGCCCAGTACAACGTCTTCAGTGGATCCCGTCGCAGCGAATTTCGGAGCTTCCTCAAGTCACGTTTCGCGGAACTTGATGGGAAGACGGCCGCAGAGCAGCTGCTCTCCAGTAACATTCACCCGTCGCCAGCACTGTTCAAGGTGGCTACCGAAGAGCTACGGAATCGGAATCCATTTGTTCTGCTCGACGAACAGCGCCTAGCATATGAGCTCGTCCTTCATGCTGTCGAAAAGGCCCGTAGATCCAAGACTAAGTCTGTCGTGATCGTCAGTGGAGGGGTGGGATCAGGCAAGAGCGCGATCGGCTTGGCCCTGCTGGGCGAGCTGCATAGGAGTGGGTACCGCGTTATGCACGCCACAGGATCACACTCGTTCACACAGGCCCTGAGACGACAGGTTGCTAAAGGATCTGCCCGGCAGAAAGCGTTGTTCAGATACTTCAATAGCTTCAGTGACGCAGCACCAAACGAGTTAGACGTTCTCATTTGCGATGAAGCTCATCGCATACGAGAGACTTCAGCTAACAGGTTCACACCGGCGGGCGCCCGTACGGGCCGCCGACAGGTAGAGGAGCTCATCTCTGCTGCTTGGGTGCCGGTATTCCTACTGGACGAACGTCAAGTAGTCCGCCCAGGCGAGGTCGGGACGGTGGACGCTATCCAGGCACACGCCCAGGTGACTGGTATCGCTGTACACACGGTAGATCTCGATGGACAATTCCGCTCTGGTGGTAGCCTCCAATACGAGCGATGGGTCGAGAATCTCTTGGGATTGGGCAACGAAAAAGCCCAGGGATGGACGGAAGAGAACCTCTTCAGCATCGCGCTTGCCGAAACCCCCCATCAATTGGAAGAATTCCTGAGGGGAAAACTCGAAAAAGGCCATTCCGCACGGATCACCGCGGGATATTGCTGGCAGTGGAGCGCCCCAAAGACAGATGACACCCTGGTCCCCGATGTGCGGATCGGCACATGGGCTCGACCATGGACTGCTAAAGGAGATCGCCCAGCCAGAGAGGCTCCCAGCAGCGCACTGTGGGCGACACTGCCCGGCGGTTTCGGGCAGGTAGGAACCGTTTACACCGCACAAGGCTTCGATTACGATTGGAGCGGCGTCATCATCGGGCCCGATCTCGTCTATCGCAACGGTAGGTTAATCACCGTACGCAAGGCCAGCAAAGACCCAGCTCTTATGAAATCCAACATTACCGACCGACAGGCCGACCTGCTGATTCGGAATACATACAGGGTCTTGCTCACACGAGGACTGGTTGGCACAGTTATCTATTCCGCCGATCCGGCTACTCAAGCGTTCCTAGCTAAGCTTCTTCCCCCTTTACCGCGGTAGCTCTCACATGTCCGGCTTTGCCCTGCCGCCCTCGGAAGGTTCTACGGTCGCGCCACCCGCGGCCGATGCAGCAATTCGACCGCCTATTGCTCAAATGCTCATCATTTTCGAGCTTGGCCTTTCGTGCTTCAATCGGCGAAGGGTCCCGGAGTGACCCGAGACCCTGAGACCTGACTTGGCTCACGGTTCAGGATCGCCGCTGAGTACAACCTGACTTGGCTCACGGTTCAGGATCGCCGCTGAGTACAACGCGCTGACCTCGTAGTTTCCCCTCGGGAACGGCGAAAAGTGCGCACTAAATCGATCATGTCTCTACCCTGGTGGCCGTGTCTCCG